>NZ_CANKZT010000041.1:0-201 GCF_947488365.1 uncultured Rossellomorea sp. | reverse complement strand
CGGTAGTTCAGTTGGTTAGAATGCCTGCCTGTCACGCAGGAGGTCGCGGGTTCGAGTCCCGTCCGGACCGCCATTTTCTTTAAATAAGATTATGGTTCATAATTAAATATTTTACTCTAAGTAAGGCTCAGTAGCTCAGTTGGTAGAGCAATGGACTGAAAATCCATGTGTCGGCGGTTCGATTCCGTCCTGAGCCACCAT
>NZ_CANKZT010000040.1:0-203 GCF_947488365.1 uncultured Rossellomorea sp. | reverse complement strand
GGGCCTTAGCTCAGCTGGGAGAGCGCCTGCTTTGCACGCAGGAGGTCAGCGGTTCGATCCCGCTAGGCTCCACCAAAATTTTTAAAAAAAGTCATTGACACTGATTGGGTGGAAATGATATGATTATCAAGTCGCTTCAAACAGAAGCACTTACACATTGAACCTTGAAAACTGAACAAAACAAGACAATACGTCAACGTTAA
>NZ_CANKZT010000039.1:0-207 GCF_947488365.1 uncultured Rossellomorea sp. | reverse complement strand
GGCTCAGGACGGAATCGAACCGCCGACACATGGATTTTCAGTCCATTGCTCTACCAACTGAGCTACTGAGCCATATTATATAGAAGATTAAATTTTCAAGTGATCAACTTCAATGTTACTAAGCAAATGAAAAATGGCGGTCCGGACGGGACTCGAACCCGCGACCTCCTGCGTGACAGGCAGGCATTCTAACCAACTGAACTACCG
>NZ_CANKZT010000038.1:0-208 GCF_947488365.1 uncultured Rossellomorea sp. | reverse complement strand
GCGCCCGAGAGGAGTCGAACCCCTAACCTTTTGATCCGTAGTCAAACGCTCTATCCAATTGAGCTACGGGCGCTAAACAATTCATTAATGACAAAGTAAGGAAAGTTATTTTGCTTTCGCAAAAAAAACTTTGGTGCCGAGGACCGGAATCGAACCGGTACGGTAGTCACCTACCGCAGGATTTTAAGTCCTGTGCGTCTGCCAGTTC
>NZ_CANKZT010000037.1:0-210 GCF_947488365.1 uncultured Rossellomorea sp. | reverse complement strand
AGTTCGGTAGCTCGTCGGGCTCATAACCCGAAGGTCGCAGGTTCAAATCCTGTCCCCGCAATACCATTTTTGACTTAGGATAGGGTAATCCTTGATGAGTCACGCATGGATAGTTATTTTCGCTATCGCGAGGTAATGAAACCTATTTTGCTTACGCAAAAAGCTTTGGTCCGGTAGTTCAGTTGGTTAGAATGCCTGCCTGTCACGCAG
>NZ_CANKZT010000036.1:0-214 GCF_947488365.1 uncultured Rossellomorea sp. | reverse complement strand
CTGCGTGACAGGCAGGCATTCTAACCAACTGAACTACCGGACCAAAGCTTTTTGCGTAAGCAAAATAGGTTTCATTATTTTAGACGATAGTCAAAATAACTACCCATGCATGACTCATCAAGGATTATACTATCCTTAGTCAAAAATGGTATTGCGGGGACAGGATTTGAACCTGCGACCTTCGGGTTATGAGCCCGACGAGCTACCGAACTGC
>NZ_CANKZT010000035.1:0-218 GCF_947488365.1 uncultured Rossellomorea sp. | reverse complement strand
TAGCGAAGTGGCTAAACGCGGCGGACTGTAAATCCGCTCCTTCGGGTTCGGCAGTTCGAATCTGCCCCCCTCCACCACTGTATATTAAAGTGTAAAATGGACATCCTATAAATGTCCCTTTTTTATGCCATTAAAGTTATTATTGGGCTATAGCCAAGCGGTAAGGCATCGCACTTTGACTGCGACATGCGTTGGTTCGAATCCAGCTAGCCCAGCCA
>NZ_CANKZT010000034.1:0-223 GCF_947488365.1 uncultured Rossellomorea sp. | reverse complement strand
TAACTTAACCGAATTGGTTGTTACATCAGGTTTAAAACCTAAAATGGCGATACTCGGTAATTTCTTGACTATCAATTATATCTTTATCTAGTTTTCAAAGAACAAACACAACTTCTATCTCGTAAGAGATAAAAAATGTTTTGACGGTAATTAAACCATCAAAACTGAACAAAACTTCGACGTGTCAAACGTTTTAGTTAAATCTTCCTTAGAAAGGAGGTGA
>NZ_CANKZT010000033.1:0-224 GCF_947488365.1 uncultured Rossellomorea sp. | reverse complement strand
AGGATTTGAACCTGCGACCTTCGGGTTATGAGCCCGACGAGCTACCGAACTGCTCCACCCCGCGACGATATAAATATTACTTAAGGTGATACTTTCTATATTACTATATGCATCTTCACAAATAAAGTGATTGTGCAAAAAAATATTTCGCCTGGCGACGTCCTACTCTCACAGGGGGAGATCCCCCAACTACCATCGGCGCTGAAGAGCTTAACTTCCGTGTT
>NZ_CANKZT010000032.1:0-225 GCF_947488365.1 uncultured Rossellomorea sp. | reverse complement strand
GGTCCGGACGGGACTCGAACCCGCGACCTCCTGCGTGACAGGCAGGCATTCTAACCAACTGAACTACCGGACCAAAGTTTTTTCGCGATAGCGAAAATAACTATCCATGCGTGACTTATGAAAGATTAAGGATAACCTCTTATAAATATAAGTCAAAAATGGTATTGCGGGGACAGGATTTGAACCTGCGACCTTCGGGTTATGAGCCCGACGAGCTACCGAACT
>NZ_CANKZT010000031.1:0-226 GCF_947488365.1 uncultured Rossellomorea sp. | reverse complement strand
GGGCCTTAGCTCAGCTGGGAGAGCGCCTGCTTTGCACGCAGGAGGTCAGCGGTTCGATCCCGCTAGGCTCCACCATGTTTTTTTTCGAAAGTAAGATAAACTTCATTGGTTTTATGAAAGTAAAAAAATATTTTTGATATTATGTTTCTTGGCGGTGTAGCTCAGCTGGCTAGAGCGTACGGTTCATACCCGTGAGGTCGGGGGTTCGATCCCCTCCGCCGCTACC
>NZ_CANKZT010000030.1:0-235 GCF_947488365.1 uncultured Rossellomorea sp. | reverse complement strand
GGCTGGATCACCTCCTTTCTAAGGAAGATTTAACTAAAACGTTTGACACGTCGAAGTTTTGTTCAGTTTTGATGGTTCAACTAAGTTTTTTGCGAAAGCAAAACAACTCTCCATCTACAAACAATGGTAAGCATTGCTTATCATTCATTTTTATGGAATATGGGCCTATAGCTCAGCTGGTTAGAGCGCACGCCTGATAAGCGTGAGGTCGGTGGTTCGAGTCCACTTAGGCCCA
>NZ_CANKZT010000029.1:0-236 GCF_947488365.1 uncultured Rossellomorea sp. | reverse complement strand
ATTGGGCTATAGCCAAGCGGTAAGGCATCGCACTTTGACTGCGACATGCGTTGGTTCGAATCCAGCTAGCCCAGCCAACGGCGGCATAGCCAAGTGGTAAGGCAGAGGTCTGCAAAACCTTTATCACCGGTTCAAATCCGGTTGCCGCCTCCAATTTTCATGCGGGTGTAGTTTAGTGGTAAAACCTCAGCCTTCCAAGCTGATGATGAGGGTTCGATTCCCTTCACCCGCTCCAA
>NZ_CANKZT010000028.1:0-240 GCF_947488365.1 uncultured Rossellomorea sp. | reverse complement strand
CACAAAGAGTCATTTTTTAAATGAACAACAATTGGTCGGTATTCGGCTTTCTTGACATCAATTCTTTATCTAGTTTTCAGGGAATAAATTTTAATTACCCCTTGAAAAACACTGAAAATATTATATAATAGTATTTGTCATTGTAAGCAATTCGTCTGGTGATAATGGCGAAGAGGTCACACCCGTTCCCATGCCGAACACGGAAGTTAAGCTCTTCAGCGCCGATGGTAGTTGGGGGAT
>NZ_CANKZT010000027.1:0-244 GCF_947488365.1 uncultured Rossellomorea sp. | reverse complement strand
TGGTGACCCATACGGGATTCGAACCCGTGTTACCGCCGTGAAAGGGCGGTGTCTTAACCGCTTGACCAATGGGCCATTCAAAATAAAATATAAAAGCTTCCAACCGGGCTCGAACCGGTGACCTCTTCCTTACCATGGAAGCACTCTACCTGCTGAGCTATGGAAGCAATGGCTCCGCAGGCAAGATTCGAACTTGCGACCGATCGGTTAACAGCCGATAGCTCTACCACTGAGCTACTGCGGA
>NZ_CANKZT010000026.1:0-249 GCF_947488365.1 uncultured Rossellomorea sp. | reverse complement strand
CGAACCCCCGCGGGCTGTTACACCCCTGTCGGTTTTCAAGACCGATCCCTTCAGCCGGACTTGGGTATTCCTCCGTAATAAAAATGGTACTTGGTGGACCTTGTAGGACTCGAACCTACGACCGGACGGTTATGAGCCGTCTGCTCTAACCAACTGAGCTAAAGGTCCCTTTTGGTAGCGGCGGAGGGGATCGAACCCCCGACCTCACGGGTATGAACCGTACGCTCTAGCCAGCTGAGCTACACCGCC
>NZ_CANKZT010000025.1:0-252 GCF_947488365.1 uncultured Rossellomorea sp. | reverse complement strand
CACAAAGAGTCATTTTTTAAATGAACAACGATTGGTCGATACTTGGCTTTCTTGACATCAATTCTTTATCTAGTTTTCAGGGAATGAATTTTATAAGAAAATATAAAAAAAAAGCCTTGAAAAAATATATCTACACGATATAATAATACTTGTCCTTAAAAAAGAGACAAGAAAATGTCTGGTGACAATGGCGAAGAGGTCACACCCGTTCCCATGCCGAACACGGAAGTTAAGCTCTTCAGCGCCGATGGT
>NZ_CANKZT010000024.1:0-291 GCF_947488365.1 uncultured Rossellomorea sp. | reverse complement strand
AGCGAAGTGGCTAAACGCGGCGGACTGTAAATCCGCTCCTTCGGGTTCGGCAGTTCGAATCTGCCCCCCTCCACCAATGATTTTTGTGTAAGCAAAATATCTACCCTTATTTAACAACTATTCTTATAGGGGCATAGTTTAACGGTAGAACGAAGGTCTCCAAAACCTTTGGTGTGGGTTCGATTCCTACTGCCCCTGCCAAAGAAATTTTAAGCATGGCGATTGTGGCGAAGTGGTTAACGCACCTGATTGTGGTTCAGGCATTCGTGGGTTCGATTCCCATCAGTCGCC
>NZ_CANKZT010000023.1:0-331 GCF_947488365.1 uncultured Rossellomorea sp. | reverse complement strand
CGTATTGTCTTGTTTTGTTCAGTTTTCAAGGTTCAATGTGTAAGTGCTTCTTTCGAAGCGACCCTTACTATGTTACACGACCATCAACTTGGTGTCAATAACTTTTTTCAAGAAGTTATGATCAAGTTCGTCGTGTTTTCGTTGTCCGTTTGTGGCAACAAATAATACTTTACCAGTTAACTTCGCAGAAGTCAACTTCTTTTTGAAAGTTTCTCAAAAAAATATTGAGAACCACTCCACTTTCTATAATGAAGAAAATGGCTCCGCAGGCAAGATTCGAACTTGCGACCGATCGGTTAACAGCCGATAGCTCTACCACTGAGCTACTGCG
>NZ_CANKZT010000022.1:0-384 GCF_947488365.1 uncultured Rossellomorea sp. | reverse complement strand
ATGGTGGAGGATGACGGGATCGAACCGCCGACCCTCTGCTTGTAAGGCAGATGCTCTCCCAGCTGAGCTAATCCTCCATTATATTCATTGTTTTATTTCATCTTTGGAAAAAAGTGTTGGTGACCCATACGGGATTCGAACCCGTGTTACCGCCGTGAAAGGGCGGTGTCTTAACCGCTTGACCAATGGGCCTTAATAAGAAGAAGTGTTATGGCGGAGAGCAAGGGATTTGAACCCTTGAGACAGCGTTAACCGTCTACACGATTTCCAATCGTGCTCCTTCGGCCACTCGGACAGCTCTCCATATAATGGCTCCGCAGGCAAGATTCGAACTTGCGACCGATCGGTTAACAGCCGATAGCTCTACCACTGAGCTACTGCGGA
>NZ_CANKZT010000021.1:0-389 GCF_947488365.1 uncultured Rossellomorea sp. | reverse complement strand
TCGAACCCCCGCGGGCTGTTACACCCCTGTCGGTTTTCAAGACCGATCCCTTCAGCCGGACTTGGGTATTCCTCCGTGTATAATGGACCCTGTAGGACTCGAACCTACGACCGGACGGTTATGAGCCGTCTGCTCTAACCAACTGAGCTAAGGGTCCTTATCAATCGTGCGATTTGTATTGAGTAATAGCGGCGGAGGGGATCGAACCCCCGACCTCACGGGTATGAACCGTACGCTCTAGCCAGCTGAGCTACACCGCCACGAAATATTTAGAATGTTTATTGCACTTCTATAAAACCAATGAATGAAGTTCATGGTGGAGCCTAGCGGGATCGAACCGCTGACCTCCTGCGTGCAAAGCAGGCGCTCTCCCAGCTGAGCTAAGGCCC
>NZ_CANKZT010000020.1:0-449 GCF_947488365.1 uncultured Rossellomorea sp. | reverse complement strand
ACCATCGGCGCTGAAGAGCTTAACTTCCGTGTTCGGCATGGGAACGGGTGTGACCTCTTCGCCATTGTCACCAGACAATTCCTTGTCACTTTTTTAAGGACAAGTATTATTATATCGCGTAGATATATTTTTTCAAGGCTTTTTTTATATTTTCTTATAAAATTTATTCCCTGAAAACTAGATAAAGAATTGATGTCAAGAAAGCCGAATATCGACCAATTGTGCATCTACTTCTTCAAGTAGATACCATTCCAGCTCCGGCGGCTAGAGACTCGAGGTCATTTCAGTTCAATCAGCTGAGGGTAAAAGGCACCCTCTTCTGATTGCCCAGAAATGCTTGTCGTCTCTGGTCAAGCCGCCTCCGCTTTATAGTGTGGTTAAGTCCTCGATCGATTAGTATCAGTCAACTCCACATGTCGCCATGCTTCCATCTCTGACCTATCTACCTA
>NZ_CANKZT010000019.1:0-1189 GCF_947488365.1 uncultured Rossellomorea sp. | reverse complement strand
CGTATTGTCTTGTTTTGTTCAGTTTTCAAGGTTCAATGTGTAAGTGCTTCTTTCGAAGCGACCCTTACTATGTTACATGATCATCAACTCGTTGTCAATAACTTTTTTCAAGAAGTTTTGATCAAAGTCATCGTGTTTTCGTTGTCCGTTTGTGGCAACAAATAATACTTTACCAGTTAACTTCGCAGAAGTCAACTTCTTTTTAAATGTTTTTTGACTTTTATATCTACTAAGTTAGTAAACACTTAAACGAGCCTAAAAGAGATTAAATTGAATCCCCTTATAAAAGGCGGAAGAACAATAATATCACAAACATCTACTTAATAACAATACCTTTTTTACTATTTATAGATGTCTGAGAGTTCAGTTTAGAATGCCTACACTATATATATACACACAGAGGAGAATCGTAAACATATCTGCTTGACTATTTATTTCCGGTTATCTAAGTATTTCCAAGTTTAGATGAGGTATTCCGAAGGAAAATATGACGCTGATCTTCTGCTGGATTACTAAATATGTAGAGTCCCAGATCTGAAGTTGGTCAAAATTATTGCGAATGAGGTTTGTCACTCTCAGGTGAAAGCTAATTTTAGTTTGTTTTGGAGGTGCAATTTTGATATTTATTTTATCTTTCTAATAGATTGATCGTTTAAGAGTAGAATTCAGTGCGTGTTTTCAAAAGGTTGATCAATAAAATAGAGAGATTTAGCCCTATTCATATGAGAAATCCGTAATAACCTGGCCAACAATATAGGTTGTGGCTACTATTATGAGAGCAATAAAGGTTCTATTAAATTAATTGCGTCAAAATAGAGCGGAATTGCGTCTTTTTTATTTTTATTGCGTCGTTTACATCCGTTATTGCGTCATTTCGCTTTAGAATTGCGTCACTTCGCTTAAGAATTGCGTCATTTCCCAAATCCATCCAAAAACATTGTCCCTATTTCACTTTCAATCTGTCCTTCGATTCTGATTTTAGTTGTACGATCAGCCTTCAATAACATTTCTCCAACAAATAAAAACGTAAAAAAGCAGCCCTCTTTATCCCATAACCAATTTGTTCTTCGAACCAAGAATCCATTTACAAGTAAACACAAAAAAGAGCAGCCCCTAAGAGCTACTCTTTTTCATATTTGCCTGGCGACGTCCTACTCTCACAGGGGGAGATCCCCCAACTACCATCGGC
>NZ_CANKZT010000018.1:0-1287 GCF_947488365.1 uncultured Rossellomorea sp. | reverse complement strand
AGGTGTCAATCCACAGCTTCGGTGATACGTTTAGCCCCGGTACATTTTCGGCGCAGAGTCACTCGACCAGTGAGCTATTACGCACTCTTTAAATGGTGGCTGCTTCTAAGCCAACATCCTGGTTGTCTAAGCAACTCCACATCCTTTTCCACTTAACGTATACTTTGGGACCTTAGCTGGTGGTCTGGGCTGTTTCCCTTTCGACTACGGATCTTATCACTCGCAGTCTGACTCCCATGGATAAGTCTTTGGCATTCGGAGTTTGTCTGAATTCGGTAACCCGATGAGGGCCCCTAGTCCAAACAGTGCTCTACCTCCAAGACTCTTACACATGAGGCTAGCCCTAAAGCTATTTCGGAGAGAACCAGCTATCTCCAAGTTCGATTGGAATTTCTCCGCTACCCACACCTCATCCCCGCACTTTTCAACGTGCGTGGGTTCGGACCTCCATTCAGTGTTACCTGAACTTCATCCTGGACATGGGTAGATCACCTGGTTTCGGGTCTACGACCACATACTCATTCGCCCTATTCAGACTCGCTTTCGCTGCGGCTCCGTCTCATCGACTTAACCTTGCATGGGATCGTAACTCGCCGGTTCATTCTACAAAAGGCACGCCATCACCCGTTAACGGGCTCTGACTACTTGTAGGCACACGGTTTCAGGTTCTATTTCACTCCCCTTCCGGGGTGCTTTTCACCTTTCCCTCACGGTACTGGTTCACTATCGGTCACTAGGGAGTATTTAGCCTTGGGAGATGGTCCTCCCAGCTTCCGACGGGATTTCACGTGTCCCGCCGTACTCAGGATCCACTCAAGAGGGAATGAAGTTTCAACTACAGGGTTGTTACCTTCTTTGACGAGCCTTTCCAGACTTCTTCGTCTACTTCATTCCTTTGTAACTCCGTATAGAGTGTCCTACAACCCCAAGAGGCAAGCCTCTTGGTTTGGGCTACATCCCGTTTCGCTCGCCGCTACTCAGGGAATCGCAATTGCTTTCTCTTCCTCCAGGTACTTAGATGTTTCAGTTCCCTGGGTCTGCCTTCCATACTCTATGTATTCAAGTAAGGATATTGTTCCATTACGAACAATGGGTTCCCCCATTCGGAAATCTCTGGATCAAAGCTCACTTACAGCTCCCCAAAGCATATCGGTGTTAGTCCCGTCCTTCGTCGGCTCCTAGTGCCAAGGCATCCACCGTGCGCCCTTCATAACTTAACCGAATTGGTTGTTACATCAGGTTTAAAACCTAAAATGGCGATACTCGGTAATTTCTTGACTATCAATT
>NZ_CANKZT010000016.1:0-1612 GCF_947488365.1 uncultured Rossellomorea sp. | reverse complement strand
TACGTGATGGGAAATCTCATCTCGAGGGGGGCTTCATGCTTAGATGCTTTCAGCACTTATCCCTTCCGCACATAGCTACCCAGCGATGCCTTTGGCAAGACAACTGGTACACCAGCGGTGCGTCCATCCCGGTCCTCTCGTACTAAGGACAGCTCCTCTCAAATTTCCTGCGCCCACGACGGATAGGGACCGAACTGTCTCACGACGTTCTGAACCCAGCTCGCGTACCGCTTTAATGGGCGAACAGCCCAACCCTTGGGACCGACTACAGCCCCAGGATGCGATGAGCCGACATCGAGGTGCCAAACCTCCCCGTCGATGTGGACTCTTGGGGGAGATAAGCCTGTTATCCCCGGGGTAGCTTTTATCCGTTGAGCGATGGCCCTTCCATGCGGAACCACCGGATCACTAAGCCCGACTTTCGTCCCTGCTCGACTTGTAGGTCTCGCAGTCAAGCTCCCTTGTGCCTTTACACTCTGCGAATGATTTCCAACCATTCTGAGGGAACCTTTGGGCGCCTCCGTTACTCTTTAGGAGGCGACCGCCCCAGTCAAACTGCCCACCTGACACTGTCTCCCACCCCGATAAGGGGCGCGGGTTAGAATTTCAATACAGCCAGGGTAGTATCCCACCGATGCCTCCACCGAAGCTGGCGCTCCGGCTTCCAAGGCTCCTACCTATCCTGTACAAGCTGTACCAAAATTCAATATCAGGCTACAGTAAAGCTCCACGGGGTCTTTCCGTCCTGTCGCGGGTAACCTGCATCTTCACAGGTACTATAATTTCACCGAGTCTCTCGTTGAGACAGTGCCCAGATCGTTACGCCTTTCGTGCGGGTCGGAACTTACCCGACAAGGAATTTCGCTACCTTAGGACCGTTATAGTTACGGCCGCCGTTTACTGGGGCTTCGATTCGCACCTTCGCTTGCGCTAAGCACTCCTCTTAACCTTCCAGCACCGGGCAGGCGTCAGCCCCTATACTTCGCCTTACGGCTTCGCAGAGACCTGTGTTTTTGCTAAACAGTCGCCTGGGCCTATTCACTGCGGCTCTCTCGGGCTTGCACCCTACCAGAGCACCCCTTCTCCCGAAGTTACGGGGTCATTTTGCCGAGTTCCTTAACGAGAGTTCTCTCGCTCACCTTAGGATTCTCTCCTCGCCTACCTGTGTCGGTTTGCGGTACGGGCACCTTTTTCCTCGCTAGAGGCTTTTCTTGGCAGTGTGGAATCAGGAACTTCGCTACTATAATTCGCTCGCTATCACAGCTCAGCCTTCACGATGATGGGATTTGCCTCATCATCAGCCTAACTGCTTAGACGCACATATCCAGCAGTGCGCTTACCCTATCCTCCTGCGTCCCCCCATTGCTCAAACGGAAAAGAGGTGGTACAGGAATATCAACCTGTTGTCCATCGTCTACGCCTATCGGCCTCGACTTAGGTCCCGACTAACCCTGAGCGGACGAGCCTTCCTCAGGAAACCTTAGGCATTCGGTGGATGGGATTCTCACCCATCTTTCGCTACTCATACCGGCATTCTCACTTCTAAGCACTCCACCAGTCCTTACGGTCTAGCTTCGCAGTCCTTAGAACGCTCTCCTACCACTGACACCTA
>NZ_CANKZT010000015.1:0-21530 GCF_947488365.1 uncultured Rossellomorea sp. | reverse complement strand
CGCCGATGGTAGTTGGGGGATCTCCCCCTGTGAGAGTAGGACGTCGCCAGGCAAATATGAAAAAGAGTAGCTCTTAGTGGTTACTCTTTTTTTTGTTTTTTTATCTGAAATGTTATTGGAAGGTGAATCAGGCATCTATCTTTCATACAGGTGGTATTAGGAATGAAGAAAGGGGTTAGTACACTACCCTGGTATAGTTTTTATGTTAGAAAATGGAAAAATATGCATAAAGGGATGAATTCGACGCAATAACATTCAAAAACGACGCATAAAATGAAAAATCGACGCAATAACAGTCCAAATAGACGCAATATAATATAAAATCGACGCAATTAACATACAGCTTCAAGCTTAACCCGCCTCTATATCTATGAAAATATTGATATCTACCACCCTAAAATAGTCTTCGTTAATATAAAGAAGAATTTTTAGATAGATAGGAACATTTATTAGTGCTTATTACATATAAAACTTCATTTTGAGAGACACGATATCCTCGAAATCTTTCCTGGTGGCCAGCAAATGCAATGTTACTCCAAATCATCCTTAATTATTTGTATATAAATCCTATTTTCCATCAACTATTCAATTTAATAATTCTATTAGATATCCTACGTCCGACAACCCAACACCAAACACCCAACACCTCACCTACCCACTGTATCTCAAACAACCACAAACCTCCATCATCACATGCTCAAAATTGCTATCCACCAACTCTCTAAAGTATTATTTAAATAAGAGTATATACGAGGAGAGAAGAACATGACGACAATTTATGATTTCACCGTAAAAAGAGCGAATGGATCTGTAACGTCTCTAGAAGAGTACCAGGGGAAAGTAATGCTTATCGTGAACACTGCCAGTAAGTGTGGCTTTACACCTCAATTTGAGGAGCTGCAGGGCCTGTATGAAGAGTATAAGGATGAAGGACTTGTTGTCCTTGGATTTCCATGTGATCAGTTCATGAACCAGGAGTTTAATGATCAGGATGAGATCATGGAGTTTTGTCAGGTGAATTACGGGGTATCTTTTCCGATGTTTGCGAAGGTCGATGTGAAGGGGAAGGAAGCTCATCCTCTATTCACGTTTTTA
Source organism: uncultured Rossellomorea sp. (assembly GCF_947488365.1). Classification (NCBI taxonomy): domain Bacteria; kingdom Bacillati; phylum Bacillota; class Bacilli; order Caryophanales; family Bacillaceae; genus Rossellomorea; species uncultured Rossellomorea sp. The sequence goes on along the minus strand of NZ_CANKZT010000015.1, from coordinate 20,435 downwards.
ACGAAAGAGAAGAAGGGTGTCCTTCTTTCGAACATTAAGTGGAATTTCACTAAATTTTTAGTCGGGAAAAATGGTGAAGTTTATGATCGCTATTCTCCGCAAACCAATCCACGCAAAATCGAGGGGGATATTAAGAAGTTACTTCAAGAACAATAGAGAAAGAGGAGAGGCAGCCCGTCATCCTTCCTCTTTTTCCTACATTTTATCCATGAGTAATTTAAGTAAAAGGTATGGTGCTTTTTCTGTTGTGACATTGATGAATGTGTTGATAATAGGATAGTCTTCATTGGTTCGGTTTTTTAAAAGTTCCACCCACCATTCTGTTTCGTATCGGGCAATCATGCTTAGGTTGTATAGTATGGCATAATGGATGAGAACTTCAGGTATAGTAGTGGCTTCATTCCGAATCCCGGGAAGAGCTAGTTTGTTTTTGTTGAAATGCCATCTAAAGGGAAGATGCTCTTGGACATTTGGTGCTTGTAACGAATTGTCCGAGTTCCAGGTGAATTCCTCTGTCACCTTTTCATTCAGATACTGTTTAAGTAAGCTTTCTGACATATGAAAGTAAGATAGTAATGTCTCATCAATGATCAGCTCATGTTGTTGATTGAACCAGAACATGGTTTTCTTTTTGAGCAATACATGAAATGCTTCTTCAAGCTCGGGTATTTGTACGAGTAAATCTTCCATCTTGTATTTTTCCCCCACGATATGTTTCACGTGAAACACCAGGTTGGAAAAGTGTGAAAATAGACCATTTTTCTGCACCTTAACTTCATCTTGTAAAAAACGGTACTGCTGCTTTTTTCTTTTCCTGGATGTAATCCCATGGGCCAGGACCGTGGTTGTTTCTGGGTATAAGGGATCTTCTGTTAAAACAATCGCTTTTATAAAATGAATATATCCGTAGAAAAGCAAAATAGGTTTGAGTGATATAGGAGATTGCGTAGCTTGTCTGTAATAAAGTTCGCCTTGCTCCAAGTAGTACATGAATGGATAACAGTTATCATAGCTTTTCGTTTCAGCTTGAGAAGACCCCATTTGTTCATAGCATTTTCTTAGAAACTTCTGGGAGTATTCTGCTGACTGAAAATAGTGGATGAAGTCCCAGTGTTGACGTAATTCGTTCAAGTGATCACCTTCTAATTATTCTGAAAAATTAAATTAATCCTATTCATCTTGACAGTATTTTAACCAATTGATAACCTACTAATAATATTTTGGGACTAGGGAGGCCGAAAACATGTGGGATTCTAAATTTGCTAAAGAAGGTTTAACGTTTGATGATGTACTATTATTACCAGCCAAATCAGAGGTATTACCAAAGGATGTAAATATTTCTGTTGAGTTGACAGATTCAATAAAATTGAATGTTCCTGTGATTAGTGCAGGAATGGATACTGTAACAGAAGCTGAAATGGCGATAGCAATGGCTCGACAAGGTGGACTTGGTATTATCCACAAAAATATGAGTATTGAACAGCAGGCTGAACAGGTTGATAAAGTAAAACGTTCCGAAAGTGGAGTTATCTCAGATCCGTTCTTTTTAACTCCGGATCATCAAGTCTTTTCTGCAGAACACTTGATGGGCAAATATAGAATTTCCGGTGTTCCGATTGTGAACAACGAACAAGAGCAAAAGCTGGTAGGGATTTTAACGAATCGTGACCTTCGTTTCATCCAGGATTATTCCATTCAAATCTCGGATGTCATGACGAAGGAAAATCTCGTTACAGCTCCTGTTGGCACTACCCTAGAAGAAGCGGAAAAAATTCTTCAGCAGTACAAAATTGAGAAGCTTCCTCTGATTGATCAGGAAGGGACACTTAAGGGATTAATTACGATCAAAGATATTGAAAAAGTAATTGAATTCCCCAACTCTGCTAAAGATGATCAAGGACGATTATTAGTGGGAGCAGCTGTCGGTATTTCGAAAGATACGATGACTCGTGTTGAACACCTAGTGAAAGCACATGTGGATGTCATTGTAATTGATACAGCTCACGGCCATTCAGCAGGAGTTCTTTCTATTGTTCGTGAAATCCGCGATGCTTATCCAACGTTAAATATCGTAGCAGGAAATGTGGCAACGGCAGATGCGACAAGAGAATTGATTGAAGCTGGTGCTGATGTAGTCAAAGTGGGGATTGGACCTGGTTCAATCTGTACGACTCGCGTCGTTGCAGGTGTCGGCGTTCCACAAATTACCGCTGTATATGATTGTGCGACAGAAGCAAGAAAGCACGGAAAGAGCATCATTGCTGATGGCGGCATCAAGTATTCAGGTGATATCGTAAAAGCTCTGGCAGCAGGTGGACATGCCGTTATGTTAGGAAGCTTACTTGCAGGTACATCTGAGAGCCCAGGCGAAACGGAAATCTTCCAAGGACGTCGTTTCAAAGTATATAGAGGTATGGGATCAGTCAGCTCCATGGAAAAAGGATCGAAGGATCGCTATTTCCAGGAAGAAAATAAAAAGTTCGTTCCAGAAGGTATCGAAGGCCGCATCCCTTACAAAGGTCCTTTAGCAGATACATTGTATCAGCTAATCGGAGGCTTACGTTCAGGCATGGGATACTGCGGAACGAAGGACCTATACGAGTTAAGGGAGCAGGCACAGTTCATTAAAATGACGGGTGCCGGACTTCGAGAAAGTCATCCTCATGATGTTCAAATTACGAAAGAAGCACCGAATTATTCATTATAAGAAAATAATTCCAAATGCTGATCAGATACTCCTGATCAGCATTTTTTAATTTGTATAAAAATGATATTTACCGCCTTTTATCAGAGGTCGCAAGTCCCTTGACCCATGCCAAAACTAGTCATATTCTCTGTCTATTCTTACCTTTCGAACTATGATAAAATAACGAAGGTGTACATAAAATCTTGGAGGGCTAAAAGTGAAAAGAAGTTGGATTCAAAAATCTTTTGTTTGTATGATGGTTTTAATGATGGCAATGGGTATTGTAGGGAGACCTGCAAATGCTCAAGGAGACTTGGACGTTAACGCAAAAGCTGCGATTCTAGTAGAAGCCAGCACTGGCAAAATTCTTTATGAAAAGAACTCAGAAAATGCTCAAGGCATTGCAAGTATGACGAAAATGATGACAGAGTACTTGTTACTGGAAGCAATTGAAGAAGGTAAAGTGAAATGGGACCAGAAGTATACGGTACCTGCGAACCTTTCTCAAATGTCCCATAATACTGGTCTCAGTAATGTTAGTCTTGAAGTAGAAAGTACTTATACCATTAAAGAGTTGTATGAAGCAATGGCGATTTATTCAGCTAATGCAGCGACGATAGCGATTACTGAAACGATTGCCGGCTCAGAAGCGAACTTCGTTAAAATGATGAATGCAAAGGCTAAAGAACTTGGTCTGGAAGAATATAAATTTGTGAATTCTACGGGTTTAAACAATAAAGACTTGGCACCTTATGTAGAAAAGGTGGTAGGTGGTCCGGAAGAAGAAAATGTGATGTCTGCAAAGGATGTAGCAACACTCGCGTATCGCTTGCTGCATGATTATCCGGAGGTACTTGAGACATCCAGTATTGCGAAGAAGGTATTTGCGGAAGGAACGGATGACCCCACTCAAATGGATAACTGGAACTGGATGTTACCGGGGCTGATCCGCGAATACGAAGGAATGGACGGACTGAAAACAGGTACGACTGATTTTGCGGGTGCCAACTTCACAGGAACAGCAGAACGGGACGGAATGAGATTCATTACGGTTGTAATGGACGTTGAAGTTCCAGCTGGTGAAAACTCCTATGATGCCCGCTTTAGTGAAACAAGAAAAATGATGGACTATGCCTTTAACAATTATACAATAGAGGAAGTACTCCCTGCTGACTACCAAGTAAAAGGTCAAAAGAGACTTCCGGTTGAAAAAGGGAAAGAAAAAGAAGTTCAAATCAAAACGGATTCTTCATTGAGCATGGTGATCAAGAACGGTGAAGAAGATCAATATAAACCGAAATTTGTAGTAGATAAGAAAAAGCTGAACGATGATAGTGAACTGACAGCTCCAGTTAAAAAAGGAGAAAAAGTTGGATATGTTACGTTAGAATCAAAAGATAAAAAAGATTTAGGCTACCTTACAGATAAAGGTACCAATGCTTCTAAAGCATCTGTTGTTGCTGTAGATGGGGTTGAAAAAGCAAACTGGTTTGTCCTTTCAATGAGAGCTGTAGGTGGTTTCTTCGGGGACATCTGGAACTCGGTTACATCAACGGTTAAAGGCTGGTTCTAATACCCCCTTAGGAAATGATTCATTCAGCACCAAGACTTTTACATTAGGACAAGTCTTGGTGTTTTTTTATAGGCAGGGTGATAAAGAGGCATCTTACTAAGAGCACCTTTAGAAGTTCCCAAGAAATACATGCAAGGCCTGACCAAGCCGCTTCCGCTTTTCGTCTTGTCCAGCTCCAGGGCTTAGAGGCTCGAGGTCATAAGCCAAACATGCCAAAAAGGCAAAGAACGCCTTTCCGGCATGTTCGTCTTATGCTTGTCGCCTCTGGGCAAAGCCCTTCCGCTTTTCGAGATGTCCAGCTCCAGGGCTTAGAGGCTCGAGGTCATAAGCCAAACATGCCAAAAAGGCAAAGAACGCCTTTCCGGCATGTTCGTCTTATGCTTGTCGCCTCTGGGCAAAGCCCTTCCGCTTTTCGAGATGTCCAGCTATAGCGGCTAGTCCCTCGAGGTCATAAGCTAAATCGACCAAAAAAGCAAAGAGCGCCTTTCCGGTCGATTCATCTTATGCTTGTCGGGCCTGACCAAGCCGCTTCCGCTTTTCGTCTTGACATAAGTCTTTTTTTATTGTTTATTTAGCAGTAGGGTTACATAATCATTCCGATTGTTTTAGTCGCGTTTTCTTCCTTTTTTGGATGGAAATGGGACAGGCATGGGATAAATATAAGGGGGATATAGATATGATGAAGACTGGTACAGATCGTGTTAAAAGAGGTATGGCTGAAATGCAAAAAGGCGGCGTTATTATGGACGTTGTGAATGCAGAGCAGGCAAAAGTTGCTGAAGCTGCGGGTGCAGTTGCAGTAATGGCTTTAGAACGAGTTCCAGCAGACATCCGTGCTGCAGGTGGGGTAGCAAGAATGGCAGACCCTCGTATTATTGAAGAAGTTATGGGCGCTGTGTCGATTCCAGTAATGGCGAAGGCTCGTATTGGTCATATTGTAGAGGCAAGAGTTCTTGAATCAATGGGTGTCGATTATCTTGATGAGAGTGAAGTATTGACGCCAGCTGATGAAGAGTATCATTTAAATAAAAGAGATTTCACTGTTCCATTCGTATGTGGGTGCCGTGATTTAGGTGAAGCTGCCCGCCGTATTGGTGAAGGTGCATCTATGCTGCGTACAAAGGGTGAGCCTGGAACAGGTAACATCGTTGAAGCGGTTCGTCATATGCGTAAGGTAAATGCTCAAGTACGCAAGCTTGTGAGCATGAATGAAGACGAGATCATGACAGAAGCGAAGTTACTGGGAGCTCCATACGAATTATTGTTAGAAATTAAAGAAAACGGCCGTTTACCTGTTGTAAACTTTGCTGCAGGCGGAATTGCAACACCAGCTGATGCGGCTCTTATGATGGAATTAGGAGCTGACGGAGTATTCGTGGGTTCTGGTATCTTCAAATCAGAAAACCCTGAGAAATTTGCAAGAGCTATTGTAGAAGCGACTACTCATTATCAAGATTACAAGTTAATCGCAGAGCTATCAAAAGAGCTTGGTGTAGCAATGAAGGGAGTAGAAATTTCTTCTATCTTACCTGAAAACCGTATGCAAGATCGTGGATGGTAAGGTGTGATTCTATGTTGAACATCGGTGTATTAGGACTTCAAGGTGCCGTCAGAGAGCATGTTCGTTCAATCGAAGCTTCTGGTGCCAAGGCAATCGTCATTAAGCGTGTAGAACAGCTGGAAGAGATTCAAGGTCTGATCATGCCAGGCGGGGAAAGTACGACCATGAGAAGGCTGATTGATCGATACGGCTTTATGGAGCCGTTGAGACAATTTGCTGCAAATGGCAAACCGATCTTCGGGACGTGTGCGGGACTGATTCTCTTAGCGAAGCATATTGTCGGGTATGAGGAACCTCATTTAGGTGTGATGGACGTAACGGTCGAGCGTAATTCCTTCGGTCGTCAGAAAGAAAGCTTTGAAGCGGATCTTTCGATTGCTCATGTTGGAGAAGGGTTCAATGCCGTTTTCATCCGTGCCCCTCATATCGTGGAAGCGGGAGAAGATGTTGAAATCCTCGCAAAGCATAATGGTCGAATTGTCCTTGCTAGACACGGACAATTCCTCGGTTGTTCTTTCCATCCAGAGTTAACGGATGATCACCGTTTAACTTCCTTCTTTGTTGAGATGGTGAAAGAAAGCATGGAAAAAACAATCGCATAATTTTATTGCAAAATGGAAAACATTGTAGTAGATTATGAAATAACCAATAAAAAATTAAATCGTTGATAGGAAATAGTAGTAAAGAAGGCTTGCTTTAGAGAGTCGGTGGCTGGTGAGAATCGACGCAAGGGCTTTATGAATCCATCCTTGAGTGAAGTACTGAATGAAGTAGGTATTTTCGGTGATTCCGTTACCATCTCTTAAGAGGAAGATGCTCTGCGTCTTCAATTAGGGTGGCAACGCGGAAACCTCCGTCCCTTTTACCAGGGATGGGGGTTTTTTATTTTTTTATAAAAAAGGAGAGAATCTCATGTTAGACATTAAGTATTTACGTAACAATCTGGAAGATGTAAAAGCCCGTCTACAACATCGCGGTGAGAACCTGGAGGATTTCGGTAAATTCGAAGAGCTTGATAAAAGAAGAAGAGAGCTGCTTGTGGAAAGTGAAGAATTAAAAAGCAAACGTAATGACGTATCACAGCAAATTGCCCAGCTAAAGAAAGAGAAAAAGGATGCTCAGGACCTGATTGTTGAAATGCGTGAAGTCGGGGCCATGGTGAAAAAACTGGATGATGAATTACGAGGAATTGAAGAGGAGTTAGAGCGCATCCTGCTTTCCATCCCTAACATTCCACATGAAACTGTACCAGTTGGTGAAACTGAGGATGATAATATAGAGGCCCGCAAATGGGGAGAGATCCGTGAGTTCGATTTTGAGGCACAGCCTCACTGGGACATTGCAACAGGCCTCGGGATCCTGGATTTCGAACGAGCCGGGAAGGTGACCGGAAGCCGCTTTGTTTTTTATAAAGGGTTAGGAGCAAGACTAGAAAGAGCCTTGATTAACTTCATGATGGATCTGCACATGGATGAGCATGGATATACAGAAATGATCCCTCCATTCCTGGTGAATCGAGCGAGTATGACAGGAACAGGTCAACTTCCTAAATTTGAAGAAGATGCGTTTAGAATAGAAAGCGAGGATTATTTCCTGGTTCCTACAGCAGAAGTACCTGTAACCAATTATCACCGCGATGAGATCATGAAGGGTGAGGAGTTACCTGTAAGCTATGTAGCGTACAGTGCAAACTTCCGTTCTGAAGCGGGTTCTGCAGGCCGTGATACACGTGGTTTGATCCGTCAGCATCAGTTCAACAAAGTAGAGCTTGTTCGCTTTGTGAAGCCTGAAGATTCTTATGATGAGCTTGAGAAGTTGACAGGTCATGCTGAAAAAGTCCTTCAGCTACTAGGTCTGCCATATCGAGTGCTATCTATGTGTACAGCGGACTTAGGTTTCACGGCTGCCAAGAAGTATGACATTGAAGTATGGATTCCAAGCTACGGAACTTACCGTGAGATTTCTTCTTGCAGTAACTTTGAAAGCTTCCAGGCAAGACGAGCGAACATTCGTTTCAGAAGAGAAGCTAAAGGGAAACCTGAACATGTTCATACATTGAATGGATCTGGCTTGGCAATCGGACGTACGGTTGCCGCTATCTTAGAAAACTATCAACAAGAAGATGGGTCAGTCGTGGTTCCAGAAGTACTTCGTCCATATATGGGTGGAGCAGAAGTCATTAAAGGATAAGACAAAACTGAAGATGGAAGACAAACAAAAGGTGCCTCACGAATTATTGTGAAGCACCTTTTGAATTTTTTTCAGAAATATGCTTGACTCTATTTGTACACCATGGTATTATAGTTCTTGTCGATACGGAGGAATACCCAAGTCCGGCTGAAGGGATCGGTCTTGAAAACCGACAGGGGTGTAACAGCCCGCGGGGGTTCGAATCCCCCTTCCTCCTCCATTGATTTTTTTATAACCATAGCGCATAAACATTGGAGATAGAATTCGTTACATATTATATGTAACGAATTTTTTTTATTTATACATATGACCATTTACTTAAGGTTTTCGATGTCCTCTCTTAGGTGAGGATCGGAAGTATGGCCAAGTACACCTATTTCTGTAATATGTTTCCGTGCTTCTACGTCACCCAGCTTAAAGATCATTGAATAAATGTTTTTCATCGATTGATCATATTGATCGTCCTCTGGTGAATTGTGATATTGGCGGAAAGGAACCTGAGCCCGTCTCATGGTCGACATGTCATCATCATAGTTATCGTTAAAGAGCATTTTAAGCTCGTTCACTTCGGTTGGGGTAGCGAATATGCGAAAGCTTGGACTGGCATTTTGATTCGGATCCTGCAGGATATCCCCGCTGCTTATATCTACAAAATAAGTTCGTTTCGATTCCATGATTAATCCAACTCCTTATAAATCTGTTTGTTTGTACATATACCTCTTTTTGGTTGGAAATAAACGGATGGATGTTTTCCGGCCACCATAAAAAAAGACTACTCCTGCCGCAAAGCACAGAGTAGTCTTTTTTTCTATATTCTGATCCAGTTTCGGCGCCTAGTCCCTCGAGGTCATAAGACAAGCCATCCAAAAAGCCGCCTTTCCGGAAGGCTCGTCTTATGCTTGTCGGGCCAGGCCAAGGCGCCTCCGCTTATCGTTTAGCTCTTCAGCATTCTCGTCTGTTCAATGAAATACCCGATTCGTTCAACGATTGGTTCGATTGAGTTTTGATCGTTCACCAGGTCGTATTCGCTGATGTCCAGTCTGAGTACTGGACAGGCGTTAAATGAGTTGATCCAGTTTTCGTAACGCTCATGCATTTCTTCCCAGTAGGCAACAGGTGTTTGTTGTTCCATTGGGCGGCCGCGCTCACGGATGCGATCAACGACATTATCAATGGATCCTTCAAGGTAGATCAGAAGATCAGGGTGAGGGAAGTATGGTGTCATGACCATGGCATCGAAAAGGCTTGTATAGGTTTCATAATCGATTTCGCTCATATTCCCTTTTTCATAATGCATGCGGGCAAAGATGCCTGTATCTTCATAGATGGAACGGTCTTGAATAAAGCCTCCACCGTATTCAAAGATTTTCTTTTGTTCTTTGAAGCGTTCTGCTAAGAAGTAAACTTGAAGGTGGAAGCTCCAGCTTTTAAAGTCCTGATAAAATTTATCGAGGTACGGATTGGTATCAACTTTTTCAAATGACGTTCGGAAACCCAAGGCATTGGCCAAGCCGTTTGTCATAGTGGATTTACCGACGCCAACTGTACCCGCAATGGTAATCACGGCATTGTTCGGGATCCCGTATTTAGTGCGAAGATTCATGATAGTGAACTCCTTTTTTTAGTGTAGTCTCTAATTGAGTGAGAATGTGTTCCAGGTCCTCTTTATTTTGAACGAAGTCTATGTGGTCGCCATTGTAGCGAAGAACAGGGATATCAGGGTGAGTTTCTTCGAATGTATTCATGTATTCTTCATAATCTAACGATAGCTGCTTTAGATAAAGAGGGCTGATTTTCTTTTCAAAGTCTCTTCCTCTTTTTTCAATGCGCTTTAAAAGGGTATCAAGACTTGCGTTCAAGTAGATCACAACATTGGGCCTCGGCATATCCGACGTTAGGATCTCATAAATATTGTGATATTTTTTGAACTGCTGTTCATCCTTCAATGTACGTTTAGCAAAGATGATGTTTTTAAGAATATGATAATCTGCTACAACAGATTTGTTTTGAGATAGGTAGTGTTTTTCAATATCCTCTAGCTGTTTGTAACGATTGCATAAGAAAAACATCTCTGTTTGAAAGCTCCACTCTTCGATGTCATCATAGAATTTATCTAAGAACGGGTTTTCATCCACAATTTCTTTTAGTAAGTGGAAATGAAAGTGCTCAGAAATCGCTTTTGCAAGAGAGGTTTTTCCTATTCCAATCGGACCTTCAACGGTAATGAAAGGAATGCGCCCCATTAATTTTCCTCCTCATATTACGGCAATCTTTTCTTGTGTGAAAAAATAAAAATAAAAAATTACGACAGGAATTATTGTAACACAATAGATGGATGGTTTGTTTAGGTTATTTCCAAGGATTTTGAAATTATGCTACGTTCACTATATCGACTTTAAGTGGCCAACTATTAAGGAAAAGACAAACAAAAAGCTGATGGACAGGTGTTTATAGATTCACCTGTCCGTCAGCTTTTATTATTTATTATCTTTTTACAACATTGAAATTGTCGGATATTAACAACCAGTTCTGAGGGAAGGAGAGCCCGAGCTTCCAATAGCTCATTCCCCTTAATTTTAACTCTTTCATGAGATCAAATTTCGCTTGGATGCTCCGGGCATCTTCAAACCATACTTCATGATCTTTTCCGGTGCTTGCATCCCGGTATTTAAAGAAAGGGGCCTGTGCTTTTTGATCATACTGAATCGGGACGTTATTGTCGGCGGCAATCTTGATTGCCTGTTGTGGACTGATGGCTTTCGCTGTACTTCCTTGTACAAAAGGGAGGGTCCAGTCATATCCATATAAATTTTGCCCCATGAGAATCTTGGATGGAGGCATTTCTGAAATGGCGTATTCAAGCACTTCCCGAACAGGTCCGATAGGGGAAACGGCCATGGCTGGACCACCGCTATACCCCCACTCATAGGTCATGATCACGACGAAGTCGACGATTTCACCGTGAGCTTTATAATCATGTGCTTCATACCACTTTCCTTTTTGATCGGCACTGGTCTTGGGAGCCAGGGCGGTTGAAAGCAGCCATCCTTCTTGATTGAACCGCTGCTTTGCTTTTCGTAAAAATTGGTTGTAGGCTTCTTTGTCCTGTGGACGTAAATATTCGAAGTCGAAGTGAATGTCCCTGAAGCCATATTTCTTGGCGGTTTGGACAACATTATCGAGGAATTTATTCTGGATTGCCTGGTCGGTTAGCAGGATTCGCCCAAGTTCATCACTGAACGTTCCTTCTTCTTGATTGGTGATGGCCATCATTAACACATTATTATTATCTTTCCCTGTTTGAAGCAAATTTCCAAGGGGTGGTTCCTGCAGTGTTCCATCCCGTTTGGCTTGGAAGCTGAATGGAGCCAGGTAGGTGAGATAAGGAGCTGCTTCTTTCGCGCTTTCTTCCAGGTTTGGGGCCACTTCTTTTCCGTAGGGTTCAACATACCCATTAAATTCAGCCCTTACTTTAGGCTTCTGTGGAATATATAATCGAAACCCTACTTGCAAAGGTTGATTGGGAGAAATTCCGTTCACTCTTGCCAGCTCCTGATAGGGGACACCTGTCTTCTGGCTGATCGCCCAAAGACTATCCCCTGGTTGCACAAAATAAAAACTTCCTATAATAGGGATAACCAATGATTGGCCAATCACTAAGTTATCAGGGTTTGGCAGTTCATTGGCGTCTACTATATCCTTAACTGTTGATCCATACGCTTGAGCGATACCAAATAATGATTGGTTTGATTGGACAACATGAATTTGCATAAACAGACCCTCCTATATTTCATTCACTATATTCAACTTATGAAATGAAAGAGGTGGATATGTTTTTTGAGTGAATTTTATAAGATCTCACCGGTCGGTTCTATCCTTGCTTTTAATACGTTTTTCATCATCGTTAACGCATAGTGATTATCTTCATCACTGACTGACGCAATGGCATCAGAGGGCACAATGAGGTTAAACTCTCTCATATAAGCATCGTTTGCTGTAAAGAGTACACAGATGTTTCCTGCAATACCCGTGATGATAAGATTTTTTACAGACAGGTGATGCAATAGTGTATTTAAAGCAGTACCATAAAAAGCGGAATGTTTAGGTTTAATGAGAAAAAAATCTTTATCCGTCGGCTGGAGCGGCGTCATGATGCTATCGCTGACTTCATTATGGCATTTCTTATAGATCTCTTTGTAATCTGCTTTCCAAAGCTCATAATGGTCGTTAATATAAATGGTAGGATGCTGATGTTTGGTACAATAGTGACGTAATGAGTTAATCGGTTCAACAATATTGCTGGTATGGCTCGCCAGTGTGTGACCGTGTTCGAAGTCGAATGGATTCATAATGTCTATAACAAGAAGAGCGGTATCTTTAGGTATCATGTTGAAAGCCCCTTTCTCTTATAGTTTGGAGTGAATGGGGATATTTTATAAAGAATAGATAAATAAATTTGCGGGAGTATATAATGGGTATAAGAGAAGAACGATTTATGATGGAAGCACTAAAAGAAGCGGAAAAAGCGGCAGCGATTCAGGAAGTCCCGATCGGAGCGGTCATTGTAATGGGTAATGAAATCATCGCCCGTGCTCACAATCTGAGAGAAACGAGTCAAAATGCCATCACCCATGCCGAGACATTAGCTATCCAAGAGGCATGTGAGAAGCTTGGCACATGGAGGCTTGAGGGCGCAGAGCTTTATGTCACACTTGAACCGTGTCCTATGTGCAGTGGAGCCATCATCCTTTCCAGAATTGAGAAAGTCATTTACGGGGCAAAAGACCCAAAGGCAGGCTGTGCGGGAACGTTAATGAATCTACTTGTGGATGATCGATTTAATCATCAGTGTGAAGTAGTACCAGGAGTGCTGTCGGAAGAATGTGGTGGAATCCTTTCCCGTTTTTTTAAGGACCTGCGAGAGCGGAAGAAGCAGGAGAAGAAAAATAGGACTTCTGGATTGTAAATAACTTACAGCATTCCATCATTGCTTTTTACCGTAAATCCTAGTATACTTAATCTTGCGTCGCACTAATGACGCAACTAAATATGGTATCAATTTTGCCGTGCTAGGTGGGGAGGTAGCGGTGCCCTGTACTCGCAATCCGCTCTAGCGAGACCGAATTCCTTTCCGAGGCTCGCACTCTGTAGGGCTGCCTCAAGTAAGTGGTGTTGACGCCTGGGTCCTGCGCAATGGGAATCCATGAACCATGTCAGGTCCGGAAGGAAGCAGCATTAAGTGGAAGCTCCCATGTGCCGCAGGGTTGCCTGGGCCGAGCTAACTGCTTGAGTAACGCCTATGGATGCTTGTCGACGAAAGGTGCACGGCAGTTTAATAAATAAACAACAACTCATCCTTTATCGGGTGAGTTTTTTGTATGTAAAAGGGTTTTATAGACAAAAGAGGTCATCCTGAATTGATCTCCGGTTTTCTTTGTAAAAGGGATTTAAATTACGTTATAATAGACACTATAGTACATAAAACAAGAGGGGGGAGTATTTTGGCATATCAAGCTTTATATCGTGTGTGGCGTCCTCAGTCATTTATTGATGTAGTTGGACAGCAGCATGTAACGAAAACGTTGCAAAATGCCCTCCTTCATCAGAAGATTTCTCATGCCTATTTATTCTCCGGACCAAGGGGAACAGGGAAAACGAGTGCAGCGAAGATTCTGGCGAAAGCAGTTAACTGTGAGCGTTCTCCTGTAGCCGAACCCTGTAATGAATGTGATGCCTGTAAAGGAATTACCGACGGTTCGATCCCGGATGTCATTGAAATCGATGCTGCTTCCAATAACGGGGTGGAAGAGATCCGGGACATACGGGATAAAGTCAAATATTCTCCAAACGTAGTCGAGTATAAAGTCTACATCATAGATGAAGTTCATATGCTGTCTATCGGAGCATTTAATGCGCTGCTGAAAACCTTAGAGGAACCGCCTAAGCACGTCATCTTTATCCTGGCGACTACAGAGCCGCATAAGATTCCCCTTACGATCATTTCACGCTGTCAGCGTTTTGACTTCAAACGAATTACAGCCAGGGATATTGTGGGACGAATGAGTCATATTGCCACAGAATCAGGTGTGAATTATGAAGAAAATGCCCTAACGATTATCGCAAGGGCAGCTGAGGGTGGAATGCGTGATGCCCTAAGTCTTCTCGACCAAGCTATCTCCTTTAGTCAGGATCAGGTAACGGTAGACGATGCCTTGACTGTAACAGGGGCTGTTTCTCAAGGCTATTTAAACACCCTTGCGAAAGCGATTTTGGAAAGAGATGTCACAAGTGGATTAAGTGCGCTGGAAGAACTGTTGTTCCAAGGTAAGGACCCGGCAAGGTTCGCAGAGGACTTTATCCTTTATTTTCGGGATATGCTGCTGTACCAGACGGCTCCTAATCTTGAAGAATCACTGGAACGTGTCATGCTCGATGATGATTTTAAAGAATTAGCCGGACAAACCCAGGCTCAGCAGATTTATCAATATATCGATGTCTTGAATCAGGCCGGTCAGGAAATGAAGTTCACCAATCATGCCCGTATCTACCTCGAGGTTTCCATTGTTAAGCTTTGTCAAATGGAAGCACCGGCAGCGGCTTCCTCACCGGAAGTGAACGATATGATGAAAAAGATCAAACTTCTTGAAAAAGAGGTTGAACAGCTGAAGGCGAATGGAGTCAAGGTTCAAGCAGAGCCGGCTTCACAACCGGCGAAAAAACCGATCAGGGCAAAGAAAGGCTTCCGGGCTCCTACGGGAAAAATTCAGGAAGTACTCCGGACGGCGACGAAAGAAGATCTCAATCTGATCAAGAGCCGCTGGGGAGATATGGTCGAAACATTGAACCAGCGTCAAATGCGCTCACAATCAGCACTGTTAAATGATGCTGAACCTGTAGCAGCTACAAACGGCTCATTTGTGTTAAAATTTAAATACGATATTCATTGTCAGATGGCAATGGAGAATCAAGCTTTCACTTCAGCGATTGCTTCCATACTGGAAGAGCTTACAGGAAACAGCTATGCAGCGATTGGGATTCCTGAAGATCAGTGGATGTCCATAAGAGAAGACTTTATCCGAAACTCTAAATCAGAAGATGGAGAATCATCTGGTGAGGATCAAGGTGAAGACTCACTCTTGAAGGAAGCTGAAAAGCTTGTCGGTATGGATTTAATAGAATTAAACGATTAATCTAGAAAAAATTAACTGGAGGTAATAATATGATGCGTGGAAATGGTAATATGCAAAATATGATGAAGCAAATGCAAAAGATGCAAAAGAAAATGGCGGAAGCACAAGAAGAATTAGGGGAAAAGCAAATTGAAGGAACAGCTGGCGGCGGAATGGTGACTGTTATCGTTTCCGGTCACAAACAAGTAATCGATGTAAAGATCAACGAAGAAGCTGTTGATCCGGATGATGTAGAAATGCTACAAGATTTAGTCCTTGCAGCGACAAACGATGCACTGAAGAAAGCAGACGAATTAACGAACTCAACTATGGGTCAATTCACTAAAGGAATGAACCTACCGGGAATGTTCTAGGAGGCAATACGATGCATTATCCTGAGCCTATATCGAAGCTGATCGACAGCTTTATGAAATTGCCGGGAATCGGGCCGAAAACTGCGGCCCGACTGGCTTTTTTTGTTCTTAGTATGAAAGAAGATACTGTCCTTGATTTTGCCAAGGCATTGGTCAATGCAAAGCGTAATCTAAGTTACTGTTCCGTTTGCGGTCATATCACCGACCAAGATCCATGTTATATATGTGAGGACCAAAGAAGAGATCGCAGCATCATCTGTGTGGTTCAAGATCCCAAAGATGTCATTGCAATGGAGAAGATGAAAGAATATAACGGACAATATCATGTGCTCCACGGAGCCATCTCCCCAATGGATGGGATTGGACCCGAGGACATCAATGTTCCGGATCTGATAAAGCGTCTTCACGGTGACGAGGTCCAGGAGGTCATCCTCGCTACCAACCCGAACATAGAAGGGGAAGCGACAGCAATGTACATCTCACGTCTCGTCAAACCATCAGGTATCCGAATCACGAGGATTGCCCATGGTCTTCCTGTCGGTGGAGATCTTGAGTACGCAGATGAAGTAACGTTATCGAAAGCTCTTGAAGGAAGAAGAGACGTTTAACGAAGGAGAGGATACCTATGTTTTTCCGAAAAAAAGGAAAGCTGAAAAAAGAGTATGACCAATCCTTACTACACGTTTTAGACGAAACCAAGGATCATTGGAATCAGCAACGTTCCATCGATGAGATGAGTGTGGATTATAATCTGAACATCCACTGTCATTCGAAAATAGCAGAAGCTAAATATTTTTTTCTCTTTAGAGAAGCAAAACATAGAAAGATCGTCATAAAAAGGTAGACAACCCTCATATCCTTTCAATAAGAGACTATTTATGTTCTATGTTGAGAGGAGAGAAGGGTATGAGCCCAGTTATCGTCATTGCGGTGATCAGCGGACTGATTGTACTTCTATTGGCCACCGGCACACCCATCAAGCCACTTCGGTTTGTCGGACAAGTTGCCATGAAGGTCATGATCGGAGCACTCTTTTTATTTTTCCTGAACGCCTTTGGCAGTCAGTACGGAATCCACGTTCCTATTAATTTAGCAACCTCATCTATTTCAGGGATTTTAGGTATTCCCGGAGTAGTGGGACTAACCGTCATTCAGATGTGGATCCTATAAGGATCAATAGAATAGTAAGAAGAAAGGCAGTCGAAGTATCAGGTGGGATTTTTTCTTACCTCTGATCTTGGCTGCTTTTTTACATAGAAAAGACAGAGGAGGCGGGAGAACTATGAAAATCGTCATTGCACCGGATTCCTTTAAAGGTTCCATGACAAGTAAAGCAGCGGCCGAAGCGATTCGGAGAGGGATTCACCGTATTAATCCTACACACCAAACAGTCATGATCCCGATGGCAGATGGTGGTGAAGGAACGGTTGATGCCATGATGACCATCATGAATGGGGAAACACGATCGGTTCAAGCGAGAGATCCCCTGGGACGTAAAATCTCAGCAGCTTTTGGGTGGGTATCTGAAACAAAGACAGCCGTAATTGAAACGGCAGCAGCATCCGGGCTTACTTTGTTAACAGAAAGTGAGTTGAACCCGGGCGTGGCCTCTACATTCGGGACCGGTGAGCTTGTGAAATCCGTTTTAGACCTTGGAGCAGAGCACGTTATTCTTGGGTTAGGAGGGAGTGCAACCGTAGATGGAGGGGCAGGGTTCCTGCAAGCGTTAGGAATCCGTTTTTTCAATAAGAAAGGACAAGAACTCGAAGCTGGAGGAAGCATGCTGGGGAAAATTGACTCGATTGACTCCACTAAACTCGACCAAAGGCTTCAGGCCGTTAAGTGGACAGTCGCTTCAGACGTAACGAACCCTCTGTTAGGGAATGAAGGGGCTGTGACCGTGTTCGGACCGCAGAAGGGTGTCAAACATGAGAAACTTGCAGACTTTGAAAGAGGCATGGAACACTTTGCTGAAAAGGTAGTTGAACATACGGGACTGGATTGCCGCCTCGATCAAGGAAGTGGAGCTGCCGGTGGGCTTGGTTACTCCCTTCACTCCTTTTTTCAACCAGTTTTTAAGAGCGGATTAAGTATTATCGCAGAAGAGAGCTGCCTGGAGTATCACTTGAAAGATGCGGCACTCGTTTTGACTGGGGAAGGGAAGATCGATGCACAGTCCCTCTATGGAAAGGTACCCGTAGGCATCGGGAGATTAGCTTTAAAGTATGAAGTTCCGGTAGCTGTGTTTGCAGGGAAAATAGAAGGGGATTTAGAGCAAATTTATGCTGAAGGTATACAGTTACTGCTTCCGATCGTTAGTCAGCCTATGTCTTTAAGAGTTGCAATGACAAGCGGAAGCATTTTGTTGGAAGAATCGGCTTCAAGGTTGATGAGGACATATGAATTATTTGCCGAGATGAGAAACAAACCAGTTTAATTTTGTATATTAATAGTGCCCGTCCTTCCTTCCGGGGTGGAGGGGGGACTGGCACTTGCTGTTTTTACACTATTCACTTAAAAACGTTTTTGGCATCACAACAGCTACTACTTCACCACGAGCACACAATTTCCCCTCCGCAAATACTTCTGTTTCCACCCTGAATTTCTTAGGATGAACTTCATGAACCGTACCAACTGCTTTTAATGGGACATGATGAGGTGTCGGTTTCATAAAATCCACTTGTAAGGAAGCGGTGACAAAACGTGGAGGCTCTTGACCATCACCGATTTCTCCACCGTTCTTTCTATGAAGAATAATCGCAGCTGAACCAGTGCCATGGCAATCGATTAAGGAAGCAACCAACCCGCCATATACGAAGCCCGGTAAAGCAGTGTGTTCCGGTTTAGGCGTGTAGATCGTGACCGTGTGACCATCTTCCATTCCAGTACGAAAATGATGCCCTTCCTTATTGAGTCGGCCGCAGCCATAACACCACGCAAAATCATCTGGGTAATCATCCTGGATGGCACGAATGACTTCGTTCATTGTATATTCTCCCTTCAACACAAACTCTTTCTCTAGTACTCTTCTATAAACGTGCTGAAATCCCTTTATTGGATTGATATATGTGATCTCTATGTTTTTAACATAAGTTCTGCAAGGCTCTGTCAATTAGTGTGTGCTGGATGGTGAGGGGAACTGCTCCGCTTGCAGCTAGCGTTCGGCCGAGCCTCCTCAGCTTAGCCGAACGGGGTCTCGGCACGCCCGTACTTCCACAGGAGTCTGCGCAGTTCCCCTCACCATCTTTAATAGGATCTTTGTGCAGAGCTTCAAGGTGTACCAGAAAACAAAATAACTAGAAAAAATAATTCTGCTTCATTAAGACAATCAATCTCTACTTACCTTAAAAGAGATTGTTTGCTAAAAAGCTTGTTTTAATTGTTTTCGATTAAGGATTCATGCTCAGAAAGTTGATTCTCGCTGCAGGATGATCGACTCCTGCGGGAATAGCTGGACAGGTGAGACCCCGGAGGCGCAGCCGAGGAGGCTCACCGCCAGCCCCGCGGAAAGCGAGCATCCTGTAGCGGAAATCAACTATTACTTTCTTATCTCCAATAGCAACAAACTTTACAAAAAGAGCCTTTTACAATTATAAAGGTAAAAACACTTTTCATTATTAATAGTGATTGGTATAATATGGTTAACCTCACTCCTCCCTTCCTGTTTTATTTTCCATTTCAACAAAAAAATCCAGAAAGCTGGTGGTCTTAATAGTGAAAAGTAGACTAATTCAAGACAGTCCTCAAATCAGAGTATGGTTACAGGAATTCAATCATCCCGACGAGCATCTCGAAATGCTGGAAAAATTCAAGATTGGCAGAGAATTCAATCTGAGGTCGCGTGGATTAGTAGAGTATTATGGAAATGACTTCATCGATTATAAACGTGAACAGATGGCCAATAAAAAGCGTAATCAGTTCCTCACTGACTTTGCCTACTATATGACGGATCATTTAGAAGATGATTGGCCCCGTTCCTGGAAAGAGTGTCTTCCTTCCTTTTGGGAAGAATTGATATTTGCCTATCTCCCACACCACATGAAAGTCGTCCCCAAGAAAAACCACACACAAGATTTCCTCTTACAACTGAAAAAGTTCGTCCGGTGGCTTGATAAAAGACACAATACAACCTTTCTCGACATTGTCGATCCTTACATTACTGAGGCGTTACCAATCTTAAAGAATTATGAAACGCTTTTCTCTGAGCTCTTCTTGAAAAATCATCCGGGTTTTCACAATCCTGAATGGGACTTTACGAAAGATTTGGAACGCCTTGATGAATTAATGGAAGAATATGAAGAAACAGTTTACGGAGTATTCAGAGTGAAGCAGATGGTTGATGATGGGATTCAGCTTCTGGATCTGCATTCACATTACACGTATTTCACGAATGGCATACCTAGGAATAAAGTAGATTCGGAGATGATCTTAACGGCATGCTTAGGGAAAAGAGGTCATGAACTCGTATGGAATCTGGTTTTTGCAGATGGAATCTATCCTAAGAGAGCGTTTAAGTATATACAATTAGCCGATTAAAATTTGAGTCGACAGCATCTGTTCATTAGTAGAGGGCAGGTGCTGTTTGTTTCTCAAATTATTTAAGTTAGACTAGTTTATCTTATAAACTGGAACACTCCCTGAAATAAATATGTAAAAGGTGAAAAATAGTATTGACTCTCAATAGTAGAAGATGCTATTATATTCCTTGTCGTCAAAACGACGCGAAAAACAAATTTCAAAAAAAGCTTGACGCTTTATGACGAAAAATGTTATATTTAAGAGGTGCTCAAGAGAGCCCAACGTTATATTGAACCTTGAAAACTGAACAAAACAAGACAATACGTCAACGTTAATTCTAGATTTATTTTTAAAGAGCTATTCA
>NZ_CANKZT010000014.1:0-28256 GCF_947488365.1 uncultured Rossellomorea sp. | reverse complement strand
ATTGGGCTATAGCCAAGCGGTAAGGCATCGCACTTTGACTGCGACATGCGTTGGTTCGAATCCAGCTAGCCCAGCCACTTAAGAGCCATTAGCTCAGTTGGTAGAGCATCTGACTTTTAATCAGAGGGTCGAAGGTTCGAGTCCTTCATGGCTCATCACACATTTTCTCACATCGCAAGGTGTGAGAATTTCTCTATCATCTATAACATAGGGGGGCCTTAGCTCAGCTGGGAGAGCGCCTGCTTTGCACGCAGGAGGTCAGCGGTTCGATCCCGCTAGGCTCCACCAAAGATTTTTGCGAAAGCAAAAAATCTATCTGCTTACAAAGCGTTAGCGGAGTGAAGTAACCATACATACGACATGATTAAACCTTGAATCTTTTATGAGATTTGAGGTTTTTTTGTTTGTGAAGATAGATTTACGATTGTGGATTGACCAACAGTGAAAGATTGCTCTTTATGATGGCTGGAGGGCTAGTAAATTGTGCTGCTCGTTGCAGCAACGGGGATGGGAGAGAGTTGTCTGGGTTTTGATTCCTAAGTGGATAGAAGTTGGTTAGGGGAATATGAGTGAAATTATATTGTGGGAGAGTTGCGTATCATTGAAAATGTCTTATTAATATTTGAAACCCTTCAAAAAATGTACTATTTTGACGCTGATGATAATGAAAATTACGTGTGAGGCAATCGAGAGGTTACCGATTGGGTATTAGATGCTACTTCTTAGCCGTCAGTTTAAAGGATTGCGGATTTTATTATCAACTCGATATCTTTGGCCACAACTAGAAGATCGGTGGAGAGTGCGGAGAGCAAATAATTAAAACAGACAAGGTTTTAATAGAAATGTCCTCTAAAATAAACATTTTTTTTCATATTTCTTAAAAAAATCAATGCTCAATCTATAATTGACCAGCAAACCCCTATTTCCCTCGCATCTTTCTCAGGATATTTTCAAATTTCCCACATTTGTTTTCAAATTTCCCACATTTGTTTTCAAATTTTAGATTGTATTTTCAATTCTGAATCATTTATTTTCAAATTACAGATTATATTTTCAAATCGCTCTTTACCACGGACCGCCAACCAATCGATTTCACACTAGCATCCTCGTCAAGAATCCGTCTACATAATCTTGCACCAATCCACCTTAAACACCTCTACACACGCATATATATACACAATCCTGTCCGGTTGAACCATGGCTCATAGTATGGATAAAATAGAGGTGTAAATAAATTTCGAATTGGGGGAATTTTTCATGAAGAAAAATATTTCTATTATTGGTGTACCTATGGATTTAGGTCAAATGCGCAGAGGCGTGGATATGGGGCCGAGTGCGATTCGTTACGCCGGTATTGTTGAGCGTCTGGAGAAACTTGGGTATGAGATTAAAGACTTGGGTGATATCGAGATTGGCCAGGCTGAGCGTGTACATAATAATCCTGATACGAATCTGCGTAATTTGAAAGCGGTTGCTGAAGCCAGTGAGACGCTGGCTGGTAAGGTGAATGATGTAATCGGGAGTGGAGATTTCCCATTGATCTTTGGTGGAGACCACAGTATTGCGATAGGAACGTTGGCTGGTGTTTCTCCTCACTATGAAAACTTAGGTGTGATTTGGTATGATGCACATGGTGATTTGAATACAGGGGATACATCTCCGTCAGGTAATATTCATGGTATGCCACTTGCGGTGAGCTTGGGCATAGGCCATGAAGATTTGACAAGTATCGGGCAGAGCTCTCCAAAGATTAAGCCTGAGAACATTGTCATTATTGGAGCTCGTTCTTTAGATGAAGGAGAAAGAGAGTTAATTAAAGAAAAGGGTATTAAAGTATATACGATGCATGAAATCGATCGTCTTGGTATGACGAAGGTAATGGAAGAGTCCATTGATTACTTGAAGAGTAAAACGGATGGCGTTCATTTATCTCTTGATTTAGATGGATTGGATCCAAGCGATGCTCCTGGGGTAGGAACTCCTGTTCTTGGGGGGATAAGCTACCGTGAGAGTCATTTGGCAATGGAGATGCTACAAGAAGCAGGAATTATTACATCTGCGGAATTTGTAGAAGTTAATCCTATTCTGGATGAAAAGAATAAAACGGCTACTGTAGCTGTAGCATTGATGGGATCCCTGCTTGGAGAGAAATTACTATAATCCAGTCTGTGTTCACAATGCTTCCCACATAAAGGCCGGTAGGATATTTTAAGGGTGTCCCTTTCGCAATACGGGATGACTTGCAAGAGTGAATACATCAAAAAAAGGCTGAGAGCCCTTCACGGTTCTCAGCCTTCATCTATTTTCTCTTCAATGGTGTTTGACCACTTGGTATTGATTTAATAGATCGTCAAGACGAGTACTCAAATCAACAACTTGCTCATCGGCAAAGGATGACTTTAAAGCTAGTTCGACCATTTGGCGACGGCAGTCTTCAATTTGAAATAATAACTCATTCATTCTTCCCCTCATTTCGAGATCCTCCCACAATAGAAATAATTAGTTCCTTTATACCCTTTTTCTAATAATTGTAAACATTTTTCCTGAAAAATTTGTTAGGATAGTAATATAAAAAATTTGAAACCTTTTGATAGGGTGTTACGTATATAAATATAGCCGCATAGAGCGGAGGTTGTGAAATGGAAGCATTAGTGAAAAAGCGGATAAAACAAGTATTGAAAGGTGATCAGAACGCCTTTGCAGAATTAGTCGAGCTTTACAAGGATAAAGTGTTTCAAATTTGCTACCGGATGCTTGGTAATCGTCATGAGGCAGAGGATATTGCTCAAGAGGCTTTTATCAGGGCATATGTAAATATTGAAACCTTTAATCAAAAGAGAAAGTTTTCGACTTGGCTCTTTCGGATAGCGACGAATCTTTGTATCGACCGGATTCGGAAGAAGAAGCCGGATTATTTCTTAGATGCAGAGGTAGCAGGGACTGAAGGCTTAACGATGTACTCACAGGTGGCAGCGGATGTTCAGCTACCGGAAGATGAAGTGGAGAATATGGAGCTGCAGGAAACCATTCAGAAGGAAATTTCCAAGTTACCTGAGAAATATCGATCGGTCATTGTTTTAAAATATATTGAAGAGCTTCCTCTTCAAGAAATCAGTGAGATATTGGATTTACCCCTGGGAACGGTTAAAACAAGAGTACATAGAGGGCGGGAAGCTCTCCGTAAACAATTAAGATCACTGTAGAGAGGGTGAGTGAACATGAAGCCTTGTCCTGAAGAAATCATTGAGTATATGCATGATTATTTAGATGGAGATTTAAATAGAGAAAAAGAAGGAACGCTGAAACAACATTTGCAGGAATGCAGTGATTGCCAGCACCACTTCCATGAGCTGAAAAAAGCAATTGCGTTTGTACAGAGCACATCTCATATTAGTGCTTCTACAGACTTTACGGATAAAGTCATGTCAAGATTACCGAAAGAGAAGAAGAAGGTTGGGGTCCAGAGGTGGTTTAGGCACCATCCGTTACTCACGGCTGCTGCACTATTTCTGTTCTTTATGACCGGGAGCTTCCTCACTTCCTGGAATGATGATCAGGCTTTCTCTTTTACGAAAAATGCTAAATTAGTCGTTCAGGATCATACGGTTGTCGTTCCTGAAGGTGAAGTCGTAAACGGGGATCTGACGGTTCGAAACGGCGATGTGAAAATTGAAGGAAAAGTAACAGGGAATGTCACGGTCATCAACGGAAAGCAGTACTTGGCTTCTGCAGGGAGCGTGACAGGAGAGATCCATGAAATCGATGAGGCATTTGAGTGGCTTTGGTACCAGATCAAAAAAGGGGCTAAAGACACCTTGGATTGGGGAAATTCGCAACTTGAAGAAAAGTAGGATAAAATAGAAGGGATGGAATGTAAGGTCCGTCCCTAAAGGGCTGACACCTTTGATTTTCGTGTCAGTTTTTTTTGTAAAAACGTGAGTTCATGAATAGAAAAGAAAGAATCATGAGGCCGTGGGTGTCTCTCATTTGACAGTGAAAAAATGTGCTATAATGGGAACGTTACGAAAATGGAGAAGCCACACATGGCGGCTTACGCTTTCGATTAAGCTATTGGAGGATGTAATATGCCGTTTATCAATATTTTTTCGGATTACTCCGCGCTGGATTATGTCTCTGATATTGTAGATATACTCGTAGTATGGTTTGTAATCTATAAACTGATCATGCTGATAAAAGGAACGAAAGCAGTACAATTATTAAAAGGTATTTTTGTCATTATCATAGTGAGAGGCCTTAGTAGTATCTTTGGATTGGATACACTGGGATGGATGATGGAACAAGCCCTCACCTGGGGGTTCCTGGCGATTATCATCATCTTCCAGCCTGAGCTCCGCAGAGCCCTTGAACAGCTCGGAAGGGGCCGTTTATTCTCGAGGTCCGGACTTCAGGAAGAAGAAGAGCAAGAGCAGATGATTGAATCGATGACGAAGGCTGTAAGTTATATGGCAAAGCGTCGAATTGGTGCCCTCCTTACCCTTGAGCGGGAAACAGGGATGAGTGATTATATTGAAACAGGTATACCACTTAATGCCAAGATTACGTCTCAATTACTGATTAATATCTTTATCCCCAATACACCTCTTCATGATGGGGCTGTTATTATTCAAAAGAGTCAAATTGCTGCAGCAGCTTGTTATCTTCCATTGTCGGAAAGCCCATTTATATCAAAAGAATTGGGAACAAGACACCGGGCAGCACTTGGCGTCAGTGAAGTAACAGATAGTATTACAATTGTTGTATCAGAAGAAACGGGAGCTATCTCCATTACGAAAAATGGGGAGTTACATCGCGACCTCTCTTTGGAGCGCTTCAGGGAAATTCTTACGGTAGAGCTCATTGGCGATAAGACGAATGCTTCCTCAACGAAATGGAGCTTTAGGGGGAAGAAAGAAAATGGATAAATTCATGGAAAGTCGTTGGTTCATGCGTATTGTAGGACTAATGTTGGCATTCATTCTCTATCTATCCGTTAACTTTGATGAAATACAGAAGACGGCTAACAACAATACCGGCAACTCTCAAAATGCGATTGAAACGATCCAGGACGTCCCGCTTGAAGTTTTTTATGATCGTGAGAATTTAGAAGTAAGCGGCTTGCCTGATACGGTGAATGTAACGGTGGAAGGATCCAGGGCGATTGTACAACAAGCTAAACAAGTGAAGGATTTCAGAGTCTATGTGGACTTAAATGATATCGGAATCGGTGAGCATCAGGTTGATATTCAGATTGATAATATTTCCGAAAAACTTGATGTCAAACTCGATCCGGATTTTGTCAATATATCGGTTCAAGAAAAGGTCACAGAAGAATTTACAGTTGAACCTCAATTCAATGAAAGTATTTTATCCAATGGGTATGAAGCAGAAGGACTTGCTGTGGATCCAAAAACAGTGAAAGTGACGGGCTCGAGGGATGAAGTAGAACGAATTGCATATGTCATTGCAACTCTAGATTTAGATGAAGAGATCAGTGAAAATGTGACAAGGGAAGCCCGGGTGCAAGTACTTGACCGTGAGTATAACAAATTAGATGTTCAAATTGCTCCGGAAGTGGTCGAGGTGACCGTTTCGGTTGCGAATCCGAGTAAGATTGTACCTGTCACCATAAAACAAAAAGGCAGTCTTCCTGAAGGCACAACCCTGGAGTCGATTTCAGTTGAACCTAAAGAGGCAACGATTTTTGGCAGACAGGAAGTATTGGATACAGTGGAAGAATTGCTGGCAGAGATCGATCTTTCAAAGATTACGAAGGACTCAACCATTGCGGTACCACTTGCGTTGCAAGATGGTTTAAATAAAGTGGCCCCTGAGGAAGTGAAGGTGAAGGTTGATGTCAATACAACCGAAGAAAAGAGCCTTACAGGACTTAAAATTTCACCACAGGGATTAGCTGAAGAATATGAGTATACCATCATGTCACCTGAAGAGGGTCTGGTAGACGTAGCGTTGAAGGGTGAGAATGCACAAGTGAGCAAAGTGACGAAAGATGATTTCTCACTGGCGCTCGATCTTTCAGGGCTCGAACCAGGCGAGCATGAGGTGGAAATAGAGGCAGAAGGTCCCGAAGATATAGAATGGACCTTGTCTCAGCAAACAGTAAAAGTAGAAATTAAAGAAAAGAACACATCAGCATAAGAGCTGTAAAAAGGAGAGAATGACAATGGGTAAGTATTTTGGAACGGATGGAGTAAGAGGTGTAGCGAATACAGAATTAACACCGGAATTAGCATTTAAGCTTGGACGTTTTGGTGGTTATGTTTTAACAAAGGATGCTACGCGCCCCAAAATATTGATTGGAAGAGATACTCGGATTTCCGGACATATGCTGGAAGGGGCTCTTGTAGCGGGACTTCTATCAATTGGTGCTGAAGTGATGCGTTTGGGTGTGATTTCAACTCCAGGGGTAGCTTACTTAACGAAAGCGTTAGGAGCCCAGGCTGGTGTCATGATTTCTGCTTCTCATAATCCGGTTGCAGATAACGGAATTAAATTCTTCGGACCAGATGGCTTCAAGCTTTCTGATGACCAGGAAAACGAAATTGAAGGTCTATTAGATCAAACCGTTGACGGGCTGCCTCGTCCGACCGGAGCTGACTTAGGACAAGTTAGTGATTATTTCGAAGGTGGACAAAAATATCTGCAGTATTTAAAACAGTCAGTAGACGAAGATTTCGATGGCTTACATATTGCGTTAGACTGTGCACATGGTGCAACGTCCGCTCTTGCTACTCATCTGTTTGCTGATCTGGATGCTGACATCTCGACGATGGGAGCATCACCAAACGGATTAAACATTAATGAAGGTGTTGGGTCTACCCACCCTGAATCACTTGCTGAGATGGTGAAAGAAAAAGGTGCAGACTTAGGACTTGCCTTTGATGGTGATGGAGATCGTATCATCGCGATCGACGAGCATGGACAGATTGTGGACGGAGACCAGATCATGTATATCTGCGGTAAATACTTAAAGTCACAAGGTCAATTGAAACAGTCTACAGTCGTATCTACTGTCATGAGTAATCTTGGCTTCCATAAAGGGCTTGAAGAGCACGGGATTCAAAGCATTCAAACGGCGGTTGGAGATCGCTACGTAGTGGAAGAGATGAAGAAAAATGGCTATACTCTTGGCGGTGAGCAGTCAGGCCACATCATCTTCCTCGATTACAATACAACAGGTGACGGTCTGTTAACGGGGATCCAGCTCGTAAACATTATGAAAATGACCGGTAAATCATTATCTGAACTAGCGGGAGAAATGCAAAAGTTCCCTCAGAAGCTTGTGAATGTGCGAGTGACAGACAAGCATCATGTAACAGATAACGAAACCGTTAAAAAAGTGATTGAAAAGGTTGAAGAAGAAATGAACGGAAATGGCCGTATTCTTGTTCGTCCTTCTGGAACTGAGCCGTTAGTACGTGTAATGGCAGAAGCTCCTACAGAAGAACTTTGCGAGCGGTATGTAAATGAAATCGTACAAGTTGTTGACGAAGAAATGGGTTTAAACGAATAGTTGATTTTTTGTGCATAAGGGGTCAACAGGTGCCCCTTATGCATATTTAATAAGAAGAGTCCTTTTGAATAGGGGATAAAGGTACCCCGATGATGTCCTAATAGAAAGGTTTTTAGACCACATGGTTTATCGCTGCTCTGTTTCGGGAACATGACAATGGGATAACAACTTCTTGTTCTTGTAAGATTTTTGTTGACTAAGGGAAACGTGCTAGTGTATGATGATTTTGTTTTCGTTTTCAAATTAATTGGAAATGAGTCAAGAAGGAAAGGTGGATAGTGAGTAACCATCCTTATAAAGCGCCAGGGCTAAACGATGGATACGACAAGGATCGTTTAGTTGACGAGGTGGAGGTTTATCGAGCATTCGGCGGATGCCTCCCGGTTCGTATGTGTCACAGAACCGAAAGTTTCTTCCTTAAATCGTTGAGGCAACTTGATGGACAAAGGGAAGAAAAAAGTGACCAATGTAAATACTAATGACAAACAGAGATAAGGGGGCAAGTTGTCCCCAAAAGAGTTCTTGCCCCCTTGCATGTTCAGGGAGGATATATTAATTATGTGTGGAATTGTTGGATATATTGGAAATTCAGATACAAAGGAAATTCTTTTAAAAGGTCTTGAAAAGCTTGAGTACCGCGGTTATGACTCTGCAGGTATTGCCGTTCAAAACGATGAAGGCATTCATGTGTTTAAAGAGAAGGGTCGTATCGCCGACCTTCGCGGTATTGTTGATGAGAGTGTATCAAGCAACACAGGAATCGGCCACACTCGCTGGGCTACCCACGGTGTACCGAGCAAGGTGAACGCTCACCCTCATCAAAGTAATTCAGGCCGTTTTACAATCGTTCATAACGGAGTAATCGAAAATTACTCTCAACTTAAGCGTGAATATTTAACGGATGTAACGTTTAAGAGTGACACGGATACAGAAGTCATCGTCCAGTTGATTGAAAAGATTGTAGAAGAAGGAAACACGGTAGAGGAAGCTTTCCGTCAAACGTTAATGCTTCTTAAAGGCTCTTATGCCATCGCCCTTTTAGATTCTGAAAATGATGAAACAATCTTTGTAGCGAAAAACAAAAGTCCACTGCTTGTAGGTCTAGGAAAAGACTTCAACGTTGTAGCAAGTGATGCTATGGCGATGATTCAAGTAACAGACCAATACGTTGAGCTTATGGATAAAGAAATGGTCATCGTAACGAAAGAAAAGGTTGAAATTCAAAATCTGATCGGTGAAGTAATGGAACGTGCTCCTTACACAGCTGAAATCGATGCGAGTGATATCGAAAAAGGAACATACCCTCACTACATGCTTAAAGAAATCGATGAGCAGCCACTAGTGATGCGTAAAATCATTCAAGCTTACCAAAATGAGAACAACGAGCTTCACATTGATGAGCCGATCGTCGGTGCGATGAAGGAAGCGGACCGTGTCTACATCATTGCATGTGGAACGAGCTACCACGCAGGTCTTGTTGGAAAGCAATTCATCGAGAAGAGTGCAGGAATTCCTGTTGAAGTTCATGTAGCAAGCGAATTCAGCTACAACATGCCTTTACTTTCTGAAAAACCATTATTTATCTTTATTTCTCAAAGTGGTGAAACGGCAGATAGTCGTGCCGTACTGGTTCAAGTCAAAGAGCTTGGTCATAAATCATTAACGATCACAAACGTAGCGGGTTCTACGCTTTCCCGAGAAGCGGATTACACATTGCTTCTTCATGCAGGACCTGAAATCGCCGTTGCTTCAACCAAAGCGTACACAGCTCAGCTGGCGGTTCTTGCTATCCTTGCGCACGTTGCCGGGCAGGCATGTGGAAATAACCAGGACTTTGATCTTGTTCAAGAGCTTGGTATTGTTGCTACTGCGATGGAAGCACTTTGCGATACGAAAGAAGAGTTTGAAGATATCGCACGCGAATATCTGTCAACGACTCGCAACTGTTTCTTCATCGGCCGTTCACTTGACTTCTATGTAGGGCTCGAAGGCGCTTTGAAGCTGAAAGAAATCTCTTACATCCAGGCAGAAGGATTTGCCGGAGGAGAGCTTAAGCACGGTACGATCGCTCTGATCGAAGAAGGTACTCCGATCGTTGCACTTGCAACTCAAGAAGAAGTAAATCTAGGCATCAGAGGAAATGTGAAAGAGGTAGTCGCTCGTGGAGCAAACCCTTGTATCATTTCCATGAAAGGCTTAGAAGACGAAGAAGATCGCTTCGTCATCCCGGAGGTTAACCCATTGTTAACACCTCTTATCTCTGTCATCCCATTACAATTAATTTCTTACTATGCTGCCCTTCATCGCGATTGTGATGTAGATAAGCCGCGTAACCTGGCAAAGTCGGTTACGGTTGAGTAAGGGTTAAATAGATGAAAACCGGTTGTGTCCCTCTGGGGCCGACCGGTTTTTTTATGCTATTAGGTGTTATTTCTTATAATCTCCTGTATGAGGGATGAATACATTCACCTTTACTTCAAGAGAATCCTTTGAAAGATCATTAATCGTCGCAACATCCCATCGCTTATGGTGAAAGCGATACGTGTTCCTTGTTAAATTATAGATGTCGATCTTTTTCTCAAGTGCTTTTGCATACGTTTTCATGATTTGTTTTTTGATTTTTTTCTCCAGGTGTTTTTCAATCGTTTTTACCTCTAATCCTTCAACATTCTGATCTAACGTACTTTCAACATCGATTTCAACACTGTATACCGGCTTATCCTTTCCTTTTAACCTGATTTTCGCTTTAGGTTTAACAATTTGAACACTTACTTTTAATTTTTTCAGGGGGACATATATTTTATTGGTTTCCGGGTTGAACCATTTCAGGCCTTCCAAATCGCCTTTCGTAAACTTTCCTTTAAACTTTTCTTCAGAGAATAAATATAATCCATCGATAGCCGTTAATTTCTTTTCTTTTTCTTCCTGCCAATTTTCTTTATGGATATAAATAGAAGGAATGTAGGAAGCCCCTACTGGCTCATAAAAATCACCTATGAAATCATGAAATGGTACTACAGGAAGAAAGGAATTTTCCTTTATCACTGTTAACGGTCTATGTAATATGGAATAAAGAGGAGGTTGCCCAAAGAAACTTTCTGCTGCAAAGATATCTTGGATACTTTCTTTTGTTCCATACGTCCACGTTGTGTAGCGTAAAAAAGAATTTCTTCCCATAAAATCCAGAATCGTGTTCAACCATTTTTCCATCGCTTTCTCACTTATGACAAGCGTATTGATTTGTCCGTAATGAAGAGGTACAGCCGTGGTCTGCTCTATATCGTTAAACGCTTCTTCTATTGAGGATCCTTTCCCTCTGCCGATCAGAATGGGCGCTGCTGTAGGCTCTCCTCCTTCTTTCTTGGCAATATTCGCAAAGCTGAGTGCCTGGAAGTAGACGATGATCTGCTCATCTTCTACATCAAATCCGATTGAAGTGATATAAGCCTGATCCTGAATTTCCTTGGAACCTAAACAGCCCGTGAGTAGTAAACAACACAGAACCAGTAGGTGCAATGGAATGACTGATCGCCTTACCATTTTACGACTCCTTCCGATCTTGGTCGGTTGGTGAATACCCCAAGTTCCGTTTCTTTGTGAGTGAGCTTGGCAATTTGATATATCCTTTAAAGTAATCACCCATTGTAGGCTTTGCAAAGGTGGTCAGGAAGGGTTGTCCAAAGCTTTCTGTACTGACGAGAGCGATCAAGAAGATAAACCCGCATAAAAAGAATCCATATAAGCCTAATAAAGAGGAGACGAATAAATTTGTAAACCGTAAAATCAGAATATTTCCCGTCAAGCTTTGATTCATTAGTGTATAACTTGAAATGATGGTAATCGCCGCGACAACCAGCATCGTGGGAGAGGTGAATCCTCCTCTGATGGCAGCATCCCCTACAATGAGTCCTCCCAACACGGCAACCGTCTGACCGACTGCTTTCGGAAGGCGTACACCGGCTTCCTTGAACAATTCAAATAGGATGAGCATAAGAGTCAATTCCATCCCGGTTGAAAGGGGGAGTCCTGTTCTGGACACCGTAATAGTGGCTAATAAAGGGTAAGGGATTTGCTCCAGCTGATGAGTCGTAACCGCAACCCAGAAGCCAGGTAGAAAAATGGTCGTTGCGAAAGCGAGGAATCTCAATATCCTTTCAATACTCACATAGAAGAAGCTGGTGTGGGCATCTTCCGGTGAGTTCAGCATCAATCCCAAGTTAGCAGGACCTATTAAGCAAGTCGGGTTCCCATCTACAAGAATGGCGAATCTCCCCTGGTTTAAAGACTCCACTACATAATCGGGCCTCCCCACGTATTGAGCCAATGGAACGATAGAAAACGTATTGTCGTATAAATACTCTTCTAATTCGTAACTACTGACAATAACATCAGTATCAATGGATTTCAGTCGGCTTTTTACGTCCTTAAGAATGTCAGGGTTCATGATATCGTCTATATATAGAAGCATAACATTTGTTTGACTCCGTCTCCCGATGGATATTTTGAGACTCTTTAATGAGCTGGTCTTTAACCGATGCCTGATGAGGGTCATATTATCACCAACGTCTTCAACGAACCCATCCCTGGGCCCTCTAATTGAAACTTCAGTGTTTGATTCTTCCGGTGAACGTTTGGCGAGCTTGCTGGCAGAGAAAAAGAGTACATGATGATCATGAGGAGTCACGATCATGATATCCCCGGAGAATATCCTCTGCTCAGCTTGCATTTGAATATCTATGTCCTGATCAGGACTTGAAACATTGATGAAATCGGAAAATTGGTTCGCCTTCAGTGAACCGTTTGAATGGAGGAGTCTTTGGACTTCAGGAATGATCCACTTGTACAAGGTATTTTGATCAGCCATATTGGGGGAATAGACATAAATCAACTCAATATCATTTCCGTCCCTCACAACTTTTTTTTCGGAAACCAAAATATCCGAGCTATCTTTAAAAGGTAGCAAATCAATGGACCTTCCATGATTCTCTTTCATGATTTTTTCCCTCCTATCTTTACTAATATCCCCAGTACACCGATGCATAGAATTAATAGAAAAAGACTATAGGGTAAAAAATAGGTATACAAAAAATTAAAAAAGGAAGCTTCATTCCAAGGTATAAGAGCTCCTATAAACAATACCCCATATAAGATCAGGATTTTAAGGAACCGTTTATTTTCAGTGGTAAATAAAAGTTTTTCAGTGATGTAGACACTGATGCTGATCCGTACAAATGCCCCGGATAGCCATTGGAGGATGGATAGGGAATCTAATCGGGTTATATACTCTCCAAGGGTCAATAATCGCCACTGTTCATAGGCTGGATTCTTCATCTTCATGGATTCTTCTATCCCAAACTCGGAAATTGCCCCGGTAACTGGTCCCAACGTGAGAAATGCAAGTATAATACCCAGACCAATCAGCCATTTCTTTTTGATTTCCCCCGTCACGACGAAAGGAACAAGAAACAAAAAAACGGCGAGTTCAAAAATTCCGGCACCTACATAAATCATTCCTAATAATGCATCTGACATTCCATTTTCGAAAATGGGGAAGAGTCGGGAGTAGTCTTTATTCTTCATGTTACCTGAAGCCACAAAAAACCCTAAAAAGGTGACAACAGGGAGACAGATAAAAGCAATCATTCCAATGGTCCTGACCCCTTTGTACGTCCCATAAAGGGTGGTGACCGCAATGCTGGTCAAGATAACCCAGAAAGGGACTTCGAAGGTATAATTCGTCAGGCTCCAGTTCGCCGTGTAATTAAGAGTGACAAAGGCACTCCCCATAAAATAGAGGCTTAATAAATAACCGATCATATTCGAGAGCTTTTTACCGAAATGAATGCGAATGAATTGGATGGGATCTTGATTTCCGAGCTTTTTATAAATGTAATACAATAAAAGTATCCAAAGGAAAAGAGGAGGTACGGATAATAATACACTTATCCATGAATCACGTTTCCCGGCACTTAAAAGGCTGGGAAGAATGAGTACATGTACCATCAATCCGGATGAAAGAATAATGATTGAGAAGATATGAATGAGATAGATCGATCGTTTATTCATAGAATTTATCACCATTTGGTAGTTTGCCATTTGGGGTGGGGATTATGCACAGAATAGGTATCTCGATAGGTAAGTAGTGAGAAAATAGGAAAACTCCAGGCACTTTCCTTTACCCAACCATCCAAAACCCTTATAATCATACAAATAGATTCATGTTCTCTTCGTGCACCAGCGAATAAAGAGTAACCTGCTGCTTCCGCAGTCCAGGTTACTTTTTTATTGGGAAGGGTACGATAATAGAGAATGAAAAACGGTTTGAAAGTAAGGGTATGATGATAAATGAAACAGTTACATAGACAGTATGTATGGCTGGGGAGGTTCCTTGCATCAGACCCGGGCCGGAAGAGATTTCAGCAGGCAGGTAAGGCAACGATCAGCTTAATATCGGCCGTATTTACGATGCTATTTTTATTAAAACTATTTAATCACTCAGCGATTACACCGGCCATTGTGTCAGGGATGGTGGGGATGCTCGGGATTTTCGTCGTCATGGATGACACAACGGCTAAAAAGAAGGTCACGACCCCGTTGATCGGTGTGGCGGTAGCGGTTGGAATCACATTAGGCTCCGCCTTTGCCCATTATAGTCTCGTGGTGAATACTCTACTGGTAGGAGCGATATTCAGCGCTTTTTACTTCTCCCGCTTTGCCATCCGGTATTTTTCCATGGGAATGGCAGGATTTATGTCGATTTATATTTCGTCGATTCTGCAGCTTGATGTGGCGCATCTATCATGGTTTTATATTGGGATTGTGATTGGTGTCATGTACGCTTTTCTTTATAATTTCATTATCTTTAAAGGTTCGGTTCATGTCTTACGAAGAAGCATGCGTTCGTTTCATATTCAATCAAATTTGACGTTTACGATTTTAATGAAGATGATAGAGGATCCGGATACGAGTAGTAAACGTAGGAAGCTTCTCGATCGAAATGTTCGAAGGCTGAATGAGTATGCAAGAATCGTAGCCAGTGATATCAATGAGAATGATTTGAAGAAGCTTTGGCCAGGTATCGAGCCTTCGCAATTGCGTCTATATGTTTTTGATACAGAGATGTTGATTCAGACGTTAACCGATTCTTTGAAGCGGCTCAAGGAGTTGGATGCCTTAGAGGTTAAGGAGCTTAGACGCCTGTTGGTTTGGGTTCTTCGTTCGCTCCGTGATGCCGAGGTACTGGCTCAGGATTATGATCCCCGTTCACTTGAAGAAGCGGAAAAAGCCATCCAGGCCCTTCGTTTTCTGTTATCAGAGATGTTGAATCAAGAAGAAAAGCCTAAGGGCTGGGTGTACCTTCTAAGGCGTATTGAGTCCATTGCCAATCATGTCCTGGAAGCAGCCATCACCATTCAAGAATCACTGAAAGTCTCAGAAAGCAAGGAAACGAACATAGAGAATAAGGACGAGTCTGAAGATGAGGGAAAAGAGAATAAGCCTGAAGAAGAGACTAAGAGTTTAAAACCGTCTACACGTAAGGCGATTCAATCTCTTGTAGCAGGTACACTAGCTATTATCGTTGGGGAGCTGATTGCTCCTGCACAGCCCTACTGGGTGCTGTTAACGACCTTTATTATTCAAATTGGTACAGAGTCAGTAGGAAGAACCTACATGAAAGCCTTTCAGCGATCGGTCGGAACGGTGATCGGAGCAATACTTGGATTCGGAGCGGCAAAACTCGTTTCAGGAAATTCTGAGCTTGAAGTTTTTCTTCTGTTTGTCGTTCTGTTCCTGGCCTTCTATCTCTTCACGGTTTCTTATACTCTAATGAGCTTGTTCATTACAATGCTCATTGCGTTTATGTATGACCTGCTGCTAGGCGGAATCAGCATGCAGCTGATGGGGGCACGGGTCATTGATACAATTGCTGGAGCGCTGATTGCCCTGACTGTCTCGGCATTTGTATTTCCAAAGAAAACGAAGGACAAGGTGGCAGACGCCTTTGATGATTTTCTTGAAGAGCTTGGAGGCTATGTTTCTTCCTATATAAAAACCTTTACGAATATTGATGAAAAACCATTAACAGATCAAGCCTTTGATCTCGATCAGAAGCTTCAGAGTATAAAGGATGAAGCACAATCGCTTCTGCAACGACCTGGATCCATGACACGATCGGGGATCGGCCGTTGGATCACAGTGGTGACAGCCACCAACTACTATGCGAAGCATCTGCTTGCTTCATCCCATAGAAAAGTACCATCAAAGGTTTCCGATGAACTAAATAGCGTTTTTAAGCAGACAGAAGAGAAAATCACTCATAACATCGAAACATTACGTGAGCTGCTAAAAGAAAAAGAGAACGCACAAGTTCTTTGGAGTATAAGTGTGGAAAGGGAAAAGATCGAAACCCTGGCACCAAGCAGACTGAAGTCACAGATGGATCTGATTCATCACCTCTACTATGTGTGGAAAATCAATCAATCGATTGTGGCACTTGGAGAGGAATTGGGCGCGGAAGTGAAGGAAACTCAAACAAAAGGGTAAAGCGAATTCGCTTTACCCTTTTGTTTATTGCGCTTATTCCACCTGTCGGGATAGTCGTTTTAGATAACTTCTTGTCAGAAATTGTTTTAACCCTACACTCTTCGGGAAAACCATACCATCTATACATTTTTATAATGGTGAGGTGGAGCAAATGGCGAAAAGCTTATTACTGATAAAAGAAGATATGAAAAACCCTGATCTTGTT
This sequence comes from uncultured Rossellomorea sp., assembly GCF_947488365.1. NCBI lineage: Bacteria > Bacillati > Bacillota > Bacilli > Caryophanales > Bacillaceae > Rossellomorea > uncultured Rossellomorea sp. Next base: position 11,976 of record NZ_CANKZT010000014.1, on the reverse strand, counting down.
CCCCAATGGGTGATAGAAGAATATAAGAACTTTCACGAGGTAGTAACTGATCGAACGTTTCCTTGTTACTTCGGTATGACCGGAGAGAAAAAAGGAGAGCTTCGGTATTCGTATATAAGTCACGATAATTGGGAGCATCTTCCCGAAACGATTCAAGAGTTTATCGACTTGTTCGATGTACCAGAAGGTGAGCGGCTGATTCGTCACGGATTCTTTTTGTTTGTGGAACCAGAGGATGAGGAGAGGTCCGTCCCTCATTATCGTGAGTATTTCTGGAAGATTCTGCAGTTTCTTCATGATGAGGATGAGGAGGCTTGGCCTGAGGATTATCCGGAGGATCCGGATCATCATTTGTGGGCGTTTTCGTTTGCCGGGGAGCCGTTTTTCGTGTTTGGGAATGCTCCTGCTTATAAGCAGCGAAAGACGAGAGACCTTGGAAATAGCTTGGTATTAGGCTTTCAGCCGAGAAGGATCTTTGAAGGGTTGGAAGGAACGTCAAAGGGTGGCATTATGTCCCGTGAGAAAGTAAGGGAGCGGGTCGAGAAGTGGGACGGCTTACCGAAGCACCCGAATATCAGCCATTACGGGGATCCTGAACACCGTGAGTGGAAGCAATACTTCATTGGAGACGATGTGGTACCGATCGAGGGCAAATGCCCTTTTCACCATAAATAAGAGAAAGAGTGTCAGGTCGCGGCCTGACACTCTTTTTCTTAATAGATATCGACATTCCCACTGGAAACGGAAACATTGATGTTGTATTTACCAGACCCTGCCACACCTGAAATGTCTCCATTGTCTACCTTCTGATTCTTTAATGGGAGGTTGCAGGAGATATCTCCGCTGCTTGCTTTTCCGTTCAGCTTAAAGCTCGCGTCTTCAGGTAAATCCAGGTTGACACCTCCAGAACTTACATCAAAATTCAGGTCTCCCTTTAGAGTGTCCATCGAGACCGTTAATTCGCCAGATGATAAGTCACCTTCCAGAGGACCTTCGTAGTTCGACAATTCTACATCCCCGGAGCTGATGTCTACATTACCTTCTTTTGTGGAGAGAGCATTCACGACCAAGTCTCCGGAAGAACCATCATGTTCGAATACATTCGTCTCAAGATTTTCGAGAATCATGTTTCCGGAACCCATCTCCACGGATAACTCATCGAGCTTCATTCGATTCTTTTCGGATTCTCCGGCAAATTGCAGGTTACCGGAGCCAATATTGATTTCGAGGCTTCGATCATACTCTTTTGGAATGTATACGGTTACGTTCGATTTGCGGTTGAATGCTACCCATTCATACCATTTATGCTTTACAGCCACTTCAATGGTGTCACCTTTTTCAGCTAAAGTCAGTGTTCCTTTTCCTTTGATATCAACTTTGACTTCATTCTGGTCTGTAGGAATGACTTCTGTGTCGCTGCCTTCCATTTTAAGTTCGATGTGATCGATTCTGTCCGTTACCCCGATGCGTTCTCCTGACTGACTTTCTTTAGCAAATAACGATGTATTGTCATTCAGGATGACGTATAGCGTTCCAAGTGCAAGCAGTGCAATGATCACGGCAAAAGCATTTTTCATTAAAATCCCTCGCTTTGGTTTGTTTTTCCATTTTATAGTATTATTTTAATGCAGCTGCCGGTTCATCACAATGAGCCATAGGATTATTTTTGAATCAGACCAGAGGCCGAGTTCGGTGTGGGCTAATGAATAGAAAAGACCGATCACAGGTGACCGGTCTTAGCCTTTATTTCGCGATGAACATCTGCGTCCAATAAATCCCCTGACTGGGATCCTTCGCTGTTCCCACGCCAATATGAGTGACTTGTTTATTTAAAATATTTTTGCGGTGTCCGGGACTGTTCATCCAAGCGTTAACGACAGATTCAGGTGTTTTTTGTCCAACGGCAATGTTTTCTGCTGCCGTGGAGTAATCCACCCCGAAATTCTCCATCATTTCAAAAGGAGATCCGTACGTAGGAGACGTATGAGAGAAATAGTCATTTTCCTTCATGTCCTCTGATTTCATCTCCGCCACATTCGCTAACTCTCCATCCATCTTCAGGGCATTAAGTCCATTCTTCTTGCGTTCCTGGTTGGTCAAATCCACTACTTGCTTCATAAATCCATTTGCATCTGAAGTCTGTGTATCCTGCTTAGGCTGCTGTTCCGTGGGTGGTTCGGGCTGACCCGTATTCGGTTCTTGTGCAGGCTGATTCGGCTGCCCGGCTTCTTCATTTCCAGGCGTATTTTCCTCACCTGGATCTAAGTGTGTAAATTCGCGTAAGTCTCCATTTGGATCGATCGGAGCCATGAAACGGTGAAGGGGAGTTTGGTTTCCTTGCATCCCATCCATTCTATCTCGTCCATTGTTTCCATAGGAAACCGGATCGTAATTCACGTTCTGTGTATCCATCAGGTTATCGTTTGTATCGTTAGTGTTACAGGCAGTCATCAGCATAAACGGGATGACGGCACAGACTGTTATCGAAAGAAAGCGTTTTTTCATGTTTGATCCTCCAATATTGTTGATTACCTTTTATAACAGGCATTAACAGTCTTTAATATGTACTCCCGCCTTCATTTTTACCCTGTAAAAAATAGGGTTTACTTCTGTGTTTTAAAAGGGTTTTGAGCTCTTGACCCGAATAATTACTGATAAGGAAGAAGGAGGTTTTTCATTAATGGAACGGAAACGATTTCGGGAGATCGGAGGTAGTATCGGCTCGTATACATGTGGGGAAAATAACAGTATTACCGATATTGAGGGAGTGAAGGTTGGACATAAAACCCTTCACTATGAGCATGACGGTACCGTGGTAAGGACGGGTGTTACGGCGGTATTACCTCATGAAGGCAATCTGTTTCGAGAAAAGATATTTGCTGCCAGCTATGTAATCAATGGCTTTGGAAAAACAGTCGGGACGATTCAAATGGAGGAGCTGGGTGTCCTTGAGAGCCCGATTCTCTTGACGAATACTCTTTCCGTTGGGGATGTGTTAAAAGGGACCGTTCAATATATGCTGGGCGAAACACCTGAAATCGGCGACACAACAGGGACAGTAAATGTCGTTGTGGGAGAATGCAATGATGGTTATCTCAATGATATCCGGGGCCTTCATGTAAAGCCTGAAGATGCCAGGGAAGCCATTCTTCATGCACAATCCGGACCTGTTGAAGAAGGGTGTGTAGGAGCGGGAACCGGGATGCTTTGTTTAGGATATAAAGGTGGTATAGGGACGAGCTCCAGGGAGTATGCATTTGGAGATGAAAAGTATAAAGTGGGAGCACTCGTATTAACGAATTTCGGCCACAGAAAAGATTTAATGGTTCCCACCCTTCACACCGGGGAGGATATGGATATACCCGATGGATCCATCATGATCATCTTAGCTACCGATGCACCTCTCAATGAAAGGCAGCTTAAACGATTGGCCAAACGTGCTTCATTCGGTCTTTCAAGAACGGGTTCGTATGCAGCACATGGAAGTGGTGATGTTGTTCTTGCTTTCTCTACTGCTCACCGGATTCCACATCAGCCCGACAATGATAACACGATTCTTTACTCTTTCATTAAAGAAGACGGACCGATCATATCCACCCTATTTGAAATGACCGTGGATAGCGTAGAAGAAGCCATTTGGAACTCTCTTTGTAAAGCAGAAACCACAACGGGCAGGAATGATCGGAAGGTGGAAGCCATACCTTTAGATTTGTTTAAGGGTAGGCTATAAATAAAAGCTAAACATTCTATTATATTTAACCCTCAAGTAAATGGGGTATACCAATACTTATGAGTACTGACTATTTGGTTAAAGGAAGTGAAAATCATGAAGTATACGCCTATGCCGCCTTCCTTTTTCGAACAACCCACTTTGGAGCTTGCAAAGTCCCTGTTGGGATGTGTATTAATGAAAGAGACGGAGGAGGGAACTGCATCAGGTTACATTGTGGAAACGGAAGCCTATTTAGGGCCTGAGGATCGAGCGGCTCACAGTTATGGAAACAGGCGTACGAAGCGGACGGAAGTCATGTTTCATGAAGCAGGCCGGATATATACATATGTTATGCATACCCATTGTTTAGTGAATGTAGTGAGCGGTGAACGAGAGAAGCCTGAAGCGATTCTCATTAGAGCCGTTGAACCACTTGAAGGGTTGGGGCTTATGGAAAGAAGAAGGCCGGGTCATATAAAGAAAAATTGGACAAATGGTCCAGGAAAGCTGACGAAAGCGTTAGGCATCACAATGGAGGACTACGGAGGGAGCTATTTAGAACCGCCTCTCATCATCTCAAGAGGATACCAGCCAGAAAACATTGTAGAAGGAAAACGAATAGGAATTGAAAACACTGGAGAAGCGAGGGATTATCCATGGAGGTTTTGGGTTAAAGACAATCCGTATGTATCAAGATGAGTGTTTTTTTAAGAATTTTCTAATATCCATTGAAAACATACCCCATAAGTACTACGTTTGTGGTATATTTTTCTTATAAGACTAATTTCATTGAATACAGACAATTCGAATGGGAGCTTTGAACCTAAATGATAGATGGGCGCTTACATTTAGGGGAGCTAGTAGCGCAACCGACCACATACGAACGTAGGAATACGTTTTTGTGTGGTTTTTTTATAAGGCTTTTTTACATTTAGACATCTTCTATAAAAATAAACAGAGAGTATAGGGGTCCTATGAACATCTTTACTATTTTTCAAAACGATTATATTTATCATGATTTTCAGCCCTTATATGAAATGGGCAAGCATCAATCCCTCTATGCATATGAGGGCCTGTTACGAAACAAGTATAACGAAAACCCTGAAAGTGTCTTTCAGTCTGCCATGAAAGCGAATATCTTATATAAGCTTGATACCTTATCCATTTCAAAAGCTCTTGAAAGCTTTTCAGAGAATGGATTGAAGAACTGTAAGTTATTTCTTAATATTTATATTACGACGATTCTTCACCCAAGCTTTCATACCTATTTTTATGACCTCATGAAGAAGCATCCTGAAATTAAGGGGCGTCTTGTACTTGAGATTAATGAGTCGAGTGCGGAGGAACTCTGGCAGAATCCATTATTAAAAGAGTCACTCAAAGAACTTAAGCAATATGGAGTATGGTATGCGATTGATGACTTTGGTCAAGGGACATCCTCCATCAAGAAATCCATTGAATATGAACCGGAAATCATTAAGCTGGATCGCTATTTTGCTCTAAATCTGGCTCAAGATGATAAGAAACAACGATTCCTGTCCTTTTTTAATCAATTTTACGGTAAGGATACGTTAATTGTGTTAGAAGGAATTGAAACCAAACAGGATATGAAAGTGGCAGAGGAAATTGGGATTACAATAGGACAAGGCTTTTATCTGGGAAGGCCAAGTCGACTATTAGCTTAAATGGAATGGTGACTCTGAAGTGTGGGAGTTACCTTTTTTCGTGGAAACCTACAGTGGTATTGTCGGAATTGAAATAAAATTGAAAATATTTAACATTTCCATTAAACTGAGGAAAAAGAGAAAAAAGGGGATCAAGGTATGAGGCTTCTCACATTTCCGCTGAAATTTATGTTCTATTATATTCTCGGGTTGATTGGTATTTTAGCCGTGAGTATCGCACCTGAAGTATTTAAGGAGAGGGGTCTGTATAATTTTGTCGGATTCTTTGAAGAGTTCATTAAATTTGTTTTTGTATTTTTGGACCGTGAAAATTGGAGCTATTCCTATAAAGGGATAACCGTCGATTTTCTGGACATGCTTTGGGGACCTTATCTGTATTCTTTGCAGATTATCGGCGGAGCATTGGGTTTGGGCCTGGGAATAGCATTCATCCTTACACTATTCACAGTGTTTTTGCCCCGATGGGTTACGTCTTCTCTAAAGAAAGTATTAAACCTATTTGAGACGGTACCTGACTTAATGTTTGCGTTTATGCTCCAGCTTCTCATTGTGTATGGTATAAAGCATTTCGGCTTCGAATTAATGAAATTTACAGAGTTTGGGGATGAAAAGATCTTTCTTGCTCCTATCATCACATTATCGATTATTCCCATGATCTCTTTCTTTCGTATTCTTCTTTTTATTATGGAAGAAGAGATGCTTAAGCCACATATAGAGTTTGCCCAAAGTAAGGGAATGTCAAAAGGCAGGATCCTCTTTGCCCACGTACTGAAAAATATTTCTCCAAGCCTGTTTTATCATGGAAAGCTGATTATTTGGGGGATGCTGTCGAGCTTATTTATCATTGAAACGATTTTCAATATGAGAGGAATCACGTATTATATCGTCCAGGACTTCAGACCGATGGTCATAGCCATCTCGCTGATCATGATTTACACACCTTTTTTTGTTGTGTATCAAGGTGTATATCTATGGATTAATCGGGAGGGAAGCGTCGATCATTCCAAATATAAAAGGAATAAAACGAGGTGGAATGAATGGAAGATATGGGGCTGGCTTTCTACGATTAGACGGGTTTGGTGGCAGCATATGCATAATGGGAAGTTTGCCATCGGCTTTAGTGTCATCTTTCTCTTGATTGTTATCAGTTTCCTTTATCCAGTCATGAAAGAAGAGCCGATTAAACAAATTCAGTTTATGAAGAACGATGAGGGACGAATCATCAGTGCACCTCCTCATAAACCATTTGGAGAGATGATCTTAGGCTCCGATTTCTTCGGGTATAGCATCCTCGATCAACTGATTGTCGGGGCAAAGTATACCCTCCTATTTGCACTGGTTGTCGCTTCCCTAAGGGTGATTGGTGGATTCTATCTAGGTATTGCCTATCATTTTCATTTAAAAGAAAACAGGAAAAACTGGCTTGATCGAATGGTTGATTCCATTCATTTCCTGCCTTTAAGTCTCATTGCGTATCTTCTATTAAGACCTGTGCTTTGGGGATTGCCCGTTTTGGGATGGGAACACTCCATTTTTGAAAGACTCGTTTTTGAAGCTGTCGTCTTGACGATTCTTGTGCTGCCGTTAACGACAGTTTTAATAGGGAATGAACTGAAGTTATTAGGAAAACAGGATTTTGTCCTGTCGGCGAAGCTCTTAGGGGGAAGTAATCGGCATTTGCTGTGGACGCACCTATTCCCACATCTGGCACCACGACTATTCATTATATGGGGACAGCAATTTATCCAAACGCTTCTCATCCTTGTGCACCTGGGATTGTTTCATCTGTTCCTGGGTGGAACGATCATTACAGGAGGACTGGTACCCGATCCTCCGAAATCAGGAACATTTGAATGGTCAGGTCTGATCAGTTCCACTAAAGATTCCCTGATGACCGGAAAGTACTGGATTGTCATTGCTCCGTTAGCAGCCTTTATGATTGCCATCATCGCCATGCAGTTGATTGTACAAGGTGTGAAGGAAATCCAGCAAACAAAGGTGGGGGTACTGGTGAACAACACTCCAATTAAGAATAAACATGAGCTGGTCAAGAACAAAACCTACCGTCCAGTGGTGGAAGACTTCCATTTGGTTCGGCAACAATCCTTTAAGGGATAGAGGGGAGAGATAGAGAGTGAGTAGAAAGAGTCCTAAATTACCACTAACCGATGAGGAAAGATCGGCACTTCGTAAAGAGAAAATCAGACTGGGAGACATCTTCGAACTGTCTCCCGATGTGTTAAGTGAAAAACTAAACATCTCTATGGCTAGAGCCCGGTACTTAGTAGGCATGTCCATTTTCCAACGAATTCCGTCGATCGGACCGAATATGGCGCATAATGTGGTTAAAGATCTTGGATTTCATTCATACGAAGACATTAAGAATGAAAAAGGGGAAGACCTCATTATAGACCTGGAAAAGAAGTACGGCGTCTGGATGGACCCGTGCGTGGAAGACTCCCTCAGGTGCGTCGTCCACCACGCAAACAATCCAAACTCCACCAAAAACTGGTGGGACTTCACCACCCAAAGAAAAAACTACCGCCAAACCCACGGTTACCCCAGTGACCGTCCAACCAAAGCCTGGGATGAGGGACGGACCTCATAAACTAAAAAGGCAGGAAGCAAAGAATCAGCTTCCTGTCTTAATTTATATGCGTTCTCTTCAGGGACGGACCTCTTTCGTATATACTCCTCAAAATGGACATGATAAGGGAAAAGGAGTGATGAAAGATGAGAGTCCTATTCATCTGTTTTCTATTGCCGTTCTTTTTTCATGCGTCATCTTCTGCAAGAAACATTCTGCCCCTTCCAGCCCATCACAATGAACTCGCAATCGTTATTGATGATTTAGGAAACGACATGAAGGGAACAGAAGAAATCCTGAAATTACCCGTCACCTTGACGATTGCAGTTATGCCCTTTCTGCCCACAACAAGGCAAGATGCGGAGAAGGCACATGGGCTTGGCCATGAGGTCATCGTCCATCTACCCATGGAACCGATGTCAGGGAAAGCAAGTTGGCTTGGGCCAGGGGCAATCACCACTTCACTTTCAAATGACGAAATCCGGAAAAGAGTAGAAAAGGCGATTGAAGAGGTTCCCTACGCAGTAGGCGTCAATCACCATATGGGTTCAAAAGCTACAGCTGATGAGAGGGTCATGAGGATCGTTTTAGAGGTATGCAAGGAAAAGGGTTTATTTTATTTGGATAGTAAAACAACAGGAAAGAGCGTCATTCCCAAGCTTGCGAAAGAATTGGACGTTCCCTATCTTGAAAATGAATTATTCTTTGATGATGTCTATACCGTCCAGCATATCGGAAAGCAAGCCAAGCTCCTTTCTAAAGAATTGGACAGTGACACTTCCACCATTGCCATAGGTCATGTCGGGGTCACAGGAATCAAGGTCGCAACCATGCTTGAAGAGTTTCTTCCACTTTATGAGAAAAAAGCATCCATTGTACCACTGTCAGATTTAATACCTGAATATCATTTGATTGATGAGAGCATGCCTTGATGGTGTGCTCTTTCTTTGTAAATCTTCTGTTAAACCAATGCTTATTTATTTGATATAAGAAGACCCTCCCTTATAATCAGAAGGTAAGAAGGAGATGATTCGATATGGATTATGCAATTGTAACGGGAGCAACAAGAGGCTTAGGTGAATCGATCGCCAAGCTATTTATTGAAAAAGGCATAGGGTTGATCAATGTTTCCAGATCAAATAACGAAAGACTGCAAAAGCTTGCCGGGGAAAAAGAGGTATCGTATGACTTCTTTCCATGCGATCTTGCACAATCAGGAGAAACAGAAGCGGTCTTCCGTGAAGTGGGGACGAAGGTATTCGGATATCAACCGGACAGAGTCTATGTTGTCCATAATGCCGGTGTGGTGACACCAATCAATCGGTCTGGTGAAGTAGAAAACCAAGCTCTCGAAACGAGTGTGCATGTGAATTTACTTTCTCCCATGATCTCTACCAATGAGATGATAAAAGCAGCACGGGGTTCTGACTCGAAGATGATCATGATCAATATCAGCTCAGGAGCAGGAAGTCGCCCTGTTTACGGATGGAGCACGTACTGCGCAACCAAAGCCGGTGTGAACATGCTGACAGAAACCATAAGCTTAGAGCTTTCTAAAAAGCATAGCCGCCATCAAGCGATTGCCTTCAGCCCGGGTGTGATGAATACGGATATGCAAGGAGAAATCCGTTCATCCTCTAAAGAAGCCTTTGTCGATGTAGAAGCCTTTCAGCGATATAAAGAGGAAGGCATGCTTCGTGAAACAGATACGGTGGCAGATGCACTGGTCAAGCTTGTGACAGAAAGCGAACTTGAAAGTGGTAAGCTTTATCATGTAAATGATTTATTATAAAAAGAAAGCAGATTCCTGGAAGGGGATCTGCTTTTTGAATTTTGGGCTGTAAACAATAATGATTAGCGGTATTCACAATTTGGCACAATAAACTGCAAAAGTGGCACAATTTTGGATGAGAGTGGCACAAGTTTCCTCGAAAGTGGCACAACAATAATATCCACGGCCCTACAATTAAGGTTTAAAAGGCAAAATCGGGGGTTTTTATGGGAATGTGCTGATGAAGTGGAAAATTTTTAACCAACAACACAAAAAAGTCCAAGTTTGAATAAAAATCAAAGAAGATTTGCCGAAATGATTTAATTCGTCTCCTATATTTGTTATTTTCGTTCATCTACCTACCGTGATAACTCTCTTTTCGCAAAAAAGAGACAAACCCCAAAGGATTTGTCTCTCTACTCTCATTTATTAAGATCGCACCGGGTTTGCGTCAGGTGCTGTTTTGCGTGTGAATTTTGGTAGTGCAAATCGAATGGCAATAATGCCGCAAACAGCAATTAAGATCGGGTAGAAGGCATATGGGATAATGCTGATCGGTGATATGCCTGCCACTTCAGCCACTAACAGAGCCTGCGCTCCGTATGGAATTAACCCTTGAACGGAACAAGAGAAAATATCAAGGATACTGGCTGATTTACGGGCGTCAACTCCATAGTTTTCACTAATTGTTTTAGCAAGGGGGCCGGCAATGATGATCGAAATCGTGTTGTTTGCTGTGCAAAGATTAGTAGAACTCACTAATCCTGCTGTAGCAAGCTGTGCTCCCTGAGGAGACTTGATTTTGCGGGTGGCGTGATAAAGTAAAGCCTGAATCCCGCCGTTATGACGGATTAGTTCAACAACCCCGCCAATCAGTACAGAAAGGATTACAATCTCTGCCATGCCAGTCATCCCATCGGCTACACTCCCGAAATAACTTGCCGGGGTAAAGCTTCCATCAATGAATCCAATAATTCCGGCTAAAACAATTCCGCCTAACAATACAACAAACACATTTAGTCCTGCAAGAGCACCGATGATCACTCCAAGGTAAGGCAGGATTTTAATCCAATTAAAGCTTTCCGCTCCGACAGTCGATTGATTCCCCATAGTAAGAACAAGAAGAATCACCATTGTGATGATTGCCGCAGGTAATACAATGAAAAAGTTGACTTTAAATTTATCCTTCATTTCCGTTTTCTGTGTACGAACGGCTGCGATTGTCGTATCAGAAATAAATGATAAGTTATCTCCGAACATCGCTCCTCCAATGACTGTTGCCATGGCAAGCGGCATGGAAATATCTGTTCCTGAACTAATCCCGACACCGATTGGCGCGAGTGCTGCGATCGTCCCCATGGATGTTCCCATCGATAACGAAATGAAAGCAGCGATAATGAATAATCCTACAATAATCAAGTTACCAGGCAGCACGGAAAGGGCAAAGTTTACGGTAGAATCAACAGCTCCCATCTTTTCAGCTACTCCTGAAAAAGCTCCTGCTAAAAGGAAGATAAAGACCATGATCATGATATCAGGATGACCGGCTCCTTTAGCGAAACGCTCAATCTTAGCCGTTAACGTCTCTTTCCGGTTCATCAACAGACCTACAACGGATGCAATGATAATTGATACTAATACAGGAAAAGCATAAAAGTCTCCAGAAATGATGCCTGCTCCAAGGAACAGAGAAACAAATATAATTAAAGGCAGTAATGCCAATAAATTTCCTTTTTCTTGATTCATTCCTAACACTCCTTTGTCATTGTTCAATTTCGTAAAATACAAAAAACCTCTTCAAAAATAAGAAGAGGTTTCAATAGAACGAAACACTCCTCTTATCTTTCAAGCTTTACGCTTGCTGGATGTGGCACAGCACTCAAAGCCTGAGTCCGCTGCCGAGACATCGCAGGGCCAGTCCCTCCGTCTCTCTGGATAAGAAGATATGTTATTTAGTTGATTTAAAATATACTTCCATACTTTAAAGGGTTTACTCAAAAAAGTCAAACGGGAATTTTTGAAACAAAAGCGGAGGCGGCTCGCTCAGGCCCGACAAGCATAAGACGAGAACGCCGGAAAGGCGCCTTTTGCCTTTATGGCGTTATTGGCTTATGACCTCGAGGGGCTAGCCGCCGTAGCTGGACGAAACAAAAGCGGAGGCGGCTTGCTCAGGCCCGACAAGCATAAGACGAGAACGCCGGAAAGGCGCCTTTTGCCTTTA
>NZ_CANKZT010000013.1:0-44810 GCF_947488365.1 uncultured Rossellomorea sp. | reverse complement strand
TTTAAAAATAAATCTAGAATTAACGTTGACGTATTGTCTTGTTTTGTTCAGTTTTCAAGGTTCAATGTGTAAGTGCTTCTGTTTGAAGCGACTTGACCATCATATCAAGAATGCAGTATGTTTGTCAACAACTTTTTTCACGATGTTTTAAATTCCTGTTTTGAAGTTGTTATGTACTCGCTGCTCTCTTGCGACGGTTTTTAAAGTATATCAATCTATCAGACATACGTCAATACTTTTGAGAGACTTTTTTTCGAGAAACTTCCTTTAGTCTTTCTATTATTTATTTTTCATTACGACCACACCCCCCACAACACAGGCTGGAAACTGACATTCTTGGCTTTGAAGCAGAGACTCTCTGCTATTTTCCTTCTATATATTAAGCAGCTATACTTCACCCACTCCCTCTAGTAAAAGTTCAAATACTAACAAAAAAACCATTTCCACCCTCATAGTAAGAGGATGGAAATGGTTTTTGATTATTCATTAATCGATCTTGATGATGTTTTCGTCGTTACGGTTTACCTTACCTGACTTCTCGATCGTTACTTGCTGACCTTCTTTAAGGTTCGTGAATACAATCGGTGTCATGATTGAAGGCGCGTTTTCTTTGATGTAGTCAAGATCTACTTCTAGTAATGGTTGACCTGCTTCTACTTGGTCTCCTTCTTTTACTAGCGCTTCAAATCCTTTACCTTCTAATTTAACCGTATCGATTCCTACGTGGATCAGAACTTCACGGCCTGCTTTGGACTCTAGTCCGATGGCATGCTTCGTCGGGAATACGTTCACGACTTTACCCGTGATAGGAGAAACGATTGTTCCTTCTGTCGGTACGATCGCGAAACCATCACCCATCATTTTCCCTGAGAATACTTGGTCAGGAACTTCCGTGATGTCTTTGATTTCTCCTGTAATTGGTGCTACGAACTTTTCGTTCTTTTGTTCTTCTGTTGTTTGAAGTGCTTCTGGGTTCACTTCTTCAATTTGTTGCTCAACTTCTTCATTTGCGCTTGTTTCTACTCTGCGTGGAGCTTTTCCACGGATGATGTCTTGCATTTGCGATTTGATTGTGTCGGATTTAGGTCCGAAGATTGCTTGAATATTATCTCCAACTTCAAGTACACCTGAAGCACCTAATTTTTTCAGGCGATTCTTATCAACATTTTTCACATCATTTACAGAAACACGGAGACGAGTGATACATGCGTCTAAGTGAGCGATGTTTTCTTGTCCACCCATTGCTTCCAGGATGTTGTAAGGAAGGTCTCCAGCTGAACTCGCCGGTGATCCATCGTCATCTTCGTCCACATCTTCACGACCAGGAGTCATGAGATTGAACTTACGGATAGCGAAACGGAATCCGAAGTAGTAAATGACAGCAAATACTGCCCCTACCGGAATAACGATCCATGCGTTTGTTTGTGGGTTGATCAATCCGAATAGGATGTAGTCAATTAATCCACCTGAGAATGTCATACCGATTTTAACATCTAATAGATGCATGGTTAAGAAAGATAAACCTGCAAAGATTGTATGGATACCAAATAGTACCGGTGCTACGAATAAGAATGAGAATTCGATTGGTTCTGTGATACCTGTTAAGAAAGATGTTAAAGCTGCAGATCCCATGATACCTGCTACAACTGCTTTTCTTTCAGGTTTTGCTTCATGGTAGATCGCTAATGCCGCTGCCGGAAGACCAAACATCATGAATGGGAATTTACCAGTCATGAAGGTACCTGCAGTCAGATCCTGAACACCATCTTGAATCTGCTTCATGAAGATCGCCTGATCTCCACGGACGATATTCCCTGCTTCTGAAGTATACGAACCGAATTCGAACCAGAAGGGTGAATAGAAAATATGGTGAAGTCCAAATGGTATAAGAGCACGTTCGATTACACCGAATATGAATGCAGCAAATGCTCTGTTTTCACCAAGCATAAAGTTAGAGAATGCATTAAGGCCATTTTGAATCGGAGGCCAGATTAATAACATTAATAGTCCTAGTACAACAGCAGACGCTGCCGTTGCGATTGGAACAAATCGTTTACCCGCGAAGAATCCCAGATATGAAGGGAGTTCGATTTGGAAGAAACGATTGTACATTGCCGCCGCGAGTATCCCGACGATAATACCACCGAATACCCCGGTTTGAAGGGTAGGAATCCCCAGGACAAGTGCGTATGCAGGATCTACACCATCACCTGTTACATCTCCGATTCCCAGTCCTTCAACTGTTCCCATTGTTACGTTCATAATCAAGAAACCAACGATAGCCGCTAAACCAGCGACCCCTTCCCCACCAGCTAAACCGATGGCTACACCCACTGCGAATAACAGGGCTAAGTTTCCGAAGATAATTCCACCTGCTTGTTCCATGACACTTGCGACCATTTCAACGCCGCCGTTTGAAAGGAATGGAGCAATTTCTAATAATGTCGGATTTTGCAATGCATTACCGAATGCAAGCAATAGTCCCGCTGCTGGCAAGATCGCTACAGGCAGCATAAGAGCTTTACCGACTTTTTGTAAAACGCCAAAAGCCTTTTTAAACATGAAGTTTCCTCCTTTTATTTCGTTCTTTTTTTCAACTAATTAGATGATGATTGCAAACAAAAAAGGCATGAGAAAAGAGGATAATGAACGTATAAGGATAGACTTCCCCAAAATATACGTTTCAATCATCTTCTTCACTCATGCCTGATCGTATCAGTAACACGTAAGAAAGATAAGTGCTTTATTTAACTTTACTCTGAATACGCTGCAAATGCATGGTTAAGTAAACAGCCTCTGCATCGTAGACGGGTTTTTGTAATGTTTGCTGCATCATCTTGATCAGCTTCCAAGATAAATTATAGCAGAGAGGGTATTCCTCTTTCAACAGTTTTGCGATTTTTTCTGGTTCTTCCACTCTTTCTTCCCGGAGTACACGTTCTATTGTATATCGAATATGGCGTACAAGCCTCATATAATCGACGCTTTCCTTGTTAATTTTCACATCCAGCTGCTGTTCGATCATCCCGGTCAGGCGTCCAATCAACTGGGAGTGTTGATTCACTTCAGACAGATCCTTGTTCATCATGGCACTATGGATATGGAGGGCAATAAACCCTACTTCCCCTTCCGGCAAATGAACATCTGTCATTTCATTGATCATACTTACCACTTCTCTGGCTATTTCGTATTCGAATGGATAGAGTGTCCTCGTTTCTACCAGAAACGGATTACGGATTTCCATCCCTCTCATCAATCGGTTAATCGCAAACAGGATATGGTCGGTCAGGGCGATGTGAATATGCTCATTAAGAAAAGAGTTGGTTCTTTTTCTGATTAACTCGATGGCAGAAATAATGACGTTTGACATATCATCATTTAAGAAAGGAAGGAGGTTTTTGTATTGCTCCTGCTCTTTCTCTCCTTTTAACACAAACATCTTTTCTGCAATATCATTCTGGATGGGGTCCCCTTTTTTGCGGTTGAACCCTATTCCTTTTCCGATCAGCACGACTTCACCGTAGTTCTCGTGATCTGCAATCAATACATTGTTATTTAACGCTTTTTTCACATTTAAAGTAGACATCGTCATTCTCCCCATAATTTCGACCATTTTCGACACTATCCGATTTCATGATTTTAACGAAAACCCTCACTTTTTTCAATTCATACTTACTCTATACGTATATCTTCTCTAAATCTCCCTCCGACTCCTCTATTTATGTTTCACACTTTTCCTTTATTAAATAAGAAGGCTCTTTTCGTAAAGTTTTTGCTATTGTAGAAGAGAAAGTACTAGTTGTTTTCCGCTCCAATCAACTTTCTGAGCATGAATCCTTAATCGAAAACAATTATAAGAAGCTTTCTAGCAAACAATCTCATTTAAGTTAAAGAGAGATTGTTTGTCTTAAGGAAGAAGAATTATTTTTACTAGTTATTTTGTTTTATGGTACACCTTGAAGCTCTGTCACATAGATTCTGTTAAAGATGGTGAGGGGAACTGCGCAGACTCCTGCGGAAGTACGGGCGTGCCGAGACCCCGGAAGCGTAGCTGAGGAGGCTCGGCCGAACGTCCGCGGAAAGCGGAGCAGTTCCCCTCACCATCTAGCACACGCTAATTGACAGAGCCTTGCAGAACTTATGTTAAAAGCAACAAGCTTTGAGAAAAGAGCGAATAAGAAAAAGCTGATCTGCGAGAGACCAGCTTAAAGAATTTTTTATTTTAAACTAAGAATATAAAATACATAACGAAGATAACAAACAAGAAATACATGATCGGATGGATTTCCTTTACGCGACCCTTCATGATCATCGTAATAGGGTAGAAGATAAATCCGATGGCGATACCTGTCGCGATGCTGTACGTTAATGGCATGGCCACAATCGTTAAGAATGCCGGCACAGCTACCTCAAACTTCTTCCAATCAATTTCACCCAGTGACGAAACCATCAACACCCCTACAATGATAAGTGCTGGAGCTGTCACTGCCGATGTAATGACGGCAAGGAGCGGGAAGAAGAAAATAGAGAGTAAGAATAGTACCGCTGTTACCACTGAAGCAAATCCTGTTCTCGCTCCTGCTGCTACCCCGGCAGAAGATTCGATATAAGACGTTGTCGTTGAAGTACCCAGGATCGCTCCCACTACTGTTGCACAAGAATCGGCAAATAAAGCTTTACCAGCGCGTGGTAATTTATTTTCCTTCATTAATCCTGCCTGATTGGCTACCGCTACAAGGGTGCCCGCCGTATCAAAGAAATCAACGAATAAGAATGTTAGAATTACAACAAGCATTTGTATGGTGAAAATACTGCCTGCATCATTGAATAAAGGATCTAGTGCTGCTCCAAACGTAGGAGCAAGACTTGGTGCGGCGTCTACTACTTTTTCCGGCGTGTCGATTAACCCAACGATCATTCCGACGATTGCCGTAACAACCATCCCGATGAATATACCGCCTTTAACGCCTCTTGTCATAAGAATAACGGTAATGATAATTCCAAAGATCGCAAGAAGAGTCGAACCATTCGTTAAATCGCCAAGACCCACTAATACTGCATCGTTATTCACAATAATTCCTGCATTTTGAAACCCGATAAAGGTAATGAAAAGTCCGATACCCGCTCCCACGGCATATTTCAATTCTGCCGGGATTGAGTTAATAATTTTTTCCCTGATACCTGATAATGTGAGTACGATAAAAATCAAACCTGAAATCAATACTCCTGTTAAAGCTGATTGCCATGGTACACCCATCGTTAACACCACCGTGTATGCGAAGAATGCGTTCAATCCCATACCTGGAGCTAAAGCAATGGGATATTTCGCAATCAAGCCCATGATCAACGAGCCGATGGCAGCAGCCAATGCCGTAGCGACAAATACTGCTCCATAATCCATTCTCATGCTATCCGGCAGATCCGGTACAGACTGAAGGGTTAACGTAAGTGGATTAACAATTAAAATATAAGCCATTGAAAGGAACGTTGTTAATCCCCCGATGATTTCCCTTCTGTAAGTGGTTCCCAACTGATCGAACTGAAAGAAATTTTTCATTCTTGCACTCCTCCTATAGAGTCGTCGTAGAATCTGACATTTCAATAAAAAAAGCCTCGAACTACCAGAGTTCAAGGCTTTGACTGTTAAGATCATGATGAATAGGTAAATGGAGATAAAAAATGTTCCCCGGTCCTATTCTCAATCACCTCGTAGTCAAGCCATTTACGGTAGCTTGGTAGAAACGCTCGGGCCCTATTCCCGAAATTATACGACGTAATACTTTTATAATGTTTTGTTATAATTACAGTACTATTGTACCAACCAGATCCATGACCGTCAACACAAATACGAACATTATATATATTTTTTATTTGAATGTTCGTTTTATACACAAAATGACAGGCACCTTCCGATTTCTGTCGAATCTTAAATGTTACCCATAGAAGATTCGACACTTTACGGATGGTGCCTGTCATTACGTTTTCATTTCTATTCCCACTCAATCGTTGCAGGTGGCTTACTCGTCACATCATACACGACGCGGTTGATATGATCGACCTCGTTTACGATACGCGTCGAGATTTTCTCCAGTACATCCCAAGGGATACGAGCCCAATCTGAGGTCATACCATCAATGGATGTTACAGCACGGATTCCAATCGTGTAGTCATATGTTCTGGCATCTCCCATTACTCCGACGCTTCTGATGTCAGGGAGCACAGTGAAGTATTGCCAGATGTCTCGATCAAGTCCCGCTTTCTTGATTTCATCACGGAGGATGTAATCAGACTCACGAACGATTTCAAGCTTCTGCTCAGAAATTTCACCAAGTACACGAATGCCAAGACCAGGACCAGGGAATGGTTGACGCCATACGATTTCATCTGGAATACCCAGTTCAGATCCCAATGCGCGCACTTCATCTTTGAATAACGTGTTCAATGGCTCAATAAGTGTGAACTGCATGTCTTCAGGCAGCCCACCAACATTGTGGTGAGATTTGATTGTCTGGGCAGTGGCTGTTCCACTTTCAATGATGTCTGTATATAAGGTACCTTGAGCAAGATACTCGATACCCTTTAACTTAGTTGCTTCATCATCAAACACGTAAATAAATTCATTCCCGATGATTTTACGTTTTTGCTCAGGGTCGGAAATACCTTTAAGTTTATTTAAGAAACGATCTTGAGCATCTACTTTAATCACATTCATGTTAAAGCCATCAGCGAATGTCTTCATTACGCTGTCCGCTTCACCTTTACGAAGAAGACCGTGGTCGACGAAGATACATGTTAATTGATCGCCGATCGCTTTATGGATTAAAACGGCAACAACAGAAGAATCCACTCCTCCGCTTAATGCGCAAAGGACTTTTTTATCTCCAACTGTTTGACGGATCTTCTCCATTTCAATTTCGATGAAATTCTCCATGGACCAGTCGCCTGCACAGCCGCACACTTCGAATACGAAGTTTTTCAGCATTTCATTTCCGTGCACTGAGTGACGAACCTCAGGATGGAACTGAACAGCATACAAGCCTTTTTCTTCGTTACTCATGGAAGCAATCGGACAAGAAGGGTTTGTTGCATTCACATCAAAGCCTTCAGGAGCTTCTACAACAAGATCTCCATGACTCATCCATACGACTTGCTCCTCGGGAAGGTTAGAAAATAGCTTGGACTGCTTTTCAATATTGATAGCCGCTTTCCCGTATTCACGGTGCTTCGCGCGTTCTACCTTACCGCCAAAGTGCATCGTCATTAGCTGCATTCCATAGCAAATACCAAGAATCGGGATGTCCAAATCAAAGATGCGCTCATCACAACGGAACGCGTCTTCACCATAGACACTGTTCGGACCGCCGGAGAAAATGATACCTGTCGGGTTCATTTCCTTAATCTCTTCCAGGGTAACTGTATGCGGGTGGAGCTCACTGTAAACACCAAATTCACGAATTCTTCGTGTGATTAATTGATTGTATTGACTTCCAAAGTCTAAAACGACGATCATTTCTTGATTGTGCAATTCTTCTTTACCAAGCATTCAGTTCACCTCATTAGTTTTTTCTTGGGCAAGGATGGGCTAAAGTCTTCATCCACCCTTATAGTACCTGATGTTGTTAGCATTCCTAAAAAAATAAAAAAAACCAGACTCCGCCTTAAAAAAGGCAGAATTCTAGTTTTTTTGCATACACGTATGTCAAATTAGAACACTGCCTTCATAGTCCAGTCATTTAAGGTGACCGGGTAGATACTTTCGAACCGTATTATCGAGGATATACGAAGGATGCTAACGAACGCTATTATGAATTTGACATCATTTTATACCTTGTTTTCAAAAGGGTCAACCAGTTGTCCTTTTAATTAAATTTTCCCATAATTCTCTCATCTTCGGCCAATCTTCTTCCGCTTGCCTCTGACCATATAAAATACGTTCATAATTATTGGTCAGGCTCGTCATTTCATGGGTACCGAAGAATGAGTCGATATATCTCGAATAGCCTCTTAATGTTTGTCCGTCATCCATTTTCAGTCCGTATCTTTCAAGCTGTTTGATTAAAGAAAGATAGGCTTCGGAAAATGCGCTATCCGATGATTTTCTGCGATAATAGAAAATCAGGACATACGGCATCCAGCGTCTTCTTACAACGTACAATGCGATTGCTATGATAAGCAGGAGTATGAATCCCATGACAAGCTTGCCCCAGTTTTCCACAAAGAATGTTTGCATGTCATCCCAAAGCTTCGACAGAGAAAAACCGCTTCCAGCCGCTCGAGAATCATCCTCTTCAGGTTGAATCGGCTGTTTCGGTGTTTCCTCTTTCTCCGGAACAGGGACTTCGCCGTTATCCGCCTCAGGTACATCCAGGTCATACTGATATGATACGTTATTACTGAATCCAACAGTAGGCTCAAACGGAACCCAACCTACCTCAGGGAAGAATACCTCCACCCAGGAGTGAGCATTATTATTGGACACTTCATACAGCTTATACGTCGTATCCACTTGTCTACTGTATTCCCCTTCTGTATATCCCTTTGCCCATCTTGCCGGAATGCCAAGAGCCCGGACTAACACAACCATGGAAGTAGAGAAGTTATCACAGTATCCTCTCTGGGTTTCAAATAAGAACTGATCAACGTAATCCTGTCCTTCCTCAGGAACCGGAACGTCAAATTGGTCATACACATAAGCTTCTTTCGAAAAATAATTCTCGATCGCCCTGACTTTGTCGTACCAATTATCTTCTCCCGATGTAATCTCAAAAGCCAAGTCCTTCACACGCTGGGGAGTCGTTTCCGGAAGTTGTGTATAGCGGTCCACAAATTCAGGATTCTGCATGATTTCCTGACCTTCATTAGCTGCTTTCATCTTCTTTTGAGAATAAGAAGGTGAACGGTAGGAAAGTTCATAATCCTCTAATTTAATGGTTTCGTCTTCCCCTTCATAACTTGTAACCTTTTCGTTAACGGGATCAAAGGAGAAATAACCTTCTTCATTTCCGATTATTCTTTCTATCCCATAAGGATAGACAACATGAGAATAGGTTCGTTCCACCATTACCCTCTCTGTTTCCAATTTCCGTTCTCCATCCGGTTCGTTGGTTGTAAAGGGAACCATTTCCTCTGATTCAAAAGTGGTGGCAGCCTGCTGGCCATCAGGAATGGATTGCTCCCAGCCCTTGCCTGTATATAAATCCTTCGTTTCAATTCTCCAGTAGTGTTCTCTCGTGACTTCAGCATTAAAAATGACAGTAGGATCACCGACAAAGGGACCCCCAAGCTCTGAATCATCTTCATCATAACCTATTTTGTTCACTCCGCTGCCCCCGGCTCCCTCAGCAAAGGATTGAATATATGGAACGGGGTCCGGCCAGATGGGATCCGCTTTAGGAGCTGCAAAAGCGACAATCGAGCTCAACCCAAGCATAACGGTAAGGGGCACAATCCAGCGGTGACGGCTCATCTTGGCTCCAAGCAGATTCTCCTTCTGAACCAGTCGTTCAAGTGCCAACAGTCCCATTAAGAGAAAGCCGAAAATGACCACTCGGATAATCGCTTTATCCCCTTCATATATGGTGAAGGTATCAATAAGGCAAACATATGTTACAGTCATCACATAAAAGAGAAGAATCGTTTTTCGTACAGCTAACCAGTAATAAATCAAGTACGTCATCAGCCATAGCAAAATAAAGAATAATAAGCTCCTGTACTCAAATGAAAGGCTTGGCCACTCGCGCCCAAGCGTCAATCCGATATTCAGCCACAAATCATTCCCAAACTCTTTCAGCCACGTAAGAGAAAAGAAAGATCCTGTATGATAGTACAACCCATGAAGGCTAAACAAAATAAAAAGGATTTTAACCGGTGCCGTTATGAAATAATGAATTCTTAAATACGACAGGACGAGGGATAGAGCAATAAATACGATGAAGTACGTCAAACTCCCTGTATCCGTCACAACCTGAAGGGGCTTCAACCACTCCCATAGAAGCAGGAATCCAAACAGATAAATCATAACCGTAAAAACCCGGTGTTTCGGTGTTTCAATACTCATGCCCGTTTCACCTCCATAAAGGCTGAAGAGAAGTCCCCTTCAAAGCATACCTTCATTCGAATACCACGGGAGGAAGCATAGGCTTTCAATGATTTCTCCTCAGCCGTATAAACGTCCCCTTTTCGCTTCACTAAAAAGATGACAACCGAACTATTCCGCTTCGCATATTCATTCGCACTCATAATCATCTTCTTCGAAACAGATGAAGTTACAAACAGCACTGCGGCAGATTGAGAGTAATTCAAGCCCTCTCCTTGAAGGATTTTTCCTAAAGCGTAAGGGCTGTCCTGCCTGACTTTCGCTAAATGATAATAAAGCTGGCTTTGGTGTTCTTCCCCACCGCGAATCGGAAATGAGACATGATCTTCCCCGATTGAGACAAGGCCGACTTGAGCCCCTTTTTTCAAAATGGAGCGAATCATAGAAGCCGTGAACGTCACCATTTCTTCAAAAGCAGACGACGCCTCCCGGTCCAATACAATCAGAACATCATGGGATTGACGCTCCTCAAACTCTTTCGTCATCAGTTCATTTGTTCTGGCAAAGGTTTTCCAATGAATCCATGAGAAGCGGTCCCCTGGTTGATAGTCACGTATACCCGTTGCCATGGTGGTGTCTTTTTGAATCTTCACATTTGAAGTGGTCATCCCTTGATCATAGCGATTTTCTAAAGGACGGTAAGGTACATCCACAAACGACGGATAGACCAAGAGCTTATTGGTACACTCCACCGTTGCTTCCTTTTCAAATACGCCAAAGAAATCACCTGTACGGAGCCGTGCAGCGGAGAAAATATGCTCTCCACGAGGCAGCTTTTCTATGTAATACGTAAGCTTGATTCGTTTCCTGAATCCAGGGTGAATCATCGCTTTCGCCTTTTGAAAACCGGAATGATGAAACACGGAATCCGTTACCACATCCTCTAACACCATGTAAAATAAGGGAAAGGGTATTTTTCGGGAAAGGGTGATCGTAACCTTCAACTCATCCCCGGCTTTGTACTCATTCGATTCGAACCCCCTCTCTACATAAAACTCCGAAAGAGGATATAAGAATACGAGAACAGCATAGAGAGCAAACGGTAGAAAGCTATAAAACAAAAACCAGCTGACAAATCCACCCTGGAACATCGCATACGAAAACGAGATCCCTACCAGGATGAGCAGCAGTATGAACTTCCCAAGTGGTTTAATAAATTGAAATTTCGTCTTCATCCTATCTCACAAGCCTTTGTACGGGAACCGGGATACGCGCCATCACTCTCTCCACTACTTCTTCCGGAGTGATGCCTTCATATCTCGCTTCTGACTTCATAATGATTCGGTGAGAGAAAACAAACGGAGCCAAGTATTGAACATCGTCTGGGACCACATAATCCCTCCCTCTTAAAAATGCATAAGCCTGACATGCCTTCATTAACGCAATCGAACCACGTGGACTCGCTCCTAAATAAACATTGGCGTGAATCCGAGTTCGATTCGCGATTTCGACAATGTATTTCTTGATGGTGTCATCGACCAATACATCCTTCACTTCTCCTTGAATATACCTCAATTCCTCAAGGGTCATCACAGGCTCCAACTCATCGATCGGCGGGTTTTTCTGGGCACGATGCAGAACCTCCATCTCTTCTTCCGGTTCAGGATATCCCATTTTCATCTTTAATAAGAAGCGGTCAAGCTGCGCCTCAGGCAGAGGATACGTCCCCTCATACTCGATCGGATTTTGGGTCGCCATAACGAAGAAAGGTTTATCAAGCTTTCTGGTCATCCCATCTATCGTTACACTGCTTTCTTCCATCCCTTCGAGTAATGCGGATTGTGTCTTGGGTGACGTCCGATTAATTTCATCCGCCAAGATGATGTTCCCCATGATCGGCCCCGGCCTGAACGTGAATTCCATTTCCTTCGGGTTATAAATCGAGACACCAATAACATCGGAAGGCAATAAATCCGGTGTAAACTGAATTCGCTTAAAGCTCGCCCCCACCGACTTAGCGAGTGCCCGGACCATCATCGTTTTCCCGACACCCGGAACGTCCTCAAGCAGTACATGGCCACCAGCTAACAGTGACACCACGCTCAACTCCGCTACCTTCCTCTTTCCGATCATGACCTTTTCTATATTATCAATGATACTTTGCAACTTCGGATTCACCATTTCGTATGACATCTTACCCCTCCTGAAATCATCTTTAACTATTATTACTTTCGTTTTAAAAGTCGAAATTCCTCTAAAAAATGGCACATTCATACAGAATTTTTAGGAAATTGGTAGGATATAAGGTGTTGTAGATAACGGTCACCTTGAAAATCATAAAAAAAGAGCCAATCCTCAACAATGTGAGAATCGGCTTTTTCACTGATTATTTCCAAAAATCATCAAACACCGTAACAGGCAGATGACGTTTATGCTGCGTTTTCAAATAATGACCTTCAATGGCTTTCTTCGCTTCAAGAGGTACTTCTTTACCTTCTAAGTAATCATCCAGCTGATCGTATGTGACGCCAAGTGCCTCTTCATCCGGAAGTTGCGGACGGTCTTCCTCAAGGTCTGCCGTTGGTTTCTTGTTGTACAAGTGTTCCGGACAACCCAGCTCCATTAAGAGCATCTTCCCTTGTCGTTTATTAAGTCGGAAAAGTGGAACCAGGTCTGCCGCTCCATCACCATACTTCGTATAGAAGCCGGTAACCGCTTCAGCAGAATGATCGGTACCCAGGACAACACCATCCTTCATGGCAGCAATGGCGAATTGAACCTTCATCCGCTCCCGAGCTTTTTCGTTGCCTTTTACAAAGTCGGAAAGATGAATCCCATTTTTACTTAATGTTTCAACACTGGCATCAACCGCCGGCTGGATATTAACCGTCAAAGAAACGGATGGACTGATGAACTCGACCGCATCAATGGCGTCCTCGGCATCTCCCTGCTCACCGTATGGAAGTCTCACTGCGTAAAAGGCATAATCCGATGACCCTGATTCCTCGTTCATCTCGTTAATCGCCATCTGTGCAAGTTTTCCTAATAAAGTAGAATCCTGGCCACCTGAAATGCCAAGGACCAGGCTTTTCAAAAATGAATGCTTTTTCAAATACGATTTCATAAAATCAACACTGCGACGTATTTCTTTTTGCGGATCGATTTCCGGGGTTACCATCATTTCTTCTACAATTTGCTTTTGAAGAGAATCCATGTTTTCACACTCCATTTAGGTTTTATCATTATTTTGATTGCCACTTTTCGCAAAGTTTGTGGTTATCTTAAGGAAGAATGTAGTAGTTGATTTCCGCTCCAGGATGCTCGCTTTCCGCGGGGCTGGCGGTGAGCCTCCTCTGCTGCGCCTCCGGGGTCTCACCTGTCCAGCTACGGGGCTTAGGGGCTCGAGGTCATAAGCCAAGTCTGCCAAAAAGGCAAAGAGCGCCTTTCCGGCAGACTCGTCTTATGCTTGTCGCCCCTGGGCAAAGCCCCTCCGCTTTTAGTACTGTCCAGCTATTCCCGCAGGAGTCGATCATCCTGCAGCGAGAATCAACTTTCTGAGCATAAATCCTAATTAGAAAGAGAGAAAAACAAGAATTTTTAGCAAACAACCTCATATAAGGTGAGGAAAGATTATTCTCTTTTTAAAGAAGAAGCATTCTATTTTTAGTTACATTGTTTTTCTCAGACACCTTAAGCTCTGCCACAAAAAATCTTTTAAAGATGGTGTGGGTAACTGCGTAGACTCTTGCGGAAGTTCGGGCGTGCCGAGACCCCGTTCGGCTAAGCTGAGTAGGCTCGCCCGAACGTCCCCTGAAAGCGGAGCAGTTCACCTTACCATCCAGCACATACCGATTGGCAGAGCTCAAGCAGACCCTTATGTTAAAAGCAACAATCTTTACGAAAGCCTTTTGATCTGATTATTTTCCCCATCTTTTTTATCGGGTTTACATCGTTTTGTTGAATTTCTCTTTTACCTCTTCCTTAACCTTTTGAATCAGATTCATTTTGTTTGTCCAGCATTCTTCACTTAAATCCACGGGATATCCCTCTGGGTTCATGGAACGTTTATACTCGTCCCACAACAGGTCGAGGTTTTCATTCACAAAGGATCTCATTGATTCAAGTGACGGAGATTCATAAACCAGGTCCCCATCTTTAAAAATATCCTCGTGAAGCTCTCTCGCTTCGAAATTGGTGATGAATTTACTGATATAGGTGTGCACAGGATGAAACATTTTCAGTCGGCTTTCATTTTGAGGATTTTCATGCTCCAGGGCAATATATTCCCCTTCTGATTTATGATTAACCGTATTGATGATACGATAAACCTTTTTGAGTCCAGGAGTTGAAACCTTCTCGGCATTACTCGATATTTTAATGGTATCTTCCATTTCCCCCGACTCGTTTTCAATGGAAGCGAGTTTATATACAGCACCTAAAGCTGGTTGATCATAGGCGGTGATCAGCTTCGTCCCCACACCCCACACATCAATCCGGGCCCCTTGGGCTTTTAAATTCAGTATCGTATATTCATCCAGGTCATTTGACGCAATGATCTTTGTTTCGGTAAAACCTGCTTCATCAAGCATTTTACGGGCTTTCTTGGATAAGTAAGCCATATCACCGCTGTCCAGACGAATACCCTTGAAATGAATCCGGTCGCCAAGCTCTTTTGCTACTCTGATGGCCGTAGGTACACCGGATTTCAATGTATCGTAAGTATCCACTAAAAACACACAGTCCTTATGGCTCTCAGCGTATTTATGGAAGGCCTGATAGTCATCCTGATATGCCTGAACCATTGAATGGGCATGGGTTCCTGATACCGGTATCCCAAATAACTTACCCGCCCGAACATTACTTGTCGCATCAAAGCCGCCAATATAAGCCGCACGCGTCCCCCAAATGGCAGCATCCAGTTCATGGGCCCGTCTCGTCCCAAACTCCATCACGACTTCATCCTGGACCACTTGCTTGATCCGGTTCGCCTTCGTCGCAATCAGGGTTTGATAGTTCACGATATTTAAGATCGCTGTCTCCAGTATCTGAGCCTGGGCCAAAGGAGCCTCGACACGGATAAGAGGAACATTCCCGAACGCGATCTCCCCTTCCTGCATCGAACGGATCGTCCCCGTAAATCGAAGGTCCGCTAAGTACTGAAGGAACTCCTCTTCATAACCCAATTCCCTTAAATACTCAATATCACTTTCAGAGAAATGAAACTTTTTCACATATTCAATGATCCGTTCAAGCCCGGCAAACACCGCATATCCATTCCCAAAAGGCAGCTTTCGAAAGAACACTTCAAAAACAGCCTTTCGATTATGGAAATCATCATCCCAATACGCCTTCGTCATATTAATCTGATACAAATCTGTATGTAAAGCTAAACTATCATCCGCATAGTTCGTCATGTATTTCTCTCCTTTAAGCTGTAGCCATTTGTCGAACAGTGTGTGTCTTTTCTATTTTAACCAATTTTGGGTGGGATATCGAATGTTTAGGGTTGGCGCGGGAAGGAGATCTCCATTCTTTTTAAGGGATCTTAAACAGTTTCCGCATTAAACAAACGTTTGATTAACCACATATGAAGCATTGGGGCAAGGACTGATATGGCGTCGCTGTCAGTTCTATCAGAAAACAAAGCCATAAAATTTCATCCTAAACAAACGTTTGTTTAAATTGCATTCAATAACAAAAAAGATTATATCCACCCGGCCATACAGGGTGGATATTTAGCCTTTTCTATATTTGTTGTACCAGTGTTTCAAGAAGCTCTTCCTTACTCATAAGAGCCTCTCCCCCACCTTGCACAAACGACTCCTTTCCTCCGCCTTTCCCGTTAATCATAGGAAAGACTTTTTGACCAAGCTCCCTTAAGTTAACACTTGGAGTAGACCCCTTCGCCGCTACGAGCTGAAGTTTTGAATCATTTTGCACAACCAATAACACAAGCATATCTTCTCTCTTAGAGACGAGGTGTTGAGCGATTTTCTGTAGCTCTTGGATGGGACGCTCTGCGTACGCTTTCTTAATCAATGTATGTCCTTCTTGCAGAATTCCTTCGCCAAGTAAACTCTCCGCTTCATACGTCAAAAGAACTTCCTTCAGTCCCTCCAGTGCCTTTTCCTGGTCTTTTTGTTTTGCCATTAACCGATCGACGACCGGTCTCATATTTTCTTCAGGAGCCTGCAATACCCCCGTCAATTCTCTTAAGAGACCATGTTTTCGGTGCAACTGCTCAAGCACCCGATTCCCACACACAAATTGCAATCGAATATGCCCTTTATGCTTTTCCCAATCGAGTATCTTAATCGCTCCTACTTCACTGGTAGAACGGGGATGGGTACCTCCGCATCCGTTGTAATCAAAATCCGGGATGATCACTAATCGGATATCGTCAGTGACGGTCGGCTGCTTTCTTAATGGATAGTGGGACAATTCCGCTTCTGTTATCCATCTTGTTTCAATCAGTCTGCTCTCTTGAATGACAAGGTTCGCTAATGCCTCTGCTTCCAGAGCCTCCGATTCAGTTATATCCATGACGTCCAAATCGATGGTTAAAATCTCCTTCCCTAAGTGAAAACTGATCGTCTCATATTGGAAGGCTTCCACAAAAGCGGCAGATAAAATATGCTGCCCTGCGTGCTGTTGCATATGATCAAAGCGTCTGTCCCAATCGATCTGTCCTTCTATCTCCCCTGAGATATCCTCAAATGGTTCTTCTATGTAATGACGGATTTCTCCGTTCACTTCTTCCACATTGATGACCCGGTGGTGATTTAACGTTCCAGTATCATGGGGCTGACCTCCGCCTGTCGGGTAGAATGACGTTTCTTCGAGCACGACGTACCAGCCTCCGTGTTCATCCTGTCGCTGATCTTGAATCGATGTTTGAAATGTTTTAGTATAAGCATCTTGATAGTACTGCTTCATTGTCATCGTTAAAACCTCTTTCTCAACTGTTCTCACACTACTTTATCACATAGGCGGTGGAGAGAACCATTCAGTCCTTCATGTCCTTCTTCTCTATCGAAATCGGTACCGTCCCTACCTGTTCCCAGGGAATTTCCCATCTCCGTTCAAATTCCGCTTTTGCCCGTCCGTCTCCGGCAATGATTCTTTCAACTAATTCCCTTAGTACCATCGTAGTATAATTCATCTCATCACCCTCTTTTTCATTTTCAATGAATGGTGGAGGAAGCTTTGTATATTATTGATCTTTTATACTACTTTTTACCTATTCCATTCACTCCTTAAACATCCATAAGGCCTACAAACTCTCTACTGGCCCACACCAATCATCTCTTTCTTCATATTATGGAGTGAAAATGACTCTTAATCTGAAAGAATAGGTGAGAATATGAGGGTTACACCAGGATATACCATTCTATTTGCTGTTCTCATTATGGCGATCTCAGGCTTTATTTCCTTTTATAACATTGGTAAAAACAACTCCATGGACAATAAAGCCACTATAATCATCACCAATACGGTTGAAAATAACATCTACGGCAGTGTTGGAAAAGTGGATACCGTCATCTCTAATCAGGTGTCGAACGGGACTGCCAATTTGGAAAACAATATAATGAACAATGGCAACGGAGATGGGAACGGAGAAATCAGTAGTTCTATCGAAAATGATGTTAATAAAACCTCCGGGGACCTAAAAAACAATATTACAAACTCCGTTGAAGGAGATGGAAATTACAGGTTTTCAAATTCCACCCAAAACGAGCTCGGTGACGAAGCTGATATCAATGTACGTAATACGGTAGAAAATAAGGCAAGCGGGACTGATGGAGATCCACCGTCACCGTCCCCCGAAGTTATGTGGGGTATCGATTCCGCCAGTGAAACAACGGAGAGCTTTTATGCCTGTGTAAGAGAAAACTTTGGGGACCCGACCGTTTTTGGACGCTATCTTGAGACAAGGGAGAACATCTCCAGAGGGCTTACACCCCAGCAGGTTTCTTTGATCCATTCAAAAGGAGACTATATCCTCCCTATCTTTAACAATTTTAACGATGCCACTGGCTATGAAAATGGAGTTAATGAAGCAAGAGAAGCGATTGGGTATGCCCAGGATCTCGGGATTCCCTCTGGTGTCGCCCTATTTGCCGATATTGAACCAACCTATCCGGTAGATGCGGAATTTATCAGAGGATGGTTTGAAACGATTTCTGCGTCCTCTTATGAATCAGGGATCTATGGAATCTTCGATCCGCAAAGAGCTTTATATCAATCCTATAACGCAGCCGTTCAGAGTAATAACGCCATACTGGAAGAGAATTACATCTGGACCGCTTCACCAAATGTCGGAATCACAACTCAGGCCGAGGCACCAGAATTCAATCCAGAAGCACCGGAAGGCTCCCTGGCTCTTGCTTGGCAATATGGAATCGACGCAGACACGTGTAACATTGATACAAACCTTTTCGATGGTGAACTGTTAAAGGTATTATGGAAGCCTGGCTCATAACTAAAAAGACTACCACCTATTTTTCAGGAGGTAGTCTTTTGTTTGGTCAAGCTATAATCGACGGATTGGAATGATTCGTGATGGTAAATGCTTTCACAAGTAAATCTAGATCTGAATCACTAGATTTATCAGGTCTCCCCAGGCATTCTTTCCTTTTCCAAATATGATAAGCCACTGTCCCCCAATAAACGAAATGTCAGCAAAATATTTGTAAACCACTCTTACTTACCTTGTATACAAACCCTTGTGCATTAATGATTAAAATGGCGGATACCTCAGTATTTTCTTCAGGGATGCACTACTGCTTCAGTAGTGTATTTGCAAAAGTAAGACAGGCATTGATCGATTAAATATATCTATAGGTTTCAATCTAGTTAAAAATTTGGACAGCCCCTTTTTTATATCCATGTTATGTTCGCTTATATCATTTTTCTTTTAATACATATGATTACTATATAAGAGGCCTCTTATAAAAACGAAATAAAAGAAGGAGGGAAATTCAAATGGATGTTTCTGTTCAACAAACGGATACTCTTGGTACTCTACTTTGTCTACTTGGAAGATTCTTAGTGTATCTTCTTTTAATTGTTGTAGCTCTACTTGCAGACCTATTAATCAACACAGCCACTGGAGATATGATTAGAGAGCTCGCTGATAGTATTGCTAGTGAAGGCTGTTAATTGTGAAAAGCCTGTATAGCAATAAACCTAGAAGATTAGTTATTCATCTTCTAGGTTTTTTAATCTAAACAAGAGTGCTTCTTTTAATATCTTATGTCCGTTTACTAAAACAGTGAAATTCTGCATGCTTATTATCGACTAAAAAGGTGGTTAATTTTATGAATGAAAATAACAATGAAAAGAGTATCGAAAAGAGCGGGGGTTCTGTAGACCATGACGCTTTCAAGAACCTGGCTGGCAATTTATTAAAAAACGAAAAATCTATGGGTTCTCTTATGAACCTTGCAACAACTTTTCTTAAAAATGACTCTCTACTAAATTCCATAGAATCCAATGGAAGTCTTAAAAACCCAAAAAATCCAGTTTCTATCGATGTAGAAGAACAAGAAGATAAAGTTACTTCTCTAATCAAGATGCATGAGAGTTTAGCAAAGCAGATTTCTTCTTTTTCTCAGAAAATTGATACGATCGCTAAGGAAATTTCAGAGTTAACTAAAGAATGGCAATCCTTAAAAGAACACAACCCGAAATTATTTAAAAAAAGCAAAAAAAGTAGTTAGTTTATTAATATTCAATCACAAGAATTGTAAGAAGAAGCTTTTCAACAGTTTGGTTGACTAATGGGAAGCTTCTTTTTCTCTTTCCGATAATTCCCACGTCAATCCATTTATTAGAGCAGAGCAATGGAGAAGTTTTACCTTTTCCCAGTTTAAGCATTTTTTTAAATGTCTAAGTTTCTTCCTGCTCTTTTTGCGAACTCTCCGGAGCTATATCTTTAATGAATTTGTCGATTAAGGATTGTAACGGTTAATGATAATCCACTCAAGAAATACCTGGACACATAATATATGGGGCTAGTCGAAAACTTGCTCAACCTACATAAAAAAAGACCAATGACCCTCTGGACACAGTTTTTTCAGTACCTTCCTTTATATGTTTATATCCCTTTTCTCTTCTTGGTTATTCAAGTGAAACATAAAATGACGAAATATCTTGATAAGTCATAAAAAGGCTCACGTCCATCATTCGGGAATGCTTTGAGTCCATTTTTGCTATCCGCTTTTAGCCAATAACGACGTACATACGTCCGTTTGGATGATGTGCAATTTTTTAGCCAATTAAAAACCAGGAACTAAAAAAAATTTAAATCATATATAGGTGATATCCCCGTGCGAAATTTTTGAGGAGGAGATCATGAAACCTATGTTACCTATGGAAAAATATTTCGGTAAGTTAGAGCTAGTCTATGAATTTTATGGGGCTATGCCCACAGGCGTTAGTGTATCAGAAACCGGTCGTATTTTCATTTGCTTTCCGAAATGGGGAGACGACGTTAAATTCACAGTGGCGGAAATTATTGGAGACACTTTGCAGCCTTATCCCAGTTTAGAAGCTAATTTGGGTAGTCAAGGTAATATCACAATGTCTTTCATCAGTGTCCAAAGTGTAGTTGCGGATGGAAGGGGAACACTTTGGGTATTAGATACAGCGGCACCGAATTTTTCTGTACCAATTATAGGAGGGGCAAAATTAGTCGCTGTTGATTTAAAAACTAATACAATAAGAAAAGTATATACCTTTACAGAAGATGTTGTCCTGCCAACAACTTATCTGAATGATGTCCGTTTTGATTTTCGTGTTGGAAAAGCGGGTTATGCCTATATAACGGATTCATCTTCCAAAGGACCAGGAGCTATTATCGTTGTAGATCTAGAAAATGGAAACGCGTTCAGACGGCTAAATGGAGCAAATTCAACTTCACCCGACCGTTATTTTTTACCGAAAGTAGAAGGAGAGATTTTGATGAACCGAAACAAAGATGGCTCAACATCTCCATTTAGATTGGCGTCTGATGGTATAGCAATTTCTCCTGATGGAAAGGTTTTATTTTATTGTCCACTTTCCAGCCGGCATTTGTATTCAATCTCAACAGAAGCTCTAAGAGACCGAACGATACCGGACACTGATTTACCTTATCGGGTCGAGTACTGGGGAGAAAAAGGTGCGTCTGATGGAATGATCACTGGGGCAAAAGGAACCATTTATGCCGGAGACTATGAAAACAACAGTATTCGAAAGATATTGCCGAATGGCATAATGGAAACAATCGCTCATGATCCGAGAATTTTATGGCCGGATACTTTTTCAATTGGGCCGGATCAATACTTGTATGTCATTGTGAACCAATTACATCGGCAGGCAAGGTTTCATTATGGAAAAGACCTGCGACAAAAACCGTATAGTTTACTTCGTATGAAAATTGATGAATTCCCTGCTTCTACCTTTTCGTAATAAAAAATAGTTGAATAATTTATACATTACATCAGGTGAGGTTTAATCGGTTTTTATCCAGGAATTAGCTGACGGGTCTACCTTCATTCTTAAACTCATATCTTTCCGACCATTTCACAAAAAAATGGTTTTCAGGGACAGTTTCATTGGAAATTAAACTGTTCCTAAATATTTTTATAGATTAGGTAAGTTTCCACTTTTAGCCTCAATCGGAATAACTATTCCAATACATATCATACACGTTCGATCCCCTTTCTCTTTGTCTATCCTCTAAAATTTCTATATAATGTCCAAAGGCATTTTTCTAGTTGGCTGTGGAAATACCTCATCAAGTCTATTTAAATCCTCTTTTGTTAATTCAATGATAGTAGCTTTCGCATTTGCTAGTACATGTTCTTCTTGAACAGCTTTTGGAATAGCTAGACAATCGTTAGAACGGATTGTCCAAGCGAGAGCGATTTGTAAGGGGTGTACAGCATATTTTTCTGCAATCTCTTTAATGGTTGGATCCGTTAATAATTGTCTTCTTAATAAACCTCCTTGAGCTAGCGGGCTATATGCCATAATAGGCATGTGATGATCTCTCTGCCATGGTAAGAGATCATAATCTATACCCCTTGAACCAAGATGATATAACACTTGATTAGTCATACAATTTCTTCCGTTAGTGGTGTTCCATAACTCTTTCATATCATCGGTATCAAAATTGGAAACTCCCCACCTTTCTATTTTTCCTTCCTTGCGTAGCTTTTCCATTCCTTCAATGGTTTCTGCTAATGGCACACGTCCTCGCCAGTGTAAAAGGTACAAATCAAGATGATCGGTTCCCAGCCTTTTTAGACTGTTTTCACACGCTTTGTCAATCATATCTAATCCTGCATGATGAGGATATACCTTTGATACTAAAAAGACGTCATCTCTACGTCCTTTAATTGCTTCACCTACTAAGCGTTCAGAATCGCCATCACCATACAATTCCGCCGTATCTATTAGTTTCATGCCTAATTCTATTCCGAGTTGTAAAGCTTTGATTTCCCTTTCTCTCATTTGAGGTTTTTCTCCCATGTACCAAGTTCCTTGTCCTATTCCTGGTAGAGAAGTTCCATCAGGCAATGTAACTACAGAACTTTCAAGGGAATTTCTTATTTTTGTTAATTTATTTTCGTCCTGTACACTCATTAAAAATTCAACACTTCCTTTTGTATCTTTTTATGTACTCATTGAACAAAAAAGGTGGCAATACTCTTTTGCAGTATTGCCACTAGTAAATCACTCTATTCTTACCTTATTTCCATTTTAGTTAGAACTGCTGCTTGGTAGGGTGGTAAGCTTCGGTTCAACATCCATTTAGGCATTATACTAAGTGAGCACCACCATCAATAAGAACAGCCGTCCCAGTAGTAAAACCATTTTTAGCAAGATATACATAGGTTTCAGCTATGTCTTCCGGCTTTGCAATCCGTCCAACAGGGAGCTGTTGTGCAAGGCCGTTGAACAGTGCTTGCCTCTGATCATCTGACATTCCAGCATAGATTGGAGTGTCTACAATTCCAGGTGAAACCACGTTTACCCTAATAGGGGCTAGGTCTACGGAAAGTCCTCGAACCAATCCTTCAATGGCTGAATTGATTGCTGCTAACGTAGTAGCGCCTTGAGGAGGACGAACGCCATATACACCAGAGGTTAGGGTGATTGAGCTCTCATTGCTTAAATATGGAAGTGCTGAACGGACAGTAATATATTGCCCCCAGAATTTACTATCAAACGCCTCTTTAGCACTTGCCACAGGCAGTTCGCTAAAGTGCCCCATTGCGCCTTCACCTGCTGTAACCACAAGGTGGTCAAATTTTCCAACCTTACTGAAAAATTCTGCTACTTTTTCTTCGCTTCGAAAATCGATTTCAATTGCTTCTACACTGCCACGAAGAACTTGTTTTGCTTCATTTAATTTGGAAACAGAACGGCTGGCAATGATCACTTGAGCAGAATGATCTAGAAACGCTTTAGCAGTTGCTAAACCAATACCAGAAGTACCCCCTAAAACAACTACTCGTTTACCATTTAATGACATAGTAAAGCCCTTCCTTCCTAAAACCTTTTTTGTATTGATCATTCATTGTGAAATTTATTTCTAAAACGATATTATTCAGCTAATAATTTTAAGGATTCACGATTAAAGGCAGGAATATCATCCGGAAAACGGCTTGTTACAATATTATTGCTTACCACAACTTCTTCATCTTTGTAGTTAGCACCTGCATTTTTGAGATCGTTCCTTATTGATTTGAAACCTGTTATGTCGACCCCTTTTAATAGGTCTGTATCAATTAATACTTGTGGGCCATGGCAAATGGCAAAAACAGGTTTACCTTCTTGTATAAATACTTTTGCGAATTCACCAAAACGGTCATCTTCACGTAATAAGTCAGGAGAGAAGCCGCCAGGGATTAGTAAAGCATCAAAGTCTTGAGGATTAACTTCCCCAATTCCTTTATCTATTTTTACTGTTTCACCTTTCTTACCAGTAATATCTTTTCCAGCCTGTATGTCGATTGTGATCACTTGATGCCCAGCATCTTTAAATGCTTGTGCTGGTTCTGTGAATTCTACATCTTCAAATAAGTCTGTTATTAGTGTAGCGATTTTTTTGCTCATAATGATAAGCCTCCGTGCTTAGTATTTGTTACTGCTAGATATATGGGATTATAAAAACAATTAGTATCGCTCAGTCACGCGTTTAATGATGGTGATGGATTTTGGAAGAATTCGTGATGTCAAATCCTGCTTGCGGCACATAGAAATACTTGATCCAAACCCCATCTAAAAACGGTTCCCTTTTATCAAGTAAAACATCAATGCCTTTGTCTGTTTTCACAATTTCATCATGGACCGTTGGCGTATCAAGTTTTACATCATAATGGGCATGGTCCCCATGGTTCAATGTAACGTAGACACGAACCATTTTCCCTTCAGAATCTTCACTTTCCAACAGTTGTTTAAGCACTTTAGCAGCATTTCGGTTAATTTTGCAGTTCATATCATTGTCTCCTATTCTAACGACTCTTATCTTTTTAATTAAGGAATCCTGTAAACAACCTCATAACCTGATCTCATGGTTTGCTCCATATTCAATGCCTAAGAACAATCATCAGGAAGGTTTCCTTGCTGATGTTCTCCTTTTTACCTTTCATTTTTTATAATTTCTGCCAGAAGCTCGTATGAATGCAGGCGAGCTTTGTGGTCGTAAACTTGGGCAATGGCCATGATTTCATCAGCCTGGCTCTCCTTCAAAAATGTATGCAGCTTGTCCTTTACCGTCTGCTGGCTGCCAACAATCGATGTGCCTAATTGCTGCTCGAGAGCCTTTAATTGGTAGCCGCTGGCCACTTCGGATATGTTATCTACCGGTGGTTGAAGCTTTGTAAGGTTGCCGCTCATCAGATTCAAAAATTGCTGCTGCAGGGTTGTGAAAAGGTGTTTTGCCTCTTTATCCGTTTCTGCTGCAATGATATTCAATGCCACCATCGCATACGGCTTATCGAGAACATTCGAAGGCTGAAACGCCTTGCGATAGATCTGTAGAGCACCCAGAGTGTTAAGTGGCGAGAAATGGGAGGCAAACGCGAATGGCAAACCCAGTTCTCCGGCCAGCTGCGCACTGAAGCCGCTTGAACCCAGCAGCCAGATTGGAATATTCAAACCTTCACCTGGAATCGCTTTTATTGGGTTTCCTTGGGCCAAGGATGGATCAAAGTAACCGCGGAGTTCCGCTAATTGCTCAGGAAAGTCATCTCCAGTACTTCTCAAGTCGCGTCTCAATGCACGAGCGGTCCCCTGATCTGTACCGGGTGCCCGCCCCAGACCAAGGTCAATTCGCCCAGGATATAAGGATTCAAGAGTGCCAAACTGCTCAGCGATGACGAGCGGAGCGTGATTCGGCAGCATGATTCCTCCTGAACCAATCCGGATTTGTGATGTACCGGCTGCCACATGGGACATCACCACAGAAGTGGCGGAACTGGCGATAAACGGCATATTGTGGTGTTCAGCGAGCCAAAAACGGTTGTAGCCAAGTTTTTCAGCATGCTGTGCGAGTTCCAATGTATGGCGGAAAGAATCAGCAGGAGTACTTCCGGCTGTTATCGGTGAAAGATCCAGCACCGAGAATGGAATTTCGTTTATTTTAATTGCATGTTTAGACATAAGTTCATCTTCTTCCCTTATCTAATTTTATTAAAAACTAATCTCATACTGGAATTTCATGAGTCGGAAAGTAAGGCCGCACAAACTCTCCAAGCTCTGTATGACTTCCTCGGGAGGGCGCTTTGAAAAATACAATACAAATGCCAGGTGATTGACACCTATGGATTGGAATTGATATAAAATTTCTAATAACTGTTTGTGTCCTACACGAAATCCTAAAGGAATCGGAATAGGAAATACATCGGTATTTTCCGATAAATCGATATATAATGTCTGAGTGAAAGGCTTAAACACTTCTGTGGTGTGAACTTCCGATAACTCGCGATAGTCGTTAATCAATTGAGTTTGTTGTGGATAATCCTCAGGTGATGGATCGAGCAGTCACCATTCTGGGCGATCCATTCAATCGATTGATCGCTAAACCCTGTCACCATGGTCGGAATCGAAGAAAAAGGCATGGGGGTCATTCTCATATCCGTTCCATCGATGACGCCTACTCATTTTATCCTTTTGGTACAACCTGTTATATGCTCGATGCTGTAATAAACTTACTTCAATTCTCTTAAATTTTTGTACCAATGTATTTTTCGAACTTTTTGATCGTCTCCTCATTACGGCGATAATACGTCCATTGTCCGATTCGCTTTATTTCAACAAGTCTGCTTTGCAGCAGAATCGATAAATACTGTGAAGTAGTGGATTGCGAAATCCCCGCCTTGCTTCGGATATCCCCTACGCAAACCCCGCCTTCAAATCCTTCATCCGCAATAATATGGGCTTGCGGTGAAAAATGACTGTCGGGATCTTTTAACATTTGAAGAATGCCCACCCTCGTCTGGTTCGACAATGCCTTAAAAATTTCAACGGCTTGTTCATCATTTAAGCGTTCCAATTCCTGCTTCAATGTCATCAGCCTCTTTCTATATCGATTATCACTATCCCAATGGAAGCTGGATAGATGATCTGAAAGCATCATGCTAAATCGGGAATTCCCGATATTAATATAGTAGCCGTCTGGTCCTTCCAAATCAAGTGATTTGCTTCGAAGGAGATACGGCTAAAAGCTCCCATCTTAAAATAGACCACTAAAAAACCTGCAAATAACAGGTTTTTTCGACGATTCCGCCACTCCATCTTTAAACTTATTCCATTATTTTCAGCTTATACACTTCTCTATTTGATGCAAGGTCTGCAAGATCTTACTTTGGATAGCCAAAAGCCTACAGAATTCATTCCGTAGGCTTTCGATTATATGAAAATTCAGGGAGGAAATGTGGAATTAGCTTAAGGCTTTTACTAAAGCTTCCCCAAATTCTTTAGCGCCATCTGGACCATCACCAGTGATAATATCATCATGAGCAACAACATGTTTTTCAACATATGTTACTTTATTCGCTTTTAATTGGTCTTTTTGTACATCTACTGGATAGCAAGTTGCATCTCTTCCAGTAAGTAAACCCGTTTTAGCTACAGTAACCGCACCTGCACAAATTCCTGTTACAAGAACTTTATTAGTATACGCTTGTTTCAAGTAGTCTTGTAATTCTTTATTTTCCCATAGATGATCGTTCGTACCAGATCCACCAATAACAGATACAACATCATAGTCAGAAGCAAAAACGTCTGAAAAAATGACCTCAGCAGTTGCTTTACCTTCATAATCCCCTATGATTTCACCTGTTTTTGTACTTGCAATTGTCACATCAATTCCGTTGCTTTCCAATTCCGCTTTTGGTTGAAATAATTCGTCTTCATTGAAACGTTCTGGTGGTATAATTAAAAGTGCTTTTTTACTCATTTGTAGTTCCTCCTCATTAATGAAAAAGATTTGCCGATAAGACGACTATTTCATTCTACTGCTTGTTTTCTTCACTGTGAAGAATGCACTTTTTTGTAAGGAGGTTACCGACAGGTTACAATTGAGACAAATAAGGAGGTAAGAATGTATGCCAGATACATTTAGAGATGAAGTTAAAGAAAAGATCATAAATGGTGATTATAATTGTGAAAAAGAACTTACCTTATCAATTATAAGTGGTAAATGGAAAATTGTTATTTTATGGCATTTAGGGGTAGAAGGACCACATCGATTCAGTGATCTCCAAAGGCTTTTTCCAAAAATATCTCATAAAATATTAACGAATCAATTAAGAGAACTGATGGAAGATGGAATAGTTCATCGCGAGGTTTATCCAGAAGTTCCACCGAAAGTGGAATATTCCATGACTGAATTGGGGATGACTTTACTTCCTATCGTTGAAATGATGTATGAATGGGGCAAAAATCGGATAGCAGAAATCATAAAAGAAATGGATATTTCGGAATTAAACAATTAAGCATAAGCTTACATTTACGTTGCTTTACAAAACCTATTAGAAAAGAAGCACCTTCACTTAACTGTATGGAAGGTGCTTTTTTTCTACCCATCATGAAAAAATTAAAATGTTCGAAGGGTCCAACACGACTAAACCAAGGTATTATTAATCCATTTTATTAATGATGCTTGATAAATTTCACTGATGCTTAGAAACTATAGTGCTAATAGTAATTATTTTAAGCTGTTACTAATAACGGGTATACTAATATGGAAAGGAAGTGGTTCATCATGAATACTATGAAGGCGATAGGATTAACTCGTTACCTTCCAATTGATAATCCCCAAAGTCTGGTGGACGTAGTTGTAGAAAAACCAAAAGCAACGGGTCGTGACATTTTGGTCAAAGTTGTGGCCATATCGGTCAATCCTGTTGATACAAAGGTACGAGCTCCTAAGGAAAAAGTTGAGGAAGTTCCTAAAATTCTAGGTTGGGATGTAGCAGGAGTCGTCGAAGAGACAGGACCGGACTGTTCATTGTTTCGTCCGGGAGATGAAGTTTTTTATGCTGGCAGTATTGCACGACAAGGCGGAAACAGTGAATACCATCTGGTCGATGAACGAATCGTTGGGCGCAAACCTGTTTCCTTAAGTTTTGTGGAAGCCGCAGCTCTTCCCCTAACCTCCATTACAGCTTGGGAAGCGTTATTTACCCGTATGTCTATTTCCCAAGATCCTGGGACTAACAAAGGAAAGGCTCTGCTGATCATTGGTGCAGCCGGGGGTGTGGGTTCCATTGCCACTCAGCTTGCAAAACAAGCGGGGCTTACTGTAATCGGAACTGCTTCCCGACCGGAAACTGTTAGTTGGGTTAAATCAATGGGCGCGGACTATACCATTAATCACCATGACCCGCTCCTTCCACAACTTCAAGCAATTGGATTTACAAACGTTCCGTACATTTTTTGCCTGAATGCTTTGGAAAAACACTGGTCCGGTATTAGCGAAGCTATTTCTCCGCAAGGAGTTGTGTGCGCTATTGATGATCCAACCTCTCCGCTGGACCTCAAATTGCTTAAGCAAAAAAGCGTCACCTTCGTGTGGGAGTTTATGTTTACTCGCCCTGTTTACGAAACAGATGATATGATTGAGCAGCATCTATTGCTTAATCATATTGCTGATGCTGTGGACCATCAAAAATTAAAGACAACACTGGCCGAAGTCCTTGGACCGATCTCAGCAGAAAATCTCCGTCAAGCCCACAAATTTTTGGAGAGTAACAGGGCGATTGGTAAAATTGTCCTGGAAGGTTTTGTTTAAAAACCTGATTACAGAGAGCGATAAATTGGTGATCCGATAATTGCAATTAGATATAAATATAAAGCAGACTGCTGATCGCAGCCGGCTTTAATTACACAAAGAAACTTTCTTTTACTTATGATATGGTTCATCGAGATATATCTAAATCAGGTCTTTTTATTTTATTGAGAGTAGATTTTTTACGTAACTATCCTTTCATTAAATTCTATAATCATACCCGAATTCAATCATAAAATCATTCTAAGAATTCCGTTAATCCCTAGGTTTCCCTTTGAAGTCTTAACTGTAATTGAAAAGAATCAAACAAATGGTTTCAGAAACAATTTGTTCATAATAGAGCTCGCTTTCATTACCAACTCCGTACATTATCCTTGGTCTACCTTTTGTTCCGATTAATAATAAGTCCATTACCTCTACTTCATCTATCAATGATGGTGGATGAAAATCTTTTTGACTACAAATCCTAACGTTTATGGATGAAACTCAACATCCAAATATTTCCTTATTTTATAGGAAAATGTTCATCGACAAATAATGGTGTTTTAATCGAATCAATTAGTTGAAGTCCATTTTGTAAGGGTCTTTCTTTTCAATAAAGTTCGAAAGCCAAATGGTAGCAGCAAATACAACCAAATAAGTGATAAAGGATAAATACAATTTCCAACCTGTATATGTAAAAACTTGAAACTTTACTGCAATCCATTCTAGAGCAATCGCTACCCCAGCCCAAAAAATAATATAAAATAGATACTTTAAGCCTTTTGGTTTTTTATATTGATAGAAGTTTACTACAAAGTAAGAAAGAGTAGGGTAAGTTACAAAGTGCAATAATACATCAAATAATTCATGCTTTTTATGATCAATCGTAAAGTATAATTCATATGGTTTTACACTAAGGGTAATATCAGCTAACAAAGCAAGAAAAACATTAAAAGTCCAAATAATAGTGATGGTAGCAGCAGGCAAGCGTCTAGGTAATATAAACATGAGGCCCCAAGTAAGTACTGTGGAAAAGATAATAAATATTTCATTTGAATCAAATTTCTCAGGAAAAGGTAACATCATGACGTATTCACCACTTTGTCTCTATAAATAAGTTTCTCTAAATAAAAAGAGTAAATAGCCAATAATAAAATAATCAGAGTGTATCTCAAATATGAATAAAATACATTCCAATTTACCCATTCCAAATATCCAAAATGAACGAAAAATTCTTCAATTGAAATGAGTGCTGTTAAGAAGATGAAGAGATGAATAAGTTTACTAAAAATAGTTCTTTTAGAGAACAAAATATAAATAACCCATAAAAGTAACGCTGGCTTGAGTGACAACTCAGGAATTTTTTGTGTCCAAAAAATTAACTGACTTGGATCTTGCTTTGTAAGTTCTAAATTTAAATTAATGATTAGACCTGTATTCGTAATAAGAATATTGGAGAAAAAATAACAGCCCAAGATGTTAGTGACGTTCATTTTCTTCATCAAGATGTATAAGGAAGTAAAGGATAATATCGCTAAAATTAGAAAAAGCCACAATATTTTCATATTAGCCACCTTTTTTATTTTCATCTACATTATTTTGTACATATAATGTCAAAAAATACTGCATCTAAATGTTATTCTTTATACTACAACTTTTGAGGAATAGAAAATCTTATGCATGATGCTATAATTAAAAATGAACATAGCAAATAACCTTTCCTGGATAAATGGAAGGTTTTTTTCTTTTCACCTATTTTCCTTCTAAATTACGAAAGGCTCTTTATGCGTTAATACAGCATAAATCGACTGGATAAGCTTGCTAGCATTTGCCATAATTACTACCTTATGTGATTTTCCTTCGCTTTTTTTATCATAAACCTCTTTAAACGTTTTGTAGCCTTAAACCAATTTTACGGCTAAACGAAGAGCTTTATCTTTCTTAAGCGAGAATCAATACAAGCCAAAGGGAAGCAGGGGACGGTTCTTATGATCTATGT
Organism: uncultured Rossellomorea sp.; assembly: GCF_947488365.1. Taxonomy (NCBI): domain Bacteria; kingdom Bacillati; phylum Bacillota; class Bacilli; order Caryophanales; family Bacillaceae; genus Rossellomorea; species uncultured Rossellomorea sp. The sequence continues at coordinate 13,505 of NZ_CANKZT010000013.1, read as the reverse complement.
GATGAAATCAGTGATCTTGATTGGGCTATCGCACTTGGGCAGCTAATCGAGCTTCTTCAAGATGTCCTAAAAGAAAGCAACAAAAAGATCCAAAAGTTAATTCAAAGTCAACTACCACACTGGATTGTAGGCTTACCTAACTAAAACAAAGTCTACCGGCCTATTTGAGTGTGCGAAAGTTGAGTTATTAAAATTTATGCCTTCCACGAACTTTCTCGCTTCACTCGGCGGAAAGTCTTTGTAAAATCCAAAGATCACTAAATCTCCCTCTCCATTAAAGTCACCTCAGTATAAAAATTAATCTGTTATTCCTATGTACAAGTGAAATACTGCTTATCTCCATCGCCTTTCATAATAAATCAGTTTCCCATAACCCAAGCTGGCCTTTTGCTGGAATACGTTCATTCAAGATCTTCATGTCTTGAACCTCCCAAGCATATCCTCCCACATTAAAGTCTCCTAAAAAATAATCATTTCCTGATACGATTTGTCCATTTTCCAGGACTGCTGATGTCTGATTTTTTTCAGTTATCTTCAGACAATTTTCAAGCCGGCCTACAGCAATGATCATTCCGGTCGGAAGGGTCTCTTCTGTATATCCATGCTTACCGAGCAGCGAACGGATGGCCACATGCCTGCAGACAGCCTTATCTATTTTTTTACTTGTATGAATGGCAAGCGGCCCGCGATAGTTTGTTTTCCATGACCTTGTTTCAAATTCATTCTCTCGAAGGACAAAAAGACTTGCCCAAGGCTGAATCATAGATAATACCTTCATTCTCCCGGCCACCAATCTATAAAGTTTCGTTTCTCTTATCGTGTCCATAGAGAAGAATATTATTAGCAAAAAGGTTTAATTGGAATTCGGAAACCAGAATTATAATTCATAACAAAAAGGATTTACTTGTTTTATTTTCCTTCTAACTATTGTATGAAATCTCCTAAGAAAATTTTTTATATTCTGTAACACAAAACTGCATGTGATTTTTCTTTGAATAGTCCTAGGGATAATTAGTAAACATGCTTGGGGTTTACCGTTATTTATGATACGGTTCACCACTATTAATCCTAAACTAATTTATCTATTAATAGAAATGTTAAACAAGAATTTAACTCCACTTATAAACTAAACTGCTCAGTAAGTTTAAGTACATTTTTTTCCCAAGCTTCAAGATTTCCATCTTTTCAAAACAGGTTCCTGCGTATTTGGCAGCTTTACCTTCTCTTCCAGATATATATATGTCGCCTTTAGATTGTGATACCAAACATCTAGCTCTGTTTCATCCTCATATCTTGCTACAATACCTTCGTTCAGGCTTAAAAGGCTTCTGAAAAAAGCAGAAATAGATAAGAACATTACTCCACACTCATTTATTCATTGATTGAAGCTGGAGTTGGTATTAAAGAGATACAACAGCGGCTAGGACATGCCAATTTGATAGATTAGTAAACTATTTATCCAAATTAACACCATTTGTTTTCGGGCTATCTAAAAATTTATGATAAGGTTCATTCTGAGAAGACACCAGCAAGTCTACGTAGATGTAAAATAAAAAAACACTTTAAAATAATAATGGTCTTGTTCCCATCAAGTAGACAATGTAAAAAAACTATTCAGTTAGCGCGTGCCGATATTCAATTGGCGCGCGTTTTTTAGTTTGTTTTGAGTTCGTTTGTCAAGAATATAAAAAAGAACACCTTAAAAAAATTGTCTAGTTTAGTGTTGACATACCACTTTTATAAATAGATATGTTGCAGATAGATATAGCAATTTCTCTCAATAAATAAATTCAATCTTCAACAATATGTCCCGTTTGCAGAATCTTATTGAAAATCAATCAAATTTGTATAACAACTATTATCACCAGAAGTTTTGAAGTGGTAAACAGTCTGTCATTCTATGGTACACTTTTTGTCATTCAGTGGTAGGAAATATGTCAAGAATGGTACATTTCGTTGGCTGTAATCACTATGAAAAGCAATATATTTGTAAATTAAACGAAATTCCATTCTATGAATTGAGTATTGCGAACAGATTGAGCCATTAGTGCGGTAAATTGAGCCACTATTTGCGGTCATCTGAGCCAGTGAGTGCGAGGGCAAGGGCCAATTTCACCATACAATCGTTTATGGGATGCAATTCGTACTTCTTTGAAGTAAACTTCAATTAAATCCGTGGTTAGTCGTATATCGACATTCTCTCGGACATAATCATATGGAACGGAGTAATACATTCGTTCAACTTGGTTGTAGTAGTTCAGTTGAACTTTTGCTGTTCTCCATTCCGCAAGTTTAAACCTTGTTTGAGGAAGCTGTTGAAGGTAGGATTTCTCTTCTTCCTCAAACACCTTTTTGCGCGAACCGGGTCGCTTTTGAAATTCAGTGGTGTTGATTTCTTCTAGGTTTTCAAAGATTTTCTGATTTAAATCTTGAAGGTATTCTAGCCAGGGATTAGTCATGGTGTCGTCCAAGCTTTCCCACACCAAGATTTTTGGCGCGTTGAACGATATCTGAAACTGTATTCCTTGAATGTCCAGTGCTAGAACTAATCGTTCTTTGTCTGACTTCTTCAAGGTGAAGTTCCAGAATCTTTCGGTAATTAATCATAAAAAAAGCCTCCTGTATAATAATGTCATGCTTGCTGGCATGCAAGGATAATTATACAGGAGTCTTTTCTTTATTCTATTTATAGTGGTACTGCACTCCGCAAAGGATGGCTTTTTACTCCGCAATGACTGGCTCAATAAACGTATAGGTCCAGATTACTATAACAAAGATTTTTTTGGCCAAAATGGAAAGACAATACGGTTATCCCATCGTGGTTAAAAATGTGCGAGATCGAATGAAAAGATTACTTAAAATTGCAGGTCTAAATGAAGAGTTGACTCCACATAGTTTGCGACATACTCATACGTCGCTTCTTGCGAAGGCAGGTGTCTCACTCGAACAAATCATGGACCGCCTCGGTCATACAGACGATCAAATTACAAAAAACGTGTACCTCCATGTCACGGAAGACATGAAAAAAGAAGCCTCTCAAAAGTTCGCTGAACTCATGAGAAGCCTCCGTTAAAAACCTCAATGTTAGCAAAATGTTAGCAAACCACTCTCACCTTACCAACAAATCCAGTCATATCAAGGGTTGAGGCAGCTTATTACATCATGCCGCCCATTCCACCCATTCCGCCCATTCCAGACATATCAGGCATGCCGCCGCCTTCTTCAGGAATGTCAGCAACTACCGCTTCAGTAGTCAGGAACATTGCTGCTACAGACGCTGCGTTTTGTAGTGCAGAACGAGTTACTTTCGTTGGATCTACGATACCTTTTTCGATCATGTTTACCCACTCACCAGTAGCTGCGTTGAAACCGACACCTACTTCTTCCTTCTTCAGACGTTCTACGATGATAGAACCTTCGAGTCCTGCGTTGTGAGCGATTTGACGGATTGGCTCTTCAAGAGCACGCAGCACGATGTTGATACCTGTTGCTACATCTGCATCCGCTTCAATTGATGCTACTTTGTTGTATACGTTCACTAGTGCCGTACCACCACCGGATACGATACCTTCTTCCACTGCTGCACGAGTAGAGTTCAATGCGTCTTCGATGCGAAGTTTACGCTCTTTAAGCTCAGTTTCAGTTGCAGCTCCAACTTTCACGACTGCTACTCCACCTGCAAGCTTTGCAAGGCGCTCTTGTAATTTTTCTTTATCAAATTCAGAAGTGGACTCTTCTAATTGAGCACGGATTTGGTTTACGCGGGCTGCGATTTTTTCCGGATCTCCAGAACCTTCAACGACAGTCGTGTTTTCTTTCGTTACGACTACTTTCGCTGCGCGGCCAAGTTGAGTGATGTTCGCAGATTTAAGATCCAATCCAAGATCCTCTGTGATCACTTCTCCACCAGTAAGTACTGCTAAGTCTTCAAGCATTGCTTTACGACGGTCACCGAAGCCAGGGGCTTTGACAGCAACAGCGTTGAATGTTCCGCGAAGTTTGTTCACAACAAGTGTTGCAAGAGCTTCACCTTCAACATCTTCAGCTACCATTAATAGTGGCTTACCTTGTTGTACAACTTGCTCAAGAACAGGAAGTACTTCCTGGATGTTTCCGATTTTCTTGTCAGTGATTAAAATATATGGATTTTCAAGAACAGCTTCCATCTTATCAGAATCTGTCACCATGTATGGAGACGCATATCCACGGTCGAATTGCATTCCTTCCACCACGTCAAGCTCTGTTGTGAAACCTTTCGATTCTTCAATGGTGATAACGCCGTCGTTCCCAACGCGCTCCATTGCTTCTGCAATCAGTTGACCCACTTCTTCGTCAGCCGCTGAGATTGCCGCAACTTGAGCGATGGAATCTTTGCCTTCGATCGGCTTAGAGATCACTTTTAATTCTTCGATGGCAGCTTGAACCGCTTTTTCGATACCTTTACGAACGCCAACAGGGTTAGCGCCAGCTGTTACGTTTTTAAGACCTTCACGGATCATCGCTTGAGCAAGGACCGTTGCAGTCGTTGTACCGTCACCGGCGATTTCGTTTGTTTTGCTTGCTACTTCAGCAACCAGTTTTGCACCCATGTTTTCGAATGCATCTTCTAATTCAATTTCTTTTGCAATCGTTACACCATCATTTGTAATAAGTGGTGAACCGAATTTTTTCTCAAGTACCACGTTACGTCCTTTTGGTCCAAGAGTTACTTTTACTGCATTTGCTAATTGATCTACACCGCGAAGCATGGAACGGCGTGCTTCTTCGCTGAATTTAATATCTTTAGCCATTGATAAAGTCCTCCTCTTATTTAAGTAAAGTATTGTTTATATACGAAGTTTGATTATTCGCCAACTACAGCCAGAATATCGCTATCACGAAGGATCAGGTATTCTGTGCCTTGGTATTTCACTTCTGTACCAGCGTATTTAGAGAAAATGATTCGATCGCCGACAGCTACCTCAAGAGCAACGCGCTCACCGTTGTCAAGAATGCGACCAGTACCTACAGCCATCACTTTACCTTCTTGTGGCTTTTCCTTTGCGGAATCCGGTAGCACAATACCGCTTGCTGTTTTTTCTTCTGACTCAACTAGCTCGATAACGACGCGATCACCTAGTGGTTTTAACAAGTGAAACAACCTCCTTGAAATTATGTAAATGATATTTATTAGCACTCGCTTATTGTGAGTGCTAACACAACTATTATATTAATTAATTCGTTTTCATTTTGCAAGAGTCCTGCCTAAAATTTTTTTCGTCATATTTCTCTTTTTTTCACACCCTCCTATCCTATGCCTCCCCATATGCCTTTATTCTTAAATCAATGGAAGAGTGGCAATTCTTACAAACCCCTTAAATTTGAACACTTTCTCTTTTCTTAGTAGAATTGTACAGGAGTATGTTCAGGACGAATCCTATTCGTTCTTCATCTAACAGGTGTTAAAGGAGATCAAACGTTGAAAAAACATTTCGGATTTATCTTAATTGCCTATATCGTGATGCAGCTTTCCAGTGTTGTCGGGATACCCCTTTTATTTAAGATTGGTGTTGATGTCCTTGCGATTCCAGAGCAGACCGTACGAAATGTTGTTCCTGGATACTGGCTTGTGATTAGCTTTACATTAACTCTCCTCGTCGTCTGGGGCATTCTTAGAAAGAGCGAGACAAGCACCAACCTTGAACGGTCCGCTCCTATGAATGCAGGAAGTTCAATTGTGTGGGCTGTAGTCGGGATTTTCATGGCGTTCATCGCTCAATCCATCGCGATACAGATTGAGTATGCCTTAGGTATCCAAATGGGATCTGAAAATACGCAGATGATTATTGGGATTATTGAAAAGGTACCTCTATCGATGATGGTAGCTGCGATCATTGGCCCTATTTTAGAAGAGATTGTATTCAGAAAGATTATCTTCGGTGTTCTTTATGAAAAGATGAATTTCTTCTTCGCCGCGTTAATCAGCTCTGTTATATTCGCTCTCGCGCACTTTGAGCCTGAGCATGTGATCTTGTACTCTGCAATGGGCTTTACCTTTGCGTTCCTTTATGTCAAAACGAAGCGGATACTGGTTCCAATATTTGCTCACGTTGCCATGAATACAACGGTCGTTCTAATGCAATCTATCTATAAGGATGAAATTGAAAAAATGATGAACGAAGCTGAACAAATACAAGGATTTATTGGAGGATTATTTCTATGAGGAGATCACCACTATTTTCAGGCGTGATTTATCTCCTTCTCGGTGTGCTCTTCACATACTTTGCTGTGCAAAATGTACAGGATGATGGTTGGGGATTTTTCACTTATATGCTCGTCTTTCTGGCAACCCTTGATTTTGGTTCCGGGTTGCGGATGGTGATGCTGCATTTCAAGATCAAAAAGAAAATAGAGAATAAAAAATAAGGATTGATCTTTTGATCAATCCTTATTTATATCCTCGAACTGTTCCATTTCAAGCTTTTGTTCTGCTTCTAAAACCTTCTTATATCCGATCTTAGAGATCCAAATGCTGATTTCATAAAGAAGGAGCAAAGGAACGGTTACCATTAAATGCGAGACGATGTCCGGCGGTGTGATGAAAGCGGCTATGACTAACAATATGAAGTAAGCCACTTTTCTCATTTGTGCCAATAACATCGGCGTAATAATCCCCAAACGTGTCAGAAACAGCATAATAACCGGCAGTTGAAATAGAAATCCAAATGGGATGGTTATTTGAAACAGGAAATGAAAGTATTCATTAATTCCAATCACTTGCTGGATATTCAGATTGGTTGATAAACCCATCATGAATTTCACGACATATGGAAACAAAATAAAATATGAAAATGACAATCCACCTAAGAAAAGAAGGACAGAAATAGGTATGTAACTGAGCGTTACCTTTCTCTCTTTCTCATATAAGCCTGGACTCACGAACGACCATACTTGAAATAGAATGATGGGTGATGTCATGATGATCGCAATAAACATGATCATTTCCATATAGATTTTGAGAGGGTCTGTAATCCGAAAGGCGTTCATGGTTAATTCTTTCGCTTCATCCGCGTGCTGCAAATATCGAATCAACGGCTCCGCAAGAAAAAAGCTTACAATTACCGCTAACAAGAAGAAAACGACTACAAACATGAGTCGTTTTTGCAATTCTCCTATATGTTCATAGACTGTCATGTCTCTTTGACTTTGACTCATGGCGTTCATCCTACCCTACTTAGCTTTTTTACTATTATCGTCCTCATCATCTGCTAAGCCCTTTGTTGCATTCTTAAACTCACGTAATGTATTCCCAGCTGCTTTTCCTAACTCAGGCAATTTCTTTGGTCCAAATATCAGTAAAGCAACAACCGTTATCAATACGATACTACCTGCACCTAACATAATGAGACACCTCCTCTTTTACCATTCTATCATAACGTAAATACGAATCATTTTCTATTCGGATATGATTCCATCTTGTGACATTTCCGTGTCATCCCCTGAATAATGCTTTAAGAAGTAGACCAGTGACTGAAGTTCAACTGCCAAATCAATATGATGGACGCGGATATGGTCCGGCACCGTCAATCTCGCAGGAGTGAAATTCAGGATCCCCTTAATATTAGAAGAAACCAATCGGTCTGTGATATTTTGAGCAGAAGATGCCGGAACTGTCAGAATGGCCACCTCAATATCATGCCCCTCAAGACTCTCTTCTAAATCATTTAAATGAAAAACGGGTACATCGCTGATTTGTGTCCCAACCTTTTTTTCATCCACTTCAAAAGCCATTTCAATCTTTGTATTATTATTCTTTATAAAATTATAATGAAGAAAAGCTGTACCGAGATTCCCTACACCTATCAGCACAACCTTCGTAATGGCATCCTGATCCAATGTCTTACGGAAAAAGGATAGAAGGTAATTGACATTATATCCATATCCCTTTTTACCCAACGCGCCAAAATAAGAAAAATCTCTGCGTATCGTGGCAGAATCAACCTTCACCGCTTCACTCAATTCTTTCGATGAAACCCTCTGCTTTCCCGATGAGTACAGATTCTTGATAAAGCGATAATATAGCGGAAGGCGCTTAGCCGTTGCCTGTGGAATTTTCGTTGTATCCTGGTTCATATTGTATTCCCCCACATCTATTCAAAACCTCTGATACCGCTTCCAAAATAGAAAGCAGACAGAATTTAAAACTCTACTACCCATCATACACTATATTTTATCCTAAGTGTACGAAGATTAATAGTCGATTTATTGCCGTTCCCCTCCCAAATACGGTACACTAGCACTATGAAATAGAGGTGAAACGTCATGATTCTATTACAAGTGAATCAACTAACGAAAAACTTTGGTGCCGATAATATCCTATCAAATATTAAGCTTGAAATACAGACAAGAGATCGCGTGGCTCTCGTCGGACGCAACGGGGCAGGAAAATCGACTCTTTTAAAAATAATTGCAGGTCATCTCTCTTATGATTCAGGAGATATCACGAAGCCAAAAGGGGTCTCCATTGGATACCTCGCGCAAAATACAGGCTTGGAATCTGAGCTTTCCATTTGGTCAGAAATGCTGACCGTATTTGAAGAATTACAAACTCAAGAAAAACAATTAAGAAAACTTGAGAAACAAATGGCCGATCCTTCTGTTTATGAGCAAGAAGATTTATACCAACGCGTATTAAAGGAATATGATGAACTTCAAGTACGTTTTAAAGATTCCGGCGGCTATCAATATGAAGCAGATATTCGTTCAGTCCTGCATGGATTGAACTTTGCCGACTTTGATTATGAAACGAAGATCTCTACTTTAAGCGGTGGCCAGAAAACCCGTCTGGCTCTTGGTAAGCTTCTATTGACCAAGCCTGACATCCTCATTCTGGATGAGCCTACCAACCATCTTGATATTGAGACTTTGTCGTGGCTTGAGACGTACCTTCAAAGCTATGAAGGAGCTGTCTTGATCGTTTCCCATGACCGCTACTTCTTGGATAGCGTCGTCAATCAAGTGTATGAAATTTCACGAAATCGAAGCAAAAAATACCTGGGTAACTACAGTAAATACCTTGAACAAAAAGCAGAAGACTACGAAAAGGATCTCAAGATGTTCGAGCGCCAGCAACAGGAGGTCGCGAAACTCGAAGACTTTATCCAACGAAATATAGCCCGGGCTTCTACTACCAAGATGGCCCAAAGCCGCAGAAAAAAATTAGAACGAATGGATATAATGGACAGACCTCTGGGTGATGAGAAATCCGCCAACTTTGCTTTTCAAATTGATCGTCCAAGCGGAAATGATGTTCTTCACGTCCAAGATCTTACCATCGGATATGGAAAAGGCGAAAGAATTTCATCTCACATCGACTTCGCTGTTAAAAAAGGCGACAGCATCGCCCTTGTAGGTCCTAACGGCATTGGTAAGTCCACCCTATTGAAAACATTAGTGAATAAACTCCAACCACTTGACGGAGCAATTAAATTTGGATCAAATGTTTCGATTAGTTACTATGATCAAGAACAAGCTGAACTGTCTTCTAATAAGACCGTCTTAAACGAACTGTGGGACGAGTACCCAATGAAGATGGAAAAAGAAATCCGAACCGTACTCGGAAACTTCTTATTCTCAGGGGAAGATGTCTTAAAGCCGGTTTCAACACTTAGTGGCGGAGAGAAAGCCCGACTGGCACTGTCCAAGCTTATGATGGAAAAAGGGAATGTCCTCATCCTGGACGAGCCGACAAACCATCTTGACTTGGACAGTAAAGAAGTGTTGGAGAATGCCTTGATTGACTATCCAGGAACGATTCTCTTTGTGTCCCATGATCGTTATTTCATCAATCGCATCGCCACAAAGGTTGTTGAACTTTCCAGAAAGGGTTCAACAGAATATCTTGGCGATTATGATTATTATGTAGAGAAATTGCAACAGCAGGAAGAACTGGCCGCACTCGAGCGGATGGAACAAGGAGAGCCTGTTTCACAAGTCACTACTCAAAAGCAATCTCATAAAATCGATAAAGAAGCAAAAAAACTTGAGCGTCAACGAAAACGAAGAGTTGAAGAAATTGAAAACAAAATGGAAACTCTGGAAGAAAACATTCAAGAAAAAGAAGACCTCCTTTGTGACCCGGAGATCTTTCAAGATCATGAAAAAGTCCAAGACATCAATGAAGCACTGACAAAAGAAAAAGAAGAGCTTGAATCTCTATTGGAAGAATGGACAGAACTTGAAGAACTTCTTCAAGGAGAACAATAATCCACAGGGTTGGGGATAAGTATTCGATTAACTTGCTCCCCACCCTTTTCTTATTCCACATTATTATCCACATTCAAAATCCTAAACAATCGTTATTCACACAACTTTTCCACATTATCCACATTCAAACTCTTGGTTATCCACAGTCCATTCCAGAAAATAGGCTATTTATCCCAGGTCTTTTTCACATAGTGTACACAACTTATACAAAGTTATTAACAAATTATCCACAACCTGTTGATAAAACGTATGTTCGTTCTTTTTTTCTTTCATGCTACCTTATTTGGTATACGTTAACCACAAGATATTCACATTTTCCTCCGTCTATTAACGACATCGATTAACAGAGCTAAAAAGAGAAAAAAGCTTAAACGAAGTTAACGTTTAAGCTTTCACTATTAGAAATTCTCTATATCAAGCCCAGGATGTGCATTCATATCCATGCCGCCTCTTTTTCCTTGTTCGAATAAAACCGTTCCTGCCGCTGCAATCATAGCGGCATTATCTGTACAAAGAGATAACGGAGGGATGACCAGCTCGGCGTCCACTCCCTCAAACGCTTCTTGTAGAGCCGCACGCAACCCTTTATTTGCCGCTACACCTCCAGCTAGTAAAACCTGTTCGACTTGAAATTCCTTCACAGCTTTAATGGTCTTGGTTACTAACACGTCAATCACACTAGCCTGAAAACTGGCTGCCAGGTCTTGTGGATGAATGGTTACTCCTTTTTGCTTAGCATTGTGGAGCGTGTTAATAACGGCAGATTTCAATCCACTAAAGCTGAAATCAAAAGAACCTTCTTCCAGCCATGCCCTTGGCAAATCAAGGGTAGCTTCTCCTTCTTGAGCAAGCCGATCGATATGGGGTCCACCTGGATAAGGAAGACTCAATGTTCGAGCTACCTTATCATAGGCCTCCCCGGCAGCGTCGTCCCGTGTTTCTCCAATTACTTGAAACGAACCGTGCTCTTTCATTAACACAAGCTCCGTATGTCCCCCGGATACGACCAAAGAAAGGAGAGGAAACTTCATCTCTTTCACTAGTCGATTCGCATAGATATGCCCTGCAATATGATGGACACCCACTAAAGGTTTGTTGTGAGCAAAAGCAAGTGCCTTTGCTGCGTTTACCCCAATCAGAAGAGCACCTACTAAACCTGGACCTTCCGTCACGGCCACACAATCAATCTCCACCATCGTCATCCCGGCTTGTTGAAGTGCTTCCTCTAACACATACGTAACTTGCTCCACGTGATGACGAGAAGCAATTTCAGGTACCACTCCACCGAATCGCTTATGACTTTCAATCTGAGAGGAAACCACATTCGTCACAATCTCAGTTCCATTTTTTATGATTGCAACGGCTGTTTCATCACAGCTCGTCTCAATTCCCAATACAAACATATCTTTATTCATAAATTCACCCACATTACTAAAGCATCTTCTTGATTATCCGAATAATACCGCTTCCGAATTCCGCCATCTTGAAACCCAAGCTTTCTATATAAATGCTGCGCAGCTAAATTGGATACTCTGACTTCAAGAGTCATCACACGAGCTCCAAACTTGGTGGCAATGCCCATGATCTTACGCATAAGACTTTCACCCAGTCCCTGTCCCCGGTATTCGGGAAGCACTGCTACATTGGTGATATGAGCCTCATCCACCACAAGCCACACCCCACAATATCCCGCGACATGGTCGCCATCCTCGACAACAAGGTAAGTAGATAGATGGTTATGTTCAATCTCATTCAAGAAAGCGTCTCGACTCCAAGGAATGCTAAAAGATTTCATTTCAATGTCCATTACAGCATCTAAATCATCCACCGTCATAAATCGAATGTCCATTTTCTAACGATCCTCTATCTCTATTAAGAATTTTTTTGAGATTCCAGCCATTTCACTTCTGCTTCAGCCATTCGAATATAATTAGGGAGTACCTCATGAGCTGAAGTCTCAGGGAACCCTGCCCCTATGAAAGCGAGCTCAGAAGGACGTGGATTATGACTGACAAACGGAGCAATCTTCGCTTGATCTCCTAGTATCTCTTTAATGGTGCTTTCGTGAATCGTTACATCATTACCTACGAACAAGATATCTTTATTTAACTCTTTTAACGTAGTGACCCACTTATCAAGCATTATATTACAATCTTCCTCAACACACGTTAGTTGATCGTCCTGGAATTCATACAGTCCTGTGTACACCTGTCCTCTTCTCGCATCAAACAAAGGAACAATATAACCGGGAAAATATCGTCCAGACGAAGCCAGTGTCGCAAGACTTGAAACGGGTATAAGAGGAATATTCAATGACCAAGCCAGCGTCTTTGCTAACGTAACTCCAATGCGAACACCTGTATAAGAACCGGGGCCATTTGCTACCACAATCTTCGTTAAGTCCTTAGCCTCTATCCCACAATCCTTCATTAATTGTTCAATGGCCGGCATCGCCCTTACAGAATGATTTTTTTTAATATAGGTAATATACTCTCCAATCACCTTATCCTCTTCAATCAGGGCAACACCTAAAGGATAATTAGAGGTATCGATGGATAATATCGTCATGAAACAACCTCCTTACACAGCTCTCTATATCTTTCTCCAAAAGGTTTCAACACGATTCTTCTTGCTGAATCACCTTCCCGGAAAATCGATAAACCCAATATTTCTTTCGGAAGTTGATCTTGAATCAAGTGAGCCCACTCAACGACAGTCACACCTTCCCCCTCAAAATATTCATCGAATCCCAAGTCTTCAAAGGAATCATCCAGCCGATAAACATCCATATGATAAAGAGGCAAACGCCCCCGATATTCTTTTATGATTGTGAAGGTTGGACTGTTTACGTTCTTCGAAATACCTAGGCCTTTTGCCAATCCCTTAGTAAACGTCGTTTTTCCCGCTCCAAGATCACCTTCTAATGTTAACACATCCCCAGGCTGGAGGTATGCTGCCAGCTTCTCGGCAAACGCTCCAGTCTCTTCCGGACTAGCGGTTATTAACTCATACTGATTCATGTTAATCTCCTCTATTGTAAATAAAGTATAAAAAACCCTTAGGATCGTTTGTTACCCTAAGGGAAAATGTATATATGTAGTTTACCCTTTTTAGGGTATATGAGTAAAGTTAATGATAATAGGCAATAAAAAAAACGAAACAAAGGTTTCGTTTGAATAAACAAATCTGGCGGTCCGGACGGGACTCGAACCCGCGACCTCCTGCGTGACAGGCAGGCATTCTAACCAACTGAACTACCG
>NZ_CANKZT010000012.1:0-53621 GCF_947488365.1 uncultured Rossellomorea sp. | reverse complement strand
ACAAAAGCGGAGGCGGCTTGCTCAGGCCCGACAAGCATAAGACGAGAACGCCGGAAAGGCGCCTTTTGCCTTTATGGCGTTATTGGCTTATGACCTCGAGGGGCTAGCCGCCGTAGCTGGACGAAACATTCAAAGCTCTAAAAATGCATGACTTTATCCATAATAAGGTATAAACTCATAGACAATTGAACGTTCAAGGTCTACTATAAGGAAGACAAAAAACATCTGGGGGATACGGTAGTGGAAAGAACTGTACGAAATCAAATTTTTACCTTACAAGGATTTTATTTATTAACGTTCTTCGGTGTTGGTAGTTTATATCCCTTACTCAGTGTGTATTTGAGTGAAAGCGTTGGATTAAACGGATATCAGATTGGAACGATCATGTCTGTAGGTCCGATCATGATGATTTTCTTCCAGCCGATTTGGGGAATGGTGAGTGACACGACCAATTGTCCCACCTTGGTTCTTGGTTTAACCTCTTTAGTGGCTGGGATCTTTGCACTCGGTTATTTGTTTATGGACTTTTACTATGGTCTGCTTATCGTGGCCATTTTAGTTGCAATCTTTCAAAGTGCAATCATTCCGGTTTCCGATAGTATTAGCTTGAAGTATACAAGTAAAGTCCGGTATAACTACGGAAATATCCGTCTGTTCGGTTCATTGGGCTTCGGGATTGCTGTCTTTATAATGGGGAAACTTTCGGAAGGTTTCATCGGACCCACCATCATCTTTTACTCTTTCTTTATCTGTCTGGTACTTTCAGGATTCCTTTCCTTTCGGTTTCCTAAGGAGAGAGCGGCAGCAAAGCTTGATTTAAAAGCAGGGATGAAAGAATTATTTACAATGAAGAAATTCCTCATTTTCTTAGCTGTAACCTTCTTAGTATTCGGTCCAAACCTGGCCAATAATGTTTACTTCGGCTTATTTGTTGAGGATTCTGGGGGGACGTATGCCGGAATCGGTCTTGCGTTTTTAATCGCCGTTTTATCAGAAGTGCCCTTTATGAGGATTGCCGGGGGATGGATTGATAAATTCGGACTATTAACGGTGGCTGCGTTAGCAGGTGCTGCGTCCATGCTCCGCTGGCTCTTTTACTTTACGGAACCTAGTCTTTGGCTGGTCTATTCATCGGCTGTGATGCAAGGACTTGCCATTGGGTTATTCATTCCGGCGGGCTTACGTTACATTAAAGAAATCACGCCTTCCCACATTACAGCAACAGCCGTTACGGTATATTCAGCAATCGGAAACGGACTGGGGAATTGGTTCAGTACCTTTGTTGGCGGTTTTATCTATGAAACGTACTCCATTTACACGGTGTACTTATTCTTCGCAGTCCTATCCCTATTAGGTATTTTCCTTTGCTTCGTTCTCATGAAAGAAGAAAAGAAGAATGCACTTGCATATTAATATGTTATTTCAAGGCGTCTAATGAGAGTCTCTCTCCTAGATGCCTTTTTTATTTGTTAGAAAATTTAAATAAATTAAAATAAAGGAAGGATTTACCTATGTCTGCGTGTAATAGTATATAGAAGCAGAAAATTTTGTGGGTGATGACATAATGAGGATCACAGGGGTTTTCATAATAGGAATTTTCCTTTTACTTACAGCATGTACACCTGAGCAGACATATCAAAAAGACCGATCAAACAAGACAGAACTCACGATTAAACCTTATAAATTAAATGCAAAAGAAAAAGAGCTGATTATGTTCACCGGGATTCAGGATATTCAATATTTTGAGTTAGACGGAAGTCTTGGAGAAGAGGATGATCTGCAAAAAACGATTGAGGTATATGAAAATGGCAAACAAGTGGAGAACGAGCCTTTTTCTTCTAATCAAATGGAGCACCTATTCAAGCATTCTCTCTTATCCTTTGGATTTACTTCAGATGATGAGGAAAAGTTAAAGTTTATACATGGCAGTGAAGGTGGAACGTTTACCATGATGAATGATTTCGTTTCTGGTGGTTATACCTTTGCTAGTCTTCTTTCAACAAAAACCACTTTAGAAAAAGGGCAGCCCATATATTTGTATGCGATTGCCGGAACGCAAGATGGTCAAATTTCAGGGTTATCCCTTGATGAAAATGGTAAGCCTTCAGGAGGAATCCTGGAAGCAGACAAAGCGTATGTATTCAAAGTCACGGTAACCGACCGGGAGGCTTTGCAATCAACAGAATAAAAAACCTGAAAAACGAAACGGCAGAGAACATCAGTCTTCAAAAAAGTAACATTAAAAGGTTTTGATCATCTTGAATTGTGGTACAAGTAGGATAAGATATTCAAAAGCAATCTCATAAATGCATCAATTCATATACGACAATTGTAAAATACCAATAAAAATAGCGTCTAATCTATAGAAAAGGGGATTTTAAAATGGAGAATACATTCGTCTACTCAAAAGATAATGCTAACCTTGGAGATACCGTGCAATTTAAAAGAAAGAAGAATGTCATCAATGGTGTGGTGACCACTCTTAGAGAAAATACGGTCATCGTCAAAATGGATAAAAATGTGGCAAAAAAGCTGGATTTACCAGATGATCAAACCGTAGTGGCACATAAAAACTATGTCGTCATTGAAAGAGCTGAAAATGATTCACAACCTGTATTTGTATATGATGGGTGGAATAGCGCATTAAAAGCCTAAACTTCATCTGCAAAGAAAAAGATCCTAACACGCCTAGACCAGTAGCATGGCTAAAGACGTATTAGGATCTTTTTTATTTTAATTTGCTGTTTACATATTCCTCAACCATTCCAGTGGTGACAAGCTTTCTCTGCGGCACGACACCTTGACGGGCAAGGGCGTTGATTTCATTGGTCACCTGATTAATCTTATCCGTTGTAAACGGTTGTTCAGCCAAACACAGCTCAACAGCTTCGTCGATCGCTTTTTCTCTACGCTCATCTAATATCATAAACTGTTGTACCAATTGATTTTGTTTACTTGAATGCTTTGTAATGTCTTTGTGTACACTCATGATTTCATCCCTCTCTGATTTGACGCATTATACCCTCTATTATGCCTTCTTCAACGTACTCATGGCAATGTCCAAATACCACTTCTATAAGATTGGGGAAAGGAGCCTTGAAACCGATTCTTTCACTTTGATCTTTATAGGTCTTTCGTTATACTCCTTGAGCGTCAATTCCCTACTATTATCAATATCCTTGCAAAACACAACGCTCAATTTTTCAGAAAGTGCCTGGTCATATAAAAAGGCATTAACCTCAAAGTTCAGGCGAAAGCTTCGTACATCGATATTGGCTGTACCGACAGAAGAAATGGTGTCATCCACTACAATGGTTTTGGCATGTATGAAGCCATTATCATAAATATAAATCCTCACTCCTGCCTTCAGTAATTCCCCGATATAGGAATAAGTCGCCCAATAGACAAATAAATGGTCAGGCTTGTTTGGAATCATAATGCGTACATCCACCCCCGTAAGCGCGGCAATCCTTAATGAATCCAACAGGCTCACGTCCGGGATGAAATAAGGGGTTTGAATATAAATGGACTTCTTCGCTGAAGAAATCATCTTAATATATCCATTTTTTATCTGCTCCCATTCAGAGTCAGGACCGCATGTCACAATTTGGACACCGGCATGACCGGTAAAGGAAGACTGTGGAAAGTATCGTAAATCATAGGCAATCTTCTTCGAACGGCTGGCTTGATTCCAATCAAGAATAAACCGGGTTTGCATGGCAAGTGAAGAGCTCCCGACAATCCGCAAGTGAGTATCCCGCCAATAACCGAACTTAGGATTCAAGCCCAGATATTCATCCCCAATGTTAAAACCGCCTACGTACCCGATCTTCCCATCGATAATCACGAGCTTTCGATGGTTACGATAGTTTAGTCGGAGATTGATAAAGGGAATTTTCGAAGGGAAAAACACAGCCACTTCCCCGCCTGCAGCGAGAAGTTCTTTAAAGAAGCTTCTTCTTGTCCGCCGGGAGCCCATTTCATCATATAAAACCCGGATCTTAACATCTTGTTTTGCTTTTTCAGTAAGTTTCTCCAGGATGCGCTTACCTAAGTGATCTTTCTTAAAGATATAATACTGAAGATGAATATGATCCTGTGCTGCTTCCATGTCTTCTAATAAGGATTCAAATTTGTCCTCCCCATGGGTGAACATTTGTACTTCGTTATCCTGAGTCAAAAGAGCTTCATTATTCAGGAGATGCATATAAATAAGGTCCTGATAATGAGCGGACGTCTCATTTATAAAAGGGAAGCGGTGTTCTTTCAGAGAATGTATTTGCTTTTGAATTAAATCATCAATGCCGATTTTCTTCATATCTTCCCAGTCGAATAATCGCTTTCTGCTTAAGTTCTGACCGAAGATTAAATAGAGAATAAAGCCGAGAAGGGGAATGAAAAACAGAACCATAAGCCAGGCCCATGTCGCACCGGCATCTTTTCGTTCGAGGAAGATGATGACGCCCGCGAGGACCAGGTTAAGAACAAATAAAACCCCTAGAAGAGTAGATAGGATACTCATAATATGTAAGGCTCCTTTAACTAGCTTTCTATAAGTAGTATACCTGAGAATGGAATAGAAAAAAATGACAAAGAAAAACAGAGCAGACTGTCAGCCTGCTCTGTTCGGTGGGAATCTTTATTCATTCACAGCTTTTTTAGTCATCTCGCGCCCACGGGTAGGCCAGCTTTCGACACCCTTTAAACCTGGGATGTCATCTGCATAGAAGATCGGGTCCAATCCTTGTCGACGCTGACTCATATAGTTGTCCAATGCTTTAAAGGCAATTGGTGCTAAAATACCGATGGCAATCAAGTTGGTAAGAGCCATCAATGCCATGGAAAAGTCCGCTAAGCTCCAAACAATATCAAGGCTTGCAACAGAACCGAAGATCACCATTCCTAAAGCAATGAGGCGATAAATCAGAAGTCCAGTCTTACTATTATTAATGAATGGAAGATTGGCTTCCCCGTAGTAATAGCTTCCAATGATGGAACTAAAGGCAAAGGTGAAAATGGCAATCGCTAAGAAAATACCAGCCCATGAGTTAAAGTGCTCAGACATGGCTGCTTGAGATAGCTCGATACCCGTCAGCCCGGAACCGTACGCATCTGAAGTTAAGATGATAAACGCGGTTGCAGAACAAACGAGCAGCGTATCAAAGAATACCCCAAGTGCTTGAATGAACCCTTGTTTGACCGGGTGAGAAACAGATGCTGTAGCGGCAGCATTCGGCGCGCTACCCATACCGGCTTCATTGGAGAATAGTCCGCGCTTTACACCGTTCATAATCGCGGCACCAATTCCACCACCGACCACTTGTTCAAATCCAAAGGCACTTTTAAAAATAAGTGCAATGACTCCCGGCATTTCCGTAATATTCGTAATGACTACAAACAAGGCTAAAACAATATAGAAGACCGCCATGATCGGAACAATAATGGAAGAAAAGGTCGCTATACGTTTAACGCCCCCGAAGATGATGAGTGCAGTCAAACCAGCTAACACAATTCCGATAACAAACGTATTGATTCCGAATGAGTTACTGAAAGCTGTTGCGATGGTGTTACTTTGAACGGCGTTAAAGGTTGTCCCAAAGGAAAGGATGATGGTGACAGCAAAGATCGAACTCATCCAGGGCTTGCCCAGTTGTTTCTTCATATAGTAGCCAGGGCCGCCCTTGAATCCAACTTTATCTTTTTCTTTATAAATCTGGGCCAATGTACTTTCGACAAAGGCGCTGGCTCCTCCCAGAATGGCAACAAGCCACATCCAGAAGACCGCTCCAGGTCCCCCAATTGCTAAGGCAATGGCTACTCCTGCTAAATTACCTGTACCAATTCGAGTACCTGCTCCAATAAAGAATGCTTGCAGGGATGATATTTGCTTTTCCCCTTCCGCCTCTACCACGTCTTTATCACCTAATAGTCGAAGCATTTCACCAAAGTGGCGAATTTGAACGAATTTAGATCCGATTGTGAAGTATAATCCTAAAATGAGGAGTACGCCTATTAAAATATATCCCCATAATATTGAATTTGCTTCCGTGACTAAATTGTTTAAAATATCCATGATAACCCCCTCAGAAATTTGTGTCGGTTACGCTTAACATTATCTGAAAATTTAAAATAAAAGTCAAGTTATTATCTGAATATTAAAATATTACCAGTTAGGTATTTAGGAGGGCGAACTATTTTGTCATAATAATTAAGGGTTTTTTCAATGAGGCGGGTATAAAGTAGAGTTAATTAAATTATTCTGAAATAATATATTTCGGTCTATTCGGATAATGTTTTTTTATTTGGGTATGACGAACTTGAAGTGAAATGAAAAAAACGGATCACTGCTGATGAACAGTGATCCGTTTTAGATTGGTTAAAGTGTCCTGCTTACCCATTCGGCAATCCAGGCGCAGGCAACGGCAGCGTAAGTTCCCACTACATTGCCCAGTATCCCCATCAACAGTCCTACAGGAGCAAGTGAAGGTTGGAACACAGAAGCTACAACAGGTGCCGAGCTTGTCCCGCCAATATTCCCTTGAGAACCTACAGCTACGAAGAATAGAGGAGCTCTTAGTAGGCGTGCCACTAAGAAAATAATCATCACATGAATGGCTAACCATACAATTCCCATTGCGACGTACTGAGGAGAATCCCATACATATGCTAGGTCGGCTTTTGCTCCAATTGTTGCAAGCAATAGATAAATTCCTGCATATCCGATTTTACTTGCCCCGTAGTTTTCCAGGGTGCGAATTTTAGTAAAGGAGAAGATGATCCCGACCGCTGAAATGATCATAATCGTCCACGTTCCGGCAGAGAGTACATTCGTGACCGGTAACGTTTCCGAGAACTTTCGTACAACGTAAGCGACTCCGAATCCTAAACCAATGATGGCAGCCAGATAAGGAACTTCAATAGGACGGGCATTTTTACGTTGTATTTCCCCCATATCCTCATTCACTTTACGGATGATCGAGTTATCCGCTTTGTTCCACTTATCGAATTTATGCTGAAATCCTGCAAGGGCGATCATGATTCCCATCCAACTATATCCGACAACGGTATCAACGACAATAATAGGCGAAAGAATTTCTTTAGGTGTACCAGTAGCTTCAATCATGGCTGCCATATTGGCACTTCCGCCAATCCAGCTTCCAGCGAGAGCCGCTACACCAGTCCAAGCGTCCTCAGGAAGAAACGGCTGGAAGATGGCTAAAGCGATGGGTCCTCCGATCACGACACCAAGTGTCCCTGCAAGGAACATCGTAATCGCTTTCGGACCTAGCTTTAATGTTGCGGGAACATTCGCAGAAAGAAGCAGCAATAATAATCCCACTGGCAATATGTAAGCTGATGTAAAGTCATATAAAGATGACTGATCCGGGATGATTCCAAACGTTGTAGATAACATCGGAAGGAAATAAGTCCAGATTAATGGGGGAGCATAGTGAAAGAACTTCTGTAGGAAAGGATTCTTCGACTCTCCAAGAATGAATACAAGACCAACTAAGGCAGCTAAGTAAGAAAAGATTGCCATAGGTTCTTGAATTAAGATAGTGTCAAAACGCCACCACATAGTAAAACCTCCTTAAAAATCGATAACAAGGTTTACTATAACATTGAAAACGGTTACTAATTAGAATTTTAATAAGTGCTAATCTTTGTTCAATACAGAATATAATTGGAGTTGAAGGAAAGAATGGGGGGGTTTGAGAAGCATGGTTCACAAAAAAATGCCATAGAAATCCATGGCAACAACTTGCTCTCTCATTTGAAATAGATGAAATAGAGATGAATTGGATTTTTTATAAAGAAGGAGAGATAGAGATCAATAGTAATTCCAAAATCCTAAAGCGAATAATAAAATTCCCGTAATCATTGAAATACCAAATAACATAAATAAGAAATCAAGAATGCTGTCAGCGAAGACTCTTTTGCGGTTCTCACGTTTAAAATGACGTACTTCCTTACGATACGATCGTGCAGCACGACTCATACAAAAACCTCCTCCTCCATAAACATCATTAATACTAAACATATTCACCACAAAATAAGAAAATCCTTCCTGAAAGTGAAATATTTGACGACTTCCCTGTAACTCCGTCTAATTCAGTCGAATAGAGGGACGGACCTTCCTTGTGTCTAGAGTCCAAAATAAAGTAAGAGGCTATACTAGGATAGCCTCTTACTCTAATAAAGAAAGCTTACAGTAGCGTGCCAGTTGCCTTTGTTAGCGGAGGTGATTTTCTGAGATTTCGCTAAGGGCACTTCCTGCACTTTGATCCGATTTCTGCTGTACTGCCAAATCTCCCAGAGCCAACATCCCGACAAGCTGCCCATTTTCCACAACAGGTAATCGACGAACCTGGTGCTGGGACATTAAAGCTGAAGCTTCTTCAGCAGAGGCATCCGGAGAGATTGTCACAACATGCTGTGACATAACTTGAGAGACATTTCCTTGTGTACCTTGAGTCAGTCCACGAGTAGCAATATCACGGTCTGTTACCATACCGACAACTTGCCCGTTTTCAACAACGGGAACGGAACCAACATTTTTAGAACTCATTTTAGATGCGACGCTCTGAAGTGAATCCTGGTTAGAAGCTGCTTCCACATTTGTCGACATAATATCACGTACTTGCATGTAAATTCCCCCTTAATCAAATTGGCAGTACACCATTATTATTCGACAATTCCACTGAATTATTCTTAATGCGTTCAGCCAGTATTTTCAAATGAGGGGGACGGACTTCATAGGTGGGGAATTGAATACTACTTTTCAATGAACATTTGAGTCCAATACGTACCGTACGTTCCACCTTCCGCATATCCCACGCCAATATGAGTGTAGGATCCCGTCAGGATATTCTTTCTGTGTGGAGGACTCTCCATCCATTCCCTCACAACCTGCCGGGGACTCGTTTGACCGGCTGCAATATTTTCTGCAGCTTTGATGTAGCTGACATTAAAGCTCTTCATCATATCAAAAGGAGATCCGTATGTCGGGCTTCTGTGAGAGAAGTATCCAATGTCCCTCATATTTCGAGACTTGTAACGGGCCACCCTTGAAAGCTGCCAATCAAGCTGAAGAACAGAAAGTCCATTCTTTTGTCTTTCTTGATTCGTCAGGTCAATGACCTGGCTTTCAATCGTTATTGAACCTTTAATCCCCGGGATGTAGATTTCTTGACTTGGATAAATTAAATCTGGATTCGACAATTGAGGATTAGCTTTTATGATTTCAGACAGTCCAATCCGCAACTTTTTTGAAATTTTCCAAAGAGTATCTCCTTTCTTGACTGTATAGGCACTTGCTGCAGAGGTTTCATTTAGACCAAATAGACTAATGATAATGGATAGTGCAACAATGATAAGAGCGAGTTTAGTTTTCATGACTATAAAATGTGTAATTATGGACAAAATATTCTAAGAAAAAGTTCAAAAATAGGATTATTGTTTCATTTTTAGGGAAAAGAAAAACTATTAAACATAAAGTGAAACTTTTTGCGAAACCAATCGTACAAATAGGTAACGATATTTTATAAAAGAGGTGAATAACGTGGTAAAGGAGAACGATCGCTTTAAAAAAGTGATAACGAAATTGTCAAACGTGGGCGTAAATATTTCAAAAACGAAATCAAGACGGGAAATTCTTCATTCACTAAAGCAGTATCAGCCATTACCTAAGACGTTAACCCAAGACTCTTAAGCTCACATCTTAGAAACGTTGGACAGACATATTTCCCCTTTTCTCACGATATACTAAATAGTAGTGAAGAGGAGGGTTAGGTATGGAGAGAATGATGTTTGATTTACAAGCATTAAAGGAAATCAGAAAGAAGGCAGATGAAATTTCATACCACTGTATGAGCCGGGATCAACCGGATCCTCATCGTGTAAGCATGGCGTTAGATCAAGTATGTCGTGCCCTTGCGATGTTTGCAGAAATGGAAATTCATCGCATGCAGAATCATCCTATCCCCTATGACCCACAGAGCTATATTAAAGGCCGGCTGGGAATTGCCTATCGATCTGTACTCAAAGTTCCTCAAGAAGATTCCAATACAGCATAGCGAAAGAGGTTGACCCAAGATCCAAGGGGTTCTAAAATCAAATCACAGACATATATAAGTAACTCTGAAAGCATAAGGACTGGTCCTGTAAGGATGATACTAACTCATCGTTTTGGGTCAGCCTCTTTTTATTTACTATTCTAATCTAAAAGTTAGGTGACGATATTCATGACGGTGTTTTCGGATATATTGTTGGTCTGTAATGGGAAGGCAGGTCAAGGAACGCTGGAAGTTCTGTTAAAAGATGCTGTGCCTCCCTTATTAGACATCTGCACGAACTTAATTATTCATAAAACGAAAGAGAAAGGCGATGCTGAAAGAATTTGTAAGGAGACAGGTAATCAATATGAGCTGGTTGTCATTATGGGTGGTGATGGAACGATTCATGAGGCCATCAACGGATTGTCAGCCTTAGAAAAACGGCCATTGGTAGGGATTATCCCTGGAGGGACGTGTAATGACTTTGCCCGTTCGTTGCATATTCCCATGAACATTGGACAAGCTGTCCGCCTTATAACTGAACGGCCTCTTGAAAAGGATATCGATATCGTCAAGGCAGACGATCGGTATTTCAGCAATTTCTGGGGAACGGGGCTGGTCTCTCAGACGAGCGATAATATAGATGTAGGATCTAAGAGTGTCCTCGGTAAACTAAGCTATTATATAAGTGCGTTTCAATCCATCCAGGAATCGCCGATCTTAGATGTGAAGGTCACAACGGAAAATGACGTAATTGAAGAGGAAGTGGTGATGCTATTGGTTGCAAATGGCCGTTCCATTGGCTCTAATCCACTGCCCACCTCCATTGATATGGAAGATGGACTGATGGATATTTACGTCGTCAAAAAAAGCGGTTTCCCATTATTAAAGGAATTTTTGGTTATCAAAAGTACAGGCAATATCAGCGAGCAATATGATGATATTATGCATATCCAAGCAAGAGAAGCCCATATAGAACTAGGTCAGAATGAGAAGCTTGATATGGATGGAGAATTATATGAAGGAACCGGGCAGTCCCTTCGAGTATTAAATAAGCATTTGCGATTTGTCGTTGGCAGCTCAGAATAAAAAGAGAGCAAGGGGGTGCATTTTTCCCCTTGCTCTCTTTTGCTATGATTATACAGTTTTCTTTCTCTTCTTTATGACCAAGTATACAAGATAAACGGCGATTAGAACGCCACCAGCTGCAAGTGTAAGAAGTGTAAAGTTCTCCTCAATAAAGGGCTTAGCTTTAGCTCCCAGTGCTAAAATAATCGCACCTTCAAGGAAGAAACGAATTCCTCTCCCGATAATAGACCAGATCACCAATACCCTGATCTTAACACCGGAAACCCCTGCGAAAATCGTAAAGATCTTATAAGGGACAGGTGTCAGTCCTGCAATTAAAAGAGCCATTGCCCCATATTTAGTAAAGTATTCCTCTACTTTTTGAATCCTCTTTTCAGAGAAGAAATATACAAGGATCGGCCGTCCAAGTTTTTTTCCGATCAACCAGCCAAAAAGGGCTCCGACAACGGAAGCGATAGTCGTATAAAGTGCATACAGCAATGCGCTATCCGGATTGGCTATCGCTAATGGAATCAGTAGTACATCAGGTGGTATAGGGAAGAATGATGAATCGGCGAATGAAACAAGAATCAGACCCCATACACCATAATCCAGTAACCAAGCTTCGAAAGCGTGAAGTAGTTCAGACATAAGTTCAGTATTCTCCTTTATTGATAAAACGTCATTTTTGATTTTAATTGAACATAAGAAAGTATATCACTTTTTACAAAAGGAGTCATGAAATATCCCGTATGGTTGAAACCACTTCACGGAAGTTTCGTCACATATGCAGTTGATGATACTCTTAACAAAGTTTGAAAAAAGCTTTAATCGAAAATAATCTATTTCTCGGGAAATAGTGACAGAAATCTAATTTATTCTACATTTCAGAAGGAGACTTCATTCCTAATAATCGTATTCCTTCAGCAAGGACTGTCGAAACAGCATGAACTAGTGCTAAGCGGGAGGTTTGCTCTAGATCCTCGGAAATGATTTTAGTTTTCCCGTAATAACGGTTAAAGCTTTGTGCGGTATCGACTAAATACTTGGCAATAACCGAAGGAGCATAGTGGTTCCATGCTTTCTCAACCATTTCTGGAAATAATCGTAGCTGCTTCACCACTTCCCAGCTCTCAGCATCGTCAAGCCCCTTAAATGTCAGTGGAAGGTCAGCATCCGTTTTTCTCAGAATGGATTGGGCTCTGGCATAAGTATATTGAATATATGGACCTGTTTCTCCTTCGAAGGTCAGCATATGTTCCAGGGAAAATTCTATATCGTTAACCCGGTCATTTTTCAAATCATGAAAGATAATGGCCCCAACCCCAACATCTTTTGCCACTTCTGTTGCATTTATTAAGTCGGGATTCTTCTGTTTGATATTTTCTTCAGCCATTTTGATTGCTTCCTGAAGAACCTCTTGGAGTAAAATGACTCGGCCTTTTCTGGTGGACATTTTCTTCCCATCCTTTAGATAAAGACCAAAAGGGATATGTTTCATATCATTCGCCCAGTTAAACCCGAGCTTCTTCAATACTTCCATCACTTGTTTGAAGTGAACGGTTTGTTCCTGGCCAACGACATACAAGGCTTCATCAAAGGCATACTGGCGATGGCGATACAGGGCAGCTGCCAGGTCTCTCGTGGCATAAAGGGTAGCTCCATCTGACTTTTTGATGAGACAAGGCGGAAGATTCTCTTCTTCTAAACGAACCACTTGCGCTCCTTGTGATGTTTCCAGGAGATGATGGTTTTGAAGCAATGTTACGACCTCTGCCATCTTGTCATTGAAGAACGCTTCGCCATTATAGGAATCAAATTCAACTCCGAGCAACGAGTAAATCGTTTTAAAGGCTTCAAGTGATTCGTCTTTAAACCATCTCCAAAGCTCCGTTACTTCTTTATCTCCGTCTTCAAGAAGCTTAAAGGCTCTTCTTCCTTCTTCCTCGAGTGAGGGATCTGATTCTGCTTCCTGATGAAACTTCTTATAAAGAACGAACAATTCAGATATGGGGTTATCTTTAACCTTTTGGTGATCTCCCCACTTTTTGAAAGCGACGATTAATTTTCCGAATTGAGTCCCCCAGTCCCCGATATAGTTGATTTTTTCTGTTGTGTAGCCGCATTTTTCTGCAATAGTGGCGATGGAATTCCCGATGACAGTCGATCGTAAATGCCCCATGGAAAAAGGTTTGGCGATATTAGGTGAGGACATATCCAATACAATCGTCTTTTGCTCACCAAATGCATGGCTCCCGTAATCTGACCCTTTTTCCAAGATGGCTGACACGATTTCTTTTCCTGCTTTCAATCTGTCAAATCGGAAATTAACATAAGCACCTGCTGATTCAACGTTGCTGAAAAAGGGAGAGGAGAGAGTGTCAGCAATCTCATCGGCAATTGTGTGAGGTGCCTTCTTCCATGCTTTGGCCAGCTGGAAGCATGGAAAGGCCAGGTCCCCCAAATGAGTATGCTTTGGGGTTTCAAGCAATTCATACAGCTCTTGTTTGCTCCAATCATTCAACACCTGTGACTTTAGTACGTCAGTAACGATCGATTTCAAATCCATCATCTACACCTCCTGATAAAATCAAACACAAAAAAACTCGTCTCTATATAACATAGAGACGAGTTTAGCTCGCGGTACCACTCTTATTCCCTTAAAGGGCGCTCATTGTATAACGGGAGATCCCGGTTTTTCTCTACTAACTTCAAGAAAAACATCTCAGAAGTGCGTTTCATTCCAGGCTTCTCACCAGGCTCCCACCATCCCCGGCTCGCTTTCGATCCACGTCAGAATTACTCTCTTCATCATAGAATATTCGTATATAATTACTATTATTTTACACATTCTGGGGCTGATTGCAACCTGTAATTAAGAATCTTCTGATGAAAACATATACGTTTTATGGTGAAATCTCATGCTGAACACAAGTCCAAGGGCCAGCATATTCCCCATTAGAGAGCTTCCTCCATAACTGATGAAAGGAAGTGGGATCCCTGTGATCGGCAGCAATTGTATCGTCATTCCAATGTTCTGGAACACGTGGAATGTAATCATACTAATAATCCCTGCACATACATAGGCATTGAATGGTTCCTTTGTGTCTAAAGCCGTTTTGGTTAAATGGTAAATGAGCAGGAAGTATAAACTGATGACGACACTTGCGCCAATAAAGCCGTATTCCTCACCGATCACACTGAAAATAAAATCGGTGTGGTTCTCAGGAATGTATACTTCGCCTCCACTGTACCCTTTCCCAAAGATCTGCCCGGATCCGATGGCGTTAAGGGAGTTAATTAAGTGAAACCCCTCTAATTTAGCGTAGTTGTACGGATCAAGCCAAGCATAAATACGTCCAAACTGATAAGGCTTTACATTTAAATATTTTTCAAGGAGCTCAGGAGCCCACACCACAAGTGATAGGACGATTCCCCCGAGTACTCCGATAGAAGCATATATAGGAACGATCAGCTTCCACGTAATCCCTGAAACTAAGATGATTCCGGTCATGATGGCTAAAATAACAAGGGAAGTCCCTAAATCCGGCTGCTGCATAATAAAAGCAAGGGGAAGGAGGGTCGTAAGCCCGATCTTCACTAATAACTGAAAATCCGACTGCAGTGTTTTTCTGGGATTAAGCTCATGATGATTGGTAATGATTCGTGCAAGAGCAAGAATTAAAAACGTCTTCATGAATTCTGAAGGCTGAATAGAACCAAGCGGTCCCAGCATGAACCAGCTTTTGGCTCCGTTTCTATACGGTGCGATGCTTTCCGGTGAAATGAGTAATACAAGAAGCAGGAAGATTCCTGCACCATATATGTACCAGGCAAGACGCTTATACTGATCAGAATCAAGGAATAAGGCCCCTACAATAATAATTCCACCCACGACATACCAAAAAGCTTGTCTGATCACAAAGTTCGTTCCATACTGACCTGACGTCTGGGCACTACTTATTCCCATAGCACTAACGATAAAAAACAACATCAATAAAAAGAGAAGACCCCAATCGATCTTATCAGCAAATCGCTGGCGAGTTTCCATAATCTATTCACCTGAATTTCTAAAGATTTCACATTCCTAGTCTAATAGAAATGAAGGGAAATTTCTACTCATGACCAGAGAAATTACGGAAGTTCTGTCGGGATGTGACAGTCATTACATGATATTTGTCGAAATAAAATCAAAGAAAAAGCTGATAGGAGTGGGATTCTATAAAGGGATACCGGGATTAAATTCCATTTTTTACATGATTGTAATCGTTTCTTATCCCTGGAAGATAAGAAGAAAGTGCCGTTTCCTAACGTTTGGCAGCCATTAATCCCATTCATAATAGTAATAGAACAAATATATAAAGCCTGTGGTCCTGCAATATGACTATTTTCGACAATTACCTGCGACTTTTGTCATCATTTTGAAATGAAATAGAAAAGAACAAGTACCATACAAATTTGCTAAAATAGAAAGTATGAATCGGCATCGTGTTAATCAGATGGAGGGAATGTTCTTGAAGGCAAATAATCAGGTTAAAGATATCATCTATGTTCACAAGAATACGGATCGTCAGTATGTCGTATCTTACGGAATTCATTTCAACGAGTTTGCTTCAAATGCCCGTAAACCATTGAAGAATTTACTCCTTATTAAACATCAGTACGAGCATGGTGCATTTAATATACATACGCATATGGAGTATGTGGAACAGGATGAAATGAAGAAGATTATGAATGACGGAGTACAGAGCTATGGTGATTTCTGTTGGATTGACTTCGAAGAAGAAGTGGGAGTCAATGAACTGAACGGTCAAGAAATCGCTGAACTGCTTTATATGGGTCATACTAAGCAGCCTTTAAACCCTCCTTTTTATTCAAAGCTGAACAATCGATACGCGTACCTATCTCATGATGATGGATGGTTTAACAAGATTTATTATCGGGATTTTGAGGACTTCTATCATATGTTAGGGGCAACGGTATCTTCGAAATTGAGCACGGTTAAAGGTGGAAAGGGCTTATTTGGTATGAAGAAGGAGAAAGCCTATCCAATCATCGGGAAGGAAGTCATTGATTCCTTTAGAGACAAACTAAAAGAAGGAATGGTCATTTCTTTAGAAAAAGCCATACTAACGAGAGGGAAGATAGAGATCCCGATCTGGGTGATCGGTGATTATTACGATATGGACGAGATGGCGGAAGATTATAAGGCAATCCGCAAATCACCTGCCAACGGATTATTATCCTATGATCGTAAAACGAAAAGCTGGAGTGCTTTACTACGATAAGCAGGAAGCAAGGAGCGTGAAACCTTGGTAGAAATTCAATTTCATGACAATCTGGTTCAAGGGGTATTTCTTGAGCGCCTCAATCGGTTTGTCCTGGAGTGTCAGATTCCGTCAGGTTCTATTGAAAAAGTCCATTTACCTGATCCAGGCAGATTAAAAGAATTATTGGTACGGGGAAACCCGATCTGGCTTCAAGCATCAACAGATCCTAAAAGGAAGACAAAATGGTCAGCCGTGATGACGTATGATGCTTCTAACGGTATGTATGTGTCTTTAAATACTCAATATCCAAATCGGTTGGTCCTTGAAGCCTTGCAGCTGGAAATGATGGAGGAGTTAAAGGAGTGGCAGTTGGAAAAAGCCGAGTATAAAGTAGGAAGCTCACGCTTTGACTTCTTACTCACTCATAGACAAAATGAACAAAAATTATTGCTCGAAGTAAAAAGTGTCACCATGGTAGAGGACGGAATGGGGAAATTCCCGGATGCGGTCACGGCAAGAGGAGCAAGGCATGTGGAGGAGCTGACGCATTTACAGATGGATGGAAGCTATCAATCAGCAGTCCTGTTTATTGCTCAGCGAACCGATTTGACCGGGATCACTTCCGCTCCAGAAATTGATCCTCATTTTGCCCGGATCATGGAAGAAGCCGAAGATCAGGGTGTCCGTTTTTTCGGAAGAAGCTGCATTGTTACGCCAGAACGTATCATCTTGAATGGACCTATACCTGTATACCCAAAAAAGGATTACCTTCACGGCCGTCTTTAGCATGTGAAGATTAATCCTTTTTTGTTATATCTAATTCACCTGTACTTTTGTTTTTGCTTTATAGTTCTGGTCTCCTTTTGCCGTTAACCAAACGGTCAACGTATAGGTACCGCCCTCGACCTTTGGAAGAACAACTTTCTGGGAGAACTCTTCACCCTGTTTTACGGTGATTTCCTGGATCGCCTGGGTATACATCTTATTTTTTGAGTCCTTATACACTACTTCACCTTTATCGTTTCGAAGTTCAAAGTCAATGGTTTGTCCTGATGAAAAAACGAAGGTCTTCTCTTGCTCTGTTTGGTTCTTAATTGAATATACATAGACAATCTGACCGCTTTCCTCTTGTTTCGTTAATGAAGGTTCCATTTCGCCTGCAACAATCCCTTTCTGTACAGAAATGTCTTCACCAGCTCCTGAGTTCTGATTCTCTTCGGATTGACTGCCGTTCTCCTCACCAGCCGTTCCACAGCCTGCTATTCCTGCCATAAGTATTATCAATAACATAATCAATCGCTTCATGCCAAATCCACCTCCTTACCGTATTAGACAGGGTTTATCCCAAAAGGTTACAAGTGTTCCCGAATATGAGCACGAAGACACACGGGGATGTGCTGAACGTGTTTCTTTCTTCCTTTATATGGGCAAAGATTTATATATGTAAGGCAGATTACTTTTTAAAATCAGGAGGTTCAGTACAATAGAATTATAGAAAAAGAGCAGAGGAGCAAGGTATATGAAAAAATGGTTAGCGATTATTGGGTTCATTTCCTTACTACTAGTATCTGCTTGCGGTCCTTCAAATGCAACCGATAGCGGGGAACTTCCTGATGAAAATTGGGAAATCATTTCATCGAAAGCAGAAGGAACAAAAGTGAATATGTTTATGTGGGGCGGAGACGATGGAATTAACCGTTATATTGATGACGTAGTTGCTCCCATGCTGAAAGAAAAAAATAATATCGAGTTAAATCGGGTACCTTTAGACACACAAGAAATTCTTCAAAAACTACAAACAGAGAAACGGGCTGGCAAAGATAAAGGAACGATCGATATCGTGTGGATAAACGGAGAAAACTTTAAAAACGCAAAGGAAAATGATTTACTGGCAGGGCCTTTTACAGATAAGCTGCCGAACTATACAAAATTCTACGAGACTGAAAAAGCAGCGTATCAATATGATTTTGGAACGGAAACGGAAGGGTATGAAGCACCGTGGGGGAAAGTTCAATTTGTCTTCTTCTATAACAGTGAAAAAGTGAAAAATCCCCCCTCCAGCTTCGATGAATTAAAAGCATTCATGAAAGAGCATCCGGGGAAGTTCACCTATCCCAATCCGGCTGATTTCACCGGGAATGCATTTCTTCGACATCTTCTTTATGCTACATCTGACTCGGATTTAGCTCAGTCTTCATTCAACGAAGGAACAGCAGATAAGATGGGGGAAGAGGTATGGAAAGAGCTGAATGAAATGAAGCCATTCTTGTGGCGAGAAGGAGAAACGTACCCCGCAACATTAACAGACCTTGATAAGTTATATAGCGGGGAAGAGGTTTGGATGACGATGGGATACAACGAAGCAAGGGCAGAGCATCTGATCAAGGATGGAGTGTTCCCGGAAAACACAAAGTCATTTATTTTAAACGATGTTGGATCTATCGGGAATACTCATTTTCTGGCAATTCCGTTCAATAGCCCCAACAAAGAGGGAGCGCTGGTGACCATCAATGAACTCCTCTCTCCTGAGGCTCAGTATGAGAAACTAAAGCCTGACTATTGGGGAGAAAGTTCACCCATTTCCTATGAAAAGCTGGATGAGGAATGGAGAAATAAATTTAAAAGCATCGATCGGGGAGAGAGTGTACTGGAGGCTTCTGTACTCGAAGAGAGCTTTAAGGGAGAGCTGGATGCGGAATATGTGGAATGGTTAAAGGATAACTGGATTCGTGAAGTGGCAGAGAGTCAATAACACATTTCTCCTCATTCCAGCCATTCTTTTTTTCATCCTTATTCCGGGACTTGGGATCGTACTTGCAATACTTGAGAGTGTCAGGAGTGGAGAAACCATCACATTCCAGCATTATGTGAATTTGTTTGAGGGGAAGCGATTTATGACATCCTTTCTCTTCAGTTTGATCGTGACCTCCATCTCAACCATCCTGTCCTTAATCATTGGCTTGGGGATCGTAAAGGCATTTTCCCCTTTACTAAAGGAAAATAAACATAAACTCCTTGTCTGGATTCCGATGCTGGTTCCCCATTTTGTATGGGCTTATCTCATCTACTTACTCTTTAATCAAAGTGGTTTTTTCTCCAATGTACTCGGGTTAACCGGTTGGATCGATGACCGGGGTCAATTCCCGATTCTGGTCCAGGACCGAAATGGGATTGGAATCATTATGACGTATGTCTGGAAGGAGGTCCCTTTTGTTACCCTGATGCTGTTACCCGTTTATACCACGCTTTCTAAAAAGTATAACGAGGTAGCTTCTTTATTGGGAGCGAATTTCTTTAAAGCGTTTTGGGTAGCAGAATGGCCATTTATCCTTCCCGTTCTCGTAGAAACCGGAGCCATTTTGTTCGCTTTCATTTTTACAGCATTTGAAGTGCCTCAGCTTCTGGGAGTGACTTCACCACAGATGATGGCCATCCTTGCTTACGACTGGTTTTACAGTGGCAGCTGGAGTGACCGGCCATTGGCGTTTGCCTCACTCGTATTTGTGGGACTGGGCATTGGGGTTGCGATGTGGCTCCTTATTTACATCACAAACAAGAAACGCCTGCACATTACAAAAGGGATTGGAAATTAGAGGTGTTCACATGAGAAAATCGTTATTCTACAGCATATCACTCGTTCTTTTTGTGTTCCCCCTCTTATTTCTAGTGTATAAAAGCTTTTTCGGTGTTTGGAGATGGGGGAGCCCTCTTCCTTTTGAACCTAGTTTAAGGGCATGGAAGGTGTTAATGAACGAGGGGGAATTCCTGGATTCGATCGGTGTCTCCATCTGGATTGCCATTATTGTATTGGCGGTAAACCTTCTGATTGGCGTTACTTCAGGAAGAGTGTTTTCCTTATCGTCGTTCAGAGGTAAATCCATCATTGAAGCATTTCTTATGCTGCCGCTATTCCTTCCCGTGTTAGTGGTGGCAATCGGGCTTCATATTACGTTCATACGATATGGACTTGCTGATCACTGGACGGGAGTCGCACTCGTCCACTTAGTGCCTACCATTCCATATAGTATCAAAATGTTCAAAACAGGTTATGAACGGATCGGCACGAAATTAATCGAGCAATCAGCCTTACTTGGGGGGAGAGCCTTTCAACGTTTTTACCATATTGAACTGCCCTTACTTCTTCCAAGTATACGAAGTGTTCTGTTTTTGACGATTGTAATCAGCTTAAGTCAATACGTCCTTACAGCGATTATAGGCGGAGGCAATGTCGTGACGCTGGCGATGGTCTATTATCCTTTTACCGATACGGCAGATGAAGCGGTAATGGCAGCCTTCTCCATCGTGTTCGCCCTCATTCCCGCCATGCTGTACATCATTCTGGAAGGGTGTTTGAAATTCATACTCCCTTATCA
Organism: uncultured Rossellomorea sp.; assembly: GCF_947488365.1. Taxonomy (NCBI): domain Bacteria; kingdom Bacillati; phylum Bacillota; class Bacilli; order Caryophanales; family Bacillaceae; genus Rossellomorea; species uncultured Rossellomorea sp. The sequence continues at coordinate 32,855 of NZ_CANKZT010000012.1, read as the reverse complement.
ACATCCAAGAGGGAGGAAGAACCTTTGAGTTCATTCATAGAAATTAATCAGTTAACCAAAACATTTAAAGATAAAGAGGTACTAACCAACGTTACGTTCTCATTAAACAAAGGCGAGATCCTCACATTGGTTGGAGCATCCGGGTCTGGTAAATCAACATTCCTTCGCATTCTCTCCGGGTTAGAGTCTGCGACAGAAGGGAATACGTATATTGATGGGAAAGATATCTCCTCTTTAAAGCCTCAAAAACGCCCCATTGGGATGGTCTTTCAACAGCCATTATTATTCCCTCATATGAATGTCCTGGAAAATGTCATGTACGGGCTGGAAATGAAAGAACGAAACAAAGGGAAAAACAAGAAAAAAGCCATGAACTATATTGAACGAGTAGGCCTCGATGAAGTAATGCATCATTATCCTTCTGAGCTTTCCGGTGGTCAGCAGCAACGGGTATCCCTGATACGATCTTTGATTTTAAAGCCGAAGCTTTTACTTTTAGACGAACCTTTCAGCAGTCTGGATTTGCAGCTAAGGAAGGAACTGAGGCAATGGGTACGGCACATTTTTAAAGAAGAAGAAACAACCGTCATATTCGTCACGCATGATCGCGATGAAGCGTATGAACTTGGAGATCGAGTGGCTGTTTTACAGAGTGGCAGATTCTTGCAGATAGGAACACCGGAGGATATCTATTATCGGCCACACACTCCATTTGTGGCTTCTTTCATGAGTGATGGACTCACCCTGAATCAGCAGCAATTCATTCACGCCTCCAACATAAAAGTAAGTTGCAGCTCTGCCGACACGTCCCTGCTAAGATGGAAAGGAACAGTGAGGCAAAAATTATTTTTAGCCGGCACGAATCTCTATGAAGTATGGGTGGATGAACTGGAGCAAAAGCTAAACCTACCCATTGAACAAGACGCTTCTACTGAAGACATCTGGCTTTATGCAGAGGAAGAGAGCATCCAAACGTTTGAGAAAGAGGAATAGGAGGGAAGAAGAATGAAGAAGAAGGAGATCGGTAAGATCCTGTTGTTCATTACCATATTACTGATCCTCATGTGGCTGAGCCGGAATTTCTTTAACGTAAAGCCACATGACATCAGAGATTGGATAGTGTCCTTCGGTATTTGGGCTCCTATTGTTTTTATTGTCGTCTATACGATTCGCCCGCTGATTCTTTTTCCGGCTTCCATCCTTTCATTGGCTGCAGGTCTTGCTTTCGGTGCATTTGGAGGCTTCATATACATTTTGATCGGAGCTTTAGGTGGTGCAACGGTAGCCTATTATACTGCGAGCTTCCTTGGTGCGAAACTATTAAAAAGACCGTCTCCACGTATGATCAAGATCCGCGAGAAGATGGAGGAGAACGGTTTTGTGTATGTATTACTATTACGGCTCGTTCCGTTTTTAAACTTCGATCTCATCAGTTACCTTGCCGGCATGGGGAAGGTGAGATACATTTCATTCATTTTCGCTACAGCCATCGGGATTTTACCTGGTACGTTTGGGTATGTATTTCTGGGGTCAAGCTTGGTAGGAGAAGATCGAACGAATTTATATATCGCTATCGGCTTTTTCTTGATGATGATCATCGTGCCTTTAATCTTTAAGAAAAAAATGAAAGACTGGCTGGGATTATCGAGTAAAGATGACAAGTAAAGGATGGGAAATACATGTTAGATACGCATGCCCGTAAGTGGGTGCAGCCAAGTATTGAGGGGACAGCACGTTTGTTTTTGAAAAGGGGATTATCAGCCAATCAGGTGACGTTGATTGCTTTTATAGTAGGTTCAGCTACAGGTCTGGTCTATTATTTTGGATTCCCGATCTTAGCCGTACTCTTATTATGGTTATCCGGCTTTTTGGACGCAGTCGATGGTACCATGGCCCGATTAACGAAGCCCTCCCCCTTTGGAACCGTCATGGATGTCACTTTTGATCGAATCGTCGAGATCAGTGTCATTCTGGGCGTTGCTTTCATACACCCTGAGATTATGTGGGCGCTTCTGTTACTGAGCGTATCCATCATTATTTCCATGACGATTTTCCTGACAGTAGGAGCCGTATCAGAGAAACAGGGAATGAAATCCTTTTATTATCAGGCAGGACTTGCTGAGAGGACGGAAGGATTCATTCTGTTCAGTGCCATGATGATATTTCCGTCCATCGTCCTGTGGACCACCTTATTGTTTTTTGCAGTAGAATTGTTCACGGGCTTACAGCGATTTCTAGAAGCGAAACGTTTACTTTCATAAGGAGGAGAGATGAAGATGGATCAATACGATTTGATAGTAATAGGGGGAGGAGCGGGTGGACTGACCGTTGCATCAGGAGCCGCTTCTCTGGGAGCAAAAGTGGCACTCATCGAAAAAAGCGGCCTTTTGGGCGGAGACTGCCTTCACTTTGGGTGCGTTCCATCCAAGGCATTCATCCAATCGGCGAGAGAAGTGGCTGCGATCCGGGCAAGCAATGATTATGGTTTCGATACAAAGGGTTCAGTCGATATGAAAAAGGTAAGGGCGAGGGTCAAAGAAGCCATTGCCCATATTCAACAACATGACGATCCCGATCGATTCCTGCAATTAGGGGTCGATATTTACTTCGGGGGAGCAGAGTTTCTTGATCCTCATACGATTTTAGTGGAAAAAGAGGACCGGATATCCGGGAAGAGAATAGTCGTTGCAACAGGGTCAAGTCCTCTCATTCCTGGAATCCAAGGCTTGGAAGACGTTGAGTATCATACGAATGAAACGGTATTTGAAGTAGATGAGCTGCCCCGCCGAGTCGTATTTATCGGAGGGGGCCCGATTGGTTTAGAACTGGCACAAGCATTTTCTCACCTTGGATCAGAAGCAGTCGTCCTTGAAAAAAATGATGAGATATTAGGGAAAGAGGATAAAGAAATCCGTGAAGTAGCCACAGACCTATTAGAAAAGGATATTCAGTTTGTTTATGGAGCGGAAATCGAACGTGTATCCGAGAGGGACGGGGAGAAAGTGGTCCACTATGTGCAAGACGGTGTAGAGCATACGGTGGAAGGGGATTTATTGTTTCTGGCTGCCGGACGGAAACCTGGTACGGATTCTTTGAACCTATCTGCTGCCGGAGTAGAAGTGGACAATCGGGGCTTCATCAAAGTGAATGACGAACTAAGAACCAACCATTCTCATATATTCGCGATTGGAGACGTCAATGGTCGATATCCATTCACCCACAGTGCAGGAATGGAAGGGAAGCTTGTCGTCCAAAATGCAGTGTTTGGCTTGAAACGCAAGGTTTCCTATAACAAACTGCCGTGGACAACCTATACGACACCTGAGATCTTTCATATTGGGCTGACCGAGGAAGAGGCTCTTGAACAAGGATTAGAATACAAAGTCTATAAGAAAACATTGGACGAAGTCGATCGATTCGTCGCAGACCATCGAACAGAAGGTCTCATAAAAATCATCACAGACGGGAGCGGGAAGATCCTCGGCGCCCACGCAGTCGGATCCGGTGCAGGAGACTGGATGCAGCCTATCGTGTTTGCCATGGAAAAAGGAAGCAAAATCGGCGCACTGTCCAATATGGTCTATCCTTACCCGAATCACGCTGCAGCCGTCCAGCAGGTAGCGGATCTCTATTGGAGAGAGAAGTTGTTTGATGGTGTACTGCCGGTGATTAGTAAGAAGTTTGTTGAAATTTTCAGATGATAGATATAGAAAGCGCGACTGCTGGGAGGTGGTTGCGTTTTTTGTTGGTGAATGTGCGGATTGCGGTGAGGGTAAGGTGTGGGGTGTGGTATGACGCGTGTTCACAATTTGGCACAACAAACGCTAAAAGTGGCACAAGTTTGTATGAAAGTGGCACAATAAACCGCAAAAGCGGCACAAGTTTGCTCGAAAGTGGCACAACACACGAGCTTATCCTCTCAAAATACATATTATATTTGGAAAAATAAAGGGTTTTTCGATTCTATGTCGAATAGATAGATTAAGAAATAGGAGGAGTTGATAAATTGATCGCTAAAAACAGAGAAATCCCGCGGAGAATCTTAATGAATGAAGTATTATTAGAAAGATGACGGCCCACCCATTCTCTCTGGGAGATCATTAAAACAGATTTGGCAAAGCGAAAGGCCGGTTATCGGGGAGAGTTGCAATTAGATTACCATCTGAAGTTTATATCTCAAGATAAAAATATGATGATCTTGCATGATCTACGCTTAGAAATAGATGACCGTTACTTCCAAATCGACAGCCTCATCCTGACTCCATATGTCGTGATACTCCTGGAAGTTAAACACATAGCTGGTATATACACCTTAGATTCAAGGTTCGATCAAGCTATCCGAAAGTTTGAAGATAAAGAAGAAGCTTTCAGCCATCCTGTCACCCAGGTAGAACGCCAGAAAAAGCAGTTGCTCCGTTGGTTGACAAAAATGAAAATCCCCTCAATCCCTATCACAACTCTGGTCGTCATGACAAATCGCTCGACTGTCATAAATACATTCTCTCCTCACGAAAAGTATACTAATGTAATCAGGGTGGAAAATGTAGAGGAAAGAATCCTATCCCTGCTCACAGCATATAGAAAAGAACATCCTTCCTTTAAACAAGTTAGAAAAGCGTCCGCCTTATTAGTAAAAAAGCATGAACCTCTCATAGCATTCCCCGAAGAAATCTATGGTATCTCCCGAGAGGAAATCATTACAGGAGTACAATGTCCAGAATGTCGGCACTTGCCCATGTTAAGAAAATATGGTCATTGGCAGTGTCTGAAATGCGGGGGGAAATCAAAGAACGCACATAAAACAGCCCTATTGGACTATTCTTTGTTGCTGGGAGACGAAATTACGAATAAACAGCTAAGAAAATTTCTCCACTTGGAATCCAGAAAGACGGCTCTCAAAATACTCCAGTCCATGAATCTCCCCTCAACCGGTACTACAAACAACATAACCTACTACATCACCCACCATACCGACGAACAAACCGCTCATCAATCCAATTCTTCATACGCCAAGCCCATCCACTGACTAACGAAAACGATCCGTATGTCAAAAAGCCTCTCTTATCACCCACCGACATAATCGCAAGGTAGCGTTCCTGGGGCTCAAAAGGAATGATTGTTCCGGTTGCCGCAGCTCCGTTCAGGTTTTTCCACAGAACAGGTCCTTGGCGTACAGCTGTCACCCCATTTTTCGGAATATCCGGAAAGTCCTTTAAAGTCGCGCAATCCCCGGTTCCAAATACGTTGGGATATTCCACTGATTGAAGATAGCTGTTCACCAGCAGAAAACCTTTTTCATCTGTCGGTAAAATGCTGCTCCCGAATAGGGGAGGTGCTTTAGGTCCTCCTAAAAAAATCACTTCATCGTAGTCGATGCTTGTGCCGTTATCTGCATATACGCGAGTATCATCTACTTTTTCAACGCGCCCCTGATGTAGCTCAACCTCATTTGAAAGAGTAAGCCCTGTTATTTTTTTCGAAGAATGGGAACCGGCTTTTTCTAAGAGGGGGGAGGAATGAACAACCGTTACCATATGTTCCTTAAAGCCGTTGTCCACCTTCCATGCCTTCAATGACAATGCCATTTCAATACTCGCCGCCCCGCCTCCGATAAAGACGGTTTTCCTGCTGTTATACAACTTCTCTATTTGCTCAGGGAATTGATAGTTTGGTTTGATCGGAAGATTGTGTTCATGTAAGCCCTCGATTTCCAATGAGTCATTGCGGGATCCAATGTCGAAGGAAACAAAGTCGTAAGTGAAGATGTCCCCTTTGTCCGTTAGAAGATTTTGCTGATCAGGGTCGATCGATAGAACGGTCCTTTCGACGAATTCACACTCAGCGCTCTCACACAATCGCTTTAAATCGATTCGCGTTTCCTCTAAAGAATAGATCCCTTCCGTATATCCGGAGAACATTCCTGAATAATATTGATAACGTGAAGGGGAAATGAGGACCCACTTCACGTTATCATCCTGATTTTCTCTCCGTTTTTTTAAGCAATGCAGGTGACTGTGTCCGCCACCGACTAAGATGATTGTTTTCATAATGAATCTCCTTTATAGAGGACGTTGTTCCTCCCATTCTTCTCGAATCAAGCCCATACGGATAGAGTCGTAGTATACTCCATTGTAATAACGGCATTTTCTCATTCTTCCTTCGAGTTTCATCCCGATTTTTTCAGCGGCCTTCATCATCCGTTCATTCCCTGACCAGGTGGTGATGCCAACACGGCCGATTTCCTTTGTTTGAAACAAGTGGTCCACCCAGAGGGATAGCGCTTCTGTTCCGTAGCCGCCGTTCCAATAAGAGGGGTCATAAATCACGATGCCGGCTTCAAGCCATCTTGTGGGTTCGAATTCCCAATAGTATCCGACGGTTCCGATTGTCTTTCCGTTTACTTCAATGATGCGTTGAAATTCATCGCTGCGACTTTTATTCTTTATGGAGGATTCCATGTACTCTTCACGTGTTAAGCGTTTATGTTCAAAATAAGGGGCATCCCATTTCTTCCATTCGGGAGAAGGATCTCCATAAATATAGTCCCATAGAGTAGAAAGATCTCTTTCTTCTATTTTTCTAAGTGTTACACGCTGACTTGTTATTTTCAATTCATGAGCACTCCTTTAATATGTCAATATTTCCATTATACAGAAAATAGCGTTTTCATGAGGAAAGCTCGTTTAATCGAAAAAAAAGAATGGGTGCCAGATATGAACGAATCACTGTAGAAGGAAGCAGTTCGATGGATTTAGTGGTCACCTCGTCAAACGGATACTTGCGGGGGATAAGTAGTCGTAGCCTTTCAACAAGAAAACAGAGGTCCGTCCCTTATATAGGGACGGACCTCCTTAAATCAGCTTGCTTTTATTTTAGAGAGAGGTACTTTTTTTTTCAGTGTCAGTTTGTCCACAATCGATGTGATCGCACCATCACCCGTTACGTTACACGCAGTTCCAAAGCTGTCTTGTGCAAGGTAAAGGGCAATCATGAGGGATGTCATCGTTGGTCCGAACCCTAACATTGATTCAAGTAAACCCAGGGCAGCCATGACAGCTCCACCAGGAACACCAGGTGCCGCAATCATCGTGATTCCAAGCATCAGAATGAATGGGAATAACTGAGTGAACTGTAAGGCTTCACCTTGAATGAACATGACGGCCATGGCACAGCTGACAAGGGTAATCGTACTACCTGATAGATGGATCGTTGCCAAAAGAGGTACAGAGAAATCTGCAATACGTTCCCTGGAACCGATTTTCTTTGAGCGCTCAAGCGTTACGGGAATCGTAGACGCGGAAGATTGAGTCCCCAGTGCCGTAAAGTAAGCTGGCAGCATGCTTTTCATCATAGATAGCGGGTTTTGTTTTCTTAACGTTCCAGCCGTTGTATATTGTAAAATTAAAAAGACTACATGTAAAAGAATGATCATAACAAATACTTTAGCGAATACAGACATGATGGCACTGACTTGTCCACCTTGAGTCATGTTCGCGAAAATTCCAAGAATATGAACCGGTAAGAGCGGAATAATGATTTTTTCAATCACAAGTTCAATGATGTTTCTGAATTCATTCATGCCCTTTTGAAGAGCGTCTCCCTTAATGGCAGCCATTCCAAGACCAATGGTGAAGGCGATGAGTAAAGCCGTCATAACGCCCATGATAGGTGGCATTTCCACTGTGAAGAACCCTTTGAGAAGTGCTTCTTCGGGATTTTCGAATGATTGAGACGTTTGATTTGCTAACAAAGTTGGGTAAATAGACTTCGCAACCGTAAAGGCGAGTAAGCCGGCTAACACCGTGGAACCATAGGCGAGAGCTGTGGTTAAACCGAGCAGCTTTCCTGCTCCTTTCCCCATGGATCCGATTCCTGGAGCAATAAATCCTATAATGATTAATGGAATAGCGAATCCGAGGAAATTACCGAATAATCCATTAAACGTAACGAAAATTTTAACGAACGACTCTGGTGCATACGCTCCAATGACAATACCTAATGCAATACCTAAGAGGATCTTAGGCAGTAAACCTAGCTTTCTCATCCTGGTGTCCTCCTTGAAAATACAAATGTTTTTAATAGAAAGATTGTACACCTTATAGGGGGATATTTTAATAGCTTTTTAAATAGGCGAAATCTTAAGTGTATTCAGAATAATGTTGTTGACTCCCTGTCGCAGGACTAGTTTTCCTTTGCATACATATATAATGGGCTTTGACTTAAATGTCTTTCGAATCAAGACAAATGTGGTAATTTTTATTTTCCATAGGAATCATTCTTTCCCTTTCCCATGAAAGTGATAAAATAGAAACATCTATTGTGAATATTGGAGGTAACTCATACATGAAAACGAAGTTATGCTTGCTGTACGGCGGTAAATCTGCTGAACATAATGTATCCCTGCAAACAGCCAAGGCCGTGATCGGTGCTTTGGACTTAAATAAATATGAAATTCACCCTGTTTTCATTTCAACGGAAGGCCGATGGATCAAAGGTCCACAACTGAATGCTCCCGTTGAAGATGTGAAGGCACTACAATTTAAGGATGGGGAAGAGATTGCCCCCAATGCCTTAAGTACATCCATCGCTCCTTCAGAATCAGAAGGCTACGACATGATCTTCCCGTTACTTCACGGACCGAATGGGGAAGATGGAACGGTTCAAGGGATGCTTGAACTATTGAATCTTCCATATGTAGGAAACGGTGTCCTTGCTTCATCAGCAGGTATGGATAAAGTCATCATGAAGAATCTTTTTGCACAAGCGGGCATTCCGCAAGTGAATTACACATGGTTCATCCGCAGCACATGGAAAGGAAATCCTGAGTCCGCATACAAACAAGTGGAAGATGAGATTGGCTACCCTTGTTTTGTGAAGCCTGCTAACTTAGGTTCATCAGTGGGAATCAGCAAATGTACGTCTCGTGAAGAACTGCAAACGGCTTTTGAGGAAGCATTCCAGTTCGACCGTAAAATTATCATTGAAGAAGGCGTGAAAGCGCGTGAAATCGAGCTTGGCGTACTTGGGAATGATCAACCTGAATGCTCAGTCGCAGGTGAGATCGTACCTAAAAAAGACTTCTATGATTATAAGGCGAAATATGAGGATGGAGATACTGCCCTCATCATCCCTGCAGAAATAGAGGGAAGCATTTACAATGAAATGAAGAAAATCGCGATTCAATCGTATAAAGCCCTTGATTGTTCAGGACTTGTGCGTGCAGACTTCTTCTTAACAGAAGATGGTCAAATTTATATGAATGAAGTCAACACGATGCCTGGCTTCACGCCATTCAGTATGTTCCCGCTTCTTTGGAAGCACACAGGGGTTGACTATCCTACTTTGATCGGTAAATTAGTGGAGCTTGGTTTAGAACGATATCAAGACAAACAAACAATTAAACATACGATGTAATACGCGATACTTGGGACTGACCAGAAGATTTACCGTCTAAAGGCAGTCCCTGCTCTGTTTTCATTAAAAAGAGTAAAAGGAGAAAGCGAATGTTTGAGAAAAAAATGAAAGATATATGCAACATGCTTGATGTTAAAAACAATCTTTCCAAATTTGAATCGGTTGTGATAAAAGGTGTTTCCATCGATACGAGAAAGATTGAGGACGCTAATCTGTTCGTACCTTTTAAAGGGGAAAACGTAGATGGTCATCAGTTTGTCCGACAGGCAATTGAAAATGGTGCGTCTGCCTCTCTTTGGGATATCAATGTTCCTAATCCACCTGAGGATATTCCCGTAATAGTGGTGGAAGATCCACTGCTTGCCCTTCAGTCCTTGGCGAATCAATATCGTCATGAACTGGATTTAAAGGTAGTCGGCATTACAGGAAGCAATGGAAAAACAACTACCAAGGATATTGTGGCAAACCTTTTATCAGTGAAATATCGAGTTCATAAAACACAAGGGAACTATAATAACCACATCGGACTTCCATTAACGATCCTTTCTCTGCAGCAGGATTCTGAAGTGGCTGTACTTGAAATGGGAATGAGTGGATTCGGCGAGATTGAACTTCTATCAGAGATTTCCCAGCCTGATGCTGCCATCATCACGAACATTGGTGAATCACATCTTCAGGATCTAGGCTCACGAGAAGGAATTGCCAAGGCCAAGCTTGAGATTGTGAAGGGACTAAAGTCGGATGGTTTATTTGCTTATTATGGAGATGAACCACTTCTGCAGGATGGTGTTAAGGAACTCAACCTGAAGCATGTGGAGACCTTCGGAAGAAGCGGAAACAATACGATTTACCCGACGAAAATCGAGATGAATAACCAGGGAAGTTATTTTGAAACTTCGCTAGCTGAAGGAGAAACCTTCTTTCTACCAGTATTAGGGATTCATAATATCCACAACGCTCTAGCCGGGCTTCTGATCGCCCGTAAATTTGGCCTCAGTGTGGATGAAATGAAAGAAGGTTTACAGTCGTTAAAGCTGACTCAAATGAGAATGGAAATGGTGGAAGGAAAGAAAGGCGAAAGCATCATTAACGATGCCTATAATGCCAGCCCTACCTCCATGAAAGCTGCGATCCAGCTTGTATCAGAGCTTGAGGGCTATAAGACAAAAATCCTGGTGCTTGGTGATATGCTTGAACTTGGCGATCAGGAAGAAGAATTTCATCAGCAGATTGGACGATTGATTGATCCGGATAAAATACAACATGTATTTACATTTGGACATTTAGGAAACTTTATAGGTAAGGGTGTCCTTGAGAATTTCTCTGTTGATCGTGTGCACTCTTTTACAGATAAAGAGAGCCTGACAAAAGAGTTGTCCTCCCTTATTAAAGGGGATGAGCTGGTTTTATTTAAGGCATCCAGGGGAATGAAACTTGAAGAAGTCATCGATGGATTAAGAGCCTAAATTTATTCTGACTTCCAAGTTTAAACCTTTATAGAAATGAACAAAATGAGCTTGTAGTTGATGGGAGATTGGCTCGCTCCCCACCTTTAGAAAAGTAAGAGGGGATAACATGATCGGTTGTTTACTAATCCATGGATTTACTGGGAGCCCTTTTGAAGTAGAGCCTCTGGCAGATTTTCTTCAAGAGAGGACAGACTGGGAAATCGTTGTGCCAACTCTGCCTGGTCATGGTGAAACCCTTGAGCTGAAAGGGGTTAAACATATTGAATGGATTGAGCATGCTGAGGATGAGCTTCAAACGCTTATAGAGAAATGCGATGAGGTTTATGTAATCGGCTTCTCCATGGGTGGATTGATTGCTTCGTATCTTTCAGTGAAATATGAAGTCAGTAAGCTTGTGCTTTTAAGTGCGGCAGCTTACTATGTAAATGTGAAACAGTTACTGAAAGATATTGGAAATATGATCAAAGAAGGAATCCAAGGAAACATACTTGAAAACGAGCTTTACAACCGGTACAAATGGAAGGTGACAAAAACCCCAATTCTGTCCACATACGAATTTAGAAAAGTCGTTCGTATTGCTCGTCCACTCCTGAAAAAGGTTAACATCCCAACCTTTATTGCCCAAGGAGAGATTGATGGAATAGTCCCCCCTAAAGCTGCAAAATATATATACGAGACTATTTCTTCCCAAGAAAAAAACCTATTTTATTCCCCTAAAGCAAAACACTTGATATGTCATAGTGAAGATAAGCATGAACTTTTTGAAGGGATCTACCAATTCCTACTAAATGAATAGATTGACTATTTGACATTAGATTGAAATTCGTTTCTAGAAGTGGTAACATAGCTACAACATAGTTCTTATTTTGTTGGACGTGCTAGCTCTTCTATTTTGAAGAGTGTATTTTTTTGTACCAAACATAAAACTAAACATCTCATATAGACGGTTTTAGATTAGATACCGAAGTCTTTCGGTGGGTAAGATTTCGTTCCGACCTAAAAATATAATCAGATATTGATTAGTTATAAAAGATGTAAATTAAAGGAGAATGTAACATTGACTAAGTTTGCAGATTTAAACTTAAGCGCATCTACGTTAAAATCAATTAAACGTATGGGCTTTGAAGAAGCAACACCAATTCAGGCAAGTACGATTCCAGTCGGTTTAGAAGGTAAGGATATTATCGGTCAGGCACAAACTGGAACAGGTAAAACAACAGCATTTGGTATCCCTATGATCGAGAAGATCGATGTGAAAAATCCAAACGTTCAAGCTCTTATCATTGCACCAACTCGTGAACTTGCCATCCAAGTTTCTGAAGAGTTATATCGTATCGGAGCTGACAAGCGTGCCCGCGTGTTATCTGTCTACGGAGGACAGGACATCCAACGTCAAATCCGCGCGATGAAAAAGAACCCTCATATCATCGTAGGTACACCAGGTCGTCTTCTTGACCATATCAAACGTAAAACACTCAACCTTGAAAACGTTGAAACCTTAGTACTTGACGAAGCAGACGAAATGCTGAACATGGGCTTCATCGAAGACATCGAAAGCATTCTTGAGACTGTTCCAAGCACAAGACAAACACTTCTGTTCTCTGCCACAATGCCGGATCCGATCCGACGCATTGCAAACCGTTTCATGACAGAGCCTGAAGTAATCAAAGTAAAATCCAAAGAAGTAACGGTTTCGAACATCGAACAATACTTCACGAAAGTAAGCGAAAAAGAAAAATTCGATACTCTTTCCCGTTTAATCGACGTTCAATCACCGGAACTTGCGATTGTATTCGGTCGTACAAAGCGTAGAGTAGACGAATTAGCGCGTGCTCTTAGCATCCGCGGCTACCTGGCTGAAGGAATTCACGGAGATCTTTCTCAAGCTCGTCGTATGACGGTTCTTAAGAAGTTCAAAGAGGGACGCATCGACATCTTGATCGCTACAGACGTTGCCGCTCGTGGGTTGGATATCTCCGGCGTAACGCATGTTTACAACTTTGATATTCCTCAAGATCCTGAAAGTTACGTTCACCGTATCGGACGTACAGGTCGTGCAGGTAAGAAGGGTATGTCCATCACTTTTGTAACACCAAGAGAAATGGGTTACCTGAAGATCGTTGAACAAACAACGAAGAAGAAAATGACGGCTCTTAAGCCACCTAGCTTAAACGAAGCCCTTGAAGGTCAACAACGCTTAGCTCTTGAAAAATTAGCTGAAGCGGCGAAAGAAAGTGATCTTAAGGATTACTATCCATTAGCAGAAGAATTCCTGGGAGATCATGATCCTGTTCAAGCGGTAGCAGCAGCGATCCGTGTCCTGACGAAAGAGCCGGATACAACACCAGTTGAAATCACTGAAGAGCGTCCATTACCATCAAGAGGTGGCGGAAATCGTGGCGGCGGTAATCGCGGCGGTGGCTACAAAGGTGGAGCACGCAGCGGTAAAGGTGGAAGTCGTGGCGGATCACCACGCAGCGGCGGTGGAAATCGCGGAGGCGGAAGCCGTGGCGGAGATCGTAACCGTACTGGCGGCGGCAGACCACAATCTTCAAGCAAACGTAAATCTTATAACAATTCTTGATTTTGATTGAGAATGGGAACACGATGACCTTTGGGTTGTCGTGTTTTTTGTTGTTGGTTAGATTAGGTATCGGAATGAGGGCAAGGTTCGTTGTTGGTTTCCAATCTTTACTAAAAGACGCGATTATTGTGTGGAACGACGCAATTAAGGTGAAAAAAGACGCAATAAATTAAAAAAAGACGCAATTAAGGTGAGAAAAGACGCAATTATTCAGATATCGACGCAATTAAACCCCAATACGACGCAATTAGTGAAAAACTGTTGATTTTTTAATTGAAAAGAAGGGTTTTTTAAGCCTGTGGCGAACTAGAGTAAGCAGAACCTTAAAGGAGAGTGATCAATTGATCTGTAAAGAACTCAAAGTCCCTATCAATATTGAAAATTGCCAAGCATTATTATGGCGCCTGCCTCTCAATCATCAAAAGATTCCCATCGTAGATAAGGATTTAAAGAAAAGAAAAGCAGGTTACAACGGTGAAGCAACCGTCTACTACCACCTCAGCTTCTTGAAAGACAAGAAATATAAAATCTTTTATGATATAAGGCTTCCTCTATTCTCAAACTACTTCCAAATAGATTTCCTCATCCTCACTCCATTCTACATTTTAATTATCGAAGTGAAGAACATCTCAGGAATAGTCACCATTGATCCATTCATAAGACAGCTTACCCGTACTTATAAAGGATTATCAGAAGGATTCTCTGACCCGATCTCCCAGGTTCAAAGACAAAAATTATTACTGCAAAAATGGTTCAGTGTCCACAAGCTGAAGCACCCTCCCATCGAACACCTCGTTGTTTTCAGCAACCCATCAACTATCTTAAATTTCACCAAAACCCCACCAGCTGACTCACCTTACAGAAAAATCATTCATGCCCAAAATATAATAGACAATATCAAAGATTTAAATGAGATATACGTAAAAGAAGCCATGACTGATAAAGAAATGAACAAAATGAAGAAAACCATTTTGAAAAAACATGAAGAATCTGAGCTAGACTTTATGGAGACATATTCTCTTACCCGAAGCGATATTGTGACTGGGGTCCGATGTGAAAACTGCCATCACATACCAATGATTAGAGTAAGTGGAGCATGGTCTTGCGTTAAATGTGGTAGTTCATCTAGATATGCTCATCTAGAAGCGGTTCGGGATTATTTCTTACTACTAAGTGATCGCATAACCAATCGCGAACTGAGGAGTTTCTTGCATCTGAACTCACGAAACACCGCCTATAAAATATTGAAAACCCTTCAATTAGAAACAAAAGGAGGGACAAAGTCTGTCACCTATTCAAAACCAACGAGATAAATCCCCCCATTACGCACATACTAACCCCAAAAAGGAGTCCACCCCACATGACACTCGTAAAGTTAGGCTATGTTGCCATGAGTATGAACCTCCAGAATGCATCACCTTCCCAAACCATGACCTATAAGCAGTTTTCCGGGATCAAGGATCGTGAGGCCGCTATTCATAAACTTGAACGGATCGCCAAATCGAATCTTGAAAATTGCTTGCGGCTTTTGAAGCATAATGTATTGAACGAAATTCATTTTTTCCGGTTTAGTTCAAGGTTGATCCCCCTTGCGAATCATCCTGAATTGAAAGGATGGGATTTCATATCTCCGTTAAAGGATGAGCTCAGAGCGATTGAAGAATACCTGAAGCTTCATCCCATGAGGGTGGGGTTTCATCCTGATCATTTTGTCTTGCTCAATTCCAGCGATGTGGATGTGTTAAAAAATACGCTGAAGACGTTAAAAATGCATGAGGCATTATTAAAAGGGATGGGAATCGATCCAACTCACCGCTGTGTTCTCCATGTTGGCGGGGCTTATGAGGATAAAGAGAAGGCACTTGAGCAATTCATCCATAATTGGGGTCTGACTCCCGTTTCTCTTCAACAAATGATCATTCTCGAAAATGATGATACGGTTTTCAGTGCAGCTGATGCCCTCTATCTATGTGAAAAGCTCGGGATTCCCCAAGTATTTGATTACCATCATCACCTTGCTTATAACGAAAGGGATTGGTTGTTGGATTGGGAGAGGATCGTTGGAACGTGGAGCCAGTCATCATTACCTGTAAAGATGCATATTTCAAGTCCCCGTTCCCAGGAAGATTTCAAAGCCCATGCCGATTTCATCGACCCTAGGATGTTTCTTGATTTTCTTCAAGGAATAAAGGGTTCGGTGGATGAAATTGATTGTATGATAGAAGCGAAGAAAAAGGATGACGCATTGTTCCGGTTAGTGGAAGATCTGCAAGGGATTGATGGGATTGAGTGGGTGGATAAAAGTTCGTTTTATCTAAAATAGGCAAATCTCCCAAAGCTTTCTCCTTAATCTGAAACCATCTCTGTTCCAAATCGTAAATATACTGTAAGATTTAGTAAAAGAGAGAAGTGAGGGGGATGGGGATGATTGGAGAGCCTCAAAAGAGAATATCGCCAAAGGCTTTAAAGGTTTGGAAGATATATGGCGTGTTTGAAACATTGGTTGTGGCAGCTGTAGCAGCAGGAGCGATTGTTCTTACTGTGTTGTTTGATTGGCCTCAATGGATCATTGCAGTTGCAGTGGGAATGTTCATTCTATTTACATATTTGTTTGTTTTCTTTATTCCGACGATCAAATGGAAGAGATGGAGATATGAAGTGAGGGAGCAGGAAATTGAGCTCCAAAGAGGGATATTTATCGTGAAACGCACATTGGTACCGATGGTGAGGGTTCAACATGTTGATACGGTGCAGGGCCCAATTTTAAAAAAGTATCGGTTAGCGACGATCACGATTTCGACTGCAGCGACGGTTCATGAGATTCCGGCACTGGATATGGAGGAAGCGGATGGTTTGAGAAACTCCATTTCACAACTAGCGAGGGTGGCGGAAGATGATGTCTGAGCACAAGAGACTGCACCCTATTTCAGCTGTAGCGAATTTTGTAAAACAGTTGAAGGATTTGATCGTTCCTTTTGTCTTTTTATTTGTATTGAATAACCGGGGAGAGAAGACGGGTTTTTGGGATTATATGCCTGTTATATCGATGGCGGTAGTTCTTGTGTTCGTTCTGGTCACAGGGATTGTGA
The DNA here is from genome assembly GCF_947488365.1 of uncultured Rossellomorea sp. Classification (NCBI taxonomy): domain Bacteria; kingdom Bacillati; phylum Bacillota; class Bacilli; order Caryophanales; family Bacillaceae; genus Rossellomorea; species uncultured Rossellomorea sp. Next base: position 16,299 of record NZ_CANKZT010000012.1, on the reverse strand, counting down.
AGTGGCTTCGATTTACGTATCGAGTGGAAGAAGGAGAGCTTCGGATCGAATACGGACTATTCGTTAAAAAGAAGAGGTATATCCCTATTGACCGGATTCAGAGTTTGAATTTCTCTGAAGGTATTCTGCATCGCCCTTTTGGGTTGGTCAAGGTGAAGGTCGAAACGGCCGGGTCTTCCAATCCGCGGGAATCAGAAGCGGAACTGACAGCTATTTTTAAAGAAGAAGCATTAGAGTTAGAGGATATGATCTATCGGGAGAAGAAGGGGCATGATGTAACCGAGGATCTTTCTGAAGAAGGTACGGAGATTTTGAAAGAAGAAGAACCCTTTTTCAACCTCAGTTCGAAAGACATTTGGGTACTTGCTACGACTTCAGGAGGGATAGGCGTCATTATTTCCGGGGTGTTTGTTTTCTTATCCCAATTTAATGAGTTCATTCCGTACGAAGCTGTGTATGATGAGCTGGCTGTTTTTGTGAAAAGCGGCGTGTTTGTCGTTTCGGTGATGGCCTTCTTGGGGTTGCTTGTTGCCTGGCTATTATCGATTGCTTGGACATTCATTATTTATGGTGATTTCAGGATTAAAATTGTAGATGATCACATCGTCATGACAAGAGGGCTTCTGGAGAAGAAGCAGGTGACTGTTCCATTAAATCGTGTTCAAGGCATCCGGGTAGTGGAAAATCCAATCAGGCAGCCATTGGGTTATTGCACCGTCCATATTGAAAATGCAGGTGGATCTGTATTGGAGAAAGACAGTACGAGTATAAAATTATTCCCGATTGTTAAAAAGAAGAGGATTCCTGAATTATTAAAAGACTTATTTCCAGATTACGTCATCCATGATGAGTTTAAGAGGTTACCCGGGCGTTCCTTAAGAAGATATGTGTTCCGACAGTCGATATGGGTAGTGATTCCGACCGCTGCTGCCTGTTTTCTCTACTGGCCATATGGTCTTTGGGTTGGCCTGTTGATGATTCCATTCGGGATTCTTGGATACTTCCAATACCGTGCCGGGGGCTGGAAGATTGCGGATGGTCAATTATCATTACAGTATAGGGGCGTATTGAAAAATACGATGCATATAAAGAAAAGTCGCATACAATCTTTGGACACCCATGAAAGCTGGTTCCAATCGAGAAAAGACTTGGGCAGTCTCAGGACAACGATAAAATCTGGAGAGACTGGTTATGCGAGCCCAATCCGGGATCTTGAAAAGAAGGACATCCAAACCATTGTTACTTGGTTTTCTCATAGTGTGTAAACGATAAAAGTGACCCGGGATTTGCTACGGGTCACTTTTGTTTTGTTCTTATTTTTTTCCTGCAATCCATCCGATCACAAAGCCGCCGATTAAACCAAAGATATGAGCAGTTATGTTGATTCCGGACTGCATGAAGGTCATGACCACCCCGATGACGACGATGGGTAAGATGATTTGACGGCTTTCTCTTGTGATGAAATGATTCTTTAAAATAATCATGGCGATGTAAAAGCCGAATAAACCAAAAATTGCTCCCGATGCTCCCACATGACTATACGTAAGAGGCTTGATGAGATACGTAATGATATTAGCAAATACACCGCTTGCTAAATAAAGACCGACAAACTTTGCTTTTCCAAGATGTTTCTCCAGGGGTGGGCCGAACAGTACAAGGGAAAATGAGTTGAATAGCAGATGAGCGAATCCCAAATGTACAAAGATAGGGGTGACAAGTCTCCACCATTCTCCCTCGCTTATAAATAAATTCACACCGGCCAGCTGCTCGTACACCCACAGTTGTGGAAAAATAGGAAGGGCACTGACAAAGTATAAGGCGATATGAATGAATACAATCAGGGAAATAATAGGATAGAACCGTAAAAATTGAGAAAAACTTTCTGTCCGGACAAACATATTGTATCCTCCTAGGTAGGTTGTTCTTTTTATATCAATACTAAATCAGATTTTATAAAAAACGCAGTTAATATTATAGTATAAGAAAACGTCGAAAATCACGAGTATAGTTCATTATACAAATATGCAACACAGGACAAGAGTAGAAGGGGAACCGCATATGATAAAAGGAATAGGATTGGACATCGTTGAAACAGGACGCATTCAGAAGATGATTGAACGGCAGCCAAAGTTCGTTAAGAGAATTTTAACAGCTAAGGAGGAGGATGCATTCTATACTTTAAGCGAACAACGGAAGGTTGAGTTTGCAGCAGGGCGATTTGCAGCCAAAGAAGCTTTTGCAAAGGCGAATGGAACCGGGATCGGAACAGCGCTCTCCTTTCAGGATATTGAAATCAGTAAGGACCCGAATGGAAAGCCATATTTTTCAAAGCCGGAGGGGGCGAATGCCCATCTATCCATCACCCATAGCCGGGAATTTGCGGCTGCACAGGTGATCATCGAAGAGTAAAATTATTTCAAGCTTGTCATCTTCACTAGCATAATCCCTTAGGTTGTCTCATATATTCAGTAGTGCAATAGGAGAGACAAGGCCAGGTGTTTAACAATCGCGGTTCTTTGGCGAATTGCAATTGGACTAAGGAACGGGGCATTCTATAAGAATCGTCCATTCTTAGACGGCTGGCTTTCTCCTCTCTCAATTACGTTTATCCTGGGACAAAAGGGGTTGAAAAAATGAAGAAAAAGCTAGTGATACTAGTGATGGCCATGTTAGCGGTGCTTATGCTGGCTGCTTGTGGAGAGCAATCGAAAGAAGATGTAACCAAGGACCTTAAGGCAAAAGTAGAGGATATGAAGGGGTACAAAGCAGATGCGAAAATGACCCTGCAGGTGGGCGACGAGCCTCAAACCTATGATGTGGAAGTGTGGCATAATGACCCTAATTATTATCGAGTGGCATTAAAGAACGCTGCGAAAGATCAGAGTCAAATGATCTTACGTAATGATGAGGGAGTATTCGTCCTTACGCCGGCTCTGAACAAAAGCTTCCGATTCCAAAGCAACTGGCCTGAAAATAGCAGTCAGGCGTACTTGTATGAATCGCTTGTTCAAGATGTGCTAGAGGATAAAGAGGCTACTTTCAAAGAAACAAAAGATCACTACATCTTTAACACGAAGACACGTTATCAAAACAGTCAGATGCTACCCACTCAAGAGATTGCCTTTAACAAGAAAGACCTGACTCCGGCATCCGTAAATGTATTGGATTCAGATAAAAATCCGCTTGTAAAAGTAGAGTTCTCCAAGATGGATATGAAAGCGGCATTTGATAAAAAAGACTTCGACATGAAGAAAAACATGACAGGTGCCCAGCTTGAGGTTCCCGTCACGGCAACCGTAGAAGATACGGAATTTACTGTTCTTTACCCAATGTCAGAAATCACGGGTACTGAATTAATAGAAGAAAAAGAAGTCGCGACCGATACAGGAAAGCGTGTGATCTTAACCTACGATGGTGAAAAATCTTTTACAATCGTTCAAGAGAAAACAACAGTCGTACCTACCATGACGGTCTCTACTTCTCTAAAAGGTGAATTAGTGGACCTTGGCTTCACAGTAGCAGCCATGACAGAGCAATCTATCAGATGGACCAATAACGGAGTGGATTATATGCTTGCCTCCAATGACCTGACTCCTTCTGAGATGGTGATGGTAGCACAATCCGTACAGGGTTCAATGGTGAAATAAATAAAATATTAAACAGGGCGGGCCTTTGGGTTCGCCTCTTTTCTTGGTGTGCGGATAAGTGGTAGGAAGTTCAAAAGTATAAAAGGGGATGGTGGAGGCGAAATACAAATTACAGGGTCGATAATAAAAGCAGCGAAGTCGATAATAAATGTGGAAAGTCGATAATAAAAGCAGCGAAGTCGATAATAAATTCAGGAAAGTCGATAATATAAAGCTTAAAGCCAATAATAAAATGGTACAAACTCAATGAATAATTGATATCGTAAGGAACAAGACGGAAGAAAACCGCATAAAGCCGTACAAGACCGGCAGAAAACAATAATAGGATCTACTACCACTAAGGGGAACTCAAGATTCCCCATCAAACATCGTCCCCTCTCGCCTTACCATTCGAAAAATCGATAATAGCTGGTGCAATATCCAAGTTTTCAGAATCCCTAACCCCCTCTCGAAAAAATCCATTTCACCCAATGAATGATAATATGAATAATCCATGGTATTCTTGAATAGAATGACAATGTTTTGTGTAAAGATATGAGGAAGTGAACAAAGTGGAAACCCAGACGCAATTTTTTCGTGATACATGGGCAGAAATCAATCTAGATCATCTATATGAAAATGTAAAGAATATTAGAGCGCATATTCCTGAAGATGTGAAAGTGTTTGCGGTTGTGAAGGCGAATGCTTATGGGCATGGGGATGTGCAAACCGCCCTTACTGCTCTCTCTGCGGGGGCACACGGCTTGTCAGTCGCATTCTTAGACGAAGCAATTTCTTTAAGAAATGCTGGTATTACAGCTCCCATCCACGTATTAGGAGCTACACGACCGAAAGATGTGAGGATCGCGGCCAAATTAGATATTTCGTTAACGATCTTCCATAAGGAGTGGCTTGTTGAAGCGGAAAAGCAGCTTTCAGAAGGAGATCGATTAAGCCTCCATATTAAGTGTGACACGGGGATGGGACGGATAGGTGTTCGGACTACTGAAGAGTTAAAGGGTATCGAGGAGTATATTCAAGATCATTCTCAGTTTAAATTAGAAGGGATCTTTACCCATTTTGCCACGGCTGATGAGTTGAACGATGACTATCTTGACCAGCAGTTAGCTCGATTTGAACACATGCTGGCCCAATTGGATTCCTTACCTGCTTATATTCATTCTTCAAATAGCGCCGCTACATTAAGGAAAACAAACACTCTCTTTAATGCTGTACGGGTGGGAATAGCTATGTACGGACTCACGCCATCTCAAGAGATGAAACCCGAGCTTCCTTTTCCTTTGAAAGAAGTGTTTTCTCTTCATACAAGGCTTATTCATACTAAAGAACTATCAGCTGGAGAGAAAGTGAGTTATGGGGCTACTTATGAGACGGGTGAGGCAGAGTGGATTGGAACGGTTCCGATTGGATACGCTGATGGCTGGCTGCGTAAATTACAAGGTCAGGACGTGATTATAAACGGTAAGAGAGTTCCAATTGTTGGAAGGGTCTGTATGGATCAATGTATGATTAGGCTTCCTGAATTTCTTAATATGGGTACCCTCGTGACGTTAATCGGCAAACAGGGTGAAGAAGCGATTACAATGGATGAAATCGCTGGAAAGCTTGATACCATTAACTATGAGATCCCTTGTATGATCTCCTCGAGGGTGCCGCGTATCTATATGAAAAACGGGGAGCCGACGGAAGTATCGAATAAACTCTTATCGACTGGTATTCACAGTCAACAGGAAAATAACCGCAACTTTGATGAATAATTAGTATTTTATATGGTGGATAATAGAAGAGATTGATAAATTAACTTTTCATTCCCCTTAATTGATGGTATGATAAATATGTTAATGAACAGAAACGGTATGTAGTGATTGGTGGAGGTGTAGTTTGTGTCTGAATCCAGCGCAACAACAGAAATCTTAATTCGTCTACCGCAACAGCTCGTTACAGAATTAGACGGCTTTGCAGATCAAGAAAATGTGAATCGCAATGAGTTTATTTATCGTGCAACCAAAATGTATTTAAGAGAGCGTAAGAAGAGACAATTACGTGAATCTATGAGACGCGGCTATATGGAAATGGCTAAGATTAATCTCGCAATCGCTTCAGAGGCGATTCAAGCAGAATATGAGGCAGAACATACAGTCGAACGCTTAGTAAGCGGGGGTTAATCCTTTGATTGTAAAGCGTGGTGACGTATATTTTGCAGACCTTTCTCCTGTTGTAGGATCAGAACAAGGCGGAGTTCGGCCGGTACTTGTTATTCAAAATGATATAGGGAACAGGTTTAGTCCCACAATTATTGTAGCTGCCATTACCGCTCAAATTCAAAAAGCGAAACTGCCTACTCATGTTGAAATTGATGCAAAACGTTATGGCTTTGAACGTGATTCCGTTATCTTGCTTGAACAGATTCGAACGATTGATAAACAACGTCTTACCGATAAGATTACACACTTGGATGATGAGATGATGGAAAAAGTGGATGACGCCCTGCAAATCAGTGTGGGTCTGATCCAATTTTAACCCGATTTTTTTCATCGTGTGAATCCTTTTTATCACGTTATACAATAAGGATAATATAACTGCAAACCAGAAGGCTTGCTGATCAACAATATATTTGATCATTAAGCCTTTTTGTTTTGTCTTTTTTCTATTTCGACAGGAAAAGTATAGTGAATTTAACCGCAAAAGAAGAATATGGAAATAGAAATATAGTCAATTTTATGACAAAATACCGTTAACAATTTATAATGGGAAAAGTAAGCAATAAAAATACCCGAAAAGGCATAGTTTTTTTCATTTTTGTCTTTATTTGTTACTATTAAAGTAATTACGTCATTTTTTAGTTCACTGTTGTAAACTACTTTAAATTTGAGTTACATCATTCAGCATGAATACTAAGTATAAATTTCATATGATAGAATGGAGAGAACTAAATGTTTAGTGAAGTCACGGATTATATTCAGAATAATAAATCAGATATCACTAGTATTTGGATGGAACGAATGAGGAACGAAGCGGATGAGAAGTTTCTTCAAGTAGTTTCAGATCAAGTTTTTACTAAGACAAGCCATGAGTTTGTAGAAATGATTGCTTCTAACTTAAGGGATTCCAATGAGTTCAATAGCCGGTTGGAAGATTTCGCTGAAAAGGTTGTCAGGTTAGGATGGCCGCTGACTTTTGTGACGTCGGCTTTAAATACTTTTGGTAAAGTGGTCTACGAAGGTATGATGAAAGAAGGTATCATTACAGACCAAAACTATGTGGCACAGGTTGAGAAGTTCGATAAATGGTTAACTCCAATGAATAATAAAGTAATCAGTGCTTATACAGAATCCTGGGAAAGAACCGTTTCTCTTCAAAAGATAGCATTGCAGGAGTTGTCTGCACCATTGATACCCGTTTTCGAAAAAATTTCAGTGATGCCGCTTGTGGGAACGATTGATACAGAGCGGGCACGATTAATCATGGAAAATCTACTAAACGGTGTAGTGAAGCATAGAGCGGAAGTTGTGTTGATCGATATTACCGGTGTACCAGTAGTGGACACAATGGTAGCTCATCATATCATTCAGGCAGCAGAAGCAGTTCGTTTGGTTGGGGCTAAATGTATGTTAGTGGGGATAAGACCTGAAATCGCGCAAACGATTGTAAACTTAGGAATTGATTTAAATCAATTCAGTACGAATAGTACGCTACGAAAAGGGATTGAAAAAGCTCTTGAAATGACAAATCGAAAAATAGTTTCGGCGGAGGGATTAGAGTGAGAATACCAATTTTAAAGCTGCATGATTGTTTGTTGATTTCCATTCAGTGGGAGCTTGATGATCAAACAGCCCTTCAATTTCAAGAAGATCTTCTGCACAAGATCCATGAAACGAGTGCAAGGGGAGTAGTAATCGATATTACTTCCATAGATTTTATAGATTCATTCATTGCTAAAGTTCTTGGAGATGTTATAAATATGTCAAGGTTAATGGGTGCTAAAGTAGTCATCACCGGCATCCAGCCTGCTGTAGCGATAACGTTGATCGAGCTGGGTATCAGGTTAGAGGACGTCCTAACCGCTCTGGATCTGGAAAAAGGTCTGGAGAAATTACAATTGGAACTGGGGGACTAGGTATGGATAGCCAATCCTGCGTGAAGATCACGAATGAATGGGACATCGTTGCTGCCCGCCAGTTAGGGAGGAATGTAGCGAAAGAGCTCGGATTCGGGACCGTTGACCAAGCTCGTATCACTACGGCTATCAGCGAATTAGCACGGAACATATATTTATATGCTGGCTATGGTCAGATTTGTATAGAAAAGTTATTCGATTCCGGGAAAAAAGGTGTGCGAATTATCGCATTGGATGAAGGTCCTGGTATTGCAGATATTAGAAAAGTAATGGAAGATGGATATTCCACATCAGGCGGATTAGGAGCAGGTTTGCCTGGAGTAAAGCGTTTAATGGACGAGTTTTACGTTGAGTCTGTACCGGGAGAAGGGACAGATATCAGGGCGACTAAGTGGCTCCGCTAGGGGGAGTTAAATGAATTTCAGAGATTTAATGGATTCTAAATATAGAGAAATTATCGAGCATTATCTTAACGAACAAGATGAAAAAGCTCTTTATTTGGGACAGAAATTTAGTCGTAAATCAATTGAGCATCATGTTTCGCCAGAGGAGATCATTAGTCTCCATAAGAGTGTAATATTAGATATGGAGCCTGACATACCACATCAAGTACTGCACTCTTTCGATATTCTGCTTGAAGTAATGATAGGCTATGGTTTCGCTTATAGGGAGCATCAGAGTCTGCGTACAAAACAACAAGAATTAAACAACGAAATAGATGTAGCATCCAATATGCAACAAACTCTGCTTGGAACGGTTATTCCCAACGTAGAAGGTTTGGATATCGGAGCTGTAAGTGTACCCGCCAAAAAGATGAATGGGGATTACTATCACTTTGTTCAAGATGAAAATGATAGCGTAAGTGTTGCCATTGCCGATGTAATTGGTAAGGGTATCCCTGCAGCTCTTTGTATGTCCATGATAAAATATGCGATGGACAGTCTACCGGAATACCGGAATGAACCCAATGCTGTCTTGGAAAGTTTAAACAGAGTTGTGGAACAAAACGTCGATGCAAGTATGTTCATTACAATGTTTTATGGTGTATATAATACTGAGAAACATCTATTTTCATACTCATCAGCTGGGCATGAACCTGGCTTTTTTTATAGAGCGGCAACCAATGAATTTGAGGATCTTGATGCAAAAGGTCTTCTATTAGGTGTAGATAAAAAAGCGAAATACCGACAATACGAAAGGCGGGTTGAGGTCGGAGACATGATCATCCTGCTCTCTGATGGAGTAACGGAGTGTCGTTCAGAAGAAGGCTTTATCGAAAGGGAAGACTTAGTACAATTGATAAGCCGTTATAAACACCTGCCTCCCCAAGAGATTGTCAATAACGTATACAAACAACTTGAGAAACTCCAGCACTTTGAGCTTAGAGACGATTTCACTCTGATCATCATAAAAAGAAATTCATAAATAAAGTTTATTCTTATAACAAATAGGGTAAATGTGTAGAGACTTATTATAATGTTGCTAAAAAAGGTGGTCTTTTTATGAACTTATCAATAGATATGAAAGAAAAAGAGAACGAGCTACTCGTTAAAGTAGCCGGTGAAATTGATGCATATACAGCACCAAAGCTTAAAGAAACGCTTCAGCCTTCTGCTGAGGATGATAACAAAGATATGACAATAGATCTTTCAGAAGTATCATATATGGATAGTACTGGATTAGGTGTGTTTGTTGGTCTTTTTAAAACAGTAAAGGCTCGTGGCGGACAGCTGAACCTTATCGGACTTTCAGATCGGTTACAAAGATTGTTTGATATTACAGGTTTAGGGGATATTATGAATATTAATTCCAAGGTAGAAGGTGGCGTGGAATGATGCAAGCTTTTGATTACATCGAAATGAAGATCCCCGCAAAGCCGGAATATGTCGGGGTTATTCGTTTGACGCTTTCAGGAATTGCAAGTCGTATGGGATTTGACTACGATGCAATTGAGGATTTGAAGATTGCTACTAGTGAAGCTATCACAAATGCGGTTCAGCATGCGTATAAAGACAATGACGGAGAAGTGGTTGTCGGATTCGCACTATATGATGATCGTCTTGAGGTTATGGTAGCAGATCACGGTGAAAGTTTTGATTTCAAAGAAATTCGCAGTGCTGTTGGTCCTTATCATGCCGATCATTCAGTCGAGTTCTTAAGAGAAGGTGGGTTAGGCCTTTACCTTATTGAGAGCCTGATGGATGATGTAAAAGTGCATCACAAGGAGGGAGTGACAGTCTTTATGACTAAATTCCTATCAGGGGAGCAGGTGGAGAGGGATGAAAAAACTATCTCAACCTAACCAGCAGGCCCAAAAAGAAAAAGTACTTCAATGGATTAAAGACTATCAGGATAGACAAGATGATGATGCGCAAAGTCAACTGATCTTACACTACCAAAATCTTGTAGAGTCCATTGCGAGGAAATATTCAAAGGGAAGATCTTTCCACGAGGACATTATCCAAGTGGGGATGATTGGATTGCTTGGTGCAATCAGAAGGTACGATGAATCTTTCGGTAGATCATTCGAGGCTTTTGCGATTCCGACTATCATTGGAGAAATCAAAAGGTTTCTAAGAGATAAAACGTGGAGCGTACATGTTCCACGAAGAATAAAAGAGCTGGGACCAAAAATCAAATCTACCGTTGAAGAATTAACGAATAAATTGGAACGTTCTCCACAAGTCCATGAAATTGCTGAATATCTGGAAGTTAGTGAAGAAGAAGTTCTGGAAGCGATGGAAATGGGTAGGAGTTATCAAGCATTATCTGTGGATCACTCGATTGAAGCGGATTCAGAGGGGAGTACAGTAACGATACTGGATATTGTGGGAGATCAGGATGAGGGCTACGAGAAAGTTAATCAGCGACTGGTCCTTGAGAAAGTGCTTCATGTGCTTTCCGATAGGGAAAAGGCTATAATACAACACACTTATTTAGAAAATCTAAGCCAAAAAGAAGCTGGCGAGAAGCTCGGTATTTCCCAAATGCATGTTTCCCGTTTACAAAGAAGAGCCATTAAAAAGCTTAGGGAAGCCATTCAGGAAGAGATGAGCGATTCGGAGAGTCATTATTAATGGCTTATCTTCAACAAAATGAAATAGAGCTTTATGCAGAACAAGTATCGAAAAATGGAAATCCTTATTGTGGGGACAGTTATTTCTATACCTCTACAAACGATTACTTTATCTGTGTTTTGGCCGACGGTTTAGGTAGCGGTAAGTTTGCTTATGAATCATCACATGTTGTCGTCGATATAGTTGAAGAGCATCACCACGAGGATGTTGAAACCCTCATGTGTCTTTGTAACAAGGCTCTTCAGAAAAAACGTGGTGCAGCAGTGGCGATCATAAAAGCGTATTACCATTCTAAAGAGTTTGTGTATAGCTGTGTAGGAAATATCAGGTTTTATATGTATGCACCTGAAGGAAAGATGACTTATCCTTTACCGGTTACCGGGTATTTATCCGGAAGGCCGCAAACATATAAGACGCAACGTTTTCATTACGATTCCAACTCGAGATTTCTTATTCACTCTGATGGACTGAGTATATCCGGAGTAAAGAATATCCTTCAAAGGTATCCGACGCTTCATGGCGCTTTAGGTGATATTCAATCTCTAGTCGACGGTACATCAGATGATACAACATACATTATAGGAAACTTACTCTAATAGTCTTAGGGTAAGTTTTTTTATTTAGGTTCTTTCACAAAGATTGATGTTTTTATAAGCTCCGTCAATCGGTGTGTGCTGAATGGTATAGTAGCACATAGTGGATTGTAGTGGAAGGCTCTTAACTCCTGCGGGAAATAGAGGAAAGATCGAGACCCCACAGGGCATAAGCCCGAGGAGGCTCGACTTCCTCCAGGGGAATGTTGTGCCTGAAGCGGAAAGGAACGGTCCACGGTATGTTCGCAGAATGAATTGCGATGGCAAATGCTTAATTTCAGATTATTCCTTTATGTTAATCCACCTTTCCAATCCTCAAAGACAGTTATGGTAAAATAAACAAGAAACCTTTCAATGGAGGTAATACAATTGACAGCAACATTAACAAATCAAGAACCTTTACTTAACAGAGTATCAAAAGAATTAAACCTATCAATAAAAAATGTAAAAAACGTCATTTCACTCCTGGAGGAAGGGAATACAGTCCCTTTCATCGCGCGGTATCGGAAAGAACAGACTGGAGCACTGGACGAAGTACAGATTCGTAATATTATGGACAAATGGAATTACCTGCAAAATCTAGAGCAAAGAAAAGAAGAAGTTATCCGACTAATCGACGAACAAGGGAAACTGACCGAAGAGTTAACCCAAGCCATTAAAAATGCGGATAAGCTGCAAAAGGTAGAAGATTTGTACCGCCCATATAAGCAAAAAAGAAGAACGAAAGCGACCGTAGCGAAAGAAAAAGGGTTGGAACCACTGGCAGAATGGATCCTTACATTCCCGACATCAGGAGACATTGAAGAAAAAGCGTCTCACTTCGTATCTAAAGAAAAAGAAGTAATGACAACCGAGGAGGCTTTGAACGGAGCGAAAGATATTATTGCAGAGTACATTTCTGATGAAGCCTCTTACCGAGAATACATAAGAAGTTATACGTTCCGAAAAGGGTTAATTGAATCAAAGGTGAAAAAAGAAGAGGGAGACGAAAAAAAGGTCTTTGAAATGTACTACTCATATCAAGAACCCATTCATAAAGTAGTCCCTCATCGTGTTTTAGCAATGAACCGTGGGGAAAAAGAAGATGTTTTGAAGGTGAATATTCAGGCTGATGCAGAAGGGATTGTGAACTATTTACAAAAGCAGGTCATTAAAAATGTTCACTCCATCTCCGTGCCTCTTGTAAAAGAAGCAGTGGAGGATAGCTATAAAAGGCTCATACAACCATCGGTGGAAAGAGAAATTCGCAATGAATTAACAGAGAAAGCAGAGGATCAAGCCATTCATATCTTCTCTGAAAACCTGAGGAAGTTATTGCTTCAGCCTCCGATGAAAGGGAAGATGGTCTTGGGTGTCGATCCAGCTTTCCGAACAGGCTGCAAACTGGCGGTCATTGATGAAACAGGAAAAACTCTTGATATAAATGTAATCTATCCACACTCATCCCAATCTCAACTTTCTAAAGCGGAAGAAGTAATCAAAGCGATTATGACAAAATATTCGATTGAGGTTGTAGCGATTGGGAATGGAACGGCATCCAGAGAAACCGAACAATTCGTTGTGAATGTTTTAAAAGATATGGATGAAGCAATCTTCTATTTAATCGTCAACGAAGCCGGAGCAAGTGTTTATTCAGCATCAGATGTGGCGAGAGAAGAGTTCCCTGACCTTCAGGTTGAAGAAAGAAGTGCCGTCTCCATCGCAAGAAGATTGCAGGATCCGTTAGCTGAATTAGTTAAAATCGATCCTAAATCTGTTGGAGTTGGGCAATACCAGCATGATGTCTCACAAAAGAAGCTAAATGAATCACTAACCTTTGTAGTGGAAACGGCTGTTAACCAAGTTGGTGTAAATGTGAATACTGCCTCCTCATCACTATTGCAATATGTAGCGGGACTCTCGAAAACGGTGGCTACTAATATTGTGAAAAAGAGAGAGGAAGAAGGCAAGTTTGTTTCCAGGTCCCAATTAAAGAAAATCCCAAGACTTGGCGCGAAAACGTACGAGCAATGTATCGGATTCCTAAGGATAATGGATGGGAAAGAGGTACTTGATCGAACCTCTATTCATCCAGACAATTATAATGATGTGAAAAAGCTTCTTGCTAAAGTTGGGCTGAGTGTTAATGACATTGGATCAGAGGAACTGAAACAGTCTTTGAACCAATTAAACTTAGAAGAGGTTTCTGAGGAGTTGGGAATAGGGAAATTAACGCTTAAAGATATTGTAGATTCGTTAATTCGACCTGGTCGGGATCCGCGGGATGAGTTCCCTAAACCTCTTCTTAAGAAGGATGTCTTGAAACTTGAAGATTTAACACAAGGTATGGAATTGCAAGGGACAGTAAGAAATGTAGTGGACTTCGGAGCATTTATTGATATAGGTGTAAAACAAGATGGGCTTGTCCACATTTCAAAACTGAAAAATGGATTCGTTAAGCATCCATTAGATGTGGTGTCTGTAGGGGACGTCGTGACCGTTTGGGTTGATAGCGTGGATGTTCAAAAAGGCAGGGTAGCATTGACGATGATTCAATAAGCAAGGAAGAGCTGACTGTAGGGTAGTGAATGCTACCTGGGTCAGCTCTTTTTTTGCCATATATGATGAGGGGTGTTATAAATGTCCATATTTACGAGCAATTCTTCTTTCGGTAGAAATACCAGCATTGATTAAGGAGTTTTATTTGATATCGATCCTTCTCAAAATAGGCTCTCCTCAATTGATTCACAAGCCAGTTAGGCAATGGGGTAACCTCCTTATCTCTAAGAAAGTGCCAGCTAAACCGATGAGATGACCTTCCTTGGAGTAGTTTGTCATGATTGAACAGTAAGGGTGATATCTAGTTTATGCTATAATAGGTTGTCATGTTCTAAAAAGAAAGAAGGATTTATATGACGAATGATGAGCTGCAAATTCTTGTTGAGAAAATTTCAATTCAATCCTTCCATAAGCCATTTCTTCATAAGGCATATTTCAACCCAAGACTAAGAACCACCGGAGGAAGGTATATGTTAGGTAGTCATAATATCGATATTAATCGAAAATATTTAGACGAGCATGGTATGGATGAATTAATAGGAATCATTAAACATGAGTTGTGTCATTATCACTTGCATATTGAAGGGAAGGGATATAAGCATGGTGATGAAGACTTTAAAAGACTTCTTAATAAAGTTGGAGGTCCAAGACATTGTTCCACATTAACGAGTGTGAATAATAGGAAGAGATTTTTAGTTTATGTGTGCTCGAAGTGCGGGTTGGATTTTAAAAGAAGAAGGAAGGTCAATACTAGAAAGTACGTGTGCGGACGTTGTAAAGGGAAGCTTAAATTAGTGAAGGAAGTCATTATGAAGGAAGACAAATCGTGAGTGGGTATTCACCCGATCATGATCATCTTACTCTGAAAAAAAGTGCCTGAAAGTAGTTGACAATAAATAGCTGAGTCATTATAATCTAAAGAGTCGATAAGACGAGTTAAGCGAAAGAATACTTTACGTTCCGCAGTAGCTCAGTGGTAGAGCTATCGGCTGTTAACCGATCGGTCGCAAGTTCGAATCTTGCCTGCGGAGCCATTTTTATGGGGAAGTACTCAAGTGGCTGAAGAGGCGCCCCTGCTAAGGGTGTAGGTCGGGCAACCGGCGCGAGGGTTCAAATCCCTCCTTCTCCGCCATTACTTTTAGAACATGGCCCATTGGTCAAGCGGTTAAGACACCGCCCTTTCACGGCGGTAACACGGGTTCGAATCCCGTATGGGTCATTTTTGTTAGTATTTGAAACTCATTTTGTTGTCGCAAGGTAATGAAAGTTATTTTGTTGACGCGAAAAACTCTGGTCCGGTAGTTCAGTTGGTTAGAATGCCTGCCTGTCACGCAGGAGGTCGCGGGTTCGAGTCCCGTCCGGACCGCCAGATTATTTCTTCTAAAAGTTATTGACTTTAATGTTTTGGACATGTTATCATATAAACCTCGTCACTTTTTGACGAAACATTGGGCTATAGCCAAGCGGTAAGGCATCGCACTTTGACTGCGACATGCGTTGGTTCGAATCCAGCTAGCCCAGCCACTTAAGAGCCATTAGCTCAGTTGGTAGAGCATCTGACTTTTAATCAGAGGGTCGAAGGTTCGAGTCCTTCATGGCTCACCAAAGATTTTTGCGGAAGCAAAATATCTTACCATTTTGCATTAGCAAAATATCAATCATACATGCGGGTGTGGCGGAATTGGCAGACGCACCAGACTTAGGATCTGGCGCCGCAAGGCGTGGGGGTTCAAGTCCCTTCACCCGCACTTTAAAAGTCATCTAAAAGAAACTTTTAAAAAAGTATTGACACAATAGATCATCCTCGTTATAATAATGTTTGTCGCTTAAAACGCGGTCGTGGCGGAATGGCAGACGCGCTAGGTTGAGGGCCTAGTGGGGGCGACCCCGTGGAGGTTCAAGTCCTCTCGGCCGCACCAAAAAAAGTTTTGAAATATATTGCGCCCGTAGCTCAATTGGATAGAGCGTTTGACTACGGATCAAAAGGTTAGGGGTTCGACTCCTCTCGGGCGCGCCATCTTGTTTCTACAAGCGAGTCTTTTATACTCAAAGTAATACATATGCTTTTCTAGCGGGAAGTAGCTCAGCTTGGTAGAGCACTTGGTTTGGGACCAAGGGGTCGCAGGTTCGAATCCTGTCTTCCCGACCATCATAATTTTATATGCGGGTGTAGTTTAGTGGTAAAACCTCAGCCTTCCAAGCTGATGATGAGGGTTCGATTCCCTTCACCCGCTCCAATTCAACCTTATTATTGAACCTTGAAAACTGAACAAAACAAGACAATACGTCAACGTTAATTCTAGATTTATTTTTAAAGAGCTATTCAA
>NZ_CANKZT010000011.1:0-56857 GCF_947488365.1 uncultured Rossellomorea sp. | reverse complement strand
CCTTTCCGGGTTACTCGTCTTATGCTTGTCGCCCCAGAGCGAGCCCCTTCCGCTTTTCTACATGTCCAGCTCCAGGGGCTTGGGGCTCGAGGTCATAAGCCAAGTAACCCAAAAAGGCAAAGAACGCCTTTCCGGGTTACTCGTCTTATGCTTGTCGCCCCAGAGCGAGCCCCTTCCGCTTTTCTACATGTCCAGCTCCAGGGCTTAGAGGCTCGAGGTCATAAGCCAAATCCACAAAAAAGGCAAAGAGCGCCTTTTGTGCGGATTCGTCTTATGCTTGTCGCCTCTGGGCAAAGCCCTTCCGCTTTTCTATTGATCACTTAAACGTTTTCCACCTACCGCATAGTGACCTTTCGTCATTTCTTCAATGAAGACAACGATTTTTTCTTCAGGTGCCCCTGTTGTTTCACTTACGGCTTCGGTTACTTTTTCGACGAGGGCGCGTTTTTGTTCTTCTGAACGGCCTTCAAGCATTTTTACTGTGATATAAGGCATTATGATTCGCTCCTTGCTTTTTGTTTTGGTACAATCGGTGGTAGGCATGTTCATTCTGCCTCCCTATTAAATGTAATGGGTAGGGGATGTGAGAGCAAGTTTGTTATGATGAGAAATAGGAATTGTCATGAATGCAGGAATTTTTCTGTATACTATTGAATAAGAAAGTAAACCATTTTTTAAAGGAGTACATACTTTGGATACATTTAGCTCTATTTTTGAGTCATTTTCCGTCTTTCGGTTGGAAGAGCTTCCGTTTGTGGTGATCGCCCTGGTCATGGCCTTTACAGTTCATGAGTTTGCCCATGCGTTTGTGGCATACAAATTTGGTGATACGACAGCGAAAGATCAAGGACGACTCACATTAAATCCGATTCAACATCTGGATCCACTTGGAACCATTTTAATATTAATTGCGGGGTTTGGCTGGGCGCGTCCTGTGCCGGTCATGAGATCCCGGTTTAAAAATCCCCGTTTGGCAGGGGTATTAGTTTCAGTGGCAGGTCCCCTGAGTAATTTCTTACTTGCATTCATTGCATTTGGATTTTTTTATTTTTTTGTAGGAGTAACTGGTGGAGTAGGGGTTCCTCCTTTTGTCATCGATCTTTTGCAGATGATTGTGTATCTGAATGTGTTGTTATTTGTGTTTAACTTACTGCCGTTCCCTCCGCTGGATGGATACCGGATCATAGAGGACCTGTCACCGAATCATATCAGGGCAAAATTGACTCAGTATGAACAGTATGGAGTCGTTTTATTCCTGATCATCGTGATTACACCTCTTGACGAGTATACAATCTGGCCGTTGCTACAAGGTGGGATGACAGCAACAAACCAGGCTTTCAGTGCGATTTTTACGACTGTTTTTTCAGTCTTTAGCTAGGTATGTCGACTTTGAAGGAGTGAAGATACATGGAAAAGAAAAAGAACATTGGATTTAATATCATCAAAAGTGACCCAACGGACGGTCACGGTGGCTATGGTGTAGGCTCATTAAGTCTAGATAATGTTTCCCCTGTAATGATTGATGTCGAAGAAGGGGAAGCCACGATTGAAATCGGAGCGATGCATGCGAGGAGCCCGATCGAAAAAGGGATAAAATTCACAAATAACCGTGAGGACTCAGCAGGCGGTAAGCCGTATTGGTTGATCTGGGTGACCATTGACCGTATGGAAAACGGTCCTTATTATGCGGGGGTTACGGCTTGTGAAATGGTTGTGAACCGTGAGAAGCGTAGAGGCTACAAGTCCATGCCGGAGCATGTGAATAATATGGATAAATCGATTAAAAGGAAAATTGTCCTCGATCAATTGGACGACAAGTCGAAAGGGATTCTTTCCGAATTCTTGAAGAAGCATGATGAGGGTATGTGGGAACGCTCAAAAGATGAATTAAAGGAAGCGTTAAAAGTTTAAAAAGATAGAAAAAATTTCTTTTGTGAACAAACTATGACATTTTTTTGAATATGTCGTTCACATCTTGCCCTTACGCTTGAAAAAAAGTACACTTAAATCACAGTTTGCACATAAACTAGGACATGAAAAACCACGGGTTCGCACAAACCCGTGGTTTTTCGTTTTTTGTTTTTTTATAGAGATTTGGCGTGATTTGTAGGCGTGAATTGGATTTGTTGCGGCGCATTCGGACGAACTTGCGGCACTTTTAGGGTTTGCTGGGGCACATTCGAATGAACTTGTGCCACTTTCCGGTTTTGTTGTGCCACATTCGAACTTTGTTGCGCCAAATTGTGAACACCGACTTTTCTGCCTGCCCAAGCCGCCTCCGCTTTTCGGTTAAAAAATCCAATCCTTCACCTTTTCATACCATGGCTGTTCTTCTTTTTTCGCTGGCGCTTTCTCTTTCGGTGTTTCATTATCACCCAGATGTTCGTGGCAGTATTCGGTTGGTTCTGTTCCTTTTACAAAGTACGTGAAGCGCTGCACGGGACAGTCTTCTGTAGCAAGTAATCCGTTATGGGGATTCACAGCTACACCGACCACACCCTTTGTTGGTTTGAAGTTTTTGACGGGTTCATCTTTCAGGGCTTCCTCCATGAAATTCACCCATAGTTCCTTGGCTAAATATTTATCGTCCACCAGGGAGATTTCTTTTTCTTTATCATATCCTGTCCATACTCCTGCCGTAAGCTGAGGTGAGTAGCCGATCATCCAGTTGTCTGTGTTGGTTGTACCAGATTTTCCTGCATAGGGACGGGTGGCGTCTTTCCGGATCTGGATCCCCGTCACCGTTGAGTAATCATTGAGCTTTGGATCAAATATTCCACTCAGCATATGTGTCATGACATACGCTTGATCAGGGTCCAAAACTTGTTCTTTCTCGGATGTATTTTCGTAAATGACGTTACCGGACCAGTCTTCCACACGCGTGATGAATACCGGTTTCACCTTATAGCCGCCGTTTGCAAAGATATTGTAGGCGTTGACCATATCGATGACTCTTGCCCCTGATGTACCGAGTGCCGAGGAAGGGTACTTTTTTACCTTTGTCGTTAATCCGAATTTCTCTTGGGCTGTTTTCGTTAAGGTATCCTGACCAATGAAAAGGTGGGTCTTCACTGCATAAACATTATCTGAAAGAGCAATGGCCTGAGCGAGGGTAATGTCATCACCTGCATATTTGTTATTGTAGTTATGAGGTGTATATTTCTCTTTTCCGTCATCAAATGTAAATGAAGTTAACTCACTCTTCATGGTCGTTGAAGGAGTGAAGCCTTGCTCCAGGGCAGAATAGTAAAGGAGAGGCTTAATCGTTGATCCAGGCTGCCGGATGGCCTGCACCGCACGATTAAACGGGCTTTCCTCGTAGCTTCTTCCACCAACAAGCGCTGTAACAAATCCATTCTTAGGATCCATGGATACAAAGCCCAGTTGAATATCAGACTCATCAGGGATTTGTTCCTTCACTACTTTTTCGGCTACTTGTTGATGGTCGGATTTGAGGGTTGTGTAAACTTTTAATCCGCCCATTTCGATGGTTCGCTCTTCGATACCTAAGTCAGAGCGTAGAATACTTTTTACAACGTCCTGAAAATATGGCGCCGTTTCTGCCTTTTGATGGGCGTGCTCGCCAGTAATGGTAATCGGAGCCGCTTTGGAAACTGTCTGCTGCTCTTCTGTAATGAAGCCGTCCTCGGTCATGGACTTAAGGATAAGCTCCTGACGCTTCTTGGCATTCTCCATATTGGCGACGGGTGAATAGTAAGTTGGCGCTTTGGGGATTCCTGCCAGCATTGCAGCTTCGCCAACGGTCAATTGATTGGCATCCTTACCAAAATAGTAAAGACTTGCTGCCTCAACTCCGTAAGCACCATGTCCATAATAGATGGTATTTAAATAGCCTTCTAGAATTTCTTTCTTCGAATAGTTCATTTCGATTCGAATCGTGTAGAGGGCTTCTGAGATCTTTCTTTTCCATGTTTTGTCATGAGATAAAAATAGATTACGAGCATACTGCTGGGAAATGGTACTGGCTCCTTGCACCTTTGCCATGGCTTTCAGGTCGGCAAGTGCTGCTCCCGCCATACGTTTGATGTCGAAACCATAGTGCTGATAGAAGCTTTTGTCCTCGATCGAAATGGTAGCTTCGATGAGTGCCGGCGAAATTTCCTTCAGACCCACCCAATAGCGTTTCTCTCCTGTATTGGTTTCCCCTATAACCTTTCCATCCTCGCTGTAGAGCAAAGTGGACTGGGGCACGGCAAGAGGCGGGGGTCCCTGAATTTTAGCGTACGTTAAAATCCCGATCAGCCCTAGCAGAAAGAGGATCATAACCAATAAAGCCCCAACGACTGCCGCTCTTGCATATTTTTTTGTTCTCTCCATTCCAGCAATAAGTTCCATACCTCTCCCTGCTTTCTCTACCTGAGGTCCGTCCCTCACTAGGGACGGACCTCGGATTTTATATAGTGGACTTGGATAGAAATCCTCATTATGTTTAGCGTG
This sequence comes from uncultured Rossellomorea sp., assembly GCF_947488365.1. Lineage (NCBI taxonomy): Bacteria > Bacillati > Bacillota > Bacilli > Caryophanales > Bacillaceae > Rossellomorea > uncultured Rossellomorea sp. Next base: position 52,399 of record NZ_CANKZT010000011.1, on the reverse strand, counting down.
TAGTATTAGTATGAAAAGTTTTACGAGTTTTTAAACGTCAAAGTTTTAGAAAAAATTTCACTTGAAATTTTGCTAGATTCCACTATACTTTTTCTCATGTTTGTATTTATCATGATAGGGAAGGATAAAACTGACGTCTGCTTTGGACGTTTTTACAATATAGAAGGAAAAGCCCGTTATTTCAGGCTTTGGCTTGATTGAGTGATCTATTTTGTCCTTAAGATGAACGTGTGAAAACTCAAACTAGTGGTATATGATTTTTACAGCGAAGAACGGAAATTGCGGAAAGATCGATAAAAAACAAGAAGGGAAGTTGAAACAATGAGTGGACTTTGGTACACAGAAAAACAAACAGAAAACTTCGGAATCACGATGAAAATCAAGAAGACTTTACATACAGAGCAAACGGATTTTCAACATCTTGAAATGGCAGAGACAGAAGAGTGGGGTAACATGCTATTCTTGGATGGAATGGTGATGACAAGCCAAAAAGACGAGTTCGTCTATCATGAAATGGTAGCTCACGTTCCGTTATTCACACACCCTAATCCTGAGAAGGTATTAGTTGTCGGTGGCGGAGACGGTGGCGTAATCCGTGAAGTATTAAAGCACCCAAGCGTGAAGAAAGCGGTACTTGTTGAAATCGACGGAAAAGTGATCGAGTACTCTAAGAAGTATCTGCCGGAGATTGCCGGAGAATTGGAAAACGAGCGCGTTGACGTACAAGTGGACGATGGCTTCATGCACATCGCGAAAAGTGAAAACGAATATGACGTCATCATGGTAGACTCAACTGAGCCGGTTGGGCCAGCTGTAAACCTATTCACAAAAGGTTTCTATGCAGGGATTTCGAAAGCATTGAAAGAAGACGGAATCTTTGTCGCTCAATGTGATAATCCTTGGTTCAAAGCGGGTCTGATCCGCCAAGTACAAAGTGATGTAAAAGAGATCTTCCCGATTACACGTTTGTACACTGCAAATATCCCGACATACCCAAGCGGACTATGGGCATTCACGATCGGTTCGAAAAAGCACGATCCAATTGAAGTGCCGGAAGATCGTTTCCATGATATCGAAACAAAATACTACACACCAGAACTGCACAAAGCAGCATTCGCCCTTCCTAAATTCGTTAAAGACCTGACGAAATAAAGAAAATTTGAGGGACGGACCTCAAATTTCAATGAAAATAGTACAAATTCAATAGGGACGGGCCTCAGGAGGTGCTATGCACCTCCTGAGGTCCGTCCCTCTAAAAAGAGAGGTTGAAGAATATGCGTTTTGATGAGGCTTATTCAGGTAATGTGTTTATTAAAAGTCATCCTTCTTATAAAGATAGCCAGGTCGTTCTTTACGGTATGCCGATGGATTGGACGGTTAGCTACCGTCCCGGTTCCCGTTTTGGTCCGGCCCGTATTCGTGAAGTGTCGATCGGTTTGGAGGAGTACAGTGCGTATCTCGACCGCGAGCTTGAAGAAGTGAAATTCTTTGATGCCGGGGATATTCCATTGCCATTCGGTAACCCGCAGCGAAGCATCGATATGATTGAAGACTATATCGACGGTCTTCTTGGAGACGGAAAAATCCCATTCGGAATGGGTGGGGAGCACTTGGTATCATGGCCGGTCATGAAAGCAGTCGCTAAGAAGTATCCGGACCTTGCGATCATTCATATGGACGCTCATACCGATCTTCGTGAAGAGTATGAAGGAGAGCCATTATCCCACTCCACTCCGATCCGCAAGATCGCCGAGCATATCGGGCCGAAAAATGTCTATTCATTCGGAATCCGTTCCGGGATGAAAGAGGAATTCCAATGGGCGAAAGAAAACGGTATGCATATCTCGAAATTTGAAGTACTTGAGCCGTTGAAGGAAATTCTTCCGCAGCTTGCAGGGCGTCCTGTGTACGTGACGATCGATATCGATGTACTAGACCCTGCCCATGCTCCTGGAACAGGAACCGTGGATTGCGGTGGGATTACGTCTAAAGAATTACTGGCATCGATCCATGCCATCGCTCACTCTGACGTAAATGTGGTAGGAGCAGACCTTGTGGAAGTTGCCCCGATCTATGATCCATCAGAGCAAACAGCCAATACAGCAAGTAAGCTGATTCGTGAAATGCTCCTTGGTTGGGTAAAATAAACAGCACAGCCTCTTCTGATTGTCGGAAGGGGCTCTTCTTTTACCATAAATCCGCTTACATCCACTCCGCAATATGAAAACTCCCAGTGTTCCATTGCAATTTCCCACAATACTTCTTATACTTAATTAGTTAGAAGGAAGGGACGTCTAAAAGAGGGACGGACCTATCACTTGATCGGACCCTAATATAGAAAAGGATGTGAGTGGTTTGACGGCAAAAACGGATTACACCCCTGTCAAAGTTCACTTGAAAACCAAAATCACAATAGGAGAGGAAAGTGACTCTTTTGAACTGGTATCATTTGGTCGATACTATGAAAAAGGAGATGCCGTTTTCCTGAAGTACGATGAGGTGCAAGAGGAAGGAACCACCCATACGATCGTTAAAGTCTCGGATCAACAAGCTCTCATTCTCAGAAGCGGTGCAGTGAAAATGAGAATGGCCTTTAACGAACGGGAGGAACAAAATGGTTCTTATGAAAGCCAGATGGGTACTCTCTTACTTACAACCAAAACAAAAAAACTTTCACATACACAAAGTGACTCTAAACTGGAAGGGGATTTCAACCTTTCTTACGAGTTAAAAATGCAAGACAGTCCAGTAGGGGATTATGTTATGTCCATTCACTATAAGGAGGAAGCATAGACGCATGAATATTGTCGAAAAAGTACAAGAAAACCTGAAATCCGAAATCAAAGCAGCAGTTCTGAAAGCGGGACTCGCAACAGAGGATCAGATTCCTGATGTTATCCTAGAAATCCCGAAAGAAAAATCCCATGGTGATTACTCTACCAATATGGCGATGCAGCTTGCACGCGTAGCAAAAAAGGCACCGCGCATGATTGCAGAGGACATTATGGCGAACTTCGACCAGTCCAAAGCATCCATTGAAAAAATGGAGATCGCAGGACCTGGGTTCATTAACTTCTACATGAACAATGAATACCTGACCGATTTGATTCCATTGATTCTTGATCAAGACCAGGAATATGGTCAATCAAATGCGGGGAATGGCGAGAGAGTGAACGTGGAGTTTGTATCTGCCAACCCGACAGGTGACCTTCACCTTGGACATGCCCGTGGAGCGGCTGTAGGTGATTCCCTATGTAACGTTCTTGAAAAAGCAGGCTATAAAGTAACGCGTGAATACTACATCAATGATGCAGGAAACCAAATCCATAACCTGGCTGTTTCCGTCGAGGCCCGTTATTTCCAAGCTCTTGGAGAAGACAAAGCGATGCCTGAAGATGGATATCACGGGGCGGACATCATCGGAATCGGGAAGAAACTAGCGGAAGAATTCGGTTCGAAATATGCGGAAGTAAGCGACGAAGAGCGCTACAAGTTCTTCCGTGAGTACGGACTGAAGATCGAAATGGCGAAGCTTCAAAAGGACCTGGAAATGTTCCGTGTGCCATTCAACGTGTGGTACTCTGAAACGTCACTCTACGAAAACGGTAAAATTGACGCTGCGCTAAAAACACTAAAAGACAATGGTCACGTTTATGAAGAAGACGGCGCGACCTGGTTCCGTTCGACTGAACTTGGGGATGACAAAGACCGTGTTCTGATCAAGAATGATGGGACGTACACGTACTTGACCCCGGATATTTCCTATCACCAGGACAAATTCGAACGCGGACACGATGTGCTGATCAATATCTGGGGTGCTGACCACCACGGATACATCCCTCGTATGAAAGCGGCGATTGAGGCACTTGGTTTTGACCGTGAGAAATTAGAAGTAGAAGTGATTCAACTTGTTCACCTTTATAAAAATGGTGAGAAGATGAAGATGAGTAAACGTACAGGTAAAGCAGTCACTTTACGTGAGCTTGTTGAAGAGGTCGGCCTTGATGCAGTCCGTTATTTCTTTGCCATGAGAAGTGCCGATACGCATATGGACTTTGATTTGGACTTAGCGGTTTCACAGTCTAATGAAAATCCAGTGTACTATGCTCAATATGCCCACGCGCGTATTTGCAGCATTCTTCGTCAAGCAGAGGAGCAAGGACTCTCTTCAGAAGACAAGATCGACTTAAAGCTGATCGGTACGGAAAAAGAAGTGGATTTACTGAAAAAATTAGGTGAATTCCCACAAATGGTTGCCGATGCTGCTGAGAAACGTACACCTCACCGAGTGGCGAACTACATTAACGACCTGGCATCAGCTTTCCATAGCTTCTACAATGCCAATAAGGTTCTGGATGAAGAAAACCGTGAACTTACAACGGCTCGTCTGGCTCTTGTAAAAGTGGTTCGAGTCACATTACAAAACGCTCTTGCATTAATCGGAGTTGCTGCTCCGGAAAAAATGTAATGACGATAGATGAAAAAGGTCCGTCCCTCGGGGTGGACCTTTTTCTTATATTTCTTCAGCTTTAACGTATAATAAAAGTAGACATATTGTTCAGGAGGATGTTATGAAAACAGTTATTTTAGCGATTGTGACCGGTTTCCTGGTTGGTTTTATTTTTGCCCTATTCAAGCTCCCCATTCCGGCACCACCAGCCTTGGCCGGGATTGCAGGAATCGTAGGCATTTATCTTGGGTTTAAAGCCTTCACAGCCATTCAGCCTTGGATCGAATCGGTCTTTAAATGAAATTTACATAGGAATCGATTCCATGTCCGGTAGCTTCCAACGACCATAAAAGTTACCGGATCTTAAAATAGACAAAACAAAAAAGACGAACAACAACGTGTTCATCTTTTCTCTACCATTCCAAAGCCCCGCCACTAATCCTTTTCACTCCCCGAATCGTCGATAGATCCTCTATCAGCTTCAACATGGCCAGATCTTTATGCTTTGCCTCAATCATAAAGTCAACGTCCTGATCGAACGTCTTGAGTGTTTTGAAAAATCCTTCTACAAAGCCTGCATCCACCAAATCAGCGTGAGAGCGGAATGCTTTGTCCGATTTCGGCGAGGAAATATGTATTTTTGGAACGAGATCTCTCTTTTCCCAGGTGGCAAAAATCGCTTCAAGATAATCTCCTAATGGCTTTTCACTAAGGTTGGCCTCGTGATGGTGGATATCAAGGACCATGGGGATGTTTTCTCTTTGACAAACACCTAATGTTTCTTCTACCGTATAGGTTTTGTCGTCGTTCTCCAGGGTCATGATTTCTTTCACATCAGTCGGGAGGCTTTTCAAATTCTCATAAAAGCGTACAAGCGTTTCTTCCTTATCACCATAGCTTCCACCGATATGAATGTTAATGACAGAGCTATCCTCAATCCCCATATATTCAAGCATGCGATAATGATAAACCATATCCTTTACGGCGTTGTCAGTGACATGCTGCTTGGGACTGGTGAATAAAGTGAATTGATTGGGGTGAAAGCTTGCCCTGATCCCAAACTTCTTGATTAGATCCCCAAGCTCTTTCCATTCGTCTTTAAAGGGGGTATAGAAGTCCCATTCTACTTCCGGATGAGTAGCTAACGGAACAAGTGAGCTTGATAGTCGGTACAGTTCAATTTCGTGAGCTGCACACAGATACAGAATACGTTTCGTATGTTCCAGGTTTAATTTTGTTACTTCCTTCAAACGATCCATTCGTTCCTCTTTCGGAAGCTCAGTATATCGTTTGAAGGTCATGGTTTTGGCAGGGCTCGCGTCCCACAAGGAGAGGGAGTTAGCAACAAATCCCAATCGGATTTTCATGTGATTTCCCCCCTAAAGTAAAATGGAAATGGATGAAGCGACACGTTCCTTTATACGAGTAAATATGGAAACAGAATCGAGGTCACTGACGCTTAGCATATCCGAAGCGTCCATATCCTTCGTCATCTCATTTTTCAATGTGTGAATGAACTCTTTGTCGAATATAAGGTTATTAATTTCAAGATTGATAAAAAAGCTTCTTTTATCAAAATTGGCCGTTCCTAAATCACAGAAATGATCGTCTACGATCATTACCTTCGCATGGTAAAACCCGTTCATAAATTGATACACCTTTGCCCCTCTAGCCAGTAAGGTTCTAAAATAAGGGAATGCGGCTTCCTTCACCAACATATGATCGGCATTATTTGGAATGATGATCCTTACAATGACGCCACGCTCCAATGCATCACATAATGCCCCCATTAAAATCGGGGTGGGGATGAAATAAGGACTCCCAATGATGACTTCCTCCTTGGCTTCATCGATGAACTTCTTGAAGAAATCCTCGATATTCACCCCTTCTGTCGGAAAAATCTGATGTGGGATGCTTCCTTTTTCGGCTGGAGGAAAGTATTTCGTTTCGTCTTTCAGATCCTTTTTCGTCGCTCTGAACCAATCGATGCAAAATTCTGTTTGTAAGTCGTGAACGCCTTCACCATCCAAACGGAGATGATAATCCCTCCAAGGAGACAGCTCGGGTTTGTCATTCTCATCAATATATTCTTTCCCGACGTTATAACCGCCCAAATATCCAAACTTGCCGTCAATCACCGTGATTTTCCGGTGATTCCGCTGTTGGGAGGAGAAAAATAAGAAAGGCAAACTGACTTTTTGGCAGAAGGCCACTTCCACACCAGCGTCACGTAGCATTCTCACTTTTGATTTAGGGACGTTATGACTCCCGATCTGATCCATTAACAAGCGGACCTCTACGCCTTCTTTTGCTTTATCCTTCAATAAATCCATAAACCGTAAAGCAAAATGGTCATCTTGGACGATATAGAATAAAACATGAATGGAAGATTTGGCTTCTTTCATTTCTTTAAACATTCGATCAAACAGCTCCGGACCTCTGGAAAATAATTCGATATCGCTGTTTCGTTTTTCATAATCTCTTCTTGTCCGTGTCCGGATGAAATGACTTCTACCCAGCTTAAAGTCGATCATTAACCAGCCTATGACAACAACTATTATTAACAGTAGGATGAACCACCACATATAATCACTCTCTCATCTGCATTAGCATTAGTATGTCCTTAAATCTTACCTACTTTGCACTCTTTCTTCTTTTACCTTAAATGATTCATATTGAAACCTATGGGGGGTACAAAAAGTCCTGGTTACTCCCGACGAATGAATGACCATTCATGTAAAGGTTTTCATTTTTCTTGGTAAAAACCATTGACTGAATGCTCATTCATAATATAATGGATATATGAACTATTCAGAATATTAATTTGGTTTGTAAAAGTTTGAACAAAGGGGAAGTTCGGGTCAAACCAAAGAAGGGGGAGTGTTTTTCAATGAATGGGTTACTCATTCTCAATTGGGTTGCATTTATTCTTGTGACCGTTTACGCACTTAGTCTGTTTGTGTATGTAGTAAAGACGAGAATTGAATATATTAAGCTCGGAAAGAAAGTGGAGTTCGACCAACGATTCAAGGAACGATTCCAGAAGATCGTGGTCAACGTCTTCGGCCAGAAGAAGCTCTTGAAGGATAAGAAGAGTGGAGTAATCCACGTCATGTTCTTCTACGGCTTCATTTTAGTCCAATTCGGAGCCATCGATTTCATCTGGAAAGGACTGGCGCCAGGAAGTCACTTGCCACTGGGACCTTTATATCCCGGATTCACGTTCTTCCAGGAGATTGTCACACTCATGATCCTGGTAGCGGTTGTTTGGGCCTTCCACCGCCGCTATGTGGAGAAGCTGGTTCGTTTGAAAAGAGGATTTAAATCAGGATTGGTTCTCTTATTCATCGGGGGACTAATGCTATCGGTTCTTGTAGGGAACGGGATGGGCCTTATCTGGCACGGTGAAGAGCTTGCCTGGACAGAGCCTGTAGCGTCACTCATTGCAGGAGCACTTGGAGCCATTGGAGAAACAGCTTCCATCGTCATTTTCTATGTGGCATGGTGGATCCATTTATTATTCTTACTGGCATTCCTTGTATATGTTCCACAATCCAAGCACGCTCATTTAATCGCTGGTCCTGCGAATGTCTACTTTAATCGATTAGACAACCCTGGAAAGCTTAAGCCCATCGACTTTGAAGACGAGTCAGCCGAAAGCTTCGGGGTAGGGAAAATTGAAGAGTTCACGCAACATCAAATGATCGATTTCTACGCTTGCGTGGAATGCGGTCGTTGTACGAATATGTGTCCTGCTACAGGAACAGGGAAAATGCTTTCCCCAATGGATTTAATCGTCAAACTGCGTGATAATCTGACGAATCACGGTGCCGTCGTTACGCAGAAAAAACCTTGGGTGCCTACATTTGCATTCAATGGCACCAAAGGAAATCAACTTGCGATGGCGAGTGCCACTCAAGCAGCAGAAGAAGCGGCTGCCGGTGCTGCGTACAGTCCAAGCCTGATCGGAGACGTCATCACAGAAGAAGAAATCTGGGCATGTACGACGTGCCGTAACTGTGAAGACCAATGTCCGGTCATGAACGAGCACGTAGATAAAATCATCGACCTTCGCCGTTACCTGGTCCTAACTGAAGGAAAGATGGACGCAGATGCACAGCGTGCGATGCAAAATATCGAACGTCAAGGGAATCCTTGGGGTCTGAACCGTAAAGAACGTGAAAACTGGCGTGAAGCGAGAGAAGACGTTCATATTCCTACAGTGAAAGAAATGAAAAAAGCGGGAGAAGACTTCGAATACTTATTCTGGGTTGGATCCATGGGTTCATTCGATAACCGCAGCCAAAAAATCGCGTTATCCTTTGCCAAGCTGCTGAATGAAGCAGGCGTTAAATTCGCGATCTTAGGAAACAAAGAGAAGAATTCCGGTGATACACCACGTCGACTCGGTAATGAGTTCCTATTCCAGGAGCTTGCAGGTCAAAACATCGCCGAATTCGAAAAGAATGAAATCAAGAAAATTATTACGATCGATCCGCATGCGTATAACATTTTCAAAAATGAGTATCCTGACTTCGGATTGGAAGCGGAAGTGTATCACCATACAGAGCTTCTATATGACTTGGTAAAAGAAGGGCGTCTGAAGCCGAAATACGAAGTGAATGAAACGATCACCTTCCACGACTCCTGTTACCTGGGACGTTACAACGAAGTATACGATCCACCACGTGAAATCCTGAAATCGATCTCTGGAGTGAAATTGGTTGAAATGGAACGTAACCGTGAAAAAGGTATGTGCTGTGGAGCAGGTGGAGGACTCATGTGGATGGAAGAAGACGCAGGTCACCGCGTGAACGTTTCGCGTACAGAGCAGGCACTTGAGGTCAGCCCATCGGTCATCAGCTCGGGTTGTCCATACTGCCTGACGATGCTATCTGATGGAACGAAAGCGAAGGAAGTAGAAGAAACCGTCTCTACTCAGGATGTGGCAGAAATCCTTGAAAAAGCGGTATGTGGCGATCAAAAAGATCAGCCGGCTGCTTCGTAAAAAGAATATTATCTGTTTAATAATGAAAAGTCCGTTTCTCAGTAGTTGAACATCTAGGAGTGAAACAAAAGCCTCTACCTGCGTTTCACTCCTATTATTTTTCTACAATAATGAATTTAATAGAAGAATAAAAACTTTCTAAAAAATCATTACGTTCTAAACGAATATGAAGTACAATAAAGGTATATAAGGGACAAAAACTGTCCCTTCTCTTTTGGGGACTGGTTGAGCGAGCGTTCAGTCGAATATCAGTAAGTTCTATTTTTTTGAGTGCTGTTGAAAGCGTATACAATTTGTTTTTGTCGAATCAAATCATTCAGATATAAAGGAGAGCGATTGAGATGGGAAAAACGGTTATTTTAGATGGAGCAAGAACGCCATTCGGTAAATTTGGTGGGAGCTTAAGCAGTTTTACAGCTTCAGAGCTTGGCGGTTTTGCCGTGAAGGGAGCCCTGAAACGATCAGGCATTAATGGTGAAGAGGTAGAGGAAGTGATCCTCGGTTCTGTTTTACAAGGGGGGCAGGGACAGATTCCTTCCCGACAAGCATCCCGTCATGCCGGATTACCGTGGAACGTCAAAACGGAAACCATCAACAAAGTATGTGCTTCAGGAATGCGCAGTGTGACAATGGGTGACCAAATCATCCGTGCAGGCGACGGTGAAGTCATCGTGGCAGGCGGAATGGAATCCATGTCAAATGCACCGTACATCCTTCCGAAAGCTCGCTGGGGCTTCAAAATGGGTGATTCCCAAGTGAAAGACTTAATGGTTCACGACGGATTGACGTGCAGCTTCAACAATGTCCACATGGGAACGTACGGAAATGAGACAGCGAAAGAGTTTGAACTATCAAGAGAAGAGCAGGATCAGTGGGCACTTAGAAGCCATGAACGTGCAGTGAAAGCGACAGAAGCAGGCGTTCTGGGAGAGGAAATTGTAGCGGTTGAAGTTCCACAACGCAAAGGCGACCCAGTTGTCGTCAATAAAGATGAAGCGCCACGAAAAGAAACGTCCATCGAGGCTTTGGCCAAATTAGGTCCTGTCTTCGGATCAGAAGGAACCATCACAGCAGGTAACGCACCGGGGGTCAACGATGGTGCGGCAGCAATGGTACTCATGAGTGAAGAAAGAGCCATAAAAGAAGGGAAGCAACCATTGGCCACCATCCTTGGCCACACGGCCATTGCCGTCGAAGCAAAGGACTTCCCGCAAACACCGGGACTCGTCATCAATGAGCTGCTGAAGAAAACAGGCAAATCACTTGAGGAAATCGACCTGTTTGAAATTAACGAAGCATTCGCAGCGGTGGCCCTGACAAGCGGGAAAATCGCTGGATTAGATCCTGAAAAAGTCAATGTAAACGGTGGAGCAGTCGCCCTCGGTCATCCGATCGGAGCAAGCGGAGCACGGATCATCCTGACGCTCGCATACGAGCTGAAGCGTCGCGGAGGCGGTGTAGGAATTGCATCGATCTGCAGCGGTGGCGGTCAAGGGGATGCGATTATGATCGAGGTGGCGAAGCAGTAGGGCGTAGGAGAGTGTTGTACCAGGTACAAAGTGGATTGATTGTATCAGGTACAAAACGGCTAATTTGTACCTGGTACGCAACAATGGTACGCATAATTATGATCAGCTACAACTTCAATTACAAACGAAACCAACCAGATAACTAGCTTTAACAAAGGGGAGAAAATAATGAACATCAAAAAAGTAATGGTCATCGGGGCAGGACAAATGGGATCAGGAATTGCTCAAGTGTGTGCACAAGCGGGATTCGACGTCTACCTGAACGATCTGAAAGCAGAATTTGTTCAAAAGGGAATCGGCGTGATCACAAAGAACCTGACGCGCTCGGTTGAAAAAGGAAGAATGTCTGAAGAAGATAAAACAGCTACCGTGAACCGTTTAACGGCATCAACCGATATTCACGACGCGAAGCAAGTAGACCTTGTCATCGAGGCAGCGGTTGAAAACATGAATATCAAAACAAAAATCTTTGCTCAACTGGATGAAATAACTCCGGAGCACACGATCCTTGCTTCTAACACTTCTTCACTGCCGATTACAGAAATCGCTGCAGCGACGAAGCGTCCCCAGCAAGTGATCGGAATGCATTTTATGAACCCGGTACCGGTCATGAAGTTGGTGGAAATCATTCGCGGACTTGCGACGACGGATGAAGTGTATCAAGTGATCGAAGACATGACGAAATCCCTCCACAAAGTTCCGGTTGAAGTCGAGGACTTTCCTGGATTCGTCTCCAATCGAATCCTGATGCCGATGATCAACGAAGCGATCTACACCCTGTATGAAGGGGTAGCGAGTAAAGAGGCGATTGATGAAGTGATGAAGCTCGGTATGAATCACCCAATGGGTCCTCTTACTCTGGCAGACTTCATCGGGCTTGATACATGCCTATACATCATGGAAACACTGCACGAAGGCTTCGGTGATGACAAATATCGCCCATGCCCGCTACTTAGAAAATATGTGAAAGCCGGCTGGTTGGGTAGAAAAACAGGCCGTGGTTTCTATTCATACGAGTAACAACGACGAACATCAGGGAGGAACCATTCATGGAGTTACGATTTACGGAAGAGCAACAGATGATGAGAAAGATGGTACGGGATTTTGCTGAAACAGAGATTCAGCCGTTTGTAGAGAAGATGGAAGAAGGACAATTCCCGAGAGAAATTTTAAATAAAATGGCTGAACTTGGCCTGATGGGAATCACGATCCCTGAGAAATATGGCGGCTCCGAGATGGATTTCACGTCGTATATAATTGCGATTCATGAGTTGTCAAAAGTAAGCGCAACCATCGGGGTCATTCTGTCTGTGCATACTTCGGTGGGCACGAACCCGATACTTTATTTCGGTAATGAAGAGCAAAAGCAAAAATACCTTCCAAAGCTAGCGACAGGTGAATACTTAGGGGCTTTCTGCTTAACGGAACCGAGTGCTGGGTCGGATGCGAAAAGCTTGAAAACGAAAGCCGAAAAACGTGACGATCACTATGTATTAAATGGCTCAAAAGTATTTATTACAAATGGTGGCGAAGCAGATACGTATATTGTCTTTGCCGCAACGGACCCGTCAAAAGGGAGTCGGGGAGTATCAGCCTTCATCGTAGAGAAAGATACACCGGGCCTTGTGATTGGAAAAGACGAACATAAAATGGGTCTCCACGGTTCGAGAACGGTTCAGTTGACGTTTGAAGATATGAAAGTCCCGGCTGAAAACCTTCTGGGTCAAGAAGGGGAAGGCTTCAAGATCGCCATGGCGAATCTGGATGTAGGCAGGATCGGGATTGCAGCCCAGGCATTGGGAATCGCTGAAGCGGCTTTCGACTATTCCACCGCTTATGCCAAAGAGCGTGTGCAATTCGGGAAGCCGATCGCAGCCCAACAGGGCATCGGATTCAAGCTTGCAGATATGGCGACGGCTGTTGAAGGTTCGAAGCTTCTGGTGTACCGTGCGGCGAATCTTCGCTCAAACAACATTTCCTGTGGAAAAGAAGCAAGCATGGCAAAGTTATTTGCTTCTAAAACAGCAGTGGAAGTCTCGACAGAAGCCATTCAGGTTTACGGAGGATATGGTTATACGAAGGAATATCCAGTTGAGCGTCTGTTCCGTGATGCGAAGGTGACGGAGATTTATGAGGGTACGAGTGAGATTCAGAGAATGGTGATTGGGAAGAATTTGTTGGTTTAGTGGGATGGGGTAGCTTGAAGTCTTGGTGGAGTATCTTTGGGCATGCATTCTAAAGCGCGTCAGGCACCCGATCTTGATAGTGATGTTTCGTGGTGTAAAGGGGTTTGTGGCATCGCCTGACTTGTAAGGGTGCCAGACCCGGTATATAGATGATAAGAGGAGGAATTGAGATGAATTTTAAATTATCGGAAGAGCATGAAATGATACGTAAAATGGTGCGTGATTTTGCGCGGAATGAGGTAGCGCCGACTGCTGCAGAGCGTGATGAGGAAGAGCGCTTTGATATGGACTTGTTTAAGAAGATGGCCGAGCTTGGATTGACGGGGATTCCTTGGCCGGAAGAGTACGGTGGAATCGGGAGTGACTACCTCGCATACTGCATCGCCGTTGAAGAGCTTTCAAGAGTGTGTGCTTCTACGGGGGTAACCCTTTCAGCTCATACGTCTTTAGCGGGATGGCCTGTATATAAATTCGGTACAGAAGAGCAAAAGCAGAAATATCTTCGCCCGATGGCCCAAGGTGAGAAGATCGGTGCTTACGGTCTGACTGAGCCGGGTTCAGGTTCAGACGCTGGTGGCATGAAAACGACGGCTCGTTTAGAAGGAGATCACTACGTATTGAACGGCTCGAAAATTTTCATCACTAACGGTGGGATCGCCGATACGTATATTGTATTTGCTTTGACAGATCCTTCTCAGCGCCAGCGTGGAACGAGTGCGTTCATCGTTGAGGCAGACTTCGAAGGGTTCTCTGTCGGAAAGAAAGAAAAGAAGCTCGGGATTCGTTCATCGCCAACGACTGAGATCGTATTCGAAGACTGCAAGGTACCTAAAGAAAACATGCTAGGAAACGAAGGCGACGGATTCAAAATTGCCATGATGACTCTTGATGGCGGCCGTAATGGAATCGCCGCTCAGGCAGTTGGGATTGCCCAAGGTGCCCTGGATGCGTCTGTCGAGTATGCAAAAGAGCGTGAGCAATTCGGGAAGCCGATTGCTGCAAACCAAGGGATTTCATTTAAGATTGCCGATATGGCAACGTCCATCGAAGCTTCCCGTCTATTAACCTATCAAGCTGCGTGGCTAGAGTCAGAAGGCCTTCCATACGGAAAAGAATCGGCGATGTCGAAGCTGATGGCCGGGGATACAGCGATGAAGGTGACAACGGAAGCGGTTCAAATCTTTGGTGGGTATGGTTATACGAAGGATTATCCGGTGGAGCGTTATATGCGTGATGCGAAGATTACGCAGATTTATGAGGGGACGCAGGAGATTCAGAGATTGGTTATTTCGCGGATGGTGACGAAGTAGGGATCTGGGTGTAATGGGATTTTTGTAGAGAATTTCTTAATCGTCCTGAAGCGTGTCAGGCACTTGATAGGTTCTACTATGCTTCGTGGTGTAAAGGGGTTCGTATCATTGCATGCGACTTTAGGGTGCCAGACCCGGTATGAGTGGATATAGTTAGAGAGATAGATGACCTTCTGCTTTGTTGGGGGATGAGGCAGGTGGTCTTGAAATGGGGTCAATGGGAGAATCGGATAGAAAAGGCGGTCGGTTGTTTTGAATAAGAAGAGGGAAGTTCATGCTTCAGTTAAGGATGAGCGTTTAGTAGAAAAGCGGCGTGATCAGATGATCCGTGGGGCCGTCTCTCTATTTAAACAAAAGGGGTTTCATCGCACCACGACAAGAGAGATCGCAAAGGCCGCCGGATTCAGTATCGGAACGCTATATGAATATATTCGGACAAAGGAAGATGTCTTGTATTTAGTGTGTGACAGCATTTATGAGCAGGTCCGGCTGGAGCTTGAGGAGCTGGATGTCGGAAAAGGAACTCTGGAGAGCTTAAGGCTTGGGATTACTCACTATTTTCAAGTGATGGACCGGATGCAGGATGAAGTCCTGGTCATGTATCAGGAGGCGAAATCTTTATCTAAGGACGCCCTTCCATATGTACTGCGTAAAGAACTTGAAATGGTGGGGATGGTGGAAGATCTCATCATAGGCTGTGTCAAGAGTGGAAAGCTTGAGCTTGATGAAGATCAAATCCATATGCTGGCTCAAAATGTATTCGTCCAGGGACAGATGTGGGGATTCCGTCGCTGGGCACTTCAGAAGCGTTTTACACTAGACGAATACATCAATCTTCAAATCGAACTCACTTTTGCAGGCGTCATAGGGTTTGAAAAACAAGGGAGAACAGGGGGAATAATATGAGTACGGTTGAGATTTATAAACCAAAGCACCATGTTCGTTTTGTCACGGCATCGAGTCTGTTTGACGGACATGATGCATCGATCAATATAATGCGTCGGATTATCCAGGCAAGTGGAGCGGAGGTTATCCATTTAGGGCATAATCGCTCCGTTGAGGAAGTCGTCAATGCTGCCATTCAGGAAGATGTACAGGGAATCGCGATTTCCTCTTATCAGGGTGGACACGTTGAATATTTCAAATACATGTACGATCTTTTGAAAGAAAGGGGAGCGTCTCATATCCGCATTTATGGCGGAGGCGGGGGCGTGATCATTCCACGTGAAATCAAGGAACTCCATGAATACGGCATTGCCCGCATCTTCTCACCTGAAGACGGTCGAAAGCATGGTCTTCAAGGAATGATCAACAACATGATCGAGGAATGTGATTTTCCAACGATTAAAGGAAGCGTGAATCAAGAGGTTGAAAAGCTTTCTTCTGGTAATGTAAACACGATCTCCAAGCTGATTTCACTCGCTGAATATCAAGTCGGAGCGAATGAAGAAGTGGCGGCGACGGCCCAAACCGTTTTTTCTGAAATAAAGAACTTAGCGAAAAAAGTTCCTGTTCTGGGGATCACAGGAACAGGTGGAGCAGGGAAGAGCTCCCTGACGGATGAACTGATCCGTCGTTTCATAAACGAGCTTCCTGAAAAGAAGATCGCGATACTATCCATCGATCCTACGAAACAAAAAACGGGCGGAGCCCTTCTAGGGGACCGTATCCGTATGAACGCGATCTTCAATCCTCGTGTCTATATGCGAAGCCTTGCAACCCGTGGATCCAAAACGGAGCTTTCACTGGCCATCAAAGATGCGATCAATGTGGTCAAAGCAGCAGGCTATGACTTGATCGTGGTCGAAACGAGCGGAATCGGGCAGGGGGATGCGGAAATCGCTGAAATCTGTGACATGTCCATGTACGTCATGACAAGTGAGTTCGGTGCTCCCTCACAGCTTGAGAAAATCGATATGATCGATTTTGCCGACCTCATCGTCATCAATAAATTTGAGCGCAAAGGCTCCGAGGATGCAAGACGTCAGGTGCAGAAACAGTATCAGCGCAGCCACTTACTTTTTGATAAAGACTTAGATGACATGCCGGTATACGGGACGATTGCCAGCCAGTTCAACGACCCAGGAACGAATGCACTATTTGCTGCGATCGTGGAAACCGTGAATAAGAAAATGGAGCTGGACTGGAAAACAAGCTTCTCCAAGGACGTCGATGTGGAAAAACAAAACGTCATCATCCCAAATAACCGTCGTTATTATCTGCGTGAAATCGCGGAAACCGTCCGTAACTATCACAAAAAAGCAGAAGAGCAAGTGAACCTTGCCCGCCGACTGTTCCAGCTTGAAGGGGCAATCGAAGCGGTCAACGAAAAAGAAACGAATGATGGAGTCGTCACTTCCCTTCAAACATTAAAAGAAGAAGTCGAAAATAAATTAACAGCTGAATCGAAACAGATTTTACAAAAATGGGATGGGTTAAAAGAAACCTACAGCAAAGATCAGTTCATCACGAAAGTCCGTGATAAAGAAATTGTCACTGAATTGAAGACAAAGAGCTTGTCGGGTCTCGATATTCCGAAAGTATCCCTTCCGAAATACAAGGACTATGGTCAAATTTTGGATTGGGTATACAAAGAAAATGTTCCAGGCTCATTCCCTTATACAGCAGGAGTATTTCCTTTTAAACGAAAAGGGGAAGATCCGAAGCGTCAGTTTGCCGGTGAAGGGACTCCTGAACGGACGAACCGCCGTTTCCACTATCTATCTAAAGATGATGACGCGAAACGCCTGAGTACAGCGTTTGATTCTGTAACGTTATATGGTGAAGATCCGGATCACCGTCCGGACATCTACGGAAAAGTAGGGGAGAGCGGCGTAAGCATTTGTACACTTGAGGATATGAAAAAGCTATATGCCGGCTTTGATTTATGTGCTCCTTCTACGTCCGTTTCCATGACGATCAATGGACCTGCCCCGATCATTCTGGCTATGTATATGAACACGGCGATCGATCAGCAGATCCGTATGAAAGAAGAAGAGCTTGGCCGTGTGCTGACGGTGGAAGAGTATATGGAAGTAAAGGAACAAACGCTGCAAGTCGTTCGTGGAACCGTGCAAGCCGATATATTAAAAGAGGATCAGGGACAAAACACGTGTATCTTCTCGACTGAATTTGCCCTTCGCATGATGGGTGACATTCAGCAGTACTTCATCGATCACAAAGTAAGAAACTATTACTCTGTATCGATTTCCGGCTATCATATCGCGGAAGCGGGAGCCAATCCGATTTCACAACTTGCCTTCACATTGGCGAACGGGTTCACGTACGTTGAATACTATTTAAGTCGCGGAATGGACATCAATGCGTTTGCACCAAATTTATCGTTCTTCTTCTCGAACGGACTCGATCCCGAGTATACAGTGATCGGACGTGTGGCCCGCCGCATTTGGTCAACGGTGATGCGGGATAAATATGGTGCCAATGAAAGAAGTCAAAAGTTGAAGTATCATATTCAAACATCAGGTCGCTCCCTTCATGCCCAGGAGATTGACTTCAACGATATCCGTACGACGCTTCAAGCCTTGATGGCCCTGCAGGATAACTGTAACTCCCTGCATACCAATGCTTATGATGAAGCCATCACGACACCTACAGAGGAATCGGTCCGCCGTGCCATGGCGATTCAGATGATCATCACGAAAGAACACGGACTTTCGAAAAATGAAAATCCGCTTCAAGGATCATTCATCGCAGAAGAGCTGACCGATCTAGTGGAGGAAATGGTTCTGACAGAATTTGATCGCCTGAATGATCGAGGCGGCGTACTTGGATCGATGGAAACCCAGTATCAACGGGGGAAAATCCAAGAGGAATCCATGTACTACGAAATGAAAAAGCATTCCGGGGAACTTCCGATCGTGGGAGTGAACACGTACCTGAATCCAACCCCGCCTTCAGAGGAACAAATGGACAGTATGGAACTTGCACGTGCAACGAAGGAAGAGAAAGAAACACAAATTCATAACCTGCGAGACTTCCAATCACAACACAAAGACAAATCCGAAGAAGCACTGACCCGCTTAAAACAAGCAGCAGTGAACGGAGGAAACATCTTTGAAGAACTCATGGAAACCGTGAAAGTAGCCAGTCTTGGCCAAATCACACGAGCCCTCTACGAAGTAGGCGGGCAATACCGTCGTAATATGTAACAACATAGAAGAAAATGAGACTACTGTGGTGATGCAGTGGTCTCTTTTTCTAGGTGCCTCTATAGCAGGGGTATCAATAAACGTATTAACAACCTTGCACACATAACGAAATATGTTTAAAAAGTCCATAAACAGTCTATCCTTTAAACAAAATCAACCAATTTTTAACACGATCTTAATAGTAGTCGGGTATCATTTCCTTTATAATGAGAATTATCAGACAGGTGAATGGATAAGAACGATATATACGTTTGGATGTGAGACTGTGAAGACCATTTTTCGTTATATACTATTGACCATCATCATATTCGCAGCTGTATTTCTATATCAATTGCAATTAGGGGCGATTCCTTTTTTTCTACTCTCTTTCTATCTTTTCTATGAAGCGTTCCGTGTGATCCGAAACGGTGAAAAAGAAGAGGAGTGGGAAAGTGGGAGGCCATCCTGACCCCAGGTTGTGAAAAAAATGCGAGAAAAACTAGATA
This sequence comes from uncultured Rossellomorea sp., assembly GCF_947488365.1. Lineage (NCBI taxonomy): Bacteria > Bacillati > Bacillota > Bacilli > Caryophanales > Bacillaceae > Rossellomorea > uncultured Rossellomorea sp. The sequence continues at coordinate 33,262 of NZ_CANKZT010000011.1, read as the reverse complement.
GCTATAGCATAAAGTCTTTTATATTGTTTATAATGATTAATATGGTTAGAATTGATAATGGAGAATTTTTGCCCTTTTTTACTCTACTTAGTAGAGTGTGAAATAGAGAAAGGAAGTGCGTAAATTGAGTCTTAAGCAGTTATCCAAAGAAGAATTACGTCAAACATCATTTATTGAGTTGGCACATGAAATTTTAGTAGAGAAAAAGCAAGCAATGGCATTCGAAGAAGTAGTCAAAGAAATTAAAGGTTTGCTTGAAATCTCTGATAAAGAGGTTCGCAGCCGTTTACTTCAATTCTATACGGACCTGAATATCGATGGACGCTTTATTGCCATGGGTGATAATCGTTGGGGATTAAGAGAATGGTATCCGGTTGATCAAATCGAGGAAGAAACCGTTCCAACAATGAAATCCAGCAAAAAGAAAAAAGCGAAGAAAAAAGACGATGAAGATCTGGATCTGGATGATTTCGATGATCTGGACGATGAAGATCTTGATTACGATGACCTTGATGACACGGACGATGACGACGATCTGACGGATGACGACGACGATGTGGATGCCGTTGACGATGAAGACGAAGATCTGGACATCGATGAAGACGATGATGAACTCGAAATCGATGAATTTGATGAAGTAGATGATGATGAAGACGAAGAAGAAGAGTTAGAAGAAGATGAGGAAGAGAAGTAATCTCTTCGACTGGAATGGCTGCTCCCCAAAAGGTATTTTGCCTTCGGGGAGCTTTTTAATATGCTCAAAATGATTGAAAATTCTATTCTTATTCAGTGCTTGACTTCTTCCTCACAGGAAGGTAGTATTTTATTTGGGCTCCCTAAAAAGGGACGAATAACGTATATCACGCTCCCCTTACATGTTTGTAAGCGGGGCGTTTTTTATTTTTGTAAGAAGAAAGCTTTGACATAATAGGGTTTTACCTAAACCTTATGTGTGGAGGATCTATCTTTTCAAAACCCCTTACATTTTTATGTATATTGATAATAAGAGGCTGTCTTTTAGCGGTTTATGCAGATGAATTTATTTTATGAGAATGGACTTGTCCTTCTTTGAACAAGATAAATTCATGACATGAATACATAGGAGACACCCTCTACTTTTTTTGAACCAAACTTACTTTGAAGGGGGACATATACATGACTAAGTATATTTTCGTAACAGGCGGCGTAGTGTCGTCACTAGGGAAAGGGATCACAGCAGCGTCCCTTGGTAGACTATTGAAAAACCGTGGAGTGAGCGTCACGATCCAGAAGTTTGATCCATACATCAACGTGGATCCAGGAACGATGAGTCCATATCAGCACGGTGAAGTATTCGTAACCGATGATGGTGCAGAAACGGATCTTGACTTAGGTCACTACGAGCGTTTCGTTGATATTAACTTAACGAAATACAGCTCTGTGACAACGGGTAAAATCTATTCAACTGTACTGAAGAAAGAGCGTCGCGGTGATTATCTTGGTGGAACGGTACAAGTTATCCCACACATCACGAATGAAATCAAAGAGCGCGTATACCGTGCCGGACGCGAAACCAATTCAGATGTCGTGATCACGGAAATCGGCGGAACAGTAGGGGATATCGAATCTCTGCCATTCCTTGAAGCCATTCGCCAGATCAAGAGCGATGTAGGCCGTGACAATGTGATGTATATCCACTGTACACTTGTACCTTACATCAAAGCAGCTGGTGAAATGAAAACAAAACCGACTCAGCATAGCGTAAAAGAGCTTCGCAGTCTTGGTATACAGCCAAATGTCATCGTCGTGCGTACAGAAATGCCAATGACTCAAGACATGAAAGACAAAATCGCGTTATTCTGTGATATTGATAAAAATGCTGTAATCGAAGCAATGGACGCAGATACACTATACTCTGTACCACTTGCACTACAGGATCAAAAGCTTGATGAAATCACATGTCAGCACTTGAAGCTTAATTGCCACGAAGCAGACATGACCGAGTGGAATGAACTCGTTGATAGAGTGAAAAACCTGTCCCGTAAAACAAGAATCGCCCTGGTAGGGAAGTATGTTGAACTGCAGGATGCGTATATCTCAGTAGTGGAAGCCCTTCGTCACGCAGGCTACCATTTCGATAGCGACATCGAAGTAAGATGGTTGAACTCTGAGCTGATCGACAACGCAAATGTAGCAGAAAAACTGGCAGATGTAGATGGAATCCTTGTACCAGGTGGCTTCGGTGACCGTGGAGTAGAAGGGAAAATCGCTGCGACTCAATATGCCCGTGAAAACAAGGTACCTTTCCTCGGAATCTGCCTTGGTATGCAGCTGGCATCTGTAGAATACGCACGTAATGTTCTTGGATTGGAAGGAGCTCACTCTGCTGAGTTAAATCCTGAAACGCCATACCCTGTCATCGACCTTTTACCAGAACAAAAGGACATCGAAGATCTTGGTGGGACACTGCGTCTTGGACTATACCCATGTAAGCTGACAAAAGGTTCAAAAGCCTATGCGGCCTACGACGGAGAAGTGGTTTATGAGCGTCACCGCCACCGCTTCGAATTCAACAATCACTACCGTGAGCAAATGGAAAAAGCCGGCTTCATCTTCTCAGGCACAAGCCCTGATGGCCGTCTTGTGGAAATCATCGAGCTAAGCGATCACCCATGGTTCGTCGCATCTCAATTCCATCCTGAATTCACTTCACGCCCGACACGCCCGCAGCCTCTATTCAGAGACTTCGTGGAAGCGTCACTTGCGTATGGTGAGAAATAAGATTTGATTATGTAACTGCTCTCCCAGGTTTGGGAGGGCGGTTTTTTTTAGGGTGGGGGTGGCCGATTTTTAAGGGGAATCGGAATTTATCGACCATTCTACAAATAACGACAATTTTCACGAACTCCTCTTTTATCTCATCTATAAAATTTTCCAAAAAAGAATATTGACAATATTCCCGCATATCGTTAACATATCGTTTATAGCGCATGCGAACTATACCAAATTTCATAATCTCTTATAAAGAGTTGGCAGAGGGACTGGCCCGATGACGCCCGGCAACCTACCGTTTAGACGGAAAGGTGCTAAGACCTGCAGGAAGAATTTCCTGAGTGATAAGAGTACGTTTATTTATACATAAACCTCTTTTCTCTTGGGAAAAGGGGTTTTTTTATTTGCAAAGAATGTTTTGTGAACTTTGTTGCTTTTAAAGGGAAAGTGCTGATTGATTTCCGCTCCAGGTGTACGGAGGTCGATAATAGCTTTAAAGTAGGGATACTTTCCTTTAGATTGCTCTGTCAATACTGAGCTCTGTCACGGAAATCTCTTATAGATGGTGAGGGGAACTGCGTAGACTCCTGCGGAAAAACGGGCGTGCCGAGACCCCGGAAGCGAAGATGAGGAGGCTCGGCCGTACGCTAGCTGCAAGCGGAGCGGTTCCCCTCACCATCCAGCACATACTGGTTGACAGAGCCTTTGCAGATCCCGGTTTTAAAACAACAAATATCTTTTATGAAAAGAATATTTTAAAAAATTGAGGCATATCACCTCGGGAGGAGAAAAGAAAGATGAAAAAAACGGCATCATTATTCGTATTACTTGCACTTATTTTCAGTTTAGTCGCTTGTCAGCCAAAGGTATCCCAGGAGGCGGACGCAGACAGTGGAGAGAAGAAGGAAGCAACATCTGATCATCCATTGGCCAATAAAAAGATCGCCCTTATTATGCAAATCAATTTAGGGACATTTTCCGCTCAATACATAGAAGGTGTCAAAGAGCAGGTAGAGAAGTTTGGGGGCAAGGTTCAAGTATTTACGTCTGAAGGGGACCTGGCAAAAATGTCTTCTAACCTGGATGCGGCCATCAATCAAAAGTTTGATGGGATCCTCATCGATCATGGAACGAAAGAAGCACTGCAATCAGGGGTGGAAAAAGCGAAGGAACAAAACATTCCGGTTGTCGTATTCGATGCGGATGTTGCCTCAGAAGAGGTGACGGTCCTCGAACAGGGTGATCAGCAAATGGCTGAACAAACCTTGACGAAGCTTTCAGATGAGATTGGCGGTAAGGGTGAGATCGTGAAAATTTGGGTTGCAGGCTTTGCCCCGATGGAAAGACGCCAAGTAGCCTATCAGGAGTTTTTAGAAAAAAATCCTGATATTAAAGAGGTGGCGGCATTTGGAGCGGCTACTCAGAATACAGCACTGGATACACAGGCTCAAATGGAGGCCATATTGAAACAGTATCCGAACAAAGGTGACATCGATGCTGTTTGGGCTGCTTGGGATGAATTTGCAAAAGGCGCCGTTCGGGCAATCGAAGCGGCAGGGAGAGATGAAATCAAAGTATATGGAATCGACATGAGTGATGAAGACCTGCAAATCATTCAAAAAGATGGAAGCCCGTGGGTGGCATCGGCAGCCGTTGATCCGAAAGATATCGGACGCGTGCAGGTCCGGTTTTTATATCAAAAGCTAAATGGCGAGGAAACGCCTGAGAAAGTAAAGCTTGAGCCGGTATTTATTGAAAAAGAAGCATTGCCTGAAGAAACGATTACCACAGATCAATTACACGAGCATGTAGATGGCTGGGGAGCAAGTGAGCAAGGCTATACAGATGAATTAAAAACGCTTGAAGGATCGTTCAAAGAGTAGAAAGGAGTTAAAAGAGATGACGTCTCCACTGTTAGAAATGATCAATATCAATAAAACCTTCTCAGGAGTGAAAGCCCTAAAGAATGCAAGCTTCGATGTGAAAGAGGGGGAGGTCCATGCCCTCTTGGGGGCGAATGGTGCAGGGAAAAGTACGCTGATGAAGATTTTATCAGGAGCCTATGTGCAGGACAGCGGAGACATCATCCTTCACTCTGAAAAAAGAGACTATCAATCTCCGAAAGAAGCGAAGGAGCATGGCATCCATTGCGTGTACCAGGAAGTGGACACGGCCATTGTCCCTGGACTTTCTGTAGCGGAAAATATCGTCCTTGATCAGTTCTCACAAAAAGGTTCCTTCTTTATTACTAAAAAGTCATTAAAGAAAGAAGCGTCGGAGGCGCTTAGACGCATCGGGGCAGAAACCATTCCCCTCGGTCAGCCTGCGTCACACTTAAGTCTCGCTGAAAAGCAGCTGGTGCTCATTGCCAGAAGCCTGCTTCAACAAGCGAAAGTATTGATTTTGGATGAACCAACGGCACCTTTAAGTTCTTCTGAGACGGAAAAGTTATTCCGAGTCATAGAAGATTTAAAGAAAGAGAGAGTAGGGGTCATTTTCATCTCTCACAGGCTCCCGGAAGTATTTCAGCTTTCCGATCGCATCACGGTCATGAGAGACGGAGAGACCATTGGAACGTTTGGAACACAACAAACAACCTCTCACAAGATCATTGAAGCCATGCTTGGAGGAACATATAGAGAAGAGTTTCAGAAAAGAACGCTGCCGATCGGTGAAACGCTTTACGAAGTGAGGGGGCTCGAAGACGGACAAAAGGTGAAGGATATCCATTTATCCGTTAAGGCAGGAGAAGTAGTCGGAGTGGTCGGGCTTGTGGGAGCGGGAAAAACCGAGCTTGCCAAAGCCTTATTCGGAGCCTCTCAGGTAGAATCGGGTGACTATTTTCTGGGAGGAAAGAAGCTGAGGATTCACTCTCCCCGGGATGCGGTTCAAAATGGTCTGGCACTTGTTCCGGAAGAAAGACGAAAAGAAGGGTTGTTCATTCATGAAACCGTTCAGCACAACCTTAGCTTTCCTTCTTTAAGAAAAGTCTCCAACTGGTTATGGATCAACGGTCGCAAAGAACGTGAGCTGGCCCGTGAAAAAATCCGATCCCTTGGAATTAAAACCGCTCATGAAAGAATCCAGGCCAACTTTTTAAGCGGAGGAAACCAGCAGAAGGTTTCAATAGGGAAATGGCTGTCCGATGAAGCTTCGGTGTTTTTATTTGATGAACCGACGAAGGGCGTGGACGTGGGAGCGAAGAAAGAGATATTTTCCCTGATTCAATCCCTTGCAGAAAAAGAGAAGGGTATTCTCTACTTTTCCTGTGAAATACAAGAAATCCTGGCGATCTCGGACCGGATACTCGTCATGTATGATGGCCGGATCGTCAAAGAACTGACAAAAGAAGAAGCAACTCAAGAACTCATATTGTTTTATGCTTCAGGAGGGATCCAAGCGCATGAAAGGCAAGATACTCGACTTACTATTTAAATACGGGGCCATCGTGTTGATGGCCGCGATTCTACTATTTTTCAGCTTATATAATCCATTTTTCTTCACCTATGGAAATCTATCAGACATTCTCCGCTCGATTTCCATCGTCACATTAGTGGCATTAGGGGTAACCTTTACTCTCGTCGTCGATGGCTTTGACCTTTCAGTGGGATCGACGGTTTCCCTGTCTACCGTTGTGACGGCTTCATTGATGGTCTGGTATGAAGCGCCGTTGTGGATCGTGCTCCTTGTTCCATTGTTGGTGGGAGCGGGAGTCGGGTTATTCAATTCGCTGTTGATCGTTAAATTTGGAATTCCGGATTTGCTTGCTACATTAGGGGCCATGTATATCATTTCAGGTGTTCATCGGACGTATACGGAAGGGTACTCGATCTACAATCATATGCCGATGACAACTGGCGGGACAGCCCCGGGGGAATTTTCAGAAGCGTTCCTCTGGATCGGCCAGGGAAAGTGGCTCGGATTGCCGGTACCGGTATGGATCATGCTCGTGTTGGTCGGAATCGTCTATGTGATCATGCATTTCACGAGATGGGGGCGCATTTTGTATATGACAGGGGGTAACGCAGAAGCGTCACGCTTATCAGGTGTCAGGGTAACCCGGGTGAAGTTGATTGCCTACGTTCTCTCAGGTGTATTCGCATCGATTGGAGGAATCCTGTTCACAGCCCGGGTCGGATCAGGACAGATGGATGCCGGTGGCCCGCTCCTCATGGAAGCAGTCGCCGCTGTGTTTGTCGGCTTCTCCGTCTTGGGCGCAGGAAAACCGAATATCCTCGGCACCTTCTTTGGGGCAGCGTTGATAGGGGTCCTGCTGAATGGATTGACGATGATGAATCTACCATACTATGCATTTGAAATTATTAAAGGAAGCGTACTGGTATTGGCATTGGCAGTGACGTATGTGCATGCCAAGAAGGTGCGGGGGGCTTGAAGTTTGTAAGAGAGGCGCCCTATTTGGATGCCTCTCTTTTTTTTGGTTGAGGATTACTCCTCATACTCCTCCAACATCTCACGGATCACAAACCCCAGCGCAAAATAAAGATAAAGGGCAGCCATGCTGGAAGGGAAGCTTACACGCTCACCGATTTCATCGCCTGGAAGCATGCCTTTGATCACTTTCGTATCTAAGTGAACATCGGCTAAGTCCAACAGATTCTCTGCACCCTCTACCAATCCAGAGACAGCCACGAATGGCACACCTTCATCAGCCAGTTTTTTCCCTAACTCCACAGCATCCTCATCAGTTGAAAAGCGGCTGACGACTAATACACGATCAGCTTCCGTCAGTTGGGTAGAACCATTATATCTTTTAGCAGAAGGAAGAGGTTCAGCACCAAACAAAGCCTCGGCTGTGACGGCTTCCATCTCCCCGTGACCTGCAATGTAAATATTCCCCTGCCCGATGGCAGCTTGGGCAAGCAGGCGGGCACCGTCTTCAATTTCGAATTCCTGCTTATCATAAATGCGTTTGAACAGTCCAGTTAACTGTGTTGTAAACATTTTTATCATAGAATGAACTCTCCTTATATATTTAGCTTCGACATTTGTCATCGTAACGCTTATTATAAAGGGGGAAAAGGTCTTAAGTAAAATCTTGATAAGAAGCAGGATTTTTTACAGGAAAAAGAGAATTAGTAATAAATATACAATTATTAGCCGGTTATTTTGCTTAGTAATACATAACTTACTTTAATAATGAAGGGGATTGGGATGGATGAATGAGAAAATTCTTATTGTAGACGATCAATTTGGTATTAGGATTCTATTAAATGAAGTGTTACAAAAGGAAGGCTACCAAACATTTCAGGCAGCGAACGGAATCCAGGCGCTTGAAATTGTAGATCAGCATTCCCCTGATTTGGTTTTGCTGGATATGAAGATTCCGGGTATGGATGGGATCGAAATCCTGAAGAGAATGAAGCAGAAGGATGCAGATATCCGCGTCATTATTATGACAGCGTACGGAGAATTGGATATGATTCAGGAAGCAAAGGATTTGGGAGCGCTTACTCATTTTGCGAAGCCGTTTGATATCGACGACATCAGACAGGCGGTAAAACAATATATTCCAGCTTAATGGTATTATTTGAATAGTGAAAATAGTAGTATTTTTAACAATTCGCCTCTTCAGTTGGTAAAATCAATTCTGTTTTGGTATGATACAAGTGAAATTGTAAACAATGTCACATGGTGCTATAAATAACACCGCCATTTCTACTAGAATGGCTCACTGACTGAATAAAAGGAGGAAATTACTATGCCTTTAGTTTCAATGAAAGACATGCTAATTCAAGCAAAAGAAAACAGCTATGCGGTAGGTCAATTCAACCTGAATAACCTTGAGTTCACTCAAGCGATCCTACAAGCGGCTGAAGAAGAAAAATCACCTGTCATCCTTGGTGTTTCTGAAGGGGCAGCGCGTTACATGAGCGGCTTCAAAACAGTTGTGAAAATGGTTGAAGGTCTTATGGAAGACTTAAACATCACAGTACCTGTTGCGATCCACTTGGACCACGGTTCAAGCTATGACAAATGTAAAGAAGCAATAGATGCAGGATTTACTTCTGTTATGATCGACGCTTCTCACGGTCCTTTTGAGGAGAACATTGAAATCACTTCTAAAGTGGTTGAATATGCCCACTCTAAAGGTGTTTCTGTTGAAGCTGAGCTTGGAACTGTTGGTGGACAAGAGGATGACGTAGTAGCAGATGGCGTTATCTATGCAGATCCAAAAGAGTGTCAAGAATTAGTGGAACGCACTGGTATTGATACACTTGCACCTGCACTTGGTTCTGTTCACGGTCCTTACAAAGGTGAACCAAATCTTGGATTCAAAGAAATGGAAGAAATCGGTGCGGCGACTGGAGTACCTCTAGTACTTCACGGTGGTACTGGAATTCCTACAAAAGATATCCAAAAAGCGATTTCTTACGGAACTGCTAAAATCAACGTAAACACTGAAAACCAAATCGCTTCAGCTAAAGCAGTACGTGAAGTGCTTGCAGCTGACACTGAAGTATATGATCCACGTAAATACATGGGGCCGGCTCGTGAAGCGATCAAAGCGACAGTTGCTGGAAAAATGCGCGAATTTGGTTCTTCTAACCAAGCGTAATAGATAGGTAATGTTTGGAAAGTCCTTCGTGATAGATTACGGACATTCCTTATGTGGTAGAAAAAGAATGAAGCGGTAGGATGGGACTGGCACCAGGAGAGGGTTGATACCTTTTTGGGTCAGTCCCTTCCGTTCATTAAAAGATGATTGAAAATTTTGTCGAAAATGGGGTATAGTGAATGAAATTTTTCATAGACACAGCAAACATGAGTGAAATTCAAGAAGCATTTGAATGGGGTATTCTTTCAGGAGTGACAACGAATCCGTCGCTTGTCGCGAAAGAAAAAAACGTAACATTTGAAGATCGATTAAAAGAAATCACAGATTTAGTTCCTGGTTCTGTAAGCGCTGAAGTCATCGCGACAGATGCTGAAGGAATGATCAAAGAGGGCAGGGAGCTTGCTAAGATCGCACCTAACATTACGGTTAAGCTTCCAATGACGCCGGATGGCCTGAAAGCGACATCTACTTTTGCTAAAGAAGGAATTAAGACAAATGTCACGCTGATTTTTAGTGCGAACCAAGCGCTTTTAGCGGCTCGTGCTGGAGCGACGTATGTTTCGCCTTTTTTAGGAAGATTAGATGATATCGGTCATGATGGTCTTGAGCTTGTATCCAAGATCGCTGAAATCTTTGCGATTCATGGTTTGGAAACAGAAATCATTGCAGCTTCAACCCGTCACCCTCAGCATATTACTGAAGCTGCCTTAAGAGGAGCGCATATTGCGACGGTGCCTCTGAAAGTGTTGAAGCAATTGTTCCATCATCCGCTGACGGATAAAGGAATTGAAGCGTTTCTGAATGATTGGAACAACCGCTAATCTTAGGTCAATCGGTCTAACCTAAAAAAATTCGATTATCCTATACATGTTTTGACGAATTATGTATACACTAGTAGACAATACTTCTTAGAACGTCTTCTATTGGAAAAATAATCCTTTTTGTTCTTGGTGTGCGGAGTCTTACAGCCATGGGGCTTCTTCGTCAACGAACAGTGGAAGGGAGTTTAATATGGAAAAGCTAAAAATTGCAGGAGGTTATCCCCTTGAAGGAACCATTAAAGTCAGTGGGGCCAAAAATAGTGCGGTAGCCTTGATCCCGGCAACCATTCTTGCTGATTCACCAGTCACAATCGAAGGGTTACCAGACATCTCTGATGTACGGACACTGAAAGATCTATTAGAAGAGATCGGTGGTTCAGTCACGTTGGAAGATGGGGATATGAGTGTAGATCCAAGCCAAATGGTGTCCATGCCTTTACCGAGCGGAAAGGTGAAGAAGCTTCGTGCTTCCTATTATTTAATGGGAGCGATGCTTGGACGATTCAAAAAAGCGGTCATCGGATTACCGGGTGGATGTCATCTTGGCCCGCGTCCGATTGATCAACACATCAAGGGCTTCGAGGCTCTTGGAGCAGAAGTGACGAATGAACAAGGTGCGATATATTTACGCGCCGATGAATTAAAGGGTGCCCGTATCTACCTTGACGTTGTCAGTGTAGGGGCAACCATTAATATTATGCTTGCCGCTGTACGGGCAAAAGGCAGAACGATTATTGAAAATGCGGCAAAAGAACCTGAGATCATCGACGTAGCTACATTACTAAGTAATATGGGTGCGAAGATCAAAGGGGCAGGAACCGATGTGATCCGCATTGATGGTGTAGACGAGCTTCACGGCTGCCGTCATACAATCATCCCTGACCGGATAGAAGCTGGAACGTTCATGATTCTTGCAGCAGCAGTCGGGAAAGGTGTGCTTGTTGACAACGTTATCCCATTACATATGGAATCTGTCATTGCCAAGCTCCGTGAGATGGGCGTTCCTGTTGAAACAAACGACGATCAAATCTATATCGGCAGAGCGGACAAGCTCAAATCCGTTGACGTGAAAACACTGGTGTACCCAGGGTTCCCGACAGATCTGCAGCAGCCGTTTACCACATTATTGAACCGGGCAGAAGGTTCCGCTGTCGTAACAGACACCATCTATTCAGCCCGCTTCAAGCATATCGATGAACTGAGAAGAATGAATGCGACGATCAAGGTGGAAGGTCGCTCGGCCATCGTCAATGGACCTGTACAATTACAAGGCGCCAAAGTGAAAGCAAGTGATCTGCGCGCAGGAGCGGCCCTTGTCATCGCCGGCCTAATGGCAGAAGGAATCACAGAAGTGACCGGTCTCGAGCATATCGACCGCGGCTACAGCGACCTCGTTGCCAAGCTCGAAGGCCTAGGAGCGACAATCTGGCGTGAAAAAATGTCAGCGGAAGAATTGGAGCAGATGAAGTCATAGATTCTTAAAGCTGTACTATTGTATAGAAGGTTGTTTCCACTAGGAGTAATGGTAAAACATTTAAAACTAAGTTGATTGGAACGGAAGGGTGCTCGAAGTAAGAAAAGCGGAGGCTCACCGCCCGCCCCGCGGAAAGCAAGCACCCTGGAGTGGAAATCAACAACTACTCGCTTTTTGTTAATTTCCTTAAATATTTCCAATATGACCAGTTCTTTTTCGACTATATGAACCATTGTGTCCTACTTTTTTCGAAAAAAAATCTCTCCACCCTCTTTAATGTGTTACAATAAATCTGTTAATATGTTATACAATTAAAGAATATTGTAAAACAAAAGGGAATACGGGAGGCTATATACATGGAAAGAAGTTTATCAATGGAGCTTGTTCGAGTAACAGAGGGGGCTGCCCTTGCATCGGCTCGCTGGATGGGTCGCGGTAAGAAGGATGAAGCAGATGATGCTGCAACCTCTGCTATGCGCGATGTATTCGATACAGTACCGATGAAGGGAACAGTTGTCATCGGTGAAGGTGAAATGGATGAAGCTCCAATGCTTTATATCGGTGAGAAACTAGGGACAGGCTATGGTCCGCGTGTAGATGTGGCCGTTGATCCGTTGGAAGGAACGAATATCGTTGCTTCCGGAGGCTGGAATGCACTGGCGGTACTCGCGGTGGCAGACCACGGAAACCTACTGAACGCACCGGATATGTATATGGATAAAATCGCAGTAGGACCAGAAGCAGTTGGGGAAATTGATATTAACGCTTCTGTTATCGATAATCTAAAGGCCGTTGCAAAAGCAAAGAACAAAGACATCGAAGACGTAGTTGCAACCGTCTTGAATCGTCCTCGTCATGAGCATATCATTCAGCAGCTGAGAGAGGCGGGAGCCCGTATCAAGCTGATCAATGATGGTGATGTAGCAGGAGCTATGAATACAGCATTCGATCATACGGGTGTCGATATTTTATTCGGTTCCGGCGGTGCTCCAGAGGGGGTACTTGCTGCCGTTGCGTTGAAATGCTTAGGTGGAGAAATCCAAGGAAAGCTTTTACCACAGAACGATGCCGAACTGCAGCGCTGTATCAGCATGGGGCTGGATGTGGACAAGATCCTTCGAATGGAAGACCTCGTATGCGGTGATGATGCGATCTTTGCAGCAACAGGTGTAACGGACGGGGAACTGTTAAGAGGTGTTCAGCTTAAAGGAACATACGGTTTGACTCATTCCGTCGTTATGCGTGCGAAGTCTGGAACCGTCCGCTTCATAGACGGCCGTCACAGTCTTCAGAAAAAGCCAAACCTGGTTATGAAATAATAAATAGACATTGAAACATAGAGAGAGAAACAAACTCTTCTTATAAGAGATGAGGGATGGGCAGAGTGTCTTACCATTCTGCCCATGACTACTCTTATCACTCACTTTTTTTCTTCATAGGTGAAGAAATGCTGCCTATCTACAAAATTACCTTCCTTTTTTTACCCAGTCATTGATTCTTGATTAAAAGTATGGTTACAATAGATAAGGTTTTTATCTTCAGCATTTTTTCTATTAGTTTATGCTTCAACATATTTCTTCATTTTTAGAAAAATCTACCCTTCTTTTTATTTATTTTAGGTAGGACAAATTAATAAAGCGTGGTGTCATGATGGAAGAGTTAACAATCTCTAGCTTAGAAAATATGAAGCTTAAAGAGCTTTACGAGCTAGCCAAACAATACAAAGTTTCTTATTATAGTAAATTAACAAAAAAAGAATTGATTTTCGCTATCCTTAAAGTTCGTGCAGAACAAGAAGGCTTCTTCTTTATGGAAGGTGTTCTTGAAATCATCCAGTCAGAGGGCTTCGGTTTCTTAAGACCGATCAATTATTCACCAAGCTCTGAGGATATTTATATTTCTGCATCACAAATCCGCCGTTTCGACCTTCGTAACGGGGATAAAGTATCAGGGAAAGTGCGTCCTCCGAAGGAAAACGAACGTTATTTCGGACTGCTTCATGTTGAAATGGTCAATGGAGAAGAACCGGAATCCGCGAAAGAACGTGTCCATTTCCCAGGTCTCACGCCTTTATATCCTGACCGTCAAATGAAACTTGAAACAACACCGAACAAAATCTCAACGCGCATCATGGACCTTATCGCGCCTGTCGGTTTTGGACAACGTGGTTTAGTCGTTGCGCCACCTAAAGCCGGTAAGACGATGCTGATCAAAGAGATCGCAAACTCGATCACAACGAATCATCCTGAAGCGGAATTAATCATTCTTCTGATCGATGAGCGTCCAGAGGAAGTAACGGATATCGAACGTTCTGTAGAAGCAGAAGTCGTAAGCTCTACATTTGATGAAGTACCGGAAAATCACATCAAAGTGGCAGAACTTGTTCTTGAGCGCGCGATGCGTTTAGTGGAGCACAAACGTGATGTGATCATTCTGATGGATAGTATCACTCGTTTAGCCCGTGCTTATAACCTGGTCATCCCTCCAAGTGGACGAACGCTATCCGGAGGTATTGATCCTGCGGCGTTCCACCGTCCGAAACGATTCTTCGGTGCTGCACGTAACATTGAAGAAGGCGGAAGCTTGACAGTTCTCGCTACTGCGCTAGTGGATACAGGATCCCGCATGGACGATGTCATTTATGAAGAGTTCAAAGGAACAGGGAACTTAGAGCTTCATCTTGATCGTTCTCTTGCTGAAAGACGTATTTTCCCGGCCATCGACATCCGTCGTTCCGGAACTCGTAGAGAAGAACTTCTGATCAAACCGGATCATCTTGAAAAGCTATGGGCAATCCGTAAAGCGATGTCCGATCAGCCTGATTTCGCTGAGAAGCTTATGCGCAAGCTGAAGCAATCGAAGACGAATGAAGAGTTTTTCAATGTGTTGACAGAAGAGTCGAAGAAGCGTTAATCTAGTAATCGAATGATTGGAACGATGTCTGTAACTTCCAATTTTTCAGGTTGCAAATATTACTTGTCCTTGTTATAATAGTGTCAATGTGTTTTTAAAAACTGGATGTGGTAAGGGGCTGGCTATAACTCTCATGCTTATGCTCATATCACATATATCTTCGTAATAAATTACTCTGTTTCAGATGATTCAGGGCGGAAGGAGATGAAAGAAATGAAATCAGGAATTCATCCAAAGTACAACACGATCAAAGTTAGCTGTGCTTGCGGTAACGAATTTGAAACTGGTTCTGTAGCGGAAGAAATGCGCGTTGAGGTATGTTCTGAATGCCATCCATTCTACACAGGACGTCAGAAATTCGCTGACGCTGGTGGACGTGTTGACCGTTTCAACAAAAAATACGGTCTTAAAAATCAACAACAATAATGAAGAGCTGGAAGGTCATATCAAATTTCTTTGTGCGTAAGGCATAAAGATATGAGATTGTCACTTCTCTTCTATTAGAAAAACAGGCAAGGATCTTCATGCTTGCCTGTTTTTTATTCTCTTTAAAGTAAATGGTTGAAGAAATAGAGGCAGTTCCAATTGAGCTGTGCCTCTTTTTTTCTGCCAAATTACTGAAAATCAAGCATTATTCCCGTACATAAAGGAATGCTTTATACTAAAGAGTAGTCCGTTTTTACTAACAGTCAGGCTGTTTTCTATAGAATATTGTATAAGGAAGGAGAGGCGCTTTCGTGTATGTCATGAAACAAACGGGTTGGGTAGAAGTCATTTGCGGCAGCATGTTCTCAGGGAAATCCGAAGAACTGATCCGCAGGGTACGACGCACTCAATTTGCTAAACAAGAAATTGCTGTGTATAAGCCAAAACTAGATAATCGCTATAGCGATGAATCGGTTGTATCTCATAACGGTACCTCTGTAATCGCCAAAGCAGTCGAGGGTTCAAATGTGATTCTCGATGACCTGAATCCTGAGGTAGATGTAGTTGCTATTGATGAGGTTCAATTTTTTGACGAAGGCATTGTAGAGGTCGTCCAAAAATTAGCAAACAGTGGGTATCGTGTCATCCTCGCAGGACTTGATCAGGATTTCCGCGGAGAACCATTCGGTCCGATGCCTGATTTAATGTCCATTGCCGAGCAAGTGACAAAACTTCAAGCCGTTTGTGCAGTCTGCGGCTCTCCTGCAAGTCGAACGCAACGATTAATCAACGGCGAACCAGCTTGCTATGATGACCCCATCATCCTTGTGGGTGCATCTGAAGCTTATGAGCCAAGATGCCGTCATCACCATGAAGTTCCAACTGGAATGAGCGTGACACCTGATATGGTGAAGGAAGTTAAATAGTGAATGAAGCCCTTTATTTAGGGCTTTTTTTATTTGGCTCATTTCAACTTATTGAAAATGCGATACTTACCCCGAAGCACTCCAAACTTTAAGTGCATAAGCACTTTCCTGTAGGAAATCCTAAAAACAGGAGGTGTGAAAGCATGAAAAAACTACTGTTAGCTTTATCCTTTACCGTATTCTTCATTTTAATCACCGCGTGTGGAGTGAATCAGGAATCAGAATTCGGTATGCACGAGGATCAAAATGGTACACGATTCATTGATAATCGAAAAGATGATATGAATGATCGTCAAGATAGAAGCGTCAGAAATACGACAAATGAAAACCCGAACTTTCCAAACCTGACGAACTCACCAGGCACAACTTCGACGACAACTGGCGTGTATGAAGACAAAGCACGTGAGGTTGTGAGGGAATATTCCAACTTTGAACCGGATGAAGTCTGGATCAATGGCGAACAAATGTGGGTGACGGCACATACACAGAATGAAATGAGCATGGCTGAGACGGATAAAGAAGAAGCGATGTTAAAAGAGAGATTAGAAAAAGCCATCCCAAGGTTCAATGTTAATGTGAAAATCACCGAAAGATAAAAAAGTGCAAGCAGGTCTGTATGCTGATCTGCTTGCCTTCTACATAATATCCACCACTTTATGCCTTCTGCCTGATCCCGATCCTCCTTGTGTTTACATACACCATATAATATAATTAGACTGTTATGGACTAAAATTGAGGTGAATAGCTGTGTTCGATCGTTTACAAGCAGTGGAAGATCGCTATGATAAGTTAAATGAACTATTGAGTGATCCAGAAATTGTGAATGACCCAAAGAAGCTAAGAGATTATTCGAAAGAGCAATCAGACATCCAAGCAACGGTAGAAGCATATCGAGAATATAAAGAACTTACTGGACAGTATAAAGACGCTAAGGCGATGTTGGATGATAAGCTTGATGCTGATATGCGTGAAATGGTGAAAGAAGAAGTTTCCGAGCTTGAAGAACAAATTGAAGCATTGGAAGCCCGTCTGAAAATATTATTGATCCCGAAAGACCCGAACGATGATAAGAACGTAATCATGGAGGTACGTGGTGCTGCAGGTGGAGATGAAGCAGCCCTGTTTGCTGGTGACTTATACCGTATGTACAGTCGCTATGCAGAATCGCAAGGCTGGAAGACCGAAGTGATGGAAGCGAACTCCACTGGTGTTGGTGGATATAAAGAGATCATCTTTATGATCAACGGAAATGGCGCATTCTCCAAAATGAAATACGAAAACGGAGCACACCGGGTGCAACGTGTACCTGAAACAGAATCCGGCGGACGTATTCATACGTCAACCGCAACGGTGGCCTGCCTGCCAGAAGCGGAAGAGGTCGAAGTGGATATTCACGACAAAGATATCCGTGTCGATACCTTCGCATCCAGTGGCCCGGGAGGACAAAGTGTTAATACAACCATGTCTGCTGTACGTCTGACTCACTTGCCGACAGGGGTAGTCGTTTCATGTCAGGATGAAAAGTCGCAAATCAAGAACAAAGAGAAGGCAATGAAAGTATTACGAGCACGCGTTTACGATAAATTCCAACGTGAAGTTCAAGCTGAATACGATGCAAACCGTAAATCAGCCGTTGGTACAGGTGATCGTTCCGAACGTATCCGTACGTACAATTTCCCACAAAACCGCGTCACGGATCACCGCATCGGATTGACGATCCAAAAGCTCGACCAAATTCTTGAAGGAAAGATGGATGAAGTCATCGATGCATTGATTATCGAAGACCAATCCAAACTTCTTGAAAGACTGGAAGAGTAGTCATGGTGACGGTATTTGAAGCCCTGAAATGGGCTTCTTCTTTTTTAGTCGAAAATGGCCGTGATGAAAATGTGGGAGAAATCTACTTACGGCATCTAATGGGAATGTCACGGTCACAACTGCTGGCAGAACAGCGGAGGTCCGTCCCTCAAGAGAGTTGGGAAGAGTTTCAGAATGGGATCCGGGAGCATGTAGGCGGGGTGCCGATTCAGCATATTATCGGGGTTGAGGAGTTTTATGGTCGGGAGTTTGTGGTGAATGAGCATGTGCTGATTCCGAGGCCGGAGACGGAAGAGCTTATTTACTATGGTCTGGAGAAGATGAAGGATTTATTTGGTGAAACGGTCCCTCCTCTTAAGGCTGCCGATGTCGGAACGGGCAGCGGAGCGATTGCCGTTACGTTGAAGCTTGAGTCGAAGCGCTTGCCTCTTGAGATGATGGCCGTCGATATTTCGAATGAAGCACTGGCGGTTGCGGGTGAGAATAGCTCGAAGCTCGGGGCGGATGTCCGTTTTTTCGCAGGGGATCTGTTACAGCCTTTGATCGCAGATGGTGTGAAGCTGGATATTCTGTTATCGAACCCTCCGTACATTCCCTTGACGGATCGGGAAACTCTATCAGATATCGTGATCGATCATGAGCCGGAACTTGCTTTGTTCGGTGGGGAAGATGGCTATGATTTATATAAACGTTTCATGGATGAGTTGCCTCGTGTGATGAAGGAAAAATGTCTGATCGGTTTCGAAGTCGGCGTCGGGCAGGGAGAGACTGTGGCGGAGCTGCTGCGCAAGACCTTCCCGGACGCGGAAACGGAAGTCGTTCATGATATCAATGGGAAAGATCGCATGGTGTTTTGTGTAAGAAAATAAGGAAGTGTGCCTTCGATTGTGATGATCGGGGGTGTTTTTTTTTGAAAAATTGGAATGGATCTGGATAAATATAGATTCTCGCTTCTGCTCTGACCTGCTCGTCGTCATGTTTATTTTCAAAACTGAAGTTATATTTTCAAAAACAGCCCACATATTTTCAAAAACAAGATTTTATTTTCAAAAAGTCCCCCCCGGCCAAATTTCCACACCCAAAATGTTATTTTACTAGTTTAAGATTTCCCCTTTTTGACTAGACTGTTTTACTGAGGGGGAGATAAAAATGAAAACAAAACATACGGTGTTATTGTATATCTTGATTCTATCATTAGGAACGATTCTAAGTTTATATATACCAAAGCAGGAAATGGCGGCCCAGGAGACGATGGTGATCCCGGAAGAAGCGATTCGACTTCGGATTCTGGCAAACAGTGATCTGGAACAGGATCAAAACGTCAAAAGACTCGTTCGTGATGAAGTAAATAAAGAGATTACGAATTGGGTAGAGACTCTTACATCACAAGAAGAGGCGAAATCAGTGATTAAAGCAGGTTTACCAGAGCTGCAGAAAATTGCGGAAGAGGTTGTCGCTGAGCAAGGTTTAGATCAATCGGTGAAAATTGATTTTGGAAAAGTTGAGTTTCCTACCAAATTATATGGTCAGTATCTATACCCGGCAGGTGAATACGAAGCCGTGTTGATTACACTGGGTGCAGGAGAAGGAGCGAACTGGTGGTGTGTCCTTTATCCGCCTCTATGCTTCCTTGATTTCTCGACTGGAAATGCGGTAAGAAGTCCTGGATTTGAAACGAAAGTAGAAGCCAGTGGAAATGAGATCACCGAAGTGGATCCTGAAGATGAGGAAGATGTCAATGGGATTTCGGAAATGGATTCGGATGTAGAAGAAATGAAATCTCCTGAAACTGAAATGGAAGATGTGATTGCTTATAAAGGAGTCGAGCTGGAAGCAGTGGAAGCAGAAATGACGGAAGAAGCAGTAGCTGCAGATGAAACAAAAGAAGAGCTTCTAGTAAAAGAAAGCAGCGTGAAAACAGAGACGGAAGCAGTCTTCGTTGAAGAAGGAGAAGAGGAAGAGGTTAAGGTCCGCTTCTTCGTGGTAGATCTTTTCAAAGGATTATTCAATAAGTAAAATGTAGAGCTTCATCCATGAGATGAAGCTATTTTTATGCCTATCTTTCTAGTATTTTTTCACAACAACCTGTTCTATTCTCTCCTTTCCCTCATACATTAACACTAGGGGATGATAGAAAAGGGAGGAAGAAATGATGTTAAAAGTGATTCGCCAGGCAACACAGGAAGATATTCATGAAGTAGTAGCCTTCTTAACGAAAGCGGGTTTAAGTACAGAAGGCATTAAAAATAGTGTTGATTGTTTTTTAGTAGTGGAAGACTCAGAGAAGCAGTTGATTGGAACACTTGGGATCGAAGTTCAGGATAAAATCGGTCTTCTGCGCTCACTCGTTGTGACTTCTTCTTTTGAAAGTGAGGAATTGTTTGCTCTATTTCAAGAGATTTTAAAATTGGCGAAAGAGAAAGAACTTACGCGCCTTTACTTAATATCCAATCGGAAAGCGTCGCTAAATTTCTTTGACCTATTAGGTTTTCAACAGGAAAAAGAACCTTTTGTGGATGAACTGAAGAATTTCGTTCACGCTAAAAAGTTATCCACAGTGGATAACTGCATTGCGATGAGGCTTGATCTTTAGGGTGAAATGAGAGGTTTCGACAAATTTCCACTGCAATAAACTATTTTGCGATAGTAGTCTGCTAGTAGACTGAATCATTTTTATTAAGAAATGATTCAGTTTTTTTATGTGTAAAATTCGACAAAAAACGTAAGGTGCCATTCACTAACGTAAATATCTCTTTTTTCAGAATTATTCACACCATCCACAGGTTTATCCACAGCCTGTAGTATTTTATTAACGTTTTGTGGACAATACTTGAGAATTTTTGGGGTTTCTTTTATACTTTCAAAAGAGTACGATAGTTGAACGCTTGTTAATTCAGTATTTATACACACTGTTTGAGTGTTGAAATAAAAAGGTGGATGACGGAAATGATGAAACACTGGATTGTGGAAAGTGATGTGGATAACAATAAAAGTTATCCACAAATTGTGGATGCAGCGAAGGTTCTTCAACAGAATGAGGTGGTGGCCTTCCCGACAGAGACGGTTTATGGTCTGGGTGCGAATGCGAAATCAGATTGTGCTGTGGAGAAAATCTTCGAAGCAAAGGGAAGACCATCGGATAACCCACTGATTGTCCACATATCAAATAGAGATCAGCTGGAAGGATTGGTGGCGGAAGTTCCTGAGGATGCAGCGAGCCTCATCGATGCTTTTTGGCCGGGTCCGTTAACCATTATTTTTAAAAATAAGAAAAACGTATTTTCTGAAAAGGTAACAGCGGGTTTACCGACCGTGGGGATCCGGATGCCTGATCACCCTGTTGCCCTGGCAATCATTGAAGCATCAGGACTCCCGATTGCGGCTCCAAGTGCGAACCGCTCAGGGAAACCAAGTCCGACAACGGCTCAGCATGTCATCGATGATTTGGAAGACCGAATTGCAGGAGTGGTCGACGGAGGAGAAACGGGTGTAGGCGTTGAGTCGACGGTTGTAGATTGCACTGGACCAAGCCCGATTATTTTACGTCCCGGAGGAGTCACGAAAGAACAGCTGGAAGAAGTAGTCGGTAAGGTGGAAGTAGATCCCTCATTAAAAGAAGGGAAAGGGGCTCCGAAATCCCCAGGTATGAAGTATACGCACTATGCTCCCGACGCTCCCGTTTATTTAGTGGACGGTACGAGGGCGGACCTTCAGAAATTAGTAGACATTAAGAAGGAAGAGGGTCTCAGAGTAGGTGTGTTAACAACAGAAGAATTTGTGAATGACTTTCAAGCAGACGTCATTCTATCCGTTGGTCGAAGAGAAGACCTGAGTACAGTCGCACAAAATCTTTATGATACACTGCGCACTTTTAATAGAAGTAACGTGGATATTATTTTTTCCGAAATGTTTCCGGAAGAAGGAGTTGGTTTAGCGATTATGAACCGACTTCAGAAAGCGGCCGGGTATCGGGTGATGAAAGGATAATGTTTTGCCCCTATGGTTTGAGAGAACCGTAGGGTTTCTTTGTGAGAGGACCAATATTCACTATAGCAACAAGGTTTTTACAATAATGCCCAATCTCCACCCCATTTCTCATTCTATTTTCCCTGGGACGTGCATACATTTGTTCTGTAGGCATGTCCGGAGGGGGAAAAACAAAGATGACAACAATTATTGGAGAACTGATTACCTTGATGTTAATGGCATTTGCTCTTGGGATGGATGCCTTTTCGATCGGAATCGGAATGGGTATGTTTCAGCTGAGATTAAAGCAAATTTTATATATAGGATTAGTCGTTGGAATCTTTCATGTGTGGATGCCGCTCCTAGGGATGATGACGGGAAAGTTTTTATCCGAACAATTCGGGTCTTTTGCAGCCTATGCCGGTGGAATTCTTTTGATCATTCTAGGGATTCAGATGTTTATGTCAAGCTTCAAGGAAGAGGAAACGACACTCATTTCTCCAGTAGGGTTTGGATTGGTACTCTTTGCCTTGAGTGTCAGCTTGGACAGCTTTTCAGTCGGACTGACCCTGGGTATTTTCGGTGCCAGAACAGCAATCGCCCTTTTCTGTTTTGGAATAGCGGCCACAGTGTTGACTTGGGCCGGTTTATTGATAGGACGGAAATTTCAGGGGGTACTTGGGACGTATAGTGAGGCCCTTGGCGGAAGTATTTTGTTTGCATTTGGGATTAAACTGTTGCTGCCGTTGTAAAAAAGATCTCTAAATGCAGATTGCGAGTTTTATAGATGAAGGTCCGTCCCTCATGGTGATGGACTTTTTTGTTTTACCATTTATGCTTGTTGCTTCAGGGGAGCCCCCTGCGCTTTTCTTTTTTTGTGAATGGGCTATGGGCAGATTGGAAAATATTTTATAATAGGCTGTAAGGAGGATGACGTGATGAATATTTTATTTGTTTGTACAGGAAATACGTGTCGAAGTCCTATGGCGGAGGCGGTTTTGAAGCATAAGGGCGCGGAGAAGTTTGATGTGAAGTCTGCAGGGGTTTTTGCCATGGATGGAAGTGATGCTTCATTTCAGACTAAAGAAGTGCTAAAAGAGAACGATATAATACATAGACACCAATCGAGTTCACTTTCGAGAGAGAATCTGGACTGGGCTTCCTATATTTTTACGATGACATCGAATCATAAGCGGGCGATTGTGGATCAGTATCCACATGTGGCGGACAAAATCTTCACACTAAAGGAGTTTGTCCTTGAAGATCCTGCTGACTTGGATGTGTCGGATCCTTACGGGGGAAGCGTGGACATCTATAGAAATACATACAGAGAGTTGGATTCATTGATTGAGGATTTAATGAAAAAGCTGGAATAAGGACGAGACAGGGAGAGAAAAAGGATGGGGAAAGAGAGAAGCTACAAATCGGGTCTTAGAAAGAAGTTGGTTCTCTTTATCACGCTTCTTGCGGTGGTGACGTATTCAACAAGTGCACTTTTTATTTATTTTATCAAGCCTACTTTTGCACCTGATATGAAAGAGCTTTTATTTACGAGCATGACACTGGTTATGGGTGTGTTCTGGTCGGGTGTGCTGGCTTTCTTTGCGGCAGGATTTATCGTCAAGCCACTTCAGCGTTTGGAACAGGCGGCGTTGAAAGCAGCACGAGGGGACATTGCGGTGGAAGTAGAGGTGCCGAAGTCGGATGATGAAATCCGATCGCTCGCATTGGCCTTCAATCGCATGCTTCATAACCTCCGCGACATGGTATCGAGTATCGACGAGAATTTCACCAAAACAAATTCGAATGTGATAGAGCTGTCGAGAGCATCGGAAGCAGCTTCCACTCAAGCGGATTCCATTTCCAAAACGATCAGCGAAATTTCAGCAGGTGCCGAAAGCTCGGCCACGGCCATTCAAACGACGGCTGAATCTGTTGAAGATGTGATTCGAATCGCGCAGGAAGTACAGAATCACTCCAAATCATCTGAGCAAATGTCCAAGAATATGGTGACGGAGCTTCAAGGGAGCAAGGAAGTCATTCATTCCCTGGTGGAAGGTATCAGTCGGCTTGCGAAAGGTAATGAAGATTCATTGGACGCCGTGCACAGATTGGAAGACAATGCGAAAAAGGTTGAGCAGATCATTCAACTGGTCGGGGATATTGCAAACCAGACCAATCTTCTCGCCTTGAATGCCTCCATTGAAGCGGCGCGGGCAGGAGAACACGGTAAGGGATTTGCTGTTGTCGCCGAGGAAGTCCGAAAGCTGGCAGACGAAAGCGGCAAAGCGGTACAAGGCATTTCAAAACTCATCAAGAACATTCAAACTGAGGTTGGCAGTGTGGTTGGACATATCAAGACTCAAGTCGATTCAGCTAATTCCGAAGCAAAAAAAGGGACCCAGACCAATGAAATGATCGAAACCATGACGAAAACGATCCATGAAGTGGCGGACGCGGTTCAAAACATTTCAGTCCTTGTAGATCAGCAGATGGAAAGCATCCGATTGACTTCAGAGCAATCCCAGGAGGTTGCTGCGATTGCAGAAGAAACCTCTGCCGGAGCAGAAGAAGTGTCTGAATCTACAAGAGAACAAGCGGTTGTGATGAGCGACGTACAGAAATTGGCATTGAACCTTAAAGAGCAAGCGGAATTACTGAAGAGTACGATTACTCGGTTTCATTTGTAAATGAAAAAAGGATGGCCCCAAAAGTTATTTTGGGACCATCCTTTTTTCGGGTGCACATCTATCTAGAATAGGTCACTCCAGAAAATATACATAGTGGGAGTTGACCCATCTCATTATTAGTACTCTCCTATAAACAAATTCCCCCAACTAAATATCAATTTATCAGCTCAATCCTACTAAAAAAAATTCATAATACGCTCAAAATGAAAGAAATTTTAACGATGAGTGAGATGAAAGTACTAAACAAAAACCCCATAGCCTCTCTACTTAAATATTATTACGATAAAGATAGTGAAAAAAACTAAACTTTATAGAGAGAAAAGGTAGAGGGGGACACTATGAACGTTCAATCGGTAATTAAAAAAGGAGCTGCGGTTGTCTTTACGACAAGCTTGCTTGTTTCACCGCTTAATCCGTATTTTTCTTCAGAAACAGCTGATGCAGAAGAACAAAAGGCAAAAGATATACTATCTTCTTTGACAGAAGAGCAGAGAAAAGCTCTCCATACATTAGAGACATCTCAACAAACTGGCCTGTTAGTAGATCCCTCCATTAAGTTGGATGCTGATGATAAGATCGATATCATTGTACAATTTCACCAGTATACAGCAAAAACGGAAGTCGCTGCTGGTGTGAAGCTGGGAAAAACGATTTCGTTGTCAGAAGCCAATGAGAAAGTAGAAAGATCGCACCAAAAATTCAAGAAAGACGTTGAAACTTTAATAGGAAAGAAGAAAACAGGCAAAACGACTTATGAAATAACACATTCTTATAAACAGGCATTTAACGGAGTGGCGATGTCCCTGCCAGCAAACGAGATTGAGAAATTACTTGATTCGGATGTTGTCAAAGCTATTTGGAGTGACAAGGCAGTAGAGGGGATTCAACCTGTAAAGGAGAAAGCCGAAAGCCCTATCATGACATCCCCGTCTCATAACTTGAAGCCGAATCATACAGAAGGCTTTACTGGTGAGGGAATCAAAATCGGAGTCATTGATACAGGCATCGACTATAATCATCCCGATTTAAAGGATTCATACAAAGGCGGATATGATTTCGTAGACAATGATGCTGATCCGATGGAAACTACTTACGAAGACTGGAAAAAGTCAGGAAGACCGGAAGTTTCGTCTGGCAGTGTCTATTACACCCTCCACGGTACTCATGTAGCGGGCATCATAGCAGGACAAGGGACAAGCGGCAGTGAATTTAGTGTGAAGGGTGTCGCCCCTGGAGCGGATTTATATGGATACAGGGTGCTGGGACCTTACGGGAGAGGAACGAGCAGTGACATCATTGCGGCAATCGATCGTGCTGTTTCTGATGGGATGGATGTGATCAACTTATCGCTGGGTACTAGTGTCAATGACCCTCTGTACCCGACTTCAGTCGCTGTTAACAATGCGGTGCTGGCCGGAGTCACATCGGTGGTTGCTGCAGGGAACAGCGGAAGTGGCATGAAAACCCTTGGCTCCCCGGCAACAGCAACCTTGGCACTGAGTGTCGGGGCGAACGATGTGGATATAGTAGTGAATACATTTACCGGGACAGTTCCGCTGAGTAACGGAAGTGCCGATGTAGAATTACGCTTGATGGCACAGGATTTTAGTGATGCTATGTCCGGGTGGGATGGACAAAGCCTTGAGGTTGTAGATGTTGGACTAGGACAGAACGCAGATTATCAAGGGAAAGATATGAAAGGGAAAGCCGTGCTTGTATCCAGGGGAGCGATTTCCTTTTCGGAAAAAATCAAGCTGGCCAAAAATGCGGGGGCTTCTGCCATCCTATTATTCAATGATAATAAAGAGGAAGGGCATATCCCTTACTATTTAGGGGAATCTGTTCATTATCTTCCAACATTCTCACTAACGAACCAAGATGGGTTGAAAATCAAAGATGGTCTGACAGATCAATCAGAAATGGTGTTTTCAGAAGCAGGATCTATTTTACAAGAAGGGGGAACCCTGGCAGACTTCAGCTCCCGGGGACCTTCACGCAGTCAATATGAAATCAAACCGGAAGTAACGGCTCCAGGAGTCCAAGTGCTTTCTACCGTACCGGCTTATGCGAATGGTGCCGATTATCTGGATAACTATGATTCTGCCTATCAGAGACTGTCTGGTACATCCATGGCATCTCCTTATGTAGCGGGGGTGGCGGCGCTATTATTAGAGCAGAACCCTGAATACACTCCGGAAGAAATCAAAACACTCCTAATGAATACGGCAGACCCACTAAAGAAAGATTATAGTGTATTTGAAGCAGGGAGCGGGCAGGTCGATCCTATTGAAGCTTTGAGCGCAACATCGAGTGTGATGGTCGATAATCCTTCGGTCACGATCATGGATGGTGCTGAAAAAGAGATCAACTCTCCATCGGGTGCGCTTAACTTTGGTCTTTCCATTAAAGATGGAGCATCTTTTATTGAAAGCCGTTCGATCCAGGTGAAGAATACAGAGAAACACACGAAAATTTTTGACGTTGACATTGAATTCCAAACCGAATTTAGGGGTTCAAAAGACGCATCAGAAAATGGCGTAGTATTAAATATCGATAAAAGAGTGAAAGTGAAAGGAAATAGTACAAAAAACATAAATGCTTTTATCACAGCTCCAAAGACAGCAGAGCCCGGTACGTATGAGGGAATGGTCACATTTAGAAACAAAGCGGATAAAAATGAATCCTACAGGGTTCCTTTTGCTTTCGTTGTGATGGAGGAAGGAATCAATTATGCGAAAACCACTCCTAAAGCACTGACAGGGGATTATGATTTGTATTATCCCTTTGTACCATTGCCTGGATTATTCTTTAACTTAAAGTCTCCAATGAAGACAATCGATGTCCTTCTAGTGGACGGAAAGACAGATGCAGAATTAGGTTATCTGGGAAGTATGAATACCTCTAGTCTAATTGAAGATACCGAATATTATATCGGTTCTGTATTCAATGGAACGTATTTCCCGTTCACAGGAAATGAAGATCAGCCGATTTCTGCTACAAGAGTAAAAGTCCCTTATGGAGCCGGACATTACAAGGTGAAGATGATTGCAACCACGAAGGAAGGGAAGTCATTCGAAATGGCTGATCATACAATCATCGACCTAACAGGTGCTCAATTTGAAACGGATGTAAATGAAGGGGTGATTGAGTACGAACCAGGGATGGAGTCCTACACCGTTACAGGAAGTGTGGTGGATCGTACGTATGAGAAATACCAGGAAGAAGGCGTAGACATCGATCAGACCGGGAATTTCGTCATGGTAAAAAGCGGAGGTCCATACTTCACGGATGGTTTCTATACAGATGAAAACGGAGAGTTTGAATACAGTATTCCGCTTAACCCATCCATAAATAGCTTGGATGTAGCTCTTCAAGGCTACAATTCCTCCGGGCTAGGAGAAGATTACAAGTACTATACGTTTGTAAAAGAAGGAACGCCTTACATGGAAGGGACACTCGGGCAAAAACATGTGAGAATGGGTGAAACCACCAAGATCACGTTAACGGCGAACAACCTTTCAAATGCAAAGGAATTGACGTCTAGCTTTACGTTCAAACAAGGAATAGTGGACATTACAGACGTAAACATCCACCCGGAATTTACTGAAATGGGAGCATCCATTTCTTCCGATTATCTCGCAACAGGCTCTTCAACGAAGCTTACGATCCATGCTGAAATCCCGAATGGTGTTTCGGGTGATGTTCCGGTGGCAGAGGTAACAGTGAAAGTGAAGAGTGATTCCTATGAACGTTATTTAACATTTGAAAACACAAAAACGAATTTCATCAATAATGAAGGTGAAACGATTTCAATGGTCTCGACTATTACACCAATGTTTATAATCCCGACTTTCTCGAAAATATCTGGAAGTTTGGCCGCACCTGAATCCTTACAAAAAGAAGATGGTCGTCCTGGATGGAGGTTCGGATTGGACCCATCACAATTGGGGGCAAGTCTGACCGTCAAAGATCAAGAGGGCAATGAATATCCAGGATCAATCAACCGATATGCACAGACAGAAGTTCAAAAACTCCCGCTGACAATGGATCAAATGATCTTCTCTGTTGATATTCCGGGTCATTTCACCGTCCACACACCTTTTAATGTAGGGTATAAAGATGATGACGGTAACCCGGCAGCCCAATGGAACTCAGGGGTAAGCACAAAAGCGCCTACCCCTGGAGATGTGAATAAAGACGATGTCATTGATGTATTGGACGCACTTGAAGTCGAAAAACATTGGGGAACAAATGAGCGCTCAGCCGACATTAACTTCGATGGGACGGTTAATGAGAAGGATATGTCATTCATTCAAAAGCACTATCTGAAACAGAATCCAACCGTTGAATCTGTTCATGAGCCGAAAGAAAGTGTTGAAGGAAGATCTTTGGAAGATATACTGATATCGCTTGGAATCCAATAAAAGTTCAGGCTGGGGAGAATTATTCTTCCCAGCCTATTTTCTTATTAAGCTGAGAATGAGTAGCAACATATAAAAGGAGCTAAAAAGAATCCGAAAAACTTTATATAATGAAGAGTATGTGGCAAAATAAAACGTAACAAAGGCTATGGGAGTGGATCACTATGAAAATTGCAATTGCATCCGATCACGGCGGGGTAAATATCCGCGAAGAAATCAAATCATTATTAGAAGAGCTGGGCCTCGAATATGAGGACTTCGGTTGTGAGTGTGGAACGTCCGTTGACTATCCGGACTATGCCGTACCTGTTGCAGAAAAAGTGGCGAGCGGAGAGTTCGATCGCGGCATTCTGATTTGTGGTACAGGCATTGGCATGAGCATTTCAGCTAATAAAGTCAAGGGAATTCGCTGTGCTCTTGTACATGATGTATTCAGTGCAAAAGCGACACGTGAGCACAATGACAGCAATATGTTAGCCATGGGTGAACGCGTCATTGGTCCAGGACTTGCACGTGAAATCGCCAAAACATGGCTCGGTGCGGAATTCGAAGGTGGCCGTCATGCCAATCGTATTGGGAAAATCACGGCATACGAAGACAAACAATAGGAAGTGGATTCCATGGAAATCACTCAATTAAAGGAAGAGTTACAAACGATCCTGGGAGATTTCAGCGAACAGGTTCACATGAAAAAAGGACAAGTGTTTGTTGTCGGCTGTTCCACATCAGAAGTGATGGGGGAGCGGATCGGGACATCAGGAACGATTGAAGTAGCAGAAATGATTTATGCTGAACTAAAAGGATGGGCCGATTCCATTGGCGTTTCACTGGCTTTTCAATGCTGTGAGCATCTAAACCGGGCGCTCGTTTTGGAGAGAGACGCTGCAGAAAGAAAAGGTCTGGAGGAGGTTACGGTCATTCCTGTGCGAAAAGCAGGTGGAGCGATGGCGACCCAAGCATATCACTCCTTTGAAGATCCTGTCATGGTAGAGCATATACAAGGCGACGCCGGCATCGACATCGGAGATACCTTTATCGGCATGCACCTGAAACACGTAGCCGTCCCCATCCGGGTATCACAGAAAAACCTCGGCGAAGCCCACGTCACACTCGCCAAAACCAGACCCAAACTCATAGGCGGAATCAGAGCCGTATACGAATAATGCACATTGGAAGGTCCGTTTCTCTTAGTTGAGGGACGGACCTTTATTGTAGTGTTTCTGTCTATTTGAAACCTGTTTTGAATCCCGAACTATATAGAGGGTTAAGGAGATTATGATTATGATAAAAGGGTGGAAGTGAAGATTTTGAATCAAGGCAGTGATATCACTAACAATCATGAAAATTTTATAATCATTCGACAATTATAGTCACAATGCTACTCGTGGGGGCCAGTCAGGTAGTAGATCGAGAATATTGTGAATAACATTACACGAGGTCCGTCCCTCTAAACACGAACATTACGTTTTGACTAGAGGTTTTTATTTCGCGTTTTGCTGAATCGTGTTAGAATGAGATTGAATGAATCAATGAGGCACCTAGAGCAGTTGGGCCTATGAATTAAAGGGGGATATGTATGAGTAAGATTGCCAAGCAAGATCCGGAAATTTATGCAGCGATTCAAGATGAATTAGAGCGTCAACGAACAAAAATTGAGTTAATTGCATCTGAAAACTTTGTCAGTGAAGCGGTTATGGAAGCACAAGGCTCCGTTCTGACAAATAAGTATGCAGAGGGGTACCCAGGTCGTCGCTATTATGGTGGCTGTGAGCATGTCGATGTAGCTGAGAATCTGGCTCGCGATCGTGCGAAGGAACTATTTGGAGCAGAACATGTAAACGTTCAGCCTCACTCAGGAGCACAAGCCAATATGGCAGTCTACTTCACAATCCTTGAACAAGGTGACACAGTTCTTGGAATGAACTTATCTCATGGTGGACATCTGACTCACGGAAGTGCCGTCAACTTCAGTGGAATTCAATATAATTTCGTAGAGTATGGTGTGGATGAAGAAAAGCACCTGATCAATTACGAAGATGTTAGACAAAAAGCGTTAGAGCACAAGCCAAAGCTGATCGTAGCTGGAGCAAGTGCATACCCAAGAGCGATCGATTTCGCGAAATTCCGTGAAATCGCTGACGAAGTGGGAGCATACTTAATGGTGGATATGGCTCACATCGCCGGTCTTGTAGCGGCTGGCCTTCACCAGAACCCGGTTCCTTATGCAGACTTCGTGACAACAACGACTCACAAAACATTGCGCGGACCTCGTGGCGGAATGATCCTATGCAGAGAAGAATTTGCAAAGAAAATAGACAAGTCTATCTTCCCTGGCATTCAAGGTGGACCACTTATGCACGTGATCTCAGCTAAAGCTGTTGCATTCGGTGAAGCTCTGAAGGATTCGTTTAAAGAATACGCACAGAACATCATCGACAATGCCAACCGTTTAGGTGAAGGACTTGTTAAAGAAGGAATCAACCTTGTATCCGGTGGATCAGACAACCATCTACTACTGATCGACCTGCGTTCACTTGGACTGACTGGTAAAATCGCAGAGAAAGTCCTGGATGAAATCGGCATCACCGTCAACAAAAACACGATCCCATTCGATCCGGAAAGCCCATTCGTTACAAGCGGTGTCCGTATCGGAACAGCTGCTGTTACGTCAAGAGGATTCGGGCTTGAGGACATGGACGAAATTGCTTCCATCATGGCACTGACTCTTAAGAACCATGAAGACGAGGCAAAATTGGAAGAAGCACGCAAACGCGTCATCGACCTGACAAGCAAATTCGAATTATATCCAGAAAGATAATTGATGATGACCTCTTCATTAGGGACTGACTTCCCTGGTGGAGAGGTTTTTTAATAGAAAAGTAGATGATTCATCGGTTTTAAGTTCTAAATACCGGGTGTGAGGAGCAACTTAAATGGGAATCCGGCCGTTATTTACGATAATCCAGCCGTTTTCCGTTAAAATCCGGCCGATTTTGATAATAATCCAGCGGCTTTTTTAAAAAATCCGGCCGTTTCTGGCATTAATCCAGCCGATTTACATAATTAACCAAAAAATCAATCGATTCCACTACCTTACACGTCTTTTCCCTCGCCACTCATATCATTTCTAACGATTCCATTACACTTCCCATCTCTTGTTGCTCTTAAATTGTCTTTTATGTACAATAGTCTGAGGTGTAAATGAAGTGGACAAACTATTTTTACATAAATCGAACTTAAAGGAGAGAGTCGAGTGGGCAAAGTATATGTATTTGATCATCCGTTAATCCAACACAAATTAACGTTTATTCGTGATAAACAAACAGGTACGAAGGAATTTCGTGAGCTTGTTGATGAAGTGGCGACACTAATGGCGTTTGAAATCACACGCGATTTACCGTTAGAGGATATTGATGTAGAAACACCGGTAAGCAACGCAAAGGCCAAAACACTTGCAGGTAAAAAATTAGGGATCGTTCCTATTCTGCGAGCAGGATTAGGAATGGTTGACGGAATTCTTAAACTGATCCCGGCTGCAAAAGTAGGACACGTTGGTTTATATCGTGACCCTGAGACTCTTAAACCGATTGAATATTACGTAAAGCTTCCAAGTGATGTGGAAGAGCGTGACTTCATCCTGGTCGATCCGATGCTTGCAACAGGTGGATCTGCTGTTGAAGCCATCAACTCATTAAAGAAACGCGGCGCGGTAAGCATCAAGTTCATGTGCCTTGTTGCCTGTCCTGAAGGGGTGGACGCAATCAAGGAAGCGCATCCTGACGTTGATATCTTCATCGCTGCTCTTGATGAGAAGCTGAATGAAAAAGGATACATCGTTCCTGGTTTAGGGGACGCGGGAGATCGTTTATACGGTACAAAATAATTTGAAGTAAATAAGAAAGCCGGATTATCAACACGTGATAATCCGGCTTTCTTATTTATATAACCGGCAAACCCCATTGTTATTTAATTGGAAGTATTTACATTAAATTCAAGGGTTACTCATAAAAAGAATTTTCTATATAATGGAGGGGCATGTGGAGATAGAACCTATGGATTTGTTAATAAAGTGAGCAATCGATGGGAAAAGTGGTAAGTTTGTTGGGCTTTTTCATTCCGGGGAATCCTTGGATATGCTTGATGGGCCTGACCAGTCGGCTCCGCTTTTCGGCATGTCCAGCTCCGGCGGGTAGTCCCTCGAGGTCACAACTGAAAAATCCCAAAAGGCAAAGAGCGCCTTTAGGGAACTCCCAGTTGTGCTTGTCGGGCCTGACCAACCCGCCTCCGCTTTTCGAGATGTCCAGCTGCGGGGGCTTGGGGCTCGAGGTCATAAGTCAAGCCGACCAAAAAGGCAAAGAACGCCTTTCCGGTCGACTCGCCTTATGCTTGTCGCCCCAGGGCGAGCCCCCTCCGCTTTTCGAGATGTCCAGCTGCGGGGGCTTGGGGCTCGAGGTCATAAGTCAAGCCGACCAAAAAGGC
>NZ_CANKZT010000010.1:0-56963 GCF_947488365.1 uncultured Rossellomorea sp. | reverse complement strand
TTAAGCTCTTCAGCGCCGATGGTAGTTGGGGGATCTCCCCCTGTGAGAGTAGGACGTCGCCAGGCAAATATGAAAAAAGGGTAGCTCTTAGGAGTTACTCTTTTTTTGTCGTTTGAATTTTTGAGATTGTGGATTGAACATCCATTCTCTATACAGCTGAGCGGATAATCTAATTCAGCGGGTAATTACTCCGAGAATTTAGGTAACAATTGGTAAAAGACGCATAAAACGAAAAAGTGACGCAATAATGTCCGAAAACGACGCATAAAATAAAATAATGACGCAAAAAAGTATGATAATGACGCAATAATGGTTAAAACGACGCAATTACCACAAATCAAGACACAGCCATACCTAAACAAACCGTACTAGTACCGATAAAAAGAGGCAATCTTCCAAGTTTGGTTACGTTTTCACACGAAAACAACTTATTTTATACCATTTTACAAGTTTTACAGCTTTCTATCCGCACATTCCCGGCACATCCACATGAATGATTCACTTTCCAAATCCCAAAATGAATAATCAATATCCCACCATTATCTACTCTTCTTTTAAACTAACTTTGCCCCACAGCACCCCCTTTCTCCATAAAAGATCTATACCAACCTAAACCTTCCCAGTATTTTTTCCACAATCTTTTTTATAGAGACATACACAGACAGGGCGATTGTAACATAAGATAAATTACACTTGATTATTCTGTCAGTTTAAAAGTTTGAAATAATGTATACAATTTAAGGTTTTGAGGCAGAATAGGTTGTATGGAGGTGGAGAGCCCTATGTTAAATCCGGAGCGTAAGGCGGCTTTAGAAGAGTGTATCGTTTGTCACGTTGAAAAGAAGGTTGGAATCCATCTATACACATCGTTTATCTGCACAGAATGTGAGAAAGAAATGGTTCAGACAGAAACCAACGATCCTTTGTATAAAACGTTTGTTCAAAGATTAAAAAAAGTGAATACTCCTCAAATCTATTCATAACCAGGAAGTATCCTTGGTTATGATTTTTTTTGATATTAATAGCTTACGTGCAAAGCGTTGTACTTTAAAAAGTTTTCCTTGTTCCTTGACGCAACGAACAGCATGGTTGTGATACGATATGAGTGGATATTTGTTTTGAGGAGATTTAGAGAATGAAACGAGATCATACGAGAACCCCGCTTATTGAGGCGATAGAGAAGCACCGGTCTGCAAAGCCTATCTCTTTTCATGTGCCGGGTCATAAAAATGGTTTATTGTTGAATGATGATCCATTTTATCAATCTGATGTTACTGAATTAAGCGGATTGGATGATTTACATGATCCACATGAGGCAATACGTGAAGCTGAGGACTTGTTGTCGGATGTATATGGGACGTTGAAGAGTTATTTTTTAGTGAATGGGAGTACAGTAGGGAATATCGCTGCAATTCTTACTTCATGTTCACCTGGAGATCCCATTTTTGTTCAAAGGAATTGTCATAAGTCAGTACTAAACGGAATCAAGCTTGCGAAGGCGGTTCCTATATTAATAGAAACAGAGTGGAACGACGAGGGGATTGCTCTTGGTATTAATCTAGACGCTTTGAAGGAAGCATTGAAGGCATTTCCTCATGTGAAGGCGTGTGTCCTTACCTATCCGACTTATTATGGGTTCACCTATAATATCGATCAGATAATTGAGGAATTACATAAACATGATGTGACGTGTATCATTGATGAGGCACATGGAGCTCATTTTTCATTGGGCACACCCTTTCCAAAGTCTGCAATTGAACTTGGAGCAGATATTGTCGTCCATTCGGCCCATAAAATGCTCCCTGCCATGACGATGGGTTCTTATTTACATATTGCAAGTGACAGAGTGATTGAACGTAAGGTAAGAGAGTATTTAACTATGCTACAATCAAGTAGTCCATCTTATCCGATTATGGCATCCCTGGATTATGCCAGATCCTATGTCGGAACCTTTACTAAAGAGGATATGGATCAAAATATTAAAAGGGTCAATGAGTTTGTACAAGCGTTAGATGGGATTCACCCTCAGCTCATTGTAAACCGGGCTCATGACCCACTAAAGCTTGTCATTCAGCTAGAGGGAAGGTCGGGGTATTCTCTTCAACAGTTATTAGAGTCAGAAGGGATTTACTCGGAGCTTGCAGACCCTGCTTATGTACTATTGGTTCTTCCGTTACTGAAGAAAGATCGTTCTTTTCCTTATAAAGAAGCAATCAGTCGAATGAGTAAGGCATTAGGGAATGCACCGATAATAGAAAAGATAACGAATCATGGAATAAATCGTTCAAATAGCGATGAGAATTATTTTACTACCTTGGCATTAAGCTTTGAAGAGATGGAGGATAAAGCTGAAATTCTCGTTGCCCTTGAGGAGGCAGAAGGAGAAATTTCTGCAGGAATGGTCACTCCTTATCCACCAGGAATTCCTATGTTGATCCAAGGGGAACGAATTACCTCTCATGCCATTGCGCGTTTAACAGAGTATGTAAAGAATAAGGCGAATATACAAGGTCATCACCGCTTAGATGAAAACCGTGTGTTTGTGTACCGCTAAGCAAGTGGAGGGAAAGACATGTCAAAAGGATTGTTTATTACAGTTGAAGGTCCTGAGGGAGCCGGGAAATCAACTATATTAACTGAGTTATATAATCAATTAGTACAAGAAGGATTCGATGTCATTCAGACGAGGGAGCCTGGAGGCATTTCGATTGCTGAACAGATTAGAGAAGTGATATTAAATACAAAGAACACGGAAATGGATAAACGGACGGAAGCTCTTTTGTATGCTGCAGCGAGACGACAGCATTTGGTGGAAAAAGTGATTCCCGCACTCGATGAAGGGAAGATTGTGATTTGTGATCGTTTTATTGATAGTTCTCTTGCGTATCAAGGGAATGCGCGTGGAATCGGTATGGAAGAGGTCATGAACATCAATCAATTTGCGATTGAGGATAAGATGCCTGATCTTACCTTGTATTTTGATATCGATCCCGAAGAAGGGTTAAAGAGAATTGCGAAACACAATGGAAGAGAAGTGAACCGGTTAGATCTGGAATCGGTCGATTTCCATACCCGCGTCCGGGAAGGGTATCAGAAGTTAATAAAACAATATCCTGATCGTATACAAGTCATCGATGCCAGCCAAAGCAAAGAAGCTGTATTTGGTGATGCATATGGTATCGTGACCGATTACTTAAACAAGTAAGTTTAGTGAAAAGGGAAAGGCGGAATTCTAAGCAAAAATTGGTGCTAAGAAGTCCGTCTCTTTTTTAGATGAAACATGTATGTAGATCTTGTTCAATGATATAATAGAAGGAAGTAAATGGCTTTATAACGGAGGAATTGATTTATGAAGGTAATTATGGCAGTTGTTCAAGATAAAGATAGCAATCGTTTGTCTAATGCCCTGATGGAACATAATTTTCGTTCGACGAAATTAGCAAGTACAGGCGGGTTTTTGAAGTCTGGAAATACCACGTTCATTATTGGTACTGAAGATATTCGTGTAGATAAAGCGTTACAGGTTATTAAAGAAAACTGTCAGTCACGTGATCAGATGGTGGCTCCTGTATCCCCTATGGGTGGAAATGCAGATTCTTACGTGCCTTACCCTGTTGAAGTAGCCGTTGGTGGAGCGACCGTGTTCGTTCTTCCTGTAGAGCAATTCCATCAGTTTTAAAGTGGGGTTTAACCTATGAAAATTACCCAAGACCATCGAGTGTCCTTAGATAAAGTAGCAAAAGACCAGAAGTCTAACAGCACAGGTCATGTTAAATTCGGGCAGCTTATTCACAAGCACGATCAGAAAATGCAGATGGATCAGCTCAATAAGCTGCTTGTCACAATAGAAAATGCCGGCAGTCGTTTAGCCAAATCAAGATCCTTTAAAGATCTTGCTAAATATAAAACATTGGTCAAGAAATTTGTGCGTGAGGCCGTAGATTTCGGAATGGATCTGAAGCAATCTCATACATGGAATCAGTATGGCGAGGGCAGAAAGCTCAATATAGTAGAAACCATCGATCAACAACTTGTTGAACTGACGGAAGATGTATTAGATAAAGAAAAGAAGTCCATTGATATATTAGGGAAAATAGGTGAAATAAAAGGATTGCTTATTAATCTTTATATGTAAGAGAGTGATGTTAAGACATGTTGTTTGAAGAGATACAACCATTTCAGCCCGTCGTTCTTCAGATGCTTCAAAACAGTATTGTGAAGGATCGTGTCGCTCATGCTTATTTATTTGAGGGTGAAAAAGGGACACGGAAGAAAGAAATGAGCATCCTGTTTGCAAAAGCATTGCTATGCGTAAACCGCGTGGATGGAAAGGCTTGTGAAAGCTGCTCTAACTGTAAAAGGATTAATCATGGGAACCACCCGGATCTGCATGTCGTTGAGCCGGACGGTCTTTCAATCAAGAAGGATCAGATTAAAAGTTTACAAGAAGAATTTTCGAAAACCGGTGTAGAATCCAAGAAGAAAATCTACATTATCGTTCATGGAGATAAGATGACGGCCAATGCAGCTAATAGCCTGCTTAAGTTTCTTGAAGAGCCATTAGCAGATACAACGGCGATTCTTATCACAGAAAATATTCATCGGATTTTGCCTACTATTCTTTCCAGGTGCCAGACGATTTCCTTTAAACCGTTGCCGAAAGAACAGCTGACAAAACAATTATTGGAAGAGGGGGTTCAGCCTCATTTAGCAACCCTTGCATCCAACTTGACGAACCATTATGAGGAAGCTGTAGAAATATGTCAAAATGAGTGGTTTGCACAAGCAAGAATAATAGTGTTAAAATTATATGAAGTCCTCCAGAAAAGTCCCTTCCAAGCAATGGTCAAAATACAAGAGGATTTTGTACAGCACTTCAAAGAAAAAGATCAAGTCGATCGAGCATTAGATCTTTTACTTCTAATATATAAAGACTTACTTCATATCCAGTTAGGAAAAGAAGAACAGCTCGTGTACCCGGACCAAAAGGAAAACTGGAAATCAAACGCACTTCAAGTATCTACCAATCGTCTTTCTACTAATATGACGGCGATACTTGAAGCAAAACGCAAGTTAAACGCCAATATGAATTCGCAGCTGCTAGTAGAACAGCTTATGCTAAAACTGCAGGGGTGATGGTCCTTTGTACGATGTTGTAGGAGTACGCTTTAAAAAAGCGGGTAAAATCTATTATTTCGATCCGGGTGAATTGGATATTCAGAAAGATTGCTATGTGATCGTTGAAACGGTTCGCGGGGTCGAATTTGGAAAAGTAGTCGTAGAGAGAAAGCAAGTAGGAGAAAATGATGTAGTGCTTCCATTGAAAAAAGTGATTCGTATCGCTGATCAAAAAGATCGTTTAATCGTAGATGAGAATAAATCATCTGCAACGGAAGCCTACAATGTATGTTGTGATAAAATTAATCAGCATCAATTAGATATGAAATTGGTAGATGTAGAATATACATTTGATCGAAATAAAGTCATATTCTATTTTACGGCTGATGGACGAGTTGATTTCCGAGAGCTAGTAAAAGATCTAGCTTCCATTTTCCGTACCCGCATAGAACTTCGTCAGATTGGCGTTCGAGACGAAGCGAAAATGCTGGGTGGTATTGGTCCTTGTGGCCGCATGCTATGTTGTTCAACCTTTTTAGGAGATTTTGAACCGGTATCCATTAAGATGGCGAAGGATCAGAATCTATCCCTTAATCCAACGAAGATTTCAGGTTTATGCGGACGTTTAATGTGCTGTCTGAAATACGAGAACGATGAGTATGAAGCAGCAAAAGAAGAATTACCTGATATCGGAGAAGTGATTAAGACACCTCATGGAAAAGGAAAAGTGGTAGGTCTTAATATTCTGGAACGTATTCTTCAAGTGGAAATTAAAGAAGAAGAGCGGGTTCTGGAATTCACATTAGATGAAATTATGAACGCGGGTGCCGTATCATTCCAAGCCACAGAGTAACGGGGTGTAGTGTCGTGGATAAAAAAGAGTTCTTTGATTCAGTCAGTAACATGGAACAACAAATTGGTCATTTATATCATCAATTAGGTGAGCTCAAACAATGCCTAGCTGAAATGTTAGAAGAGAATAACTCTCTGAAGCTTGAAAATGAGCATTTGCGCCGTAGACTGGAACAAACAGAGAACTCACCAAAAAAGGTACAAACAAACAGCGATGCGGGTACAACGAGTGAGTCAGACTTAGAAGATAAAACACTGGATATTGGAGAAGGGTATGACAACCTTGCTCGATTATACCAGGAAGGATTTCATATTTGTAATATACACTTCGGAAGTCCACGGAAGGATGAAGACTGCTTGTTCTGCCTTTCTTTCTTAAATAAGAAATAAAGGTGCACTTCATTCTTTTGAACTGAATACAGAGTAAAAAGGGCTGATCCATGTGTAGTGGGATTGGTCCTTTTTATTGGAATAGTTTAGAGGGACTAGCTGCCGGAGCCGGACAAATCGTAAAGCGAAACAACATATAATAGAAGAAAAGAAGGAGGTAAGGCATGGTTGAGTTAAAAGAAGATGAACGTTTAGATTATTTATTGGCCGAAAACATGAGGATCATTCAAAGTCCATCTGTTTTTTCCTTTTCAACAGATGCGGTCCTATTGGCCCATTTCAGCTATTTACCGATTCACAAAGGGAAAGTGGTTGATCTATGTTCGGGTAACGGCATCATCCCCTTATTACTAAGTGCAAGAACCAACGTTGAAATTACGGGGGTGGAGATTCAGGAAAGACTATTTGATATGGCACAAAGAAGTATCGAGTATAATGGCCGTCAAAATCAAATATCCATGAAGCTGGGGGATGTGAAGGAAATTGATCAGCTTCTTCATCATTCCCATTATGATGTCGTAACCTGTAATCCTCCATACTTTAATACTCCACCCGGGGATAAAAGAAACGTAAACGAGCACTATGCGATTGCCCGTCATGAAATCTTATGTTCTCTTGAGGATACCATCAAAGCTTCAAGCTATCTCCTGAA
Organism: uncultured Rossellomorea sp.; assembly: GCF_947488365.1. Taxonomy (NCBI): domain Bacteria; kingdom Bacillati; phylum Bacillota; class Bacilli; order Caryophanales; family Bacillaceae; genus Rossellomorea; species uncultured Rossellomorea sp. The sequence continues at coordinate 49,951 of NZ_CANKZT010000010.1, read as the reverse complement.
GCAAGGGGGAAAGGCTTCCTTCGTCCATCGTCCGGGTCGATTGATGGACATCCTATCGTTGATGAGGAAGCATCGTCTCGAGCCGAAACGATTGCGCTTTGTATATCCGAAGCCGGGAAGAGAAGCCAACACCATCTTAATAGAAGGAATAAAAGATGGGAAACCGGACCTGAAAATTCTTCCTCCCCTTTATGTGTATGACGAACAAAACAAATACTCAAGGGAAGTATATGATATGCTGTTTGGAAAGAATGAAGATAAGGACTAAGGAAATGAGAAGGTGAGCGATTCAATGAACCAGCAAAAAAGCTTTCAAGATAGTGACAAAGGAAGCTTGTATCTTGTCCCTACACCAATCGGGAATTTAGAGGATATGACGTTTCGAGCAATCCGCATGATGAAGGAAGCGGCAGTGATTGCTGCTGAAGATACAAGAAATACGAAAAAACTATGTAATTACTTTGAAATTGACACGCCTATCATTAGTTATCATGAGCATAATAAAGAAACGAGCGGACCGAAGCTGATTGAACGAATGAAAAGAGGCGAGCTCATTGCCCTTGTAAGTGATGCAGGTATGCCATCCATCTCAGATCCGGGATACGAACTGGTGAAAGAAGCAATCCATCACGAAATTGCTGTCATTCCACTACCGGGAGCTAATGCAGCTCTTACGGCTTTGATCGCTTCAGGATTGGCTCCGCAGCCATTTTATTTCTATGGGTTTTTACATAGAGGGAAGAAAGACAAAAGAGCGGAACTGGCTACACTTAAAACGCTGGAAGATACATTTATCCTTTATGAATCACCACACAGATTAAAAGAAACATTAAAAGAGCTATATGGAGCTTTGGGAAATAGACAAATCGTTGTTTGTCGTGAGCTCACGAAGAAATTCGAGGAATTCATCCGTGGATCCCTGGAAGAAGTAATGGAATGGGCAAACGATGGAGAAGTACGAGGCGAATTCTGCTTATTGATTGAGGGAGCAGGTCCGTTGGAGAAAGAAGAGGAAGACGTCTGGTGGAGCAGCTACTCCCTCCAGGAACATGTTCAACACTATGTAAATGAAAAAAGCATGTCCTCCAAAGAAGCCATCAAACAAGTCTCTAAAGAACGATCCCTTCCAAAACGGGAAGTATATCAAGCTTATCATGTTGAATAGAAAAGTGCAGAGAGGCAGAATCAATAAATAAAAAAGGCTCTTTTCGCAAAGATTGTTGTTTTCTAGCATAGAATCTGCCAGGGCTCTATCAACCAGGTTTATGCTGGATGGTGAGGGAAACTGCTCTGCTTGCAGCTAGCGTTCGGCCGAACCTCCTCAGCTTAGCCGAACGGGGTCTCGGCACGTCCAAAATCCGCCGGAGTCTGCGCAGTTCCCCTCACCATCTTAAACAGTATTTTCATGACAGAGCTTCAAGGTGTGCAAGAAAACAATGTTACGAGAAAAAATAATCCTTCTTCCTTAAAATGAAATTCAATCTCTTTTACCTTAAATGAGATTGCTTGCTAAAATTCTTGTTATGATTGATTTCTATTAAGGATTCATGCTTAGAAAGTTGATTGGAGCGGAAGGATGCTCGACTCCTGCGGGAATAGCTGGACAGGTGAGTCCCCGGAGGCTTGCCGAGGAGGCTCACCGCCAGCCCCGCGGAAAGCGAGCATCCCGGAGCGGAAATCAACAATTACTTTCTCCTCTACAATAGCAACAAACTTTACGAATAGATCCATAAAAAAAGGCCTGAGTCTAGTCACTCAGGCCTTTGGTATATTAACAACAAATTATTTTGTTTGTAGTGAATCCTGGATTTCTTTAAGTAATTGATCTGCACCTTCACGGCTAAGAACCAATTTACCGTTAGCAAGCTTGATGTTGTCATCAGAAACTTCACCAGTGATTTGGCAAGTCATGCTTGGCTTATATTTCTTTAAAATGATTCTTTCGTCATCTACATAGATTTCCAAAGCATCTTTCTCAGCAATACCTAATGTACGACGTAATTCGATTGGAATAACGACACGACCTAATTCATCAACTTTTCTTACAATACCTGTAGACTTCATTTAAAAATCTCCTCCAAATATAAGATATTTATATCTCTCTCTAGTTCGTCAATATTCGACAAATTTCTTTTGTTGCTTCTATCATACCAACGTTTAGGAATATCGTCAATAATTATATCTGTAAATTTTTAAGAAAAAATGGATAAAAAAAAGCTGTTATAATAAGCTTTACGCTTTGTTGTAAAAAATTGTATTACCAATTGAATATTATTGTAACGAAAGTAATGCAAGTGAGAAATGTCGAATTATCTTTATGGTATGTATACATTCGACAAATTTAGACAAAAACCCGCACGTGTTTCGACAAAATCAATATTCAACATTGTTTAGTTGCAGAAACCCTATATTTTAGGTATATTTTGATGAGATAAGAGGTTAAGATGATAGGTAAGACGCAGATAATGGATGTACGTAACAATTATGCCACTATAAACCATACGGATGCCCATATGGCTTTATGGGGGTAGATAAAAAAGGGAGGAACAGAAAGTGGAAGAAAAGTTGAACACCTTCTATATAACAACACCGATTTATTATCCAAGTGGAAATTTACATATTGGACATGCTTACACCACGGTAGCTGGTGATGCGATGGCCCGTTATAAGAGAATGCGTGGATTCGATGTCATGTACCTGACAGGAACGGACGAGCATGGACAGAAAATTCAACGTAAAGCCCAGGAAGAGGGGATTACTCCACAAGAATATGTAGACGGGATCGTTAGTGGAATTAAAGATCTATGGGGGAAATTGGATATTTCATATGATGACTTTATCCGTACGACTGAGAAGCGTCATAAGGATATTGTGGAAAAGATCTTCCATCAGCTTGTCGAACAAGGTGATATTTACTTGGACCAGTATGAAGGCTGGTATTGTACACCATGTGAATCCTTCTTTACTGAGCGTCAATTGGAAAACGGAAACTGTCCTGATTGCGGCAGACCTGTTGAAAAAGTGAAGGAAGAATCGTACTTTTTCAAAATGAGCAAGTACGCTGACCGCCTCCTTGCTTACTATGAAGAAAACCCTGAGTTCATTCAGCCTGAGTCCCGTAAGAATGAGATGGTGAATAACTTCATCAAACCTGGTTTAGAAGACTTGGCTGTTTCAAGAACAACCTTCGACTGGGGAGTGAAAGTACCGGGAGATCCCAAGCATGTCATTTACGTGTGGATCGATGCCCTTTCCAACTATATTACAGCCCTTGGCTACGGCAGTGAAAAAGATAAAAATTACTTAAAGTACTGGCCAGCGGATGTTCACTTGGTCGGGAAGGAAATTGTTCGTTTCCATACGATTTATTGGCCGATCATGTTAATGGCATTAGATCTTCCGCTTCCTAAGAAGGTTTTCGCTCATGGGTGGCTTCTGATGAAAGACGGGAAAATGTCTAAATCTAAAGGGAATGTAGTTGATCCTGTTACCCTTATTGATCGCTACGGCCTTGATTCTCTTCGTTACTACCTATTAAGAGAAGTGCCATTCGGTTCTGATGGAGTCTTTACGCCAGAAGGATTTGTTGAACGCATCAACTTCGACTTAGCAAATGACTTAGGAAACCTGTTAAATCGTACAGTGGCCATGATCAATAAATATTTTGATGGAGTCATTCCAGCCTATGTTGATTCTAACGGTGAATTCGATCAAGCCCTCCTGGATATGAACAAAGAAACAGTGAATAAATATGAAGAAGCAATGGAAAACATGGAGTTTTCTGTAGCTTTGTCCAGTCTATGGCAGTTAATCAGCCGTACGAATAAATATATTGATGAAACTCAGCCTTGGGCACTTGCTAAAGACGAAAGCAGAAAAGAAGAGCTCGGCAGTGTGATGAGTCATTTAGCTGAATCATTACGAAGAGTCGCTGTTCTTTTACAACCATTCTTAACGAGAACTCCTAAAAAGATTTTTGAACAATTGAACCTTCATGATGAAAAAATGCACACATGGGAAAGCTTGGAGAGTTTTGGAGCTATTCCAGTAGGAACTGAAGTAGTGAAAAAAGGGGAACCGATCTTCCCGCGACTTGAACTTCAGGAAGAGGTAAACTTCATCAAAGAGAAAATGCAAGGATCTGCTCCAGCTGTTGAAGAAAAGAAGGAGCCTGCTAAAGAAGAGTCAGAGGAAATCGGAATCGATGATTTCATGAAAGTTGATCTTCGCGTAGCGGAGGTCATAGGAGCTGAGCCGGTTAAAAAAGCGGATAAACTGCTTAAGCTGCAATTGGATCTTGGCTTTGAAAAACGACAAGTTGTGTCAGGAATTGCTAAATTCTATCAACCGGACGAACTGGTTGGGAAAAAAGTGATCTGTGTGACAAACTTGAAGCCAGTAAAACTGCGTGGAGAACTTTCACAAGGAATGATTCTTGCCGGTGAAAAAAATGGAACACTGTCTCTTGCTTCCATCGACCAGTCTTTACCAAATGGAACAAAAGTAAAATAAGTAAGGTTTTTATGCTTTTGTCGATAAAGGGATGTTCCACGTGGAACATCCCTTTATTATATTAAAATAATGAATATATGGAATGAAATTTGTCATATTAGGTATTTATTAAACTCATTACTATATTTAGAAAACAATAATATAGAAAGAAACAGATTGTTTTGGTTCTGTGACGAAAGTAGATAGAATGAAGAGTACCTGCGAATGAAACAGAAGTAATAAAAAATATCCATAGAAACCATAATATGTAATATGAATGTTACATGAATGTGATGCTTGTCATGCTTTTTTATATTAAACTTATCTTTATTACAAGGAGTGTCTTACATGCTATTTGATACACATGTTCATTTGAATGCTGAACAATTTGACGAAGATCTGGAGGAGGTAATTTCAAGAGCAAGAGAAGCTGGAGTTGAAAAGATGGTGGTCGTCGGCTTTGATCGGCCAACGATTAACCGGGCGATGGAGCTCATTGAGCAATATGAATTTTTATATGCCAGCATCGGTTGGCACCCAGTGGATGCAATTGATATGAAGGATGAAGATTTAGCTTGGATAGAAGAGCTCTCCAACCACCCTAAAGTAGTTGCCATAGGGGAAATGGGACTCGATTATCACTGGGATAAATCACCGAAAGATGTTCAAAAAGAAGTGTTTCGAAAACAGATCCATTTAGCTAAAAAGGTAAAACTCCCAATAATTATACACAACCGTGATGCCACACAAGATATAGTGGATATCCTCAGGGAAGAAGGAGCAGAGGAAGTTGGAGGGATCATGCATTGCTTCAGCGGAAGTCCTGAAATTGCTCAAGAATGTGTGGATATGAATTTCTACATTTCTCTGGGAGGTCCCGTAACCTTTAAAAATGCGAAAAAGCCAAAAGAAGTAGCAAAAGAAATTCCATTGGAAAAGCTTCTGATCGAAACAGACTGTCCTTATTTAGCACCTCACCCGAACAGAGGGAAGCGAAATGAACCTGCATACGTAAAGCTGGTAGCAGAACAGATCGCGGAGCTTAAGGAAGTATCATTAGAAGAAGTAGAGAACAAAACAACCGAAAATGCAAAAAAGTTATTCAACATAATCTGACATCAGATATTGTCGAGAATTGAGAGAGCTTGTCCAAATAGTTAATAAAAACAAAAAGTTCTACATAGGATTCTTGTTTCATAGGATAATCATGTCGATAACTCTCTCTTTTCTTTTTCTCTTCTTTTATGCATAATATGTTTTATGTTCCCTGGGTTTCAATATTTTGCTAGATTAAGTTAAAAGAAGTAAGGGTTGACAGTCACTGGATTACTCTATATAATCACTCCGAGAAAAGGAGGCGTTTTTCATGAAGTTTAAAACCATGAAAAGCCTGTTTTCCAAGTCTTTGAGTCGAAGGAAATGGATTGTTACAATCGGAACATTGGTAACATCTGCAGCTGTATTCGGAATTCTTTTTTATGAAGGATCTAAAAACACTGTGGCATTGACCCTAGACGGCGAGCAAAAAGAGATTAGGACGCATGCAAATACTATTCAAGATATATTAAAAGAATTAGAGATTTCAACCCGCTCAGAAGACTATTTGTACCCCTCGGGGAATACGAAGGTCTCAAATAACATGAACATTGTTTGGGAACCGGCAAAACAGGTAGAAGTAGTAGTAGGGGATCAGACGAAAAAGGTCTGGACGACTGCTGATACAGTAAAAGAGTTACTCTCTGAAAATGAAATTAAAGTAGGAGAGCATGATAAGGTCCAACCCGGCTTATCAGAAAAAGTAACAGGGAATATGAATGTCAAGATTGATACCGCATTTTCACTTAAGCTAGTGAACGGTGGAAAAGAACAAAAGGTATGGTCTACTTCGACTACGGTCGCTGACTTTTTAAAGCAACAAGGAATTACACTAAAGAAATCAGACCGTGTTGAACCAAGTTTAGACAAAGTTGTTAAAGCAAATGATGTCGTAAATGTCGTTCGAGTTGAAAAAGTCACCGATGTAGTGGAAGAGACAAAGGATTTCACCGTTATTTCCAAAAAGGATTCCGATCTTTCAAAAGGAAAAGAGAAGGTCGTTCAAGAAGGTAAAAACGGCTTGATTGAAAAGAAATTTGAAGTTGTGAAAGAGAACGGCAAAGAGGTTTCCAGGAAGTTAGTTAGTGAAAAGGTAGTGAAAGAAAGCCAGGATAAAATCGTTAATGTCGGAACGAAGGTTTTAGTGGCTCAAGTTTCCCGTGGAAGTTCATCTTCTAATTCATCTGCCTCAGCCTCAGCTGCTCCAAGTGGAGGAAGAGAGTTTTATGTGAGCTCTACAGCTTACACTGCATCATGTAACGGATGCTCAGGCTATACAGCTACAGGAATCAATCTGAAATCAAATCCGAATGTTAAGGTGATTGCAGTAGACCCTTCTGTTATTCCTTTAGGAACAAAGGTATATGTAGAAGGCTATGGCTATGCCGTAGCTGCAGATACGGGTGGAGCAATCAAAGGGAACAAAATTGATGTATTCTTCCCGTCTAAATCAGATGCCTATCGTTGGGGAAGAAAAACAATTAAAGTAAAAATATTAAACTAAGAGCAGGGGTGTTCTCCTGCTTTTTTTTATTTATCGGTGAAAACCGTTATAATAGCTTTAGGTCTTCAATGATTAGACGAAAATGAAAGCAGAAAAGTTTCAATTCTTTTGGAGGAATTATGAAAATTAAAGAAATCATCGTAGTGGAAGGAAAGGACGATACGGTAGCCATTCAACGTGCTGTCAATGCAGATACGATTGAAACGAATGGTTCTGCTGTGTCTCCGGCTACTATAGAGAAAATAAAACACGCCCAGGAAAAAAGAGGCGTAATCATCTTTACCGATCCGGACTACCCGGGTGAACGTATCCGGAAGATTGTGAGTGAAGCGGTACCGGGTTGTAAACATGCCTTTGTACATAAGAAGGATGCGCTGCCAAAGTCAGGCAGAGGAATAGGAGTAGAGCATGCTTCGCCAGATATCATAAGAGAGTCTTTAAGAGAGGCTCATGTGCTGGATGTTGAGCAGGAAGAGGTTATCTCAAAAGAGGATTTAATTGATGCAGGCTTAATCGGGAGTGCTCAGTCGAAGGACCGAAGAATTGCTCTTGGTGAGAAGCTTAGAATCGGATACACTAATGGAAAACAGCTGCATAAACGATTAAGGATGTTCAATATTCAAAAAGAAGAGTTTAAAAAAGCTTTAATGGAAATTATTCAGGAGGAAGAACATGCATAAAGATATTGCCACCCCGATACGTACGAAAGAGATATTAGGTAAGTATGGTTTCTCGTTTAAAAAGAGCCTGGGTCAGAATTTTTTGATCGATCCTAATATCCTCAGGAACATAACGGAATACGCAGGTTTATCTGAGAAAACCGCAGCCATTGAGATTGGGCCTGGAATCGGTGCGTTAACAGAACATCTTGCGCGCACCTCGGGAAAGGTCGTTGCCTTTGAAATCGACCAGCGACTGATTCCTATTCTGGCCGATACACTATCCCCTTACGAAAACGTTAAAATAATCAATGAAGATATATTAGAGGCGGATGTTGAAGCCATTATTAATAAAGAGTTTGAAGGGTTCGAAGACATTATGGTAGTGGCCAATCTCCCTTATTACGTCACTACACCTATCATTCTTAAGCTGTTGATGGAGCGACTTCCAATCAGAGGGATCTGTGTCATGCTTCAAAAGGAAGTAGGAGACCGCATTTCAGCCCAACCCGGAACAAAAGCGTACGGATCTCTTTCGATTGCCATACAGTACTATACAGAGGCCGAGATGGTCATGACTGTCCCGAAAACGGTCTTTATGCCGCAGCCGAATGTTGATTCAGCCGTCATCCGTTTAACGAAGCGGGAGAAGCCTCCTGTCGAGGTTATCAGTGAAGACTTCTTCTTTACCGTAACACGCTCTTCTTTTGCTCAGAGAAGAAAGACGATCTTGAACAATTTAAGCAGTCAGCTTCCTCAAGGAAAAGAAAAGAAAGACTTAATCCTCGAAGCTTTATCTGCTGCGGGGGTTGAACCTACCCGCCGTGGAGAGACACTGACGATACAGGAATTCGGCCGGTTGAGTGATGCGTTATACCCGAACTTTAATTAAAGCTTGGATAGATGGCTAAACGTGTAAGTGCGTTTAGCCATTTTCTTGTTCCCGTGTACTCCGCAAGGGACACCCATTTTATTGACACCGAACAGTAGAAGGTTGCATAGGTTATCACAGGGAATATTTACTTAATTGATGATAAGGAACGTGTTGAGAAGGATAAGATAAACGTTGATTCTCCTCGGCTTATTATTTCCTTTTTTAATTTATCAACGAATGTTTAGCCCATGGGAGTGACTGATGTGAATATCGAAATCAATGATGTCGTAGGTCGCCTTTCATATCAATGTGATATTTTATTCCGAGTGATAGATATCCGCATGATAGATGGTCAAAAAACGGCGGTGCTGTATGGTGAAGATTTTCGATTAATAGCGGATGCTCCTTTTCATGATTTGAAGAAGATGGACCCTAGAGAGCAGGATCGTATTACACAGGAGTTTCGTTCAAAGGAGGAACAATCTCTTGACCTGTTCCGACAGGATATAGAGCTTCTCAAGTATAAGCAGGAGTATAGAGTAACGAATGCTTATCGAGACGATTATAACTATTTCCAAGTTCCAGGGAAAGTGCTTCATCTTGATGGAGATCCCAGCTATTTAAGAAAGTGTCTAGATCTTTATGAAAAAATTGGTGTTCCAGTAAAAGGTGTTCACTGTAGTGAGACAGAAATGCCTGAACAAATTGGGTCCCTTATCGATAAATATAGACCGAATATTATTGTATTGACTGGTCACGATGCCTATTCTAAGGCAAAAGGGACCAAAGCTGATATTAACGCATATCGACATTCGAAGTATTTTGTTCAGGCAGTGAGAGAGGCACGGAGCAAATCTCCTCACTTGGACCAGCTGGTGATCTTTGCGGGTGCTTGTCAATCCCACTTTGAATCACTCATTCATGCTGGAGCCAATTTCGCCAGTTCTCCATCCAGAGTTAATATCCATGCATTGGATCCAGTATATATCGTGGCTAAGATTTGTTTTACGGGGTTTAAGGACTCGGTTAATGTTTGGGACGTCATCCGTAATACGTTAACAGGGGACAAAGGGCTTGGCGGAATCGAGACGAAGGGTGTTCTTCGGACTGGGATGCCATATAAAATTACTGAAGAAGATTAGGGGATGTTCGACAAAAATCAAATAGACCTTACAATTTACCGCGTGAATTGTAAGGTCTATTTGGTGTTTAGATGTATAGATTAGTAAGGTGGGTTTTTTAGTGGTTTTATGCTTGTCGCCTCTGGGCAAAGCCCCTCCGCTTTTATTGTTATCCAGCTCCGGCGGCTAGTCCCTCGAGGTCATAAGGCAAGTGCATCAAAAAGGCAAAGAACGCCTTTCCGATGCACCCGCCTTATGCTTGTCGGGCCTGACCAAGCCGCCTCCGCTTTTATTGTTTCCAGCTCCGGGGCTTAGAGGCTCGAGGTCATAAGTCAAGCATGTCAAAAAGGCAAAAAGCGCCTTTCCGGCATGCTCGCCTTATGCTTGTCGCCTCTGGGCAAAGCCCCTCCGCTTTTATTGTTTACATAATTTCTCAATGTATGGGGAATGTTAGGTGTGTAGAAAAAACGTACTTTTTGTTGAATAAAATATATTGACAGGTGTTCGTGATTCTTGTTAAAATAATAAATTTATTTGACTAAAATTACATAATGTGTTATATTTGATTATAGTGAGGTGGAAGCGAAATGCCAAAAACATTAGCCGACATTAAAAGATCCCTTGATTCTAATCTGGGGAAACGTTTAATGCTTAAAGCAAACGGTGGACGTCGAAAAACAATTGAGCGTTCAGGTGTTCTAGCCGAAACGTATCCTTCTGTATTCGTTGTTCAACTGGATCAAGAAGAGAATGCGTTCGAACGAGTTTCTTACAGCTATGCAGATGTTCTCACTGAGACAGTTCAATTAACATTTTATGATGAAGCAACAGGAAATATCATCTTTAGCCAGCAGTAGACAATTGTTTGCTGCTTTTTTATTTGTCTGATTTTCATGATTTACATAGATAGCGCTCCCTTCCTTTTGTTATGTTTTGTCCTTTTGTACACATACTAAACGTGTGGTACATCTAAAGGAGGTAGACTTATGAGCAGAAGAAGAGGAATCATGTCTGATCAATTAAAAGAAGAAATCGCTCAGGAATTGGGATTCTATGATGTTGTTCAGAAAGATGGTTGGGGTGGAATCACGTCACGGGATGCAGGTAATATGGTGAAGCGCGCAGTTGAGCTCGCAAGTCAGCGATTATCTGAAAATCGTCCTCACTAACTCTTTTCACGCGTACAGGATTACATCTTTTATCAGTACCATATACAGGGGGTCGCCTTAAAAGTGTAGTGCTTTTCAGGCGGCCCCTGTTTTAATAAGGACAAGACAATCTTTCCTATCAGTACTTTACGTGATAAAATAACATACTTGTATGAGTATGTTTAGAAGTTAACACTCTCAATAATAAGTGTATGATACAATATAACAAAGAGTATTGGTAAGAAGGTGATGATATGAGGTTATTAGTGAAGGCGCCGGCAAAAATTAACCTATCACTTGATGTTTTACATAAACGTTCAGATGGTTACCATGAAGTTGAGATGGTTATGACAACAATTGATTTAGCAGATAGAATTGAGCTTACGAATCTTTCTGATGATACGATTAAGATTCTCTCGCATAATCGATTTGTACCGGACGATGGAAGAAACCTTGCCTATCAGGCTGCACAGCTTTTAAAGACGAGGTTGAATATCAAAAAAGGGGTAGCAATTTCCATTGATAAAGTGATACCTGTAGCAGCAGGATTAGCAGGCGGGAGCAGTGACGCAGCAGCAACTTTAAAAGGGTTAAATCGATTATGGGATTTAGGTCTCAGTATGGATGAGCTGGCAGAACTTGGTTCCGAAATTGGTTCAGATGTATCTTTCTGTGTTTACGGGGGTACAGCTTTAGCATCAGGCAGAGGTGAGAAGATCCAACACCTTCCTGCTCCACCAAATTGCTGGGTTATTTTGGCGAAACCAACAATAGGAGTTTCAACAGCAGATGTTTATAAAAATTTGAATCTGCAAAACATTACACATCCGAATACAAACGCCATGGTTTCAGCTTTGGAACATGGAAATTATCATGATATATGCTCCAATCTTGGGAATGTACTTGAATCAGTCACATTGGATATGCACCCTGAAGTGGCCCAAATAAAAGACCAAATGGAGCGCTTTGGTGCCGATGCTGTTCTAATGAGCGGAAGCGGCCCGACAGTATATGGATTAGTGCAATATGAATCAAGACTTCATCGAATCTATAATGGTTTAAGGGGTTTTTGTGATCAAGTGTTCGCGGTGCGCATGCTGGGAGATTAAGACCTCTTGCCGAAATCCGTATATTAATGATATATTTACATTATAATATTCGGATTTAGGAGGTTTCTTTGGTGAAGTTTAAGCGTAGTGAACGATTAATTGATATGACGCATTATTTATTAGAACGTCCCCACCAACTTGTTCCTTTAACTTTTTTCTCTGAGCGGTACGGTTCTGCAAAGTCTTCCATCAGTGAGGACTTGACGATAGTAAAGGAAACATTTGAAGGACGGGGTGTGGGGACTGTTCAAACAGTTCCCGGGGCAGCCGGTGGAGTGAAATATGTTCCAAAGGTAAACAGTCAGGAAGCGAAAGAAATGATAGATGAGCTTTGTGTTCATCTGGAAAGCTCAGATCGTTTATTGCCAGGCGGATATTTATACATGACTGACCTGCTGGGCAATCCTCAGCTTATGAAAAGTGTCGGGAAGTTACTGGCGTCAGCTTTTGCTGAGAAAGATATTGATGTCATCATGACAGTAGCGACAAAAGGGATACCGATTGCTAATGCTATTGCCTCATACTTAAATGTTCCAGTGGTCATCGTTAGGCGGGATAGTCGTGTAACAGAGGGATCGACTGTGAGCATCAATTATGTTTCCGGCTCATCGAAGCGAATCCAATCTATGGTACTTTCCAAGAGAAGTTTGAAGGAAGGGTCTAAAGTATTGGTTGTCGATGATTTTATGAAGGCCGGTGGAACCATCAACGGTATGAAGAACTTACTGGAAGAGTTCTCGGCTACTTTATCTGGCATCGGTGTTTTAGTTGAATCCAATAGTATCGATGATCGACTAGTGGATGACTATGTTTCATTATTAAAATTGTCTGATGTGAATGAAAAAGATAAACAAATTTCATTAACGGAAGGAAATTACTTTCAATCAAATTTAACATTTCTACCATAAGGGGAGGCATTTAAAATGCGTGTAGTTTCTACTAAGCAAGCACCAGCAGCAATTGGTCCATATTCTCAGGGGATTGTCGTAAATAATTTATTTTATAGTTCAGGACAAATTCCTCTGACAGCAGAAGGTACTATGGTGGAAGGGGATGTAGCGGAACAAACGCATCAGGTGTTCCGTAATCTTCAAGCCGTACTATCAGAAGCTGGGGCGTCATTGGAAACAGTGGTAAAAGCCACTGTCTTCATTAAGGATATGAATGAATTTGGTACGATCAATGAAGTATATGGGGAGTATTTTAGTGACCACAAGCCTGCTCGTTCTTGTGTAGAGGTAGCCCGCTTACCTAAAGATGCCTTGGTTGAGATCGAAGTAATCGCACTCGTGAAGTAATATTCACGGGTGTTTTTTTGTGTCAAAAAAGAAGTGTAGTTCAAATGAAATAGATGAAAGGGTATAAAAAATAAAACTTTTCAAAAAATTTTACAATTTAAGAAGGAATATCTAAATAATTCGTTGAATACATAGAGTAGATTTCATCTAGGGAAAAAGGTGGTGAACAGAATGGAAGTAACAGACGTAAGATTACGCCGAGTAAACACCGATGGTCGCATGAGAGCTATCGCATCTATTACGCTGGATAATGAATTTGTTGTTCATGACATTCGTGTAATTGATGGGAACAATGGCTTATTTGTAGCGATGCCAAGCAAGCGAACTCCAGATGGGGAATTTCGTGATATTGCTCACCCAATTAATTCGGGTACTCGCGGCAAGATCCAAGATGCCGTTTTAGCTGAGTATCACCGTCTAGGTGAGTTAGAAGAAGTTGAGTTAGAAGAAGCTGGGGCTTCCTAATAGAATCTATTGCATCAAGAGCCTACTTTTGTAAGGCTCTTTTTTTTTGTCTTTAAGAGCCGAGCATTTAAAAGTGGCAGTTCTTACGCTTTTTGTATACCCCGATGTTTGGAGAGTTGAAACCTCTAATTTATTTTTTTTTGTATTTTAAGGAAAAGAAAATTCGACATAGATGTTGATAATAGGATAGCTTGTCTGAAAAAGCGAGATCCGGGCTAAAACATGGATAAAATGGAACTAGGAATGGCATGTGTTTAATGAAAACGGCTCAATTAAATGACGGTGTCGCTGCCCTTAAGGGAAAATGGCTGATTTAGGTCGTTTGAAAGTACTTTTTAAGCTGGAAATGCGGAAGTGTTGCGGCACTTTTAATGTTTGTAGAGGCAGTTTTCGGGAAAACTTGTGCCATTATTGGGGTTTGTTGTGCCACTTTCGGTCAAACTTGTGCCAAATTGTGAACACGGACTTTTCTGGCTAGCGAGCCGCCTCCGCTTTTCGTCTTGTCCAGCTCCAGGGCTTAAAGGCTCGAGGTCATAAGCCAAACATGCCAAAAAGGCAAAGAACGCCTTTCCGGCATGTTCGTCTTATGCTTGTCGCCTCTGGGCAAAGCCCTTCCGCTTTTCGTCTGTCCAGCTCCAGGGCTTAGAGGCTCGAGGTCATAAGCTAAATTGACCAAAAAGGCAAAGGGCGCCTTTCCGGTCAATTCATCATATGCTTGTCGGGCCTGACCAAGCCGCCTCCGCTTTTCGTTTGACAAATATATGTACTTTTATTTGAATCCTTGAAATGATAGAGTTTTTAGGATATATTCGTTATGGATAAAAAGGTTATTGGAGGACCAAAAATGACAAATAGATATGCCGTTATATTAGCTGCTGGGCAAGGTACGAGAATGAAGTCGAAGCTTTACAAAGTTCTTCATCCTGTGTGTGGCAAGCCAATGGTGGAACATGTGGTCGACCAAATTTCAACATTACATATAGAAAAGACTGTCACAATCGTTGGTCACGGTGCTGAGCTTGTGAAGTCGCATTTAGAGGGAAAGAGTGATTTTGCTCTTCAGGCTGAGCAGTTAGGTACCGCTCACGCTGTCATGCAGTCTGAAGATGTGCTAGGTGATTTAGAAGGCACTACTTTAGTGGTATGTGGTGATACACCGCTCATTAAAGGAGAAACGATGGAAGCTTTAGTGAAGCATCACGAAGGACAGGGTGCGAAAGCGACTATCTTGACTGGTCACACTGAATCTCCTGATGGATACGGACGTATCATCCGCAATCAAGAAGGTTTAGTGGAGCGCATTGTTGAACATAAGGATGCAACTGATAAAGAGAGAAACGTGAAAGAAATCAATACTGGAACCTATTGTTTTGATAATAAAGCGTTATTCGATGCCCTGAAAAAGGTTTCGAATGATAACGTACAAGGCGAGTACTATTTACCGGATGTGATTGAGATTCTCCAATCTGAAGGTGAAATCGTAAGTGCGTACCAAACAAGTGACTTTGATGAGACATTGGGTGTGAACGACCGTGTAGCACTTTCTCAAGCAGAAATCACGATGAAAAAGCGCATCAATGAATACCATATGCGCAATGGTGTAACGATAAAGGATCCGAACAATACGTATATCGATGCCGATGTTATGATTGGCAGAGATACGGTTATCCTTCCGGGTACAGTTCTTACGGGCAGCACCACAATCGGTGAAGACACTATGATCGGACCGAACTCCGAGGTGAAGGATTGTCAGATCGGCGACCGAACAGTCGTGAAGCAATCTGTTGCCCATGACAGCTCGATCGGATCGGATGTTCATATTGGGCCATTTGCTCACATTCGTCCGGCTTCGACCATTGAGGATGAAGTGAAAATTGGTAACTTCGTTGAAATTAAGAAGGCTTCGTTTGGTAAAGCGAGTAAAGCATCTCACTTAAGCTATATTGGAGATGCAGAGGTTGGAAGTGACGTCAACATTGGATGTGGGTCGATCACAGTGAACTATGATGGGAAAAACAAACACCTGACGAAGATTGAAGATGGTGTATTTGTAGGCTGTAATTCAAATCTGGTAGCGCCTGTCAAAGTTGGAAAAGGTGCTTACATTGCTGCCGGTTCTACTATTACTGAGGATGTTCCAGGAGAGTCTCTTTCAATTGCAAGAGCTCGCCAAGTAAATAAAGAAAACTATGTTCAAAATCTAAACCATAAGAAATAATTGGAGGTCCACAATGCCAAACTCTTATATTAATTCCAAATTAAAAATTTTCTCCCTTAATTCAAACTATCATCTTGCAAAGGAAATTGCGGATGAAGTAGGAGTAGAATTAGGGAAATCTTCTGTTAAGCGTTTTAGTGACGGTGAAATCCAGATTAACATTGAAGAAAGTATCCGTGGTTGTGATGTATTCGTCATTCAGTCTACTTGTCAGCCTGTAAACGAAAACCTGATGGAGCTTCTTATTATGGTCGATGCTTTGAAACGGGCATCTGCTAAAACGATTAACATTGTTATGCCTTATTATGGTTATGCCCGTCAAGATCGTAAAGCAAGAGCGCGTGAGCCGATCACGGCTAAATTGGTTGCGAACCTGTTAGAAACTGCCGGTGCTACCCGCGTTATTACGCTGGACCTGCATGCCCCTCAAATTCAAGGTTTCTTTGATATCCTAATTGATCACCTAATGGGTGTTCCGATCCTTGCGGATTACTTTGAAGAAAGAGGATTCAATAATGAAGACCTTGTGATCGTATCCCCGGACCACGGAGGAGTGACAAGAGCCCGTAAGCTTGCGGAACGATTGAAAGCACCGATTGCCATCATTGATAAACGTCGTCCAAAACCGAACGTTGCAGAGGTTATGAACATCGTTGGTAATATTGATGGGAAAATCGCCATCTTGATCGATGATATCATTGATACAGCAGGTACGATCACGCTGGCTGCCAATGCGTTAGTAGAAAACGGAGCGAAAGAAGTCTTTGCTTGCTGTACGCACCCTGTTCTTTCAGGTCCGGCCATCGAGCGCATCGAGAATTCAAATATTAAAGAGTTGGTTGTGACGAACTCCATCCCACTAGGGGAAGAGAAAATGATCGGTAAAGTGAAGTCGTTGTCAGTGGCTCCACTAATCAGTGAAGCCATCATCCGTGTCTATGAACAACAATCTGTCAGCACGCTTTTTGATTAAGAATTAATATTTGTAGTTTGTGCATATGAAGAAGAGCCTGCCCTTTTTGAGGGTCGGGCTCTTCTTTTTGTCATTCTGCCTTATTCCCTCTCTGACAACATTCCCAGAGCACTCTTCCTGTAATGAATTGATTTTTCTATGTTTATTTCAAATCATATTAGGGTAATTACTATATATAGAACTTTAACTAACATAAAAGATTAGGGAAGGTGTTGGATTAGACATGGCAACCGAATTAAAAGCAAATACTAGAAAAGATTTTAAACGATCTTCATTAACCAAGTTGAGACACGAGGGTAACATTCCTGGAGTCGTGTACGGCTACAAAGCAGATAATACACCTATTATGGTAGATGCCATTACGTTTATCAAAACGATTCGCGAAGTAGGAAGAAACGGGATTATTTCTTTAAACGTAGATGGTAATAAACAAAACGTCATTTTAAGTGACTATCAACAGGACCACTTGAAGGATGCTGTTACGCACGTTGATTTCCTTGCTGTGAATATGTCAGAGGAAATTGATGCCGATGTTCGTATCAATCTTGTAGGAGAAGCGCCTGGAGTGAAAGACGGAGGGGTGTTGCAGCAGCCATTACATGAGGTTTCTGTTACTGCTAAACCTAAGGATATCCCAGAATCAATTGAAGTCGATATTGCCGACCTACAAGTCGGAGAAACGGTCACAATCAGTGATATCCGGGACAAATACAGCGTCACTCTTAACGAAGAGGATGATCGTACGATCGCTTCCATTCTTGCTCCTCGACAAGAAGAAGAGATCGACAGTGGCGAAGAGCAGGAAGCTGGTACTCCTGAGAATGAAGAAGGAAGAGAATCAGAGGCCAATGAAGAAAGTGAGTCAACGGAAGAATAAAAATCAATATTTTTTGGCGTAACCTTTTGCAGGTTGCGCTTTTTACGTTATTCTAGAAGTATAAGGTCAGAAGAGGTGTTAGAAATGAAGTTAATCGTTGGACTGGGAAACCCGGGATCACAATATGAGAAAACACGACACAATATCGGGTTTGTTATTATAGATGCTTTAGCAGATCGACTGGGAGTTTCGTTGAATCAGTCAAAGTTTAAAGGCGTATACGGGACGTACCATTATAAAGGTGAAAAAATCATATTATTAAAGCCCCTTACCTATATGAACTTGTCTGGGGAAAGCATCGTCCCCCTGATGGATTATTTTGATATTAAAGAGGAAGATTTGCTTGTCATCTATGATGATTTGGACTTACCAGTAGGGAAATTAAGGCTAAGACAAAAAGGAAGTGCAGGCGGTCATAATGGCATTAAATCGACAATCGCTCACTTAGGATCTCAACACTTTAATCGTCTTCGAGTTGGAATCGACCGTCCTGTCAACGGGATGAGCGTTCCGGATTACGTACTTGGTAAGTTTAATAAGGAAGATCAGGCGGAGCTTGATAAGGCGATCTCTGCCAGTGTCGAAGCATGTGAAACATGGTTTGATAAACCTTTCCTCGAAGTGATGAATAAATTCAATTAAGGGTTTCATATACTGAACTTCCAAGACAAATGAATCATCCTGGTGAAACCATCCATCATTCCTTTTAAGAGTTGAATAACTCCCTTCTATCAGGTTCATACTAACTGTATAAATGTGTATGGAGGGAAATGGTATGGCGATCCATTATCAGTGTCGACATTGTGGTACGAATGTTGGAACACTTTCAAACGTATCTGTTCATTCAGAGCAGCTCGGGATTCATACGCTGTCAGAGGAAGAACGGTTACACATGGTTCAGTATCGAGACAACGGAGATATCCAAGTAAAGACCATCTGTGAAGATTGTCAGGAGAGTCTGGAAAGAAATCCGGACTATCATCAATTAGATCATATCATTCAGTAAGAACGCTTTGGTTGCGAACCAAAGCATTTTTCTGTTTACAACCTGAGATATATAGAAAGATCCGTAGGGGAGGAGCGTACACTTGAAAGGTATTCTAAAACAGGTTCATCAAAGTGAAGAAATCCAGTCCATCATCACTGGAGTGGAAGAACAATTATCAGAACAACTTGTAGCAGGATTGTCGGGCTCATCTCGAACAGCCTATATAGCGGATGTGTATTTACAAACAAAGAAATCCACCATAGTGGTTACCCATAATTTGTTTCAAGCGCAGAAAATCTATGACGATCTCATTCAATTTTTATCCGATGATGAAGTATATTTATATTCTGCCAATGAATTAATCGCAGCGGAATTAAGCGTAGCCAGTCCGGAACTGAGAGCTCAACGAATCGAAGTATTAAACAAGCTATCCCAGAATCATCAAGGTGTCTACATTGTTCCTGTCGCAGGGTTAAGAAAAATCCTTCCTCCGAAATCAATGTGGGAAACGAATCAAATTCGTTTTACAACGGGGGAAGATATCGACTTGGATGAAATGTTAAATCAATTGGTCCAAATGGGTTATCAGCGGACGGGAATGGTCAGTACACCTGGGGAATTCAGCCTTCGGGGAGGAATCGTCGATGTATTCCCTTTAACGTCCCAAAATCCTGTCCGGATCGAGTTATTTGACACAGAAATTGATTCTATACGCTTATTTTCTGTAGAGGATCAGCGATCGATTGATAAACTGGATTCCATGGAAATAGGTCCTGCAACAGAGGTCTTATTGAAATATGAGAATATCGAAAGACTGATTCGTGAAATTGAAGCTGGACTTTCTTCTAGTTTAAAGAAAGTCAAAGCAGCTGCTGTAAAGGAGAAGTTAACAGAGTACATAGGACATGAGATGGATCAGCTTGAAAATGGCCAGGTCCCCGAGCAGATTTTCAAGTACTTATCGCTGGCATATGAAAATCCTAGTAGTTTGCTAGATTATTTACCTCAGGACGGGGTCATTTTCTTTGACGAATTCAGTCGGGTACAAGAAATGAGTGAGTCTCTTGAGAAAGAGGAAGCCGAGTGGTATACCTCTTTATTACAAGAGGGACAGATCATCCATGACGTACCAGTATCCCATGCCTTTTCCAAGTTGATTAGTACGACGAAGCTTCCAAAGGTGTATTTTTCGTTGTTCCTGCGTCATATTCCCAACACAAGCCCACAGAATATCTTTAATGTTTCCACAAAGCCCATGCAAAATTTCCATGGGCAAATGAATGTGTTGAAGGCTGAATTGGACCGCTGGAAAAAAGGAAAATATACCGTTGTTTTACTAGGCCCCGATGAAGAACGGGTGAAGAAGCTTCAACGGGTGCTGGACGATTATAAAATTGAAATCGCCTTCGTGGAAGATGGAGATAAGCTATTACCCGGAACGATTCAAATGATTAACGGAAGCCTGACGAGCGGATTTGAGCTTCCACTTCAGAAGCTTGCTGTCATTACGGAAGAAGAGCTGTTTAATAAAAGGACCCAAAAGAAGCCAAGAAGACAAAAGCTTTCAAATGCTGAGCGCATCAAAAGTTATTCTGAGCTGAAGGTTGGCGACCATGTTGTTCATGTGAATCACGGGATCGGTAAATTCCTGGGGATTGAAACATTAGAAATCAACGGGGTTCATAAAGATTACCTGCATGTGAAGTATCAGGGGAATGACAAACTCTATGTTCCCGTCGATCAAATTGAGCTCGTTCAAAAATATGTAGCTTCAGAAAATAAGGATCCCAAGCTATACAAATTAGGCGGCAGCGAATGGAAAAAGGTTAAATCGAAGGTACAGTCTTCTGTTCAAGATATAGCCGATGATCTGATCAAACTCTATGCGGAACGTGAAGCGGCAAAAGGCTATGCTTTTTCTCCTGATGGGGATATGCAACGAGAGTTCGAAATAGCCTTCCCTTACGAGGAAACAGACGATCAACTGCGTTCTATTAGTGAGATCAAGCACGACATGGAAAGAGAACGTCCGATGGACCGCTTACTATGTGGAGACGTAGGCTATGGGAAAACAGAGGTGGCCATCCGTGCGGCCTTCAAAGCCATTGCCGATGGAAAGCAGGTCGCCATTCTTGTACCGACCACAATCCTTGCTCAGCAGCATTATGAGACGATTAAAGAGCGTTTTCAGGACTTTCCGGTTGAGATCGGGTTATTAAGCCGTTTCAGGACACGAAAACAGCAGCAGGAAACGACGAAGGGGCTTAAGAATGGTACGGTTGATATTGTAGTGGGGACTCACCGTCTACTGTCTAAGGATATTCAATATCGTGACATAGGTTTGTTGATCATCGATGAAGAACAGCGATTCGGAGTTACGCATAAAGAAAAAATTAAGCAATTAAAAACAAACATTGATGTATTGACCTTAACGGCTACCCCAATCCCGCGGACGCTCCATATGTCGATGCTTGGAGTAAGGGATCTATCTGTTATTGAAACACCGCCAGAGAATCGCTTCCCTGTTCAGACATATGTGATGGAATACAACGGTGCCTTAATCAAAGAAGCCATTGAAAGAGAAATGGCCCGTAACGGTCAGGTGTATTTCCTCTACAACCGAGTGGAAGATATTGAAAGGAAAGCTGACGAAATCTCCATGCTCGTACCAGATGCGAGAATTGCCTACGCACACGGTCAAATGAGTGAAAACGAGCTGGAAGCGGTTATCTTAAGCTTCCTTGCTGGAGAATACGATGTGTTGGTCACAACGACAATCATTGAAACGGGAGTTGATATCCCGAATGTGAACACATTAATTGTCTTTGATGCCGATCGAATGGGCTTATCTCAGCTCTATCAATTAAGGGGACGGGTAGGACGATCGAACAGGGTGGCCTATGCCTACTTCACCTATCGTAAGGATAAGGTGCTGACGGAAGTCGCCGAAAAACGATTGCAGGCAATAAAAGAATTTACTGAGCTCGGTTCAGGGTTTAAAATTGCCATGCGCGACCTGACGATCCGTGGAGCAGGGAATCTCCTGGGAGCCCAACAGCACGGCTTTATTGATTCTGTCGGATTTGATTTGTACTCTCAAATGCTGAAAGAAGCGATCGAGGAACGAAAGGGAGATCTGCCGAAGCAGCCGGAGTCGACCTTTGAAGTGGATATCGAAATTGACGCTTATATTCCGGATGATTATATTAAAGATGGTCATCAGAAGATTGAAATGTATAAACGATTCCGTTCTCTTTCTTCTCTTCCGGAAATCGAAGAGCTGGAAGAAGAGATCCTTGACCGATTCGGGGAGTACCCAAAGGAAGTCGGCTATCTATTCTTAATCTCTGAAATGAAAATATACGCTAAAAATACAAAGCTTGAATCCATTAAGCAGGATAAGAAATC
Source organism: uncultured Rossellomorea sp. (assembly GCF_947488365.1). Taxonomy (NCBI): domain Bacteria; kingdom Bacillati; phylum Bacillota; class Bacilli; order Caryophanales; family Bacillaceae; genus Rossellomorea; species uncultured Rossellomorea sp. Next base: position 27,723 of record NZ_CANKZT010000010.1, on the reverse strand, counting down.
AGTGAACATCTTCATGTCGCCAGAAGGAACGGCACAGATCGATGGTTCCAAGGTCTTTAACTTATGCAATAAACACGGCCGGGCTGTTGGACTAGGAATGGAAGGCTCTAAGCTTAAAATATCTATCAATACCACACGCTTAGAAGCATCCAAGTGGTTTAATATGGCTTATGACATCATTAAGCACTTAGATGAAGCATTGAAAGTAGAAGAAAACGCATAAAATTGATAGCAGCCTCATTCATCAGATGAAAAACGGAAATTCTTACCTTCGTTATAATACTGTAACCAAAATGTAAACGCGCTGATTGTTTTACTTTACTATGATAAGGGTATTAGTATTTATGCAGCTGCCAACAATGGAAAAAGATACCTGCATTAGAATTTTAGTGAAATTACAGAAAAAATAACTGAATGTGTATAGAACTTCTAAGTTGTAAGATACTAAACTCAACAATGGTAAAGTATTCAATAACAAGTTGGTACATTGCCAAATAAAAATCATCTGATGAAAGTGAGGCAACTATAGATGAAAGCAACTGGTATTGTTCGTCGTATTGATGATTTAGGGCGTGTCGTCATTCCGAAAGAAATTCGTAGAACATTAAGGATTCGCGAGGGAGATCCCCTGGAAATCTTCGTTGATCGTGACGGAGAAGTCATCTTAAAGAAATACTCCCCAATCAGTGAACTTGGTGACTTTGCTAAGGAATACGGCGAAGCATTATACGACAGCCTTGGAAGTGCTGTTTTAATTTGCGATCGAGATGCTGTAATCGCAATTTCCGGCGCTTCAAAGAAAGAATATTTAAATAAGAACATCAGTGAACTGGTTGAGAAAGTAATGGATGACCGTACGTCTCTATTACACACTCAACAAGGACAAGCTGAACTTGTCGATGGACACGGTGAGGATCTTGCTTCCTATACGATTGCCCCGATTGTCGCAAATGGTGACCCGATTGGTGCCGTTGCGATCTTCTCGAAGGAACGTACAGTAGGCGAAGTGGAACAAAAGGCAGTAGAAACGGCAGCTGGCTTTTTAGCAAGACAAATGGAGCAATAACCTTAAGGAGTGGCACATAGCCGCTCTTCTTTTTTGTTTTGGGCTGTTAAACGATGCTAGTGGAGAAAACAGACAGCTCTTTATGGTAAAATGACCAGTACATAAATGATTTTTTCTCTGTCTGATCAGACACTTCAGAGCATTGAAAAAGTGGTACAGAAAGGCAGGAAAACTGGTTGAGTAAGAAATACTCCTCCAATCAATTTTTGAAGGGGGCAATGGTATTAACGGTTGCCGCACTAGTGACGAAGATATTAAGTGCTGTATATCGAGTGCCGTTTCAAAATATTGTTGGAGATATTGGTTTTTATATCTATCAGCAGGTGTATCCCTTTTACGGAATTGCCATTGCATTATCCACCTATGGATTCCCTGTGATCATCTCGAAGTTAGTAGCCGAGAAATTAGAATATGAAGATGAAGAAGGAGCGAAGAATATAGTTGTCACCTCCTTCCTGTTTCTATGTCTTGTTGGAATAAGCTGGTTTCTTCTCGTTTACTTTGGTGCGGGGGTCATTGCCGATTGGATGGGAGATCCACTCCTTAAACCGTTGATTCAAGTCATTTCTTTATCCTTTCTATTGTTAGCTCCCCTTTCTGTTATGAGGGGATACTATCAAGGAAGAGAAGATATGGTGCCAACCGCCGTTTCGCAGGTGACGGAGCAGACGATAAGAGTGACGACAATTCTTGTTTTTTCCACGATATTGATATCTCAAGGATATTCCCTGTATATCACAGGGAACGGAGCGCTATTCGGTTCGATAACCGGTGGTCTTGGAGGCTTGCTGGTTTTACTTTTCTTTGTGTCTGCACGGAAGGAGAAGCTGTTTTCACGTAAATCCCTTAGATTGCCAGAAGATTACTTATATATTTGGTCACGATTGTTAAAGAATGGAACCGCCATTTGTGTAAGTGCTATGCTGCTGGTCCTTCTTCAGTTTGTTGATTCCTTGAATGTATATTCCCTCTTAACCTCATCAGGTATGGAAGCGGAAACGGCGAAAACCTGGAAAGGGATTTATGACCGGGGACAACCCTTTGTCCAGCTGGGTACGGTAGTGGCGACCTCCATTTCCCTGACCATTGTCCCATTGGTGACAAGTGCCTATCTGAAACAGAAAGATGATTTAGTGAGGGAGTACAGTCAGCTATCCCTTAAAATTAGCATTACCATCGGATTTGCTGCAACCTTGGGAATCATTAATATCATGGTTCCCACCAATACGATGTTATTTGAAAATGCCCTCGGCTCAAAGGTCATAGCCGTTTTTTGTGTATCGATTTTCTTTAGCTGTCTTATTCTTACGTTTGCAGGTATTTTCCAAGGAATCGGAAAAATCTATTTTCCTGCGTTCTGTATTATGATGGGCATTCTTTTAAAATATATCGGCAACGCCTATCTCGTTCCTGTCATGGGGATCATGGGGGCGTCCATCGCGACTGTTGCTTCTTTAACTGTTATTGCCGGAATGATGATCGGGAAGCTAAGAAGGTTATTCCCTATTCGGTTTTTCCCCTTTTCTTTCTACAAAACATTACTTCTTAGCGGTGGATCCATGACCATCGGGTTACAGGTGTTATTGCGGATTTATGATACACTTTTAGACAAAGGAATGCCTGAACGGGAGCTTTCCGTCCTCTTTTCTTTAGGAGGGGTTTGTATCGGTGGCATGATCTTTCTGATCGTATTTTTAAGAGGGAATGTCCTCACAAGAGAAGAAATCAGTTTCTTGCCATTTGGGAGTAAATGGGTTTGGCTGATGAATAAAGCACAACCAATGAATAAAAAGTAGCGAGGAGATCAATATGCATACAATAACAATTGTGGGTTTAGGTGCAGGAGATATCGAACAACTCCCTTTAGGAGTATACCGATTAATAAAGAGTAGCTCTCATCTATATTTACGTACGAAGGAGCATCCAGTCGTAAAGGATTTAACAGCTGAAGGAGTCGAGTTTCAATCCTTCGATGCTGTATATGAAAAGCATGAACAATTCGACCACGTGTATGAAGAAATTGTACGTGAGTTGGTTAGGGAATCTGAACAGCATCCACTCGTCTATGCCGTTCCGGGTCATCCCTTAGTGGCTGAAAAAGCTGTTCAAATGCTTCTTGACCTACAGAAAGAAGGGAAGATCCAGGTGTCGATCGGCGGGGGGCAGAGCTTCATTGATGCTTTGTTCGCTTCAGTCGGAGCGGATCCCATAGATGGCTTTCAGCTATTGGACGGTACCAGCTTAAAGCTTCACGATATACATATGAATCAACAGCTGATTATCGGACAGGTGTATGATGCTTTCGTTGCTTCTGAGGTGAAGATTACCTTGATGGAACTCTATCCGTATGATTATGAAGTGATGCTCGTGACAGCGGCTGGCAGCAAGGAAGAGAAGGTGGAAAGAATCCCGCTGGTGGAACTTGATCGTGTGGCCCACCTCAGTAATGTAACAAGCTTATATGTCCCGGCAGTGAAAGAAATGGAATCTACTTATAAGCAATATACTACATTAAGAGAAATCATTTCGACACTAAGGGGACCTGATGGGTGTCCGTGGGATAAAGAGCAAACTCATCATTCCCTCAAGAAATACTTACTCGAAGAAACGTACGAATTACTGGAAGCCATTGAAGAAGAGGATATTGAGCATATGATTGAAGAACTGGGGGATGTCCTGCTCCAGGTCATGCTTCATGCCCAAATAGGTGAGGATGAAGGAATGTTCACGATGGAGGAAGTGATTGAAAGTCTTGCTTCCAAAATGGTCCGAAGACACCCTCATGTATTCGGTTCGGTTCAAGTAGAAAATACGGAACAAGTGAAAGCGAACTGGGATGAAATCAAGAAGCAAGAAAAGTCGGATGAACATGAACCGATGCTTAAGAACGTTGCCAAAGGAATGCCGGCTCTCATGAAGGCATACGAATACCAGAAAAAAGCCGCAAAAGTAGGATTTGATTGGCCAGACCCACAAGGTGCCTGGGAAAAAGTATGGGAAGAATTAAAGGAATTTGAAAACGAGGTCGAGAATAATAGTGAAAACCATATCAAAAAAGAATTTGGAGATATTTTATTCGCGCTGATCAGTGTGGCCAGATTCTATAAGATATTTCCAGAGGAAGCCCTGGCTATGACCAATACTAAATTTTATCGCCGCTTCTCTTATGTGGAAGAGCAGGTTTTGAAAACGGGGAAGAGCTTCGATGAATTTACACTAGAAGAATTAGACCAATTTTGGAACGAAGCCAAAAAGATGAATATCGAATAAGGGGAAATGTATAATGGTATCCATGAGATTAGATAAATTTTTAAAAGTATCAAGACTGATAAAAAGAAGAACGATGGCGAAAGAAATTGCCGATCAGGGCCGTATAACAGTGAATGGACTGCAAGCAAAAGCGAGCTCTAACGTGAAAGTCGGAGACGAATTAAGCGTTAGGTTTGGTCAAAAGATTATGAGGGTAAAGATAGAAAGGCTACTTGAAACGACCAAAAAAGAAGAAGCGAGTGGACTTTATTCCGTTCTTTCAGAAGAAAGAGTTCAAGAAGAAACGGAGTAAGGATTACATAGTCAGAGGTTCTATTTTCCTCCCGAAAACATAAACATAGTTACAAAGCTTGTACTATGGGAATGTGAGGGATGGATATGAATCAATATTATGATGGGAACAAAGATAAAACCACTTTTCAAGAGCATGACGTTATGATGAGAGGCCGCAAGCTTCTTGATATCACGGGTGTTAAACAAGTGGAAAGCTTCGATAATGAAGAGTTTCTCCTCGAAACCGTGATGGGCTTTTTGTCTGTCAGAGGCCAAAATCTTCAAATGAAAAATTTAGACGTGGACAAAGGCATTGTCTCCATTAAAGGAAAGGTGTTTGATCTCGTTTACCTGGATGAACAAAATGGGGAGAAGGCTAAAGGCTTCTTTAGCAAGCTGTTTCGATGACACTCTCAATCCAGTTCTATACCATGCTTTCCATGATCGGTATGGGAGCTTTATTTGGTGCGACATTGGATACTTACAATCGTTTCTTAAACCGGTCAGAAAGAAAACGGTGGCTTGTATTCCTAAACGACATTATGTTTTGGATATTGCAAGCCCTGTCTATCTTTTACATTTTATTTGTCGTCAATTTTGGTGAGATTCGATTTTATATTTTCATTGCTTTGCTGTGTGGCTTTGCTGGTTATCAAGCTCTCATCAAGCAGTTTTATCTTGCCTTTTTGGAACGACTGATCTTATTTTTTATCTCCCTTTATAATTTTGCTGTGCAAATGGTGAAAAAATTAATCTATTCACCGATAAAATGGATAATCGTTCTTCTCATTACAATGGTTTTATCTGTAGGAAAAGGGCTCTTATCCGTCATAATCTTCCTTTTAAAGGTGATCTGGAGGGTATTGCATTGGGCGATTAAGCTCGTAACTGCTCCAATATGGTGGATATTAAAGGGTATTTGGAATTTATTGCCGAAAAATCTTACAAAAAGAGTCGAGAAGTTATATAATAAACTGGCAGGGATTTTTAAAGCGTATATCAAAAAAGTATATAGAGTGGTAGAAAAGTTTAACAAGAAACCTAAAGATAAAGAATAGGGCACGGCTTTGCCACTCCATATTGTAAAGGAGGTTTGGGAATGAGAAAAAACGTGACACCAATGGAAAATGAATATGTCCGTCATCAGGAGCATATGCATAAATCGTCTTCTAAGAGAAAAAAGCGTTTGGTCCGTCGATTAGCAGTTTTTTTTGTTTTAGTTTTGGCAATTAGTGGATTTTTAGTTTCGACTCTCATTTCCAGAGCCCAAGTTTTAGAAGATAAACGTACTGAAAAAGCACAATTAGAAAAAAAGTTAGAACATCTTAAAGATAAGCAAACCGCGTTGGAAGAAGAGATTGTGAAGCTTAACGACGATGAATATATAGCCAAACTGGCGCGCCGGGATTACTTTTTATCAGATGATGGTGAGATTATTTTCAACATACCTGAACCAGATAAAGAGAAAGAAGAAGAGGTGTCTTATTGACACTCTTTTTTTTAATTGGCTATAATATATAATAAGGTTTATCTTTTATCATTTTAAGGAGGAGCATTTCTTTTATGTCAATCGAAGTAGGCAGCAAGTTACAGGGTAAGGTAACAGGTATTACAAATTTTGGAGCGTTCGTGGAATTATCGGAAGGTTCAACAGGTTTAGTTCACATTAGTGAAGTTGCAGACAACTATGTTAAGGATATTAACGAGCACCTTAAAGTTGGCGACGAAGTAACGGTTAAGGTTATTAATGTTGAGAAAGATGGAAAGATCGGTTTGTCCATCCGAAAAGCGAAAGAGCAACCACAACGCCCGCAGCGCCCTCAGCGTCCTCAACGCCCGCGTAGTAATAATAACAAACAGAACGACACACGCACTAAAGAGAGTTTCGAACAAAAGATGGCACGTTTCTTGAAAGACAGTGAGGATCGTTTATCATCTTTAAAGAAGAATACTGAGTCTCGTCGTGGTGGAAGAGGGGCGAAAAAAGGTTAACTTGCTGTCTATTAACTCATATAGCAGGTTGTGAACGGAAAACAGGCATACTCATTATGATGAGTGTGCCTGTTTTTTTTATATTGTGGAGACAGGAAAATGACATGCCCCCATCGAATTAATATAGTCTTAACTAACTTTATGGAGGCAGCCATTATGAAAAAAGAACAGATAATCGATCATCATGAATCGTTTAAGCTGTGGCTTAATGAATTGAAAAAGATAAATGATAACGAGTGGTTTCAGCCAATGGAGGAAAGCAAATGGTCGATTGCTGCAAATGTTTCTCACATGATCAAATGGGACCAATATTCCTTAGAAGAGCTTCTTCCAAATATTTCAGAAGGAGCGCAGCTGTCTCCCTTTCCGGATTTTCAACGTTTTAATGGAGAAGCTGAAAAATATGCGCATGACGTGGTCAATAAGGAAGCTTTGATTGAAGAGGGTATCAAAACACGCGATTCAATTATAGCTTATGTAAATAGCTTATCAGATGATGATTTACAACTTTCGTTCTCGGTAGGAGATCAAAGCTTTACACTTGAAGAGTTTTTTGAAGATTTTATCGGTCATGATAAACATCACCAGGAGCAAGTTGAAGAAGTGGTGTCTGCCGAAAAAGCCTGATTTGCACATTCATACGAAAAGAACTTGAATATAAAAAAAAGACTATCATAACTGATAGTCTTTTTTTACTATGACCCGTACGGGATTCGAACCCGTGTTACCGCCGTGAAAGGGCGGTGTCTTAACCGCTTGACCAACGGGCCTCAAAATATGGTAGCGGCGGAGGGGATCGAACCCCCGACCTCACGGGTATGAACCGTACGCTCTAGCCAGCTGAGCTACACCGCCATATTGTATGCACCTTTTAGGCACAAAATCTATGATACATAGAAAGAATTATCTTGTCAATATACTCTCGTAAAGAATTTGTCAAAATTCCCTTAAGTCTAGTTGCATAAGCGTTTAAGACGAAAAAAGCAGTAAGGGATAGTGAATGAGACGAGAATATTCTGAATATTTTACCGGAATCCATAGAAAGTCGTCGAAACTTTCTTGGTGTGTATTCCCTCATTTTGACAAAGTTTTAAGCTTGTACCATTTATACTGAACAAAAAAGAAATGGGGAGTGTTTCATACATGGGGAAAGCCGATCAGTCGATCATCGAACCAGTTCAGAACGTGGACATTGAACACACTAGGGTGGAGCTATCCAAGGGAATTAAGTCTATTTATTCGAAGCTTTCGTGGCTATTCGTAGAAAAGGGGATCGCCTTATTCGTTATCGGATTTTTATTGGGGAGAGCGTTAATCCTTTCCCACTTAACGCCGTTTGCATTACCGTTCTTTGCCGCTGTTTACATTATCCGAAGAGAAAAATCTCCCATTGCACTAATCGGATTGCTTGCAGGAGCTCTTACCTTATCTCTTCCTAGTATCAGTTATACGTTTGTCAGTGCGATAATATTCCTATTAGCGTTTCGATTATCACAGAAATATCACAAGAACAATTTGAGAGTCGTCGCTTTTTATGTCTTCTTCACTGTCATGGCAGCGAAGCTTTCATTCGATTATATCCAGCAAGGACAAGCCCTGACGGTTTACAACGGAGTAATGGCTTTGATAGAAGCGAGCCTTGCTTTTCTGTTAACGTATATTTTCATTCAAAGTGTGCCCCTTGTAACCGTTCAGCGTAGAAGGAAGTCGCTGAAAACAGAAGAAGTGGTCAGTCTGATCATTCTATTAGCATCTATTATGACAGGTACGATCGGATGGTCTGTATATAATCTGTCTGTGGAACATGTGTTATCAAGATACTTAGTGCTGCTGTTTTCCTTTATAGCAGGGGCTACAGTGGGCTCCACAGTAGGGGTTGTCACTGGGCTTGTTTTCAGTTTAGCGAACGTTTCCAGCTTTTATCAAATGAGCTTGCTTGCTTTCTCGGGGCTTCTGGGCGGACTTATGAAAGAAGGAAAGAAATTCGGAGCAGCAATCGGTTTGTTAATCGCTACTTTACTAATGGGGATGTACGGAGAAACAGATACGGTCATAACGAAAACCTTATATGAATCGGGGGTAGCGATTTTACTCTTATTTTTAACCCCTCAAAGTTTAACGTCTAAAATTGCCAAGCATATTCCTGGGACTGCCGAATACCAGCAGGAACAACAGGGATACATGCGAAGGGTGAGAGATGTGACCGCTAACAGGGTCACGCAGTTTTCCTCGGTGTTTCAAGCTTTGTCCAATAGTTTTCAACAAATAGAAGACCGATTTGAAGAGGAGGAAGATAAAGAGTTCGATTATTTCTTAAGCAATGTGACAGAGAAAACGTGTCAAACCTGTTTTAAGAAAGATCAATGCTGGGCTCGGAATTTTGATAAAACCTATAATCTGATGAAAGATGTGATGACCGAGTATGATCAGGGACGTGTCCCCTTGTCACAAAAACTTGCTAGAGAAGTAGAGAAGCATTGTACGAGAGAGAAAAAGCTGAAAGAGACGATTTATCAGGAGTTGACCTTCTATCAAGCCAATTTAAAATTAAAGAAGCAGGTCCAGGAAAGCAGGAAGCTGGTCGCTGATCAATTACTGGGAGTATCCGAGGTGATGGGGAACTTCGCAAAAGAAATTCAAAGAGAGAGGGAGAATCATCATATTCAGGAAGAACAAATCTTATCGAGTATCGGAGAGTTTGGAATCGAGATTGAAAGCATTGAAATCTATAACCTGGAACAGGGGAATGTTGATATAGATATGACCATGCCTTATTGCGGGGGACATGGAGAGGGTGAAAAGCTGATTGCCCCGATGTTATCGGATATTTTAGGTGAAAATATCATTGTTCAAAAGGAGGAGTGTGCTCAATTTCCGAACGGTCAATGTCATGTGACCTTCCAATCTGCCAAGAAATTTGTAGTGGATACCGGAGCTTCTCATGCAGCGAAAGGGGGAGGGCTGGTATCAGGAGACAGCTACTCGATGATTGAATTAGGAAGGGGGAAATATGCTGTTGCGATTAGTGACGGAATGGGAAATGGAGAACGGGCTCACTATGAAAGTAATGAAACCCTGAGACTTTTGAAAAAAATACTGGAATCCGGGATTGAAGAACAGGTGGCGATCAAATCCATCAACTCGATTCTATCTCTAAGAACGAATGATGAAATTTTCTCTACATTGGATTTAGCCATGATCGATCTGCAGAATGCGTCATCGAGGTTCTTGAAAATCGGTTCAACCCCGAGTTTCATTAAGCGGGGAGATAAAATCATAAAGGTAGAGGCAAGCAATTTACCAATGGGGATGCTTCAGCAGGATTTCGATGTGGATGTCGTGTCTGAGCAGTTAAAAGCAGGAGACCTTCTCATTATGATGAGTGATGGCGCCTTTGAAGGCCCGAAACATGTAGAAAATTATGACCTCTGGATGAAGAGGAAAATAAAGGAACTTGAAACCGAGGAACCACAAGAAGTGGCCGATATTCTAATGGAGGAAGTGATCAGGTCGAGCTCCGGATTAATAGAAGACGATATGACAATTGTGGTTTCGAAAATCAAACATAATATACCGAAATGGTCCTCTATCCCTGTGCAAAAACCGAAAACGAAAGATAAAAAAAGGATTTCGTAGGACGAATATTTCCCTTGAAAAATAGTTAACTAGAGTATAATTTCCTCCTCACTCGGCGAAGATGATAACAACTTTAGAATGAGGAGGGGAGTCTGATGAAGCCAGGTACACTTCGTCAAATTCTATTAATTACGGATGGTTGTTCGAATCAAGGGGAAGATCCAATTGCGATGGCGGCCCTTGCGAAGGAGCAAGGAATTTCAGTTAACGTAATTGGTGTCATGGATAATGATGTGATAGATGATAACGGAATGCAGGAAATTGAAGGAATTGCTCTATCAGGGGGTGGAGTAAGTCAGATTGTATATGCTCAACAACTTTCTCAAACCGTGCAAATGGTTACACGTAAAGCGATGACACAAACCTTGCAGGGGGTTGTGAATAAAGAGCTGAAACAAATCCTCGGTAAATCCGCATCCATGGAGGAGCTTCCTCCAGAACAACGTGGAGAGGTCATGGAGGTTGTCGACGAATTAGGGGAGTCAGTTGATATGGAAGTGTTGATTCTTGTCGATACGTCTGCAAGTATGAAACATAAGCTTCCCACGGTTAAGGAAGCTCTATTAGACCTTTCATTAAGCCTGAATGCTAGAATGGGTGATAATAAATTTTCCGTCTTTGTATTTCCCGGGAAACGACAAGATGTCGAAAAATTGCTAGATTGGACACCGAAACTTGAAACATTAACGAGTATATTCTCTAAATTGTCTCCAGGTGGAATTACTCCAACAGGTCCAGCGATCTCAGAAGCTATCACACACTTTAAGAAAAAACGTTCATTAAGGGGATTGCTCACTCGTGGCGATGATGAACAATACTTCGAAGAAACCATTTGATTTTCCCCCTGGAACAGTTATAAGAGGAAAGTGGTATAAGCACATCTACACCATTGTAAAAGAATTAGGGTATGGTGCGAACGGTATTGTGTACCTTGTACAAGGATCTTCAGGATACCAGGCATTAAAGATGAGTGACAGTAATGTATCTATTACCTCTGAAGTCAATGTTTTAAAGTCTTTCTCAAAGGTCCAAGGTGCTCCCCTTGGGCCAAAGCTTCTTGATGTGGACGATTGGGAGTATCGGGGACAGAAAATACATTATTACGTGATGGAATATATTCAAGGTACTGACTTGCTGTCATTTGTTCAATCGAAAGGATTTTCGTGGGCAGGTGTACTCATTGCTCAACTCCTGACAGACCTAGAGCGAATTCATAAGGAAGGGTGGGTCTTTGGGGATTTAAAACCTGAAAACTTGATCGTCACAGGCCCTCCTTACCGAATTCGCTGTATTGATGTTGGGGGAACGACTATCAATGGACGGGCAATCAAAGAGTTTACGGAGTTTTTTGATAGAGGATATTGGGTAGGAGGTTCACGGAGAGCGGAACCTTCATATGATCTTTTCTCTGTAGGTATGATCCTCATTAATTTAGCCTACCCTGGGCGTTTCACCAAGTCAGGAAACGGGAATATGCAACAATTAAGGGAAGCGATAGGTTCCAAAGATCAATTGAAGAAGTTTGAAGGGTCGATTCTGGATGCGTTGGAAGGAAAATTTCAATCTGCAAGTGATATGAGAGTCAGCCTCCTGAATGGACTTTCTCACTCTCAACCAGTACAGCAGCCCAAACCGAAACCTAAAGTCAAAAGACCTGTTCCAACAAATTCTCATGTAAGTTCATCACCTTCGCATACAAGCAGATATCAAAATCACCGAAATAAAAAGTCAAGTCACTTTCTTGAGACTGTGCTCGTGGTGATGATTGTTTCGTTATTATATGTTTTGTATATTTATGGAGAATTGATGTAGCTTAAGAGTGTGAGATTTCAGCAGATATTGATACAATGGGGAAAATGGTTTTAGGAAGAGGAAGCGTTATGTTAGAACATACTACAAAAGAGTTTATTCACGATCATGGGCTTATTGAAGAGGGAGATCGAATTGTTGTGGCTGTGTCTGGAGGCCCTGATTCCTTAGCGCTTCTCCATTTTCTCGATGCGAACCGTAATGAGTGGGGAGTAGAAGTGATCGCTGCTCATCTTGATCATATGTTTCGAGGAGAAGAGTCCTATCAAGAGCTTTTGTTCGTAGAAGGATTCTGCAGAAGTCGACACATCCCTTTTTACGGTGAACGAATGGATGTGTCAACTGAAATGGAGAAGATGAATGGAAGCCTACAGGAAAAGGCCCGACACATTCGTTATGAATTCTTGGGGAATGTAATGGAAGATGTATCAGCTACCAAATTGGCCCTCGGTCACCATGGGGATGATCAGGTAGAAACCATCTTAATGAAGATGACAAGGGGAGCGTCGGGAGCCGGCAGAGCGGGAATTCCATTCAAGCGCCCTTTTTCTACAGGAGAGATAATCCGGCCCTTCCTCTCGATCACCAAGAAGGAAATCGAAGGCTATTGTGAGAGATACGACCTTTCTCCGAGGAGGGATCCCAGCAATCAGAAGGAAGATTATACGAGGAACCGATTCCGAAAAAAGGTTCTGCCGTTCTTAAAGAATGAAAACCCTCATGTTCATCTTCAATTCCAACGATTTAGTGAAGAATTGGAAGAAGATGAGGCATTTTTAGAGGAATTAACAAGGAATAAGTTGAATAAGGTATGGAATAACACTGGAGATTTCTCATCTTTAAATATCGAAGGTTTTCTTGCAATGGCTCAGCCTTTACAAAGAAGAGGGATTAATCTAATATTAAACTATCTTTACAAACTTAGACCATCTTCCTTATCGTCTATACATATTTACGATGTATTGGGTATATTAAAAGGAAAAACGCCTAATGCCAGCCTGGATTTACCGAAAGGGCTTAAGGTAACAAGGGCGTATCATACATGTTATTTTCACTTTGGAGAATTAGCGTTAACCGAATCTCCTTATTGTTACGGGATACAGGTGAATGAAACGCTTGAACTTAAAGGTGGATATCAGTTCCGTCTCCATTGTTCTTCCTCGTTAGCAGAGGATCTTACCGGCGATAGGATCTACCTGGATCCGGACGAGGTCACTCTACCTTTATATGTGCGTACGAGAAAGAGCGGAGATCGAATGAAAGTGAAGGGTTTGGAAGGCTCAAAGAAGCTTAAGACACTCTTTATTGACGAAAAAGTTCCTGTACACCTCCGTGACGGATGGCCTATTGTAGTGGACGCAGATAATCACATACTTTGGGTACCGGGAATGAAAAAGTCTATTTACGATTTGGGAGAAGAGCAAGAAAATAGTTTAGTACTACAATTTAAGAGCAATCATCTTCTAGGAGGCAGTTGAACATTGTTAAATCAAGATATTGAGAAAGTGTTAATTTCAGAAGAAGAACTTCAAGAAAAGATTAAAGCATTAGGTGCACAATTAACAGAGGAGTATCAAGATCGATTTCCTTTGGCAATTGGAGTTTTAAAAGGCGCGATGCCATTCATGGCGGACCTTTGTAAACGTATGGATACACATATGGAAATGGACTTCATGGATGTATCCAGCTACGGAAACTCTACTGTCTCTTCAGGAGAAGTAAAGATTGTGAAAGATTTAGACACGAAAGTGGAAGGACGGGATATCCTGATCATTGAAGATATTATCGACAGTGGTTTAACACTAAGCTACTTAGTGGAACTATTCCGTTATCGCAAAGCAAAATCCATCAGCATTGTCACGCTTCTTGACAAGCCATCTGGACGCAAAGCAGATATCAAAGCGGACTATGTAGGCTTTATTGTTCCTGACGAATTCGTTGTCGGGTATGGCCTGGATTACGCAGAAAGATACCGTAATCTACCGTATATCGGTGTTTTAAAACCAAGAGTGTATACAACAGGAGAATAAGTATATTCTAAAGAGGAATCTTGTAAGTGCAATTTGTTGTAATGCCATGATTTTCTATGATACTATTTTACTTAGTTTGTTTACCCGTGGGAGGAGGTAAGGGATGAACCGGATCTTTCGAAACACCATATTCTATTTACTAGTCTTTTTAGTGATTATAGGTGTGGTGAGTTATTTCAGTAATAACAACGAGCCAACCAAAAATATCGAGTACAGTACGTTTATTAATAACCTTGAAGAGGGAGACGTTTCTTCTTTTTCAATTCAGCCTGGCAGAGGCGTTTATGAAGTGAAAGGACAGATGGAAGGGGCTAAAGAAGGAGAGTACTTCTTAACCTATGTCCTTACCACAGATGGAAAGTTAATGGAGAAGATCAATACGGCAGCATCAGAGCAAGGAATTGATGTGGAAGTATTACAAGCCAAAGAAACAAGCGGCTGGGTATCTTTCTTTACGACGATCATTCCATTTGTCATTATCTTTATTCTGTTCTTCTTCTTACTTAACCAAGCTCAAGGCGGCGGCAGCCGTGTCATGAACTTTGGGAAAAGTAAAGCAAAGCTATACAGCGAAGAGAAGAAGAAAGTCCGCTTTAAAGATGTAGCGGGAGCAGATGAAGAGAAGCAAGAACTTGTAGAGGTAGTGGAATTCTTAAAGGATCCACGCAAATTCTCTGAAGTGGGTGCCCGTATTCCAAAGGGTGTCCTTCTAGTGGGACCTCCAGGTACAGGTAAAACCTTACTTGCGCGAGCAGTGGCTGGAGAAGCAGGAGTTCCTTTCTTCTCAATCAGTGGTTCCGACTTCGTTGAAATGTTTGTCGGTGTCGGAGCATCTCGTGTACGTGATTTATTCGAAAATGCAAAGAAGAATGCACCTTGTATCATTTTCATTGATGAAATTGATGCAGTCGGTCGTCAACGTGGAGCAGGTTTAGGTGGAGGTCACGATGAGCGTGAACAAACCCTTAACCAGTTACTAGTCGAAATGGATGGTTTTGGCGCTAACGAAGGTATCATCATCGTCGCTGCAACAAACCGACCAGACATTCTGGATCCTGCATTGTTACGTCCAGGTCGTTTCGACCGTCAGATTACAGTTGATCGTCCTGACCTTAAAGGACGTGAAGCGGTTCTTAAAGTTCATGCACATAATAAACCGCTTGATGAATCTGTCGATTTAAAAGCAATTGCCATGAGAACACCAGGTTTCTCTGGAGCTGATTTAGAAAACCTTCTAAACGAAGCAGCACTTGTGGCAGCCCGTGAGGATAAGAAGAAAATCGATATGCGCGATATTGATGAAGCAACAGACCGTGTCATTGCCGGTCCTGCGAAGAAGAGCCGCGTCATATCTGAAAAAGAACGTAAAATCGTGGCATTCCACGAAGCGGGTCATACCGTTATTGGATTAGTCCTTGATGAAGCAGATATGGTACATAAGGTGACCATCGTTCCTCGTGGGCAAGCAGGCGGATATGCCGTTATGCTTCCGAAAGAAGATCGTTACTTTATGACGAAGCCTGAGCTTCTTGATAAGATTACCGGTTTACTTGGTGGTCGTGTAGCAGAGGAAATCATCTTCGGTGATGTCTCAACTGGTGCCCATAATGACTTCCAACGTGCAACTGGAATTGCCCGTAAAATGGTCACTGAATATGGTATGAGTGATAAGCTTGGACCGCTTCAGTTTGGTCAATCTCAAGGCGGTCAAGTGTTCTTGGGACGCGACATCAATAGTGAGCAAAATTATTCAGATGCCATCGCTTACGAAATCGACTTAGAAATGCAGCGTCTAATTAAAGAAAGCTATGAGAGAGCGAAGCGAATTCTTACTGAAAATCGCGACAAGCTTGAACTCATTGCGAAAACATTATTAGACATTGAAACATTGGATGCAGCGCAAATCAAGCATTTAATGGATCATGGTAAATTACCGGAACGTACGTATGAATCCGATCAGGATAACAGCGACGTGAAAGTAAATATCCAAAAGAAAAATGAAGAAACGGTGATCGAGGAAGATACAGCTTCAAAAGAAGACGATTCTAACTCTGATCGTACGTAAATAGAGGGGATGCATCCAGTAATGGGTGCATCCTTTTTGTTGTGGTAGATTGGCTTCCACTGCAGGACGATTCATGATTGGTTAATATGTTGTTTTGGAAAGGATTGTAAAACGGCTGGATTATTTCCTGTTTCGGCCGGATTTTCGATTAAAACGGCCGGATTATGGCGTAAAATGGCCGGATTTTCTCAACGAGTAACCCGAAACAGCACCTTATGGCAGAGTTTTTCTTGGATTTCATCACCCAAAATCGGATTATATGCTCAATATGCGTGTTTGCTACAAGATAATGCTCTAAAATGCAAAATACAGAATATTTAACCGTAACTAGATGGAGCTAGCGAATCCCCCTGCTAAACATATTCGCCTTATGCTTGTCGGGTCTAACCAAGCCGGTTCCGCTTTTGTCTCATCTAGCTCCACCGGCTAGCCCCTCGAGGTCATAAGATAAATGGTCCAAGAAGGCAAAGAACGCCTTCCCGGCCCATTCATCTTATGCTTGTCGGGTCTGACCAAGCCGGTTCCGCTTTTGTACCTATTCTAAATAAATTATGGTATGATGTTGGCAGTGTGAAAACAATTGGCTTAGTAGGTGAGGATATTGATTTTTGTAATGGATGTAGGGAATACCAATATTGTATTTGGTGTATATGAAAATGACCATTTAAAATATCATTGGAGAGCTGAAACGAATCGACATAAAACGGAAGATGAGTTTGGGATGCTTGTGAAGAATCTGTTCGAGCATGTGAAGCTTACGTTTGACGAGATTGACGGAATCATTATTTCCTCAGTTGTTCCTCCAATTATGTTTAGTTTGGAACGTATGTGTGAGAAATATTTTAATATTACTCCGCTCGTCGTTGGGCCTGGTATTAAAACCGGTTTAAATATCAAGTATGAAAATCCAAGGGAAGTCGGAGCGGATCGAATTGTAAATGCTGTCGCTGGTATTCATGAATACGGTGGTCCTCTCATTATTGTTGATTTCGGTACAGCGACGACGTATTGCTATATCAATGAGGAAAGACAATATATGGGTGGAGCGATTGCACCTGGAATAGGTATTTCAACGGAAGCCCTGTACTCAAAGGCGGCTAAATTGCCAAGGATCGAAATTGCCCGTCCTGAACATATTATTGGAAAGAATACCGTAACGGCTATGCAAGCAGGTATTCTCTATGGATATGTTGGACAAGTAGAAGGTATCGTTCAAAGAATGAAAGCACAAAGTAAGAAGGAACCAACGGTCATAGCAACTGGAGGATTAGCGACATTGATTTCTAAAGAATCCAACAGCATTGACGTAGTAGATCCTTTCCTGACATTAAAAGGATTAAAATTAATCTACAAGAGAAACATGAACTAAAGTGAAAGGAGCTTCAACCCATGAGCGACTATTTAGTAAAAGCGTTAGCCTATAATGGCCAGGTACGTGCTTATGCAGTGAAAAGCACGGATACAGTAGGAGAAGCACAAAGAAGACATGGAACATGGCCAACTGCATCAGCAGCATTAGGCAGAAGCATTAGTGCCGGAGTCATGATGGGGGCTATGCTTAAAGGAGACAATAAATTAACGATCAAAGTGGAAGGTGGAGGCCCGATCGGCGCCATTCTTGTGGACAGTAATGCAAAAGGAGAGGTCAGGGGATATGTGACCAACCCACATGTACACTTTGATTTAAACGAGCACGGGAAGCTTGATGTCCGTCGTGCTGTAGGTACAACAGGAACATTATCGATTGTAAAAGATATAGGCATGAGAGATCATTTCTCTGGTCAGGTTCCGATTGTTTCAGGAGAACTTGGAGAAGACTTCACATATTATTTCGTCACTTCTGAACAGGTACCTTCTTCTGTAGGGGTTGGTGTGTTAGTGAACCCTGATAATTCGATCCTTGCAGCAGGCGGGTTCATTCTGCAGCTTATGCCGGGAACGGATGAAGAAACGATTACGAAGATTGAAGAGCGCTTAGCAAAAATCCCTCCAATCTCGAAGTTAATCGAAAAGGGCCTCACCCCTGAAGAGGTATTAGAAGAAGTACTTGGAAAAGGGGAAGTCAAAGTACTTGAAACGCTTCCTGTGGCATTTAAATGTCAGTGCAATAAAGAACGTTTTTCAAATGCCATCATCAGCTTAGGGGAGCAAGAAATTCAAGAAATGATCGATGAAGATGGAAGTGCAGAAGCAAGCTGTCACTTCTGTAACGAAACCTATGTATTTTCTAAAGAAGAATTAGAAGAACTGAAAGCAAACGCTAAGCAGTAAATCATATCCAGGGAGAATGGGAGAAATGAGAATTAAACGGTCTGTACTCATGGTTTTGGTTGGGGTACTACTTGTCACAAACATCATTACACTCGTGTGGGATCGCTCTTCCGGGGCGAGTGGAACTCCTGAAGTAGTGGCAACGGTTGGTGGAGAGTCAGTAACCCGGGAGGACTGGTTGTATTCCCTTGAGCAAAAACATGGTAAGGAAGAGCTAAAGGCCCTGATCAATCAGCAAGTGATCGACCATTTAGCGAAGAAATATGATATCTCCGTTTCGGAAAAAGAAGTAGAGCAGGAATACTATCTCATACAGTCTGTTTATAATGCTTACGATGAAGAAAATCTTGAAGATGAAGATTCACTAAAGGCTCAAATCAGATCTGAATTATTATTAGAGGAGCTCCTCACTAAGGATGTCCAAGTACCTGAAAAAGAGTTAAAGAGCTTTTATAATCAAAACGAGCATCTGTATTCTATTTCTAAAATGTATAAGCTGAAGCAGTTGAAGGTGGCTGATCAATCAGAAGCAGCTCAAGCATTGGAAGAACTCGAAGCTGGCTCGGACTTTGAAGCATTAGCCATGGAGCGTTCAATCGATGAGCAAAGTGCTCATTTAGGGGGGGACATCGGGTATGTTCCTCTGGATGGAGATTTCCTATCTTCAGAAGCCTCAGAAGAAATAGAGCCTCTCTCACCAGGTGAATGGACAAAACCGGTTCGAGAGGATTCAGAGTACGTTATTTATTATGTAGACGATGTTTTGAAAGAAAGACATTTTTCATTCAAAGACGTAAAATCTCAAATTCGGAGACAAATTGCTTTAGAGCAAGTAGAGACACCACTGCAGCCCGAGTCCTTTTGGGAAGAGGTTGAAGTGGACTGGTTTTACGGAAAACAGAATTAGAGGGGGCTGGCCTTTTAAAGGTCAGCTTCTTTTTACATAGAGAAAAGCTTTTTAACGTAACATAGGATAAATGAAATGTGCATACATATAACCTAGGGTGGAGGTAATTTGGCCAGGTCCTACAAGCATTTGGAAAGCTCGAGGGATTAACCGGGAAGTTGAATAATACACCTATCCAATATGCACAACACTTACCCCGATCCAGGCCCTTTAGAGTGAACAGGGCCAACCCCCGCTTATACTTATTAATTGACAAATATATTGAATATTGTTACATTTTTATAAAACCAACAAATTTACTTGGGATTAGGAGTGATGGATGAATGGTAAGAGTAGCCAATTCAATTTCGGAATTAATAGGTCAGACTCCAGTGGTGAAACTGAATCGATTAGTAGATGAAAATAGTGCGGATGTTTACTTGAAATTAGAATATATGAACCCGGGCAGCTCTGTAAAAGATCGTATCGCATTGGCGATGATTGAAGCAGGTGAAGCCGCAGGTACGATTAAACCTGGGGATACGATTGTTGAGCCGACGAGTGGGAACACGGGTATCGGTTTAGCGATGGTGGCTGCGGCAAAAGGGTACCGTGCCCTACTTGTCATGCCTGACACAATGAGTATGGAGCGACGCAACCTGTTACGTGCTTACGGCGCAGAATTAGTATTAACGCCAGGAGCAGAAGGTATGGGAGGGGCCATTCGCAAAGCTGAAGAGTTATCGAAAGAAAAAGGCTATTTCATGCCACAGCAATTTAAAAATACAGCCAATCCGAAAGTGCATCGGGAAACAACCGGACCTGAGATCGTCGAGCAAATGGGCGATCAGCTGGATGCCTTCATTGCCGGGATTGGAACAGGTGGTACGATTACAGGTGTGGGGGAAGTGCTGAAGAAGCATTATCCATCCATTGATCTGTATGCGGTGGAGCCGTCAGATTCGCCTGTATTATCAGGGGGTAAACCTGGTCCTCATAAAATCCAAGGAATCGGTGCTGGATTTATCCCTGAGATCTTAGATACGAGTGTATATAATCATGTTATTCAAGTTGAAAAAGATTCGGCCTTCGACTATGCAAGGAGAGCTGCTAAAGAAGAGGGGATCCTGGGCGGGATTTCTTCTGGAGCAGCCATCTATGCAGCCATTGAAGTGGCGAAAAAGTTAGGAAAGGGTAAGAAAGTACTGGCAATCATCCCTAGTAATGGAGAACGCTATTTAAGTACTCCTCTTTACCAATTTGATGAAGAATAATAAAGATGTGTCGGATCCTGAAGTGAAATCTTCAGGATCCGTTTTTTTTTGATCTGTTAGAAGATTAATAGTAAAAGCACCTTCAAAATCCATCATCCCATTACATAATTTCAAGTTTTTAACGATGAAACCTTCCCAAAGTTCATGTATCATGAAAATAGATAAAGATTAGGAGTGTGAGGGGTCAGTGCAGCACCTATATTTTCATAAAAACCATTCAACCAAAGAACAATTTTTTGCAGCATACGAACAACTTAGTCAACATCAGCCACATCATATTTTGTTAGAAAGTGGACGGGGTGGACGATATAGCGTTGCTGGACTACAACCTGATGTAATTTTACAAAGTGTCCCTGATGGGTTGCTCATACAAAGCTCTTCCGGAGTTGAAACGATAAATGGAGATCCGTTGATTTTGTTGGAAAGGTGGATGAATCCCCTTCGGACGAAAAGAAGAGAGGATCTCCCTGATTTCCAAGGGGGCGTGATCGGGTTCCTTAGTTATGATTATGCAAGAAAGATTGAGAGGCTCCCCGCTTTGGGGCGTGATGACCTGGAGATTCCGGACCTTTATTTCTACTACCTGGAGGAATGGGTAGTCTTCGATCATCAGGAAAATATTTTGTGGACGATGATTCTTTCCGATAAAGAACCGGAATCGGCTGAGAAGAATCTTGCCAAATGGACATCCATTTGGACAGAAGCCCTGTCCCCGATTAATGAGGATGCAGAAGATCCTGTACATCATGAGACGGCGAGCATTGAGGTATCCATGGATGAGGAAGAATTCTCAGTGGCCGTAAAACAAATTCAATCCTATATATCTCAAGGTGATGTTTTTCAGGTGAATTTATCTGTCCGACAATCTCAAGAGTTGAAGGCTAAGCCCTACACGGTATATAAAATGCTTCGGGAATTAAACCCCTCCCCTTACATGAGTTATATTCAAAGCCCGGACTTTCAGATTGTCTCAGGATCACCGGAATTACTAGTAAAGAAAAAAGGAACGGAAGTAAGCACAAGACCAATTGCAGGCACACGCTCGCGTGGAAAAGATGCTGAAGAGGATGAGAAACTTGCTTTTGAGCTGATCAACAACGAAAAAGAAAGAGCAGAGCATGTGATGCTTGTGGACCTGGAACGAAATGACCTGGGCAGGGTGTGCCAATACGGGACAGTTGAAGTGAATGAGTTCATGGTCATCGAAAAATACTCCCACGTCATGCACATCGTTTCGAATGTAAGAGGAACACTAGATGAAACCAAAACGGGAGCGGATTTAATTCGATCTGTTTTTCCTGGTGGAACCATTACGGGAGCTCCCAAGGTGAGAACGATGGAGATCATTGAAGAGCTAGAACCGGTCAGAAGAGGGATTTACACAGGGTCCATTGGCTGGATTGGCGTCAATGGTGATATGGAATTGAATATCGTCATTCGGACGATGCTTGTGAAAGATGGAAAAGCGCATATTCAAGCGGGTGCGGGAGTCGTAATTGATTCTAACCCTAAGTATGAATATAAAGAATCCTTGAAGAAAGCGAAAGCCCTTTGGGTAGCGAAAGCCCGGGCGGAAGGAGAAACCCTATGATTCTCATGGTTGATAACTACGATTCATTCACCTATAATCTTGTGCAATTTTTAGGAGAGTTAGGGGAAGAGCTGGTCGTGAAACGAAATGACGAGATCACATTAGATGAGATTGAGGCATTGTCTCCCGATTACCTGATGATTTCTCCGGGACCGTGCAGTCCAAATGAAGCGGGTGTGAGCCTCGAGGCGATCCGGGCCTTTGCCGGAAAGATTCCGATTTTCGGCGTTTGCCTGGGTCACCAATCGATTGCCCAGGTTTTCGGAGGGGATGTTGTTCGTGCTGAACGGTTAATGCACGGAAAAGTCTCACCGATGATCCATGACGGGAAAACCATTTTCAAAGACATGCCCAATCCTTTCAAGGCAACAAGATACCATTCCCTGATCGTTAAAAGAGAAACCCTTCCTGAATGCTTTGACATTTCAGCCGAAACGGAAGAAGGGGAGATTATGGGGATCCGTCATAAACAGCTGCCGATCGAAGGGGTGCAGTTCCATCCCGAATCCATCATGACGGAACAAGGGAAACAGCTGCTCCTTAACTTTTTAACGACCTATAAAAAAATCGAGATGGTTTTATAAATGTACTTATATCTTAATGGAGAAATCGTTCATGCATCAGAGGCGGTCATTTCCCCATTCGATCACGGGTATTTATATGGATTGGGCGTGTTTGAGACCTTTCGGACGTATGAGGGTCATCCTTTTTTGCTAAAGGATCATTTGAAGAGGCTTTCTCATGGATTAAAGGAATTGAATATTGCAGCAGACCTGGATGAAGAGAAGATCAGGAATGCAATAACAACCCTTTTAGATAAAAATGGCTTGAAGGATGCATATTGCCGGTTCAACATCTCCGGTGGGGCTGGGGAGATAGGTTTACAAACGACCCCTTATGAGGATGCGACGGTGATCCTTTTTCAAAAGGAATTGCCTCCTTCTCTGCCATTAAAAGAAAAAGAAGGTGTGCTGCTTCAGTTAAGAAGAAACACACCGGAGACAGGGGAACGTTTGAAATCCCATCATTACCTGAACAATATGGCGGCAAAACGGGAAATTGGACCATCTCCTCACCGGGAAGGGATATTCCTTACAAAGGAAGGCTATCTGTGTGAAGGGATAACCTCCAATCTTTTCTGGGTAAAAAATGCAGAATTGTATACACCAGCTGTAGGGACCGGGCTCTTAAACGGGATAACGCGTCAGTTCATCCTTGCCCTGGCGGATCGAATGCAGATGCCGGTCCGGGAAGGGATGTTCGGGAAAGAGCAATTACTGAATGCCCATGAGGTTTTCTTTACGAATTCTGTGCAAGAGATCATACCGGTAAACAGAATCGACTCTGTGAATTTCCCCGGCCGAAATGGAGAGTATTCAAGGTTGCTTCATGATCAGTACAGCAAGTATACAGGACAGTTGAATTCAATTGAGGAATTATAGCAGGGGGAGTCGTGCAATGAAATGCGGGAAATACGAACTTAATTTTTCAGAGAAAACCCTTATTATGGGGATTTTAAATATCACACCTGATTCATTCTCGGACGGTGGTTCGTTCAATGAATTGGACCGGGCTGTAGAGCGTGCGAAAGAAATGGTAGAGATGGGTGCGGATATTATAGATATAGGGGGAGAGTCCACTCGGCCAGGGCACCAAATCGTAGCGGCTGAAGAAGAAATTTCTAGGGTCGTGCCGATTATAGAGGCGATCTCCCGGGAAGTGAACGTACCAATATCCATCGACACGTATAAGGCAGCGACGGCACGAAAAGCGCTGGAAGCAGGTGCAAGCATCATTAACGATGTATGGGGCGCGAAAAAGGATCCTGAAATGGCCCAAGTAGCGGCGGAAACGGGAGCCCCGATTATTCTCATGCATAACCGGGATAACCAGGATTACAGCCACTTCGTTCGGGATGCGTTACAAGATCTGCAGGAAAGCATCTTCCTAGTGAAAGAAGCAGGGGTGAAAGACGATCAAATCATCCTGGATCCTGGAATCGGGTTTGCAAAAACAGTACAATTAAACATAGAGATGATGAGACACTTGGATGTTCTTGTTTCACTAGGATATCCTGTGCTCCTGGGGACGTCACGGAAGTCTATCATTGGGCATGTTCTTGATCTGCCCGTAGAGGAACGGATGGAAGGCACGGGAGCGACGGTATGCTACGGGATTCAAAAAGGCTGCCACATCGTGAGGGTTCATGATGTAAAAGAAATGGCACGCATGGCGAAGATGATGGATGCCCTCGTTGGAAAGGAGAAAATGTATGGATAAGATTCTATTGAATGAAATGGAGTTTTACGGCTATCACGGTGTATTCCAGGAAGAAAACAAACTTGGACAACGTTTTCGTGTTAGTGTAGAGTTGCATTTAGATTTAAGGAAGTCCGGTCAAAGTGATCAGCTTGAGGACTCCGTAAACTATGCGGAGATCTATTCTATCACGAAAACTGTAGTTGAGGGAGAACCGAAGAATTTAGTGGAAGCGGTCGCTGAAGACATCTCTTCCCGGATCTTAGAGGCATTCCAAGTCGTAGAGAGCTGTAAAATAACACTAATCAAGCCTGATCCACCTATTCCTGGACATTACCAATCGGTGGCGGTGGAGATTAATAGGAGTCGGTAGGATGAATACTGCATACATTTCCCTTGGTTCCAATATGGGAGACAGGGCGGGTTATTTAGAAAAAGCCATAAACATCTTAGGCAGTCATGGTAAGATAGAGGTAACGAAACAATCCTCTATGTATGAAACAGACCCAGTAGGATTTACAGAACAAGGTAAATTTTTGAATATGGTCATCGAAATTCGTACCAGTCTAAGTCCAGAAACTCTATTACATCAGTGCTTGCAGGTGGAAATCGACCTTGGAAGAGAAAGGGAGTTCAAATGGGGTCCGCGAATAATAGACCTTGATATTTTACTCTATGATCAAGAAAATATTGAATCAGAGAATCTCCTCATTCCTCACCCAAGGATGCAAGAAAGAGCATTTGTGTTAATCCCGTTAGTAGAGGTTGCTCCACATATAGAGCATCCGTCTTTTAATGCCCCGTTCGTTGAATTTCTGGACGAAATACCTGACAAAGAAGGAGTTCGGTTATGGAAACAGATAAATGGGGAAGACGCATTCGTGCATTCAGAAAGTTAAAAGGGTATACTCAGGAAGGTTTGGCCAAGGAACTTTCCATCTCTGTTTCGGTCCTTGGAGAAGTGGAAAGAGGCAGTCGGATACCGAAAGAAGATTTCTTAGTGAATGTTGCAGAAGTGTTGAACATACCAATACATGAGCTGATCCCTCATGAAGAATCTGAACGTAGTGAGTGAATGCCGGTTAATTCACCTGTATATCCTTTTATGTTATTCTAGAAAAGGCTGGAACCAATTCGTGACACTGTCACCAGGTTGGATCGGCCTTTTTTAGATTTTTTTCATCTCTTTTTAACCCGCTAAAGTACGTTTCTGAAATAACTCATACTTTAGGGGTGTTACAAACATAGATATTGTGTAAAATAGTATGGTATATAATCGTATTAGTCTAGTAAAGCAAGTAGATAGAATAGGAGTGAAACACATGAGTCACGAAGAAATCAATGACCAGCTTCGAGTAAGACGTGAAAAAATGGAATCAATCCGTGATAAGGGACTTGATCCATTCGGTAAACGCTATGATCGTACACACAGTTCATCCGAGATCAAATCTCAATTCGATGAATTTTCTAAAGAAGAACTAGAAGAGAAAGACATCACTGTAACCATTGCAGGTCGTATCATGACTAAGCGTGGAAAAGGGAAAGCGGGATTTGCCCACCTGCAGGACTTAGCTGGACAAGTCCAAATCTATGTTCGTAAAGATGCGATCGGTGAAGAAGCATACGAACTATTCAATACAGCAGACCTCGGAGATATCGTAGGGATTACGGGTACAATATTTAAAACAAAAGTGGGAGAGCTTTCAGTAAAAGCGAAAGAATTCCACCTTCTAACCAAAGCACTGCGCCCGTTGCCTGAGAAGTTCCACGGATTAAAAGACGTTGAGCAGCGCTATCGTCAACGTTACCTGGATCTAATCACAAGCCAGGAAAGCAAAGAGACGTTCATCGCCCGCAGCCGTATCATCCAATCCATGAGAAGATATCTGGACAATAACGGTTACTTAGAAGTAGAAACACCAATGATGCATGCCATCGCAGGGGGAGCATCTGCCCGTCCTTTCAATACACATCACAACGCACTTGATATGCCTTTATTCATGCGTATCGCGATTGAGCTTCACCTAAAGCGCTTGATCGTCGGTGGACTTGAGAAAGTATACGAAATCGGACGTGTATTCCGTAACGAAGGTGTGTCTACAAGACATAACCCTGAGTTCACGATGATCGAGCTTTACGAAGCATACGCAGATTACCGTGATATCATGGCTCTTACTGAAAATCTTGTAGCTCATATTGCGAAGGAAGTATTCGGTTCTACTACGGTTCAGTATGCAGACTATGAAATAAACCTGGAGCCGGAGTGGACTCGCCTTCACATGGTTGACGCGGTTAAAGAACAGACTGGTGTGGATTTCTGGAAAGAAATGTCCGATGAAGAAGCGCGTGCCCTTGCGAAAGAACACGGCATCGAAATCAAAGACAATATGCAATATGGTCATGTGGTAAATGAATTCTTCGAACAAAAAGTAGAAGATAAACTTATCCAACCTACGTTCATTTATGGTCACCCGGTGGAAATTTCTCCACTTGCCAAGAAGAACGATGAAGATCCACGATTCACAGATCGTTTTGAGTTATTCATCGTAGGACGTGAACACGCGAATGCCTTCACGGAGCTTAATGATCCAATCGATCAAAGGGAGCGTTTTGAAGCGCAACTGAAAGAAAGAGAAGAAGGAAACGACGAAGCCCACATGATGGATAATGATTTCATCGAGGCTCTTGAATATGGTATGCCGCCAACAGGTGGCCTTGGTATCGGTATCGACAGACTTGTTATGCTGTTAACCAACTCTCCATCTATTCGGGACGTTTTATTATTCCCATTAATGCGTCATCGTGATTAATCTCGTATTCAGAACAGCAGAGGCTTAGTGCCTCTGCTGTTTTTGTTGAATGATAACTATATGTAAGGAAGATAATAATTTGGTGAAGCAATGATGTTAATTATCTTTTGGGTCTAATGGCACCTTTTATATTACGGTATAAAGAATGAATTGAATGCCTTTTGTCTTATGTGAAATATATAATGAAAAACATTAGAAAAATCTCTTGCGCCCAAATATGGAAGGTGGTATAGTATTATCTGTTGCCGCAAAAAGGCGATAACTTAATAAAAACTTTTTAAAAAAAGTTATTGACTTAAACGAGTCGATAATGTAATATTTAAAGGGTCGCTTCAAACGGAAGCACTTACACATTGAACCTTGAAAACTGAACAAAACAAGACAATACGTCAACGTTAATTCTAGATTTATTTGTAAAGAGCTATTCAAACTTTTATCGGAGAGTTTGATCCTGGCTCAGGACGAACGCTGGCGGCGTGCCTAATACATGC
>NZ_CANKZT010000009.1:0-59951 GCF_947488365.1 uncultured Rossellomorea sp. | reverse complement strand
ATAGCTCTTTAAAAATAAATCTAGAATTAACGTTGACGTATTGTCTTGTTTTGTTCAGTTTTCAAGGTTCAATGTGTGTCACGCCCGTTTGGAGCGACTTTATTAATTTATCACACATCAATGTGTGATGTCAACTGTTTTTTGAAATTATTTATTGGTGTTTCTTCTAAATAATTCATTGTGTTTCAGCGACGTTTATTAATATACCAAGATTTTTCGGGAGGGTCAATACATTTATGAATTTTTTTCAAAAAAATATTTCAAACACATTAACTATCTTACACACCCGCATCTTATTCAGGCAGCCGTCCCCTGAACTCATTAATAGTAAAGCTCCCACTCGAATATAAGCGGAAGCTGATTTTCTTTAATATGTTTCTTTCTTTGCTGCCGTCTTCATATACTTTAAACATTCCTTTTGACTGGCAAACCTTTTAAAGAGTGAGAATAAGATTTTATACCGTTCATCCATTGCTCTCTTAACGATATGATCAATTCGAGAATCTCTTAGATCGAACAGTATTTCATCCATCTCTCTTTTTAACAAATACTCTATTTCTTGTTTCTCTCTGTCATTAATCATTAACCCCAGCAAGTATGTCACCCCTTAATGTTTGTATTTGTAGTTTTTTCCATTAAAAGAAATTTATAATCATTTTTTTAAAAGATAGATATTTTTTCCGGGGACATGCATATCTTTAGTAGAGATAGACGGTTGAACGGAGGGATGAACGATTGAATACGTTTCACACAATTAATGCTAAGAAATTAAAGCAAATCAGTCTGATTATCGTGATTTCATTTTTTACTGCCTTGTTTGTATATAGCAGTAACCTTTCGACACTTTCTGTTTTTAGTACGAAGGATGGACCGAAAGCGATCTACAAAGGGGAAAAAGGAGTCGCGATTACATTCAATATTGGTTGGGGAGATGAAAAAGCGGGGCCGATCCTTGAAGAATTAAAGAAAATGAATGTCCAGTCAGCTACCTTCTTTCTTTCCGGAGCCTGGGCGGAGAGACACCCTGATTTAGTGGAGCAAATTGTGAAGCAGGGTTATGAAATCGGAAATCTTGGCTATGCCTATTCCGATTATACGGATATGGAACCAAATAAGATCAAGCAGGACATATTAAAAGCCGATACCGTTTTTAAGAAGCTAAATGTTAAAGATGTGAAGTTATTACGCGTGCCTACCGGTCACTTTAATAAAGAAACATTAAAGGTAGCCGACTCTCTTGGGCTTACTGTGGTTCACTGGAGTGTAGACTCTAAAGATTGGACGAATCCTGGTGTAGATGAAATTATCAATAATGTGAAGAAAGCCAAAAAAGGGGATATCATTCTCCTTCACGCATCGGATTCAGCTAAACAAACGAAATCCGCTTTGCCGACCATCGTGAAAGAATTAAAAGGAAAAGGTAACTTCATTACGGTTTCAGACATGATTTCAAACGGGGATGCCAAGTCTTCCCTCATACAGTAATAAAAGCCCGCTGATGAAGGGACCTCATCAGCGGGCTTTTATTTGTTTAACTCTTAGTAGGCTGCTTACGTTGCCTTTCCACTTGGGACTTCTCGATATATTTAGGAAGACGCAGAAGCTGGAATGCATTACATGCCAATAAGGCCAGCAGCATAAGGTACAGCCATTTAACGGAATTCACCAGTAAAACCGGCAACCACTCCAGTGTGGTTACAACAATCATAAAGAATAAGGCAGACACAAATGTGTTCGTCTTGGCTTCTGATTGCTTATTCTTCATATAAGCTACGACTAAACCAACGAGCAGGATGCCGATTCCCAGAAAAATATAAGGGGTATACGACTCACCTTCCTCAGCGAAAGCTCTGAATCGGAAGTAGATTAAATCAAACAGGACAAGGGCAATCAGCACCACTTGAACAGGATTCCATAAGCTCTTAAACATTCCCATCCCGAATTGATGGATGGTCAAATAAGCAAAATAGCCCATCTGACTGATTACACTAAATGTGAAACCTACAAAAACAAACCAAAGTAGACTTGATAATATGCCAATCACGTTTCCTTCTTGGATGTATGGTCCGAACTGATCCCATCTAATGAGAAGTGCGGCTACACCGGTAACGACTCCACCGATCACTAACGTATGAATGAAAAAACGAATCCAATTGCGGATGGTCACTTCTATTTTCCTCCAAATAAAAAAATATACACTCTTTTGATTGTACCAACGCTACTATAAAAAATCTAGGTTCCAGTTTTTCTTATGCATATTTTTTTCGTTATTTCTCATATTAAGGGTAAGGAATTTGTATGGAAGGAGCCTACCCATGAAAAGATATTCCTTTCTTTTTCTACTGTCGATTCTTCTTCTATCCGCTTGTGGCGGTGGCGGAGATACAGGCAGTGGCAAAATGGATTATGAAGAAACCAAGAAAATGGTTGTCGATATATTAAAGACCGATGATGGTAAAAAAGCGATTGAAGAAGTCATGTCTGATGAAAAAATGAAATCAGAGCTTATTATGGACCAAGGGGTTGTGACGGATACGATTTCTAAGACGTTAACCTCTGAAAAAGGAACTGAATTCTGGAAGAAATCCTTCGAAGACCCTAAGTTTGCCGAAGCGATGGCAAAAAGCATGAAGGATGGAAATGAAAAATTACTCAAAGACCTCATGAAGGATCCTGAGTATCAAAAGATGATGATGGATCTGTTAAAGGACCCTGAATTCAAGAAGGAACTGACTGAAGCTTTAAAAAGCCAGGAATATAGGGAACATCTGCAAAAAGTCATTACGGAAACATTTGAAAGCCCTCTATTCAAGGCTAAGATGCAGGATGTGTTACTGAAGGCTGCCGGTGAAATGAAAGAAGGCGGTAAAAGCGAAGGTGGCAGTGAGTCTTCTTCCGGCGGTGATGAGGGCGGATCTGGTGATTCTGGAGGTTCTGGCAGCGGTGGTGGCGGTGGCCAATAATTGTTAAAAAGGACAAATGCGTGGAGGTTCCAACGCATTTGTCCTTTTATTCGTCTACCTAAGACAGTTTTTCAATCACTTTATGAGCGATGTCTCCATAAATCTGCCCTAAACGGTGGTCCTCTGCGTAAATGGAAGGAGCAAAATCCTCTTCGTTCCAGTCAGGCTGTTGAAGTGGAAGCTTGCCTAATAAGTCGGTACGTAGTTCTTCCGTTAGCTTCTCTCCTCCACCTTGCCCGAATACGAATTCTTTTTCGCCTGTTAATTTACTTTCGAAATAGGACATGTTCTCAACCACACCAAGAATGTCATGGTCGGTTTGCAGAGCCATGGCGCCTGCACGGGCCGCTACGAATGCTGCTGTTGGATGCGGTGTTGTAACGATGATCTCCTTACAATGTGGGAGCATCGTGTGAAGATCAAGGGCAACGTCACCTGTCCCTGGTGGCAGGTCCAGCAGTAAATAGTCCAGTTCTCCCCACTCTACTTCTGAGAAGAAATTGTTGAGCATTTTCCCAAGCATAGGACCTCTCCAAATCACGGGAGCATTGTCCTCAACAAAGAAGCCCATGGAAATGACTTTTACGCCAAAACGTTCTACTGGAATAATTCTTTCTCCCCTAACGACTGGTCGTTTCACGATTCCCATCATATCAGGCACACTGAACCCGTAAATATCAGCATCCACCAGCCCGACTTTTTTTCCTTGACGGGCCAATGATACAGCTAAGTTAACAGAAACCGTCGACTTTCCTACTCCGCCTTTTCCACTCGCAATCGCGATAAAGGTTGTTTTACTTGCAGGTGATAATAAATCCGTTCCTTCTCCACCGGATCCTCTGTGCTTTTCAAGCTCTTCCTGTGGAAGCTCCGTGAAGCGGATCCCGACAGATTCAGCTCCATTATCCTTTAGGACTTGTACGATCTTTTGCTGGAATTGCATTTGTTCACCAGTACCTGTCTTGGCAATGGCGATCTTCACGCTTACATGCTTCTTTTCTTCCTTAATTGAAATTTCGACGATACCATTTGTTTCTTCTAACGTTTTATTTAAAAAAGGATCTTTTAATCCAAATAAAAGTTCGCGTGTCTGTTGTTCAGTTAACATGAATATCCACCCTTTTCTATGTATTCGTTTTCAATCAACCTGCTTTCAGTATAACATATTCTTAGTTGAATGAATGATCAAAAGGTTTTGAATGCTTTTGTTGAATAATGAAAAAAGCTCTTTTCGTAACGTTTGATTCTTTCTTAGATAAGAAAGCAGCAGTTGATTTCCGGTACAGGATGCTCGCTTTCCACGGGGCTGGCGGTGAGCCTCCGCTTTTTGTACTGTCCAGCTTTTCCCGCAGGAGTAGAGCATCCTTCCGCTCCAATCAACTTTCGAAGCATGTTTCTTTAAAGGCTATTCTCTACACACTCACTGACACAGGTCAAAGAGCTCTTCTGTATTAAAACAACAATCTTTTCGAAATTAGCCAAAAATAAAAGCTGAGAGGTTATTCCTCGTCAGCTTCTTCTTTATCTTCTTCATCCATTGTTAAATAATTGAGAACTCCCTGATACACTGAGGCAGCAATCTTTTGCTGATAATCTTCTTTAAGCAAATTGGCCCGCTCACCTGGATTCGATAGAAACCCGATTTCCACTAAGGCACCTGACTTTTTGGCGTGTTTTAAAATATACACGTTTTGAAGACCTTTCGCTTCTCGTGTCGTGTTTTCTAAATTACGTGTCAACTCTCCTTGAATAGCTTTGGCAAGGACTTTATTTTCTTCATACTTTGGATTATAGAATGTTTGGGCACCGCTCCACTTTGCAGATGGAATGGAGTTCAGATGGATACTTAAAAATAAGTCTGCTTCGGATTCATTGATTAAGCTAAGCCTGTTCTTTAAATCCTCCACTTTCCGACGGCTGTATCCCTTTGTATCTTCATCAGCAAGATCCTCGTCTTTTTCCCGTGTCAGGATGACGAGAGCTCCTTGTTCTTGGAGATAATCCCTTATCATCAAAGACACATTTAAAGCAATATCCTTTTCCAAGGCATCTTTATCACCGGCTCCACCGTCTGGACCGCCATGCCCTGGGTCTATATAGATGATCTTACCTGATAAAGGAAGGTTCCAGGAATCCCATGTATCCTTGTCTAAAACCTTATATTGAATAATGAATAATAAAATAACCAGTGCAGAAATTATCCCGACGACCTTTAGTTTATGAACCATTCCAGTCCTCCTATTTCCCAGTTTCAACCCGGAGAAAAAACTCTTTATAGCTCCGCTGTCCTTACTAAAAAATATGGGACAAGAATGATTTTTAGAACTGAATTGATTAATTCAAACGCAGTTTGTGACGCTTGATCCCCTTTTCATATCCTTCTGACCACCATGTTTCCACAAAGTGCTCACAGCAAAAATAAAAGGACTCATCAACTTGATTGGAAACGCCCATCTCAGACCAATACAACCAGAAATTATAAAGCGTATCGATAAAGTGTTTTAATTCTTCCTCGCACCGCTTTTTAACGACATCAGAAGGTTCACCAGTATATCCAAACTTGCTAACCTTTCCACCCAGCAGATAAGCTTCAATGGCCACATCAAAGCATGCCTCATCAAAGCCCTGCTGCATAAATACACCGCCCTGAACCTTTATATATCCAAAATGCTTACGGACACTTTCCTGAAGCATTTTAATCGAAATCTCTTTCAGCAACGTTCTTTCCGACTTAATTTGTTTTTCTCTTCTCTTTGTATTGAAAGTTGTAATAACGTTCAAAGATCATCCACCCCTTTGAACGTATTTTCCTACTTAACACAACAGTTCATTCGAGTAACTGTTACCAATTTTTTTGAGGGACGGAACTCCCGATTCAATGCCGGCCATGAAGCTGATCGAAGTTCATGGTGTGGTGAAATTGGAGGTCCCTCCCCAACAAAAAAAGCCCAACCGAATGAATCGGTTGAGCTTTTGTTTGAAATAATAATTAACGCTTAGAGAATTGTGGCGCGCGACGTGCACCTTTAAGACCGTATTTTTTACGCTCTTTCATACGAGAGTCACGAGTTAATAATCCAGCGCGTTTTAGAGTTCCGCGGTACTCAGGATCTGCTTGTAGTAAAGCACGAGCGATTCCGTGACGGATCGCACCAGCTTGACCAGCATAGCCTCCACCATTAACGTTTACTAAAACGTCATAGTTACCAAGAGTTTCAGTTGCAACTAGTGGTTGCTTAATTACTTCTCTTAGTGCTGCGAATGGGATATAAACTTCTACTTCACGATCATTGATAACAATGTTTCCGTTACCTGGTACTAAACGTACACGAGCTACTGAGCTCTTACGACGACCAGTTCCGTAATATTGAACTTGAGCCAAGATAATAACCTCCTCTTATTAATTATCCACGAAGTTCGTAAACTTCAGGTTGTTGTGCTTGATGCTTATGCTCTGCTCCAGCATACACATGTAATTTCTTGAACATTTGACGACCTAGAGAACCTTTTGGAAGCATACCTTTGATAGTAAGCTCTAACATTTTCTCTGAGTAGTTTGTACGCATTTCTAATGCTGTACGTTGCTTTAAACCACCTGGGTGATTCGTGTGACGGTAGTAGATCTTATCCGTTAACTTTTTACCAGTTAGTTCAATTTTTGAAGCATTAAGAATGATAACATGATCACCAGTGTCTACATGTGGTGTGAATGTTGGTTTGTGTTTTCCGCGTAGAATAGAAGCAACTTCACTAGCTAAACGTCCTAGAGTTTTGCCTTCAGCATCTACAACGAACCATTTACGATCGATTTCGTTGGCTTTTGCCATATACGTTGTACGCATGATTTAACCTCCTATTTAATGAATCCGTAGTATTTATTTTCTAATCACAATAAGTTTCCGGGGCTTATCGTGGGGTTAATAACATACCATATGCTATATTATCTTGTTCCCAGTCTATTGTCAAGAGAATGTTACACCAGGATTAGTTGTTTTAGTATTTTTTTTGAAAGTAATATAAATTTCTATTTAACAATAGGGTCATAATCGACCTTCCACAGATAAAGTCCATGAGGAGGTGCAGTCTTCCCTGCCCGATTACGATCCCTGGCATCCAGTATTCCAGGAATCTCTTCTACTTGGATATTCCCAGAACCTACCTCTAATAATGTACCAACCAATATCCTCACCATATTATAGAGAAATCCATTTCCCACAAAAGAAAAAATGATTTCTTCCTCATGCTCTTGAATCTCAATATGGTGAATGGTTCTTACTTTATCTTCTACTTCGGTTTTCGCTGAACAAAAACTCGTGAAGTCATGCTCCCCGATCAGATGCCGTGCAGCACGCTCCATATCCGTCACAGATAAAGTGTAGGGATAATGAAGGGAAAAGTGACGGTTAAACGGACTTCTCGACTCTCCCGTATAAACACGGTATCGATATTCCTTCTGTAGGACAGAGAACCTTGAGTGGAAGTCAGTAGGAACAAGCTCAGCTTCTTTAATGGTTACTTCATCCGGTAAGCGGGTGTTCAGTACCACCGGCCATTTCTCTTCAGGGATGGCCAATGATGTATCAAAATGAAAAACCTGACCATTCGCATGGACACCAGCGTCCGTACGTCCCGACCCACTGATACGGATTCTTTCCCCTTTATGGATAGTGGATAGAATATCTTCGATGAGCCCCTGGACGGTTCGCTGACTGGGTTGAACCTGATAACCATGAAAATTAGTCCCATCGTAGGCGATGGTACACTTCACTCTCTGCATACACGACACTCCCGTTATCCTCTAAAAATAATCAATACAACTGTTAAAAGGGCCAGTACCACTAAAGCTCCCGTATCCTTCTTGTGCCAGGATAACAGTCGGTATTTCGTTCTGCCTTCTCCACCTTGATACCCTCTTGCCTCCATGGCTGTTGCCAGATCCTCAGCACGTTTAAAGGCGCTGACAAAGAGAGGGATCAGTAAAGGAATGATGGCTTTAATCCGGTCTTTCACGGGACCGGAAGAAAACTCAGCCCCCCTTGCGATTTGGGCTTTCATGATTTTATCTGTTTCCTCCATCAAGGTCGGAATGAAACGTAAAGAAATCGACATCATAAGAGCCAGCTCATGAACTGGAAACTTTACTTTTCTTAATGGATTCAGAAGCGTCTCAAGACCGTCTGTAATCGTGATAGGGGAAGTCGTCAGGGTTAATAAAGACGTTACGAGAATCAGATAAAAGAATCGTAAAGAAATAAAGATCCCCTGCCTTAACCCCTCTTCATGAACAGACAATATTCCCATGTCCAGAATGACAGGGCCTTCCTTGGTAAAAAACACATGTAAGAAGAATGTAAATAAGATTAACCATAGGATAGGCTTCAATCCACCGATAATAAAACGCAGCGAAAGATTAGAAAGAATAAGTGCGCTAAACGTAAATAGGCCGAGCAGTGCATACGTAACAAAATTATTTGCTAAAAAGACGACACATATAAACCCAAAAATAAATAAGAGCTTTGCCCTTGGATCCATCTGATGAAGAATGGATTTAGCGGGTACATATCGGCCAAAGATCATTTTCTCCATCATGGGGCTTCACCTCCATCTCGAAGTGAACGGATGGCTGAAGCTAATTCCTCTATCGTTAAACAGGTTTTCGGGAGCTTCTTCCCCGTTTTCTGTTCAAATTGATATTGAAAACGAACGACGTCTGGAACGTCTAATCCCATCTCAAACAGTTCATCTGCCTGGGAGAAAATCTCTTCAGGACTTCCCTTTCTCTTTAGGCGGCCCTTCTGCATAATCACAATCTCTTCTGCGTAATGAGCTGCGTCTTCCATGCTATGGGTAACGAGAATGGTCGTCAGTCCCTTTTCTTTATGAAGAGCATAGAACATGTCCATGATCTCACGTTGACCTCTGGGATCGAGTCCTGCCGTAGGTTCGTCTAAGACAATGACCTCCGGATTCATAGCAAGTACACCTGCAATGGCTACCCGTCTCATTTGTCCCCCTGATAAATCAAATGGAGATTTTTGTAATACCTCTTCAGAGAGACCCACCTTTACGATCAACTCTTTCGCTCTTCGTATCGCTTCTTCCTCCGATACGCCAAAGTTCATTGGACCGTAGCAAATATCCTTGAGCACGGTTTCTTCAAACAGCTGATGCTCAGGAAATTGAAAGACGATGCCTACTTTCTGTCTTACCGGCTTTAAACTTTTTGCCTTTTGCTTCGCTTTTATTTGATATTCTCCTACCTGGACAAGACCTTCCGTAGGCTTTAACAATCCGTTTAAATGCTGGAGGAGTGTTGACTTTCCCGAACCGGTGTGACCGATAACCGCGAGAAACTGACCTGTCGGGATGGAAAGATTGATATCTTGAAGGGCAAGTTTTTCGAATGGAGTGTTGAATGAATATCGGTATTCTACCTGTTGAAATGTGATTTGCATAACTCATCCACCAACTCTTCTTCTGTAAAATAGGTTTTAGACAGGGGAATCCCTGCTTCTTTAAGGGCTCCGGCAAGCTTAATCGTAAAAGGGGAGTCCAGTCCCAGTCCGATTAACTTGTCCTCTAATAGAAAAATATCTTCCGGGATACCCTCCTTAAAAACCCCCCCTTGATTTAATACAATCATTCGATCTGCCTTTGTTGCTTCTTCCAGGTCATGGGTAATGGAGATCACCGTTAAGTTTTCTTCCTCTTTCAGCTTACGAACCGTTTCAAGAACTTCTTTTCTTCCTTTTGGATCAAGCATGGATGTAGCTTCATCTAAGATGATGATCGATGGCTGCAGGGCTACGACCCCGGCGATCGCTACACGCTGTTTTTGACCACCTGACAAATGGTGCGGCTCTTGAACAAGAAAATCTTCCATATGGACACTTTTTAAAGCATCAGTGACTCTCTGTACCATTGTTTCATACGGTACCCCATGGTTTTCTAACCCAAAAGCCACATCATCTTCTACTGTAGCACCAACAAACTGATTATCGGGATTTTGAAAAACCATACCCAGCTTTGAACGGATGTCCCATATAGATCCTTCTGAAAGAACAATCCCATCAACCGTTACACTCCCCTTCTCAGGAAAATGAAGCCCATTCAACATTTTGGCAAGCGTCGACTTACCGGAACCGTTATGTCCGACAATCGCCAGCCATTCACCTTGATTGACAGTCAGACTAATGCCTTTAAGGGCGTAGGTATTCTGATCAGGGTATCTGAAATGCACATCGTCTACTTTAATGATTTCCTTCAATTTCTGTAACCTCCTCTACGCTCTTCCATACTCAGCTCTGCTATAAAAATCTCTGCATATAAAAAAAAGCCTGCACCCCGACCAAAGAAAAGAGCATCTTTTCTTGTTCAACCATTGAACAGCTTCTATGAATATAGAAGTTGGAAGGGGTGCACGAGCTAGACGAGTCAGACAGCGCTGCTCATCGTAACGCTCTGCTTTTCATCAACATGCACTTATACAAAAAGGGCAAAGAAGCAGTTAAGGATTAACTGTCCCGCCCTTAATGTTAGTAGTCACGAATTATTAAACTAATTCGATGATTGCCATTGGAGCACCGTCACCACGGCGAGGACCAACCTTCATAATGCGAGTATATCCGCCTTGACGCTCTGTGTAACGAGGAGCGATGTCAGAGAATAACTTTTGTAAAGCATCTTGGTTGTTTTCAGCGTTTGCAACTTCTTTACGAATGTATGCACCAGCTTGACGACGAGCATGAACGTCACCACGTTTACCTAAAGTGATCATTTTTTCCACAACTGAACGAAGCTCTTTCGCACGAGTTTCAGTTGTTTCGATGCGCTCGTTAATGATTAGGTCTGTAGCTAAATCACGTAGCATTGCTTTACGTTGAGCACTGGTACGTCCTAACTTTCTGTAAGCCATTAAGGGTTCCCTCCTTTGTTGAATCTATATATGAAAGAAGATGTTATCAGTCGTCTTTACGTAAGCCAAGTCCAAGGTCTTCAAGTTTAACTTTAACCTCTTCAAGTGATTTACGTCCTAAGTTACGCACTTTCATCATATCTTCTTCTGTCTTGTTAGCAAGCTCTTGAACAGTATTGATTCCAGCACGCTTCAGGCAGTTATAAGAACGAACAGAAAGATCTAATTCTTCGATCGTCATCTCAAGAACTTTCTCTTTTTGGTCTTCTTCTTTTTCTACCATGATTTCAGCATTCTGCGCTTCATCTGTAAGGCCAACGAAAATATTTAAGTGTTCTGTTAGAATCTTAGCACCTAAAGAAATCGCTTCTTTTGGTCCAATACTTCCATCAGTCCATACATCAAGAGAAAGTTTATCGTAGTTCG
The DNA here is from genome assembly GCF_947488365.1 of uncultured Rossellomorea sp. Lineage (NCBI taxonomy): Bacteria > Bacillati > Bacillota > Bacilli > Caryophanales > Bacillaceae > Rossellomorea > uncultured Rossellomorea sp. The sequence continues at coordinate 48,647 of NZ_CANKZT010000009.1, read as the reverse complement.
TCATTTGACCAACACGAGTATTTTCTATTTGATAGTTAACGCGTGAAACTGGAGTGTAAATAGAATCGATTGGGATCACGCCAATAGGAAGATCCTCACGTTTGTTCTGGTCTGCTGGTCTGTATCCACGTCCACGTGATGCGCTTAAACGCACACGGAAGTGTCCACTCTTAGATAATGTTGCGATGTGCAAATCAGGATTTAACACTTCTACATCACTATCATGAGTAATATCAGCAGCCGTTACAACTCCTTCGCCCTGTACATCAATTTCTAGCGTTTTCTCTTCATCAGAGTAGATCTTTAACGCTAGCTTCTTGATATTCAAAATGATGGATGTGACATCCTCTACGACGCCTTCAATTGTTGAAAACTCATGCAGTACTCCATCTATTTGAATAGATGTGACAGCAGCACCTGGGAGTGACGATAGTAGGATACGACGTAAGGAGTTACCCAAAGTTGTACCATATCCACGCTCAAGTGGTTCTACGACGAACTTTCCATATGTGGCATCATCGCTGATCTCAACCGTTTCAATTTTTGGCTTTTCAATTTCGATCATTAATATTTACCCTCCTTCAAAACGTCGAAACTCCGGGCTAAATAAGTTAAAGTCCGAAATTCCCCATGTTTACGTTCCCTATTGTGCACCAACAACTGGTTACTTTTCTGAATGAACGTATCTTGTATCATATCCCATTATAGACAACGATACAAAATTTATACAGAAAAATTAAACGCGGCGACGTTTTGGTGGACGGCATCCATTATGAGGAACTGGAGTAACGTCTCTGATTGCAGTAACTTCTAGACCTGCTGCTTGAAGAGCACGGATAGCTGCTTCACGACCAGCACCAGGACCTTTAACTGTTACTTCAAGAGTTTTTAAACCATGTTCTTGAGAAGCTTTCGCTGCAGTTTCAGCTGCCATTTGCGCTGCGAATGGAGTGGATTTACGAGAACCTCTGAATCCTAGTGAACCTGCACTTGACCAAGCAACAGCATTTCCGTGAACATCAGTAATAGTTACGATTGTGTTATTGAATGTAGAACGAATGTGTGCAATACCAGCTTCGATATTCTTTTTCACACGACGTTTACGAGTGTTTGTTTTACGTGCCATACTAAGAAGTAACCTCCTTTACCTATTATTTTTTCTTGTTAGCTACAGTCTTACGAGGACCTTTACGTGTACGAGCATTGTTCTTCGTATGTTGTCCACGAACAGGTAGTCCACGACGGTGACGAAGACCGCGGTATGAACCGATTTCCATAAGACGTTTGATGTTTAGTGATACTTCACGACGAAGATCACCTTCTACTTTTAATTTATCAACGATATCACGAATCTTTCCTAGTTCGTCGTCAGTAAGATCGCGAACGCGAGTATCCTCAGATACACCAGCTTCAGATAAGATTTTCGCTGCAGTATTTTTACCAATACCGTAGATGTATGTTAATGAAATGACAACACGTTTGTCACGTGGAATGTCTACACCAGCAATACGTGCCATAGTGATAGCGCACCTCCTTTAAGATTAGCCTTGTTTTTGTTTATGTTTAGGGTTTTCACAGATAACCATAACTTTACCTTTTCTACGAATAACTTTACATTTTTCGCAGATTGGTTTAACAGATGGTCTAACTTTCATCTTATTCTAACCTCCTTAATAGTACGGAGTGCAATAGATTATTTATAACGATAAGTGATTCTACCACGAGTTAAGTCATACGGTGATAATTCTACTGTTACCTTGTCACCAGGTAGGATACGAATGAAATGCATACGGATCTTTCCTGAAACATGTGCCAGTACTGTATGACCATTTTCTAATTCTACCTTAAACATCGCATTGGGCAAAGTCTCAGCGACCTTACCTTCAACTTCAATTACATCATCCTTAGCCATCGAACATGTCTCCCTTCTTCTCATCATTTAAAACTTCGTTAACAAACTTTGAAACAGCATAACGCAGTTTACCGTTCGTTACTCTGCCTGATTCAATAATACTGTTTTGAACTTCTGGAGAAACATAGTCACACAAGTGAAGATGAGCGATGTTCTTTCGCTTGGCGCGATCAAACTTTCGTCTATCCCCATCTGCTATGAGTACAAAACGTTCATCCAATTGCTGAACAACGACCGAGTAGCTTCCTGTTTCTCTCCCTTTAAGGGTTTGAACAATCTGACCAATCCTCGGTATCGTCGAATCTGACTCGATCAATCCAATCACCTTCACTTAGGCTTTCGTCAATATCTCATAGCCGTCTTCAGTAATTGCAATGGTGTGTTCAAAGTGCGCACACATTTTATCATCTACTGTGACGACTGTCCAGTTATCTGATAACGTTCTAACATATCGACTTCCTGCATTAACCATTGGTTCAATAGCCAGTACCATGCCAGGCTTTAAACGAGGACCTTTGTTGGGTGGTCCATAATGAGGAATTTGAGGATCCTCATGTAAGTCTTGACCAACTCCGTGTCCCACATACTCTCGAACGATAGAAAAGCCATTAGCCTCAACAAAAGTTTGTATACTATGAGAGATATTCGACAGACGCTCGCCTGGTTTAGCTTCTTTAAGCCCCAGAAATAATGATTCTTCTGTAACATCGAGAAGCTTCTGGGTTTCATCATCTATTGTTCCAACTGGATACGTCCAAGCGGAGTCACCGTGATAACCGTTATATTTAGCACCGATATCGATACTGATTATATCGCCATCCTTCAATACCCGATCGCCTGGAATTCCATGAACCAACTCATTGTTGACTGAAGCACAGATGCTGCCACGAAACCCATTATACCCTTTAAAAGATGGAATTGCATCATGTTTACGAATGAATTTTTCAGCAATTGCATCCAATTCCTTCGTCGATATTCCCGGAGAAATATACTTTCGCAATTCCGCATGAGTTAATGCCACAATCTTTCCAGCCTGCCGCATAATCTCAATCTCTCTCGGAGTTTTAGAAATGATCATTATGAAAGGCCTCCAAGTAGTTCATCAATGTCATCAAACACTCTATGGATGTCTTGTTGACCGTCAATGTTTTTCAGATAGCCTTTGTCTTCGTAGTAAGCCAATAGTGGTTGAGTTTGTTTAATGTTTACGTCTAAACGATTTTGTACCGTTTCTTCGTTGTCATCTGCGCGTTGATATAACTCGCCGCCGCAGCGATCACAAACGCCCTCTTCTGTTGGCGGATTAAAGACAAGATGATAAGTAGCGCCGCACTCTTTACAGATCCTGCGACCTGTCAAGCGCTCCATCAGGATGTCCTTATCTACATTTATATTAATGACATAATTCATTTTTTTACCAAGATCAGCCAGGATGTTTTCAAGTGCTTCTGCCTGAGCAACCGTTCTTGGAAACCCATCCAGTAAGAAGCCCTTTTCACAGTCCTCTTTGCTTAAACGTTCACGAACAATACCGATTGTTACTTCATCAGGAACAAGATCGCCATTATCCATGAATGATTTAGCCTTCAAGCCTAGCTCAGTACCGCCTTTGATAGCTGCACGGAACATGTCTCCTGTAGAGATATGGGGGATACCATATTTTTCTACGATCTTTTCAGCTTGAGTGCCTTTTCCTGCGCCTGGTAAGCCCATAAGAACTATATTCACTCGAACTCCCCCTAATTGTCTATAAAATGGTCTCAGGAACAAAATGTTCCCGAAAACCCTCTTATTTAATAAATCCTTTGTAGTGACGTTTCACTAACTGTGCTTCAAGTTGCTTCATTGTCTCAAGTGCAACACCCACTACGATTAGTAAGCTTGTTCCACCGATTTGAGCTGCAGGAGGTAATCCTGCAAAGTTAATGAAGAAAACAGGAAGAATTGAGATAACAGCTAAGAAGATTGCCCCAACAAATGTTAGACGATACAGAACGCGAGTGAGATACTCTTGTGTGGTTTTACCTGGACGAATACCAGGGATATATCCACCTTGCTTCTTCAAGTTTTCAGCCATTTGTTCTGGATTCACTTGAATGAAAGCATAGAAATACGTAAAGGCAACGATCAGAGCTACATAGATGATCATACCAACTGGTTTAGTGTAATCAAAAATGTACTGTATTGTACTAGTCACATCATTTTCTCCAAAGAAGGATGAAATGGTCTGTGGCGTGATAATGAAAGAAATCGCAAAGATAACTGGAATAACACCCGCAGCATTCACCTTTAATGGTAGATGTGTTGATTGTCCACCAACCGGACTACGCCCCACTAAACGTTTTGCATATTGAATCGGAATTTTACGAAGTGCTTGCTGAATAAACACAACACCAACTACGATTGCAATAACTGCTAAAACAAGAAGTGCAAGAACCACAATTCGAAGGAAGAGCTGTTCGCCTGCTCCTTCAATTTGTTGAGCATAGATTTGGTTTACTGTGTTAGGGATAGCGGCAACGATACCTGCAAAGATCAGGATCGAGATACCATTCCCCACACCTTTAGCCGTGATTTGTTCACCTAACCACATAAGAAAAGCCGTACCAGCTGTCAGAACTAACGCTATTAGTAGGTACGTACTAACTCCAGGGCTTTGGATAAGCATTCCACCATATATTCTGTTGAAACCATAGGACATACCTAAAGCTTGGATAAACCCTAGAACGATGGTGAAATAACGTGTAAACTGAGCTAATTTACGGCGTCCGACTTCACCTTGCTTAGACCACTCTGTAAACTTCGGAACAACATCCATTTGAAGGAGCTGTACGATGATTGAAGCGGTAATGTAAGGCATGATACCCATCGCAAAGATGGAGAAGTTTTGAAGAGCACCGCCACCAAATGTATTCAGGAATCCAAGAATTCCTGCCTGGTCTTGCATTTTCAACACATTAGCGTCTACGTTTGGCACCGGAATAAAGGTACCAAGACGGAAGACTATTAACATTAGAAGGGTGAAAATAATTTTATTTCTTATATCACCCACGCGCATAAAATTGGAGACAGTTTGAAACATTAGATCACCTCGGATGTACCGCCAGCAGCTTCGATAGCTTCTTTAGCAGTGGTTGAGAATTTCTGTGCTTTTACAGTAAGCTTTTTCTCGATTGAACCTTTACCAAGAATCTTAATTCCTGCTTTTTCGTTACTTACAACGCCAGTTTCTACAAGTAGCGCTGGAGTAACTTCTGTACCATCTTCGAAGCGATTCAATGCGTCAAGATTGACGATTGCGTATTCTTTACGGTTGATGTTCGTGAATCCACGTTTCGGTAGACGTTGGAACAATGGTGTTTGACCACCCTCAAAGCCAGGACGAGTTCCGCCACCTGAACGAGCGTTTTGTCCTTTATGACCTTTACCAGAAGTCTTTCCATTACCTGAACCAATACCACGTCCTACACGATTGCGGACTTTACGTGAACCTTCTGTAGGTTTTAACTCATGTAATTTCATGTCGGCACCTCCTTTTTTTCGAAAGAAATCGATTATTTTTCTGTAACCGTTACAAGGTGAGCAACTTTATTGATCATACCGCGGATAGCAGCATTATCTTGTTGTTCAACAGTTTGATGCATTTTGCGAAGTCCTAAAGCTTCAACAGTTTTACGTTGATCTTGTGGACGACCAATTGTACTGCGAGTGAGGGTAATTTCTAGTTTGTTAGCCATCGTTATCCCTCCCTTATCCTAATATCTCTTCTACTGATTTACCACGTAGTTTTGCAACGTCTTCAGCACGCTTTAATTGTTTTAAACCTTCGATAGTAGCGCGAACCATGTTAATTGGAGTGTTAGATCCTAAAGATTTAGATAGGATGTCTTGAACACCAGCTAATTCAAGTACGGCACGAACAGGTCCACCAGCAATAATTCCTGTACCCGCAGAAGCAGGTTTGATAAGAATTTGACCAGCACCAAATCGTCCAGTTACCAGGTGAGGAGTTGTACCTTCAACCATAGGAACTTCAATTAGATTTTTCTTCGCATCTTCAATCGCTTTACGGATTGCATCAGGTACTTCCTGAGCTTTACCAGTTCCGAAACCAACGTGACCGTTTTTGTCGCCTACTACTACAAGAGCAGCGAAACGGAAACGACGTCCACCTTTTACAACTTTCGCAACACGATTGATTGTAACTACGCGTTCTTCAAATTCTAGTTTACTTGGATCAATACGACGCATCTGGATTGTCCCTCCTTTTTTTATTAAAATTCTAAGCCGTTTTCACGAGCTGCTTCAGCCAAAGCTTTGATACGGCCATGATATAAATATCCACCACGGTCAAATACTACAGATTTTAATCCTTTTTCTACTGCACGTTTCGCAACTAGTTCTCCAACTTTTGCTGCTGCATCGATAGTAGCAGCTGAGTCTAGATCGAAATCTTTATCTTGAGAAGATGCACTTACTAGAGTAACACCGTTCATATCATCGATAAGTTGAGCGTAGATATTTTTGTTAGAACGGAAAACGTTCAAACGAGGACGAGTTTCAGTTCCAGTAATTTTTGAACGGACACGAGCATGTCTCTTCTTACGTGTTTTGTTCTTATCTGGCTTAGTAATCACCTACGGTCACTCCTTTCTTTTGCCTACGCGGCATTATTTACCTGTTTTACCTTCTTTACGACGAACATATTCACCTTCGTAGCGAATACCTTTTCCTTTGTAAGGCTCAGGAGAGCGTACAGCACGAATGTTAGCAGCTAATGCTCCAACACGTTCTTTGTCGATACCTTTGATAGATATCTTTGTGTTTGCCGGTACTTCGATCTCAATACCTTGTTCTGGTTCGATCTCAACTGGGTGAGAGTAACCAACGTTAAGTACAAGCTTAGTACCTTGTTTTTGAGCACGGTAACCAACACCGACTAGCTCAAGATTTCTTTGGAATCCTTTAGATACACCTTCAACCATGTTCGCGATTAGGGCACGAGTTGTACCGTGTAACGCGCGGTGTTCTTTTGCATCAGAAGGACGAGTAACTGTTGCTACGTTTCCTTCTAATTCTACTTTAATATCAGAATTGAATGTACGAGAAAGTTCCCCTTTAGGTCCTTTTACAGTTACAGTGTTGTTTTCACCTACTGTTAGAGTAACGTCAGATGGAATTTCGATTGGTAGTTTTCCTACACGTGACATCCTGTTGCACCTCCATTCATATAAAAAATATTACCAAACGTAAGCTAGTACTTCTCCGCCTACTTGTTGAGCACGAGCTTCTTTATCAGTTAAAACACCTGAAGAAGTTGAAACAAGTGCGATACCTAATCCGTTTAATACTTTAGGTACTTCAGTTGATTTTGCATATACACGTAAACCAGGTTTAGAGATACGCTTTAATCCAGTAATTACGCGTTCGTTGTTTGCTCCATATTTTAAGAAAATGCGGATAACACCTTGCTTGTTATCTTCTACATATTCTACGTCACGTACGAAACCTTCACGTTTAAGGATTTCTGCAATTTCTTTCTTGATGTTAGAAGCAGGAACTTCTAATCTTTCGTGACGAACCATGTTCGCATTACGGATGCGAGTTAGCAAATCTGCAATTGGATCTGTCATTGTCATAATAATTTACCTCCTTCCCAATATAGGGTATTACCAACTAGCTTTCTTAACGCCAGGAATCTGACCCTTGTATGCAAGTTCACGGAAACAAATACGGCAAAGCTTGAATTTACGGATTACTGAATGAGGACGTCCGCAACGTTCGCAACGTGTGTACGCTTGAACATTATGCTTTGGCGCGCGTTTTTGTTTCGCAATCATAGATTTTTTAGCCACATTTTCGCCTCCCTTATATAGCGATTACTTTTGGAATGGCATTCCGATTTGTGTCAATAATTCACGAGCTTCTTCGTCTGTGTTCGCAGTTGTTACGATTACGATATCCATACCACGTACTTTAGACACTTTATCATAGTCAATCTCAGGGAAAATCAATTGCTCTTTAACTCCTAATGTATAGTTACCGCGACCGTCGAATGCTTTTTTAGAAACACCACGGAAGTCACGTACACGTGGAAGTGAAACAGAAATTAATTTATCTAAGAATTGGTACATACGCTCTCCGCGTAGAGTAACTTTTGCACCGATTGGCATACCTTCACGTAGACGGAAGCCTGCGATAGATTTTTTAGCTTTAGTTACAACTGGCTTTTGACCAGTGATTTGAGTTAATTCATCAACAGCTACATCAAGAGCTTTTGAGTTTTGAACAGCATCACCGATACCCATGTTGACAACGATCTTTTCAACTTTAGGTACTTCCATTACTGATTTGTAATTGAATTTGCTCACTAGAGCTGGACTGATTTCTTGTTGAAATTTTTCTTTTAGGCGGTTCATTCAGAATACCTCCCTTCTTAATCGTACTATTTATCTAGAACTTCACCTGATTTTTTTGCTACACGTACTTTCTTGCCGTCTTCTGTCTTATAACCTACACGAGTTGGCTCGTTAGATTTCGGATCTAGAAGCATAACATTTGATACATGGATAGATGCTTCTTGGCTGATGATTCCGCCTTGCGGGTTCATCTGTGAAGGCTTAGCGTGTTTTTTTACAACGTTGATTCCTTCAACTAGCACTCGGTCTTTCTTAGGGAATGAAGCAAGAACAACACCTGTTTTGCCTTTATCTTTCCCAGTAATGACCATTACTTTATCGCCTTTTTTTACATGCATTTCATCGCACCTCCTTGAATGGCCCAATGCTAATATCTATTAAAGAACTTCTGGAGCTAAAGATACAATTTTCATAAAGTTGCTGTCACGTAGTTCACGAGCAACAGGTCCGAAGATACGAGTTCCACGTGGTCCCTTATCGTCACGGATAATTACACAAGCGTTCTCGTCGAACTTAATGTAAGTACCGTCTTGACGACGTACACCAGATTTAGTACGTACAACAACCGCTTTTACTACGTCACCTTTTTTAACAACGCCACCTGGTGTTGCTTGTTTTACTGTACACACGATAACATCACCGATGTTAGCTGTTTTGCGTCCAGAACCACCAAGTACTTTGATAGTTAATACTTCACGAGCACCAGAGTTGTCAGCAACTTTTAAACGTGATTCTTGTTGAATCATGTAGGTAACCTCCCTTCGGAATATAAAATATCCGAACAAATATATTAGATAATAACTGCTTTTTCAACAACTTCTACTAAACGGAAACGTTTTGTAGCAGATAGTGGACGAGTCTCCATGATACGTACGATATCGCCTACTTTTGCTTCGTTGTTCTCATCATGAGTTTTAAACTTCTTAGAGTACTTAACGCGCTTGCCGTATAGAGAATGCTTTTTATAAGTTTCTACCATAACCGTTACTGTTTTATCCATTTTGTCGGAAACAACACGGCCAGTGTATACCTTACGTTGGTTGCGGTCACTCATTTAAGCAAACCTCCTCTCATTTATCGATTGTTAACCCCGATCTCTCTTTCACGGATTACAGTTTTCATACGAGCGATCCCTTTGCGGACTTCACGGATGCGAGCTGTGTTTTCTAATTGCCCAGTCGCAAGTTGGAAGCGAAGGTTAAATAACTCTTCTTTCAGAGTTTTTACTTTTTGTTCAATTTCAGCAGTGGTTAGGTCACGAATTTCATTAGTTTTCATTTGATTCACCACCAATTTCCTCACGTTTTACAAACTTCGTTTTGATTGGAAGTTTGTGTGATGCTAAACGAAGTGCTTCACGAGCTACCTCTTCAGATACACCAGCGATTTCAAACATGATTTTTCCAGGCTTAACTACTGCTACCCAACCTTCTGGAGCACCTTTACCTGAACCCATACGTACTTCTAAAGGTTTTGCAGTGTAAGGTTTATGAGGGAAGATTTTAATCCATACTTTACCGCCACGTTTCATGTAACGAGTCATAGCGATACGAGCTGCTTCGATTTGACGGTTTGTGATCCAAGAAGCTTCCACTGCTTGTAAACCGTATTCACCGAACGCTACCTCTTGACCGCCTTTAGCACGTCCACGCATTTTTCCGCGGTGTTCGCGACGATGTTTAACGCGTTTAGGTAATAACATAATTATTTGCCTCCTTCCTCAGATTTCTTTCTTGTAGGAAGAACTTCTCCACGGTAGATCCATACTTTAACGCCAAGCTTACCATAAGTTGTGTCAGCTTCTGCATGAGCATAGTCAATGTCAGCGCGTAGAGTATGAAGTGGAACAGTACCTTCACTGTAATGTTCTGCACGAGCGATATCTGCTCCGCCTAAACGACCAGATACTTGTGTTTTGATTCCTTTTGCACCAGCACGCATAGCGCGTTGGATCGATTGCTTTTGAGCACGACGGAAAGAAACACGGTTTTCTAATTGACGAGCGATGTTTTCAGCTACTAATTTAGCATCAACGTCTGCTCTTTTAATTTCAACGATGTTGATGTGTACACGCTTTGAAGTTAACTCGTTTAAAGCTTTACGAAGTGCTTCAACTTCTGTACCACCTTTACCGATAACCATACCAGGCTTAGCTGTATGAACAGTAATGTTAATACGATTTGCAGCGCGCTCGATTTCTACTTTAGAAACGGAAGCGTCTACTAAACGTTTTGCAATATATTCACGTACTTTAATGTCTTCGTGTAATAGATTAGCGTAATCTTTATCTGCGTACCATTTAGATTCCCAATCACGGATTATACCGACACGAAGTCCGACCGGATGTACTTTTTGACCCACAGCTTATCCCTCCTTCTTTTCTGATACGACAAGTGTAATGTGACTTGTACGTTTGTTAATTTGACTTGCACGTCCCATCGCACGAGGACGGAAACGTTTAAGTGTTGGTCCTTCATTTACATAAGCCTCAGTTACCACTAGGCTATTAATATCCATATCAAAGTTGTGCTCTGCGTTCGCAATAGCAGACTTAAGTACTTTTTCGATTACTGGTGAAGCAGCTTTAGGTGTGTGCTTTAAGATAGCAACCGCTTCTCCAACTTGCTTACCTCGGATTAGATCAACGACTAAACGTACTTTACGAGGAGCAATACGTACTGTTCTTGCAACAGCTTTTGCTTGCATTAGGATACCCTCCTCTCAATTAGCGTCTTGTTTTCTTATCATCACTTGCATGACCTTTGTAAGTACGAGATGGTGCGAATTCACCAAGCTTGTGTCCTACCATGTCTTCAGTGACGTATACAGGTACATGTTTACGACCATCGTAAACTGCGATAGTGTGACCGATGAATGCTGGGAAGATCGTTGAGCGACGAGACCAAGTTTTAACAACTTGTTTGCCTTCAGTTTCGTTCAATTTCTCGATCTTATTCATTAAATGATCATCAACAAAAGGTCCTTTTTTTAAGCTACGACCCATGTTTGAACCTCCCTTCGTGATTGATCTACGGCTCTTTTCAGGAACCGTAGTACAATCCCGTTATTTTTTGCGACGACGCACAATAAATTTATCAGATTTGTTGTTTTTCTTACGTGTCTTGTATCCAAGAGTAGGTTTACCCCATGGAGACATTGGTGATTTACGTCCGATTGGAGCGCGTCCTTCACCACCACCGTGTGGGTGATCGTTAGGGTTCATTACAGAACCACGAACTGTTGGGCGTTTACCTAACCAACGAGAACGTCCGGCTTTACCAATGTTGATTAATTCGTGTTGTTCATTTCCAACTTGACCTACAGTAGCACGACAAGCAGAAAGGATCATACGAGTTTCACCAGAGTTAAGACGTACAAGTACATATTTACCTTCTTTACCAAGTACTTGAGCAGATGTTCCAGCAGAACGTACTAACTGGCCACCCTTACCTGGTTTAAGTTCGATATTGTGTACGATTGTACCAACAGGGATGTTGATAAGTGGTAATGCGTTACCCACTTTAATATCTGCTTCAGGTCCAGACATTACTTCCATACCTACTTCGATTGTTTTCGGTGCAAGAATGTAACGTTTTTCCCCATCAGCGTAGTTAATTAGTGCAATGTTTGCTGAGCGGTTTGGATCGTATTCGATCGTAGCAACGCGTCCAGGTATACCATCTTTTTCACGTTTGAAGTCGATGATACGGTATTGGCGCTTGTGACCGCCACCTTGATGACGAACTGTTAACTTACCTTGGTTGTTACGGCCACCCTTTTTGTGTAGGGGTGCTAAAAGTGACTTTTCCGGAGAATCCGTAGTGATTTCAGCGAAATCAGAACTAGTCATGCCGCGACGACCATTAGAGGTAGGTTTATACTTTTTAATCGCCATGTTTTTCCCTCCTCTTCTTAATTAAAAGATTTTATACTTCAAAGAATTCGATTTCTTTACTATCTGCAGTAAGTTTAACGATTGCTTTACGACGCTTGTTAGTGTAACCAGCGTGTTTACCCATGCGTTTGAACTTACCTTTGTAGTTCATGATGTTAACTTTTTCTACTTTCACGTCAAAGATTTCTTGAACAGCGTCTTTTACTTGAGTTTTGTTCGCTCTAGTATCAACTTCGAAAGTATATTTTTTCTCAGACATAAGATCAGTTGAAGCCTCAGTAATTACGGGGCGCTTAATGATTTCACGTACATCCATTATGCAAGCACCTCCTCTACTTTTTCAACAGCTGATTTAGTCATCACTAGTTTGTCATGTCCTAATACGTCCAGAACGCTAATTCCATCAGCAGGAACAACAGTTACACCAGGGATGTTACGAGCTGAAAGTGCTACGTTTTCGTCAAGACCATCAGTGATTACTAATGTTTTAGAGTTAACTGAAAGACCTTTAAGAACGTTAGCAAATTCTTTTGTTTTAGGAGCATCGAATGATAATGCTTCTAATACTAAAATGTTTTCTTCTACTACTTTAGAAGAAAGAGCAGATTTAATCGCTAAGCGACGAACCTTCTTAGGAAGTTTGTAGCTGTAGCTGCGTGGAACTGGTCCAAATACAGTACCACCACCGCGCCATTGTGGAGAACGGATTGACCCTTGACGAGCACGACCTGTTCCTTTTTGACGCCAAGGCTTACGCCCACCGCCACGTACTTCAGAACGATTTTTTACTTTGTGATTACCTTGACGTAAAGAAGCTCTTTGCATCAATACTGCTTCAAACATTACATGTTTGTTTGGTTCAATACCAAAAACAGTGTCATTAAGTTCGATATCACCAACTTTAGAACCGCTTTGGTTAAATAATGCTACTTTCGGCATTCTTGTTTCCTCCTTTCTTGAAAAGTTCTATTAGTTTGCTTTAATAGCTGACTTTACTTTGATTAGTTGTTTCTTAGGTCCAGGTACATTACCTTTAACTAAGATAAGGTTACGTTCAGCATCAACTTTTACAATTTCAAGGTTCTGAATTGTAATTTGCTCTCCGCCCATACGTCCAGGTAGTAATTTACCCTTGAATACACGGTTTGGATCAACAGGACCCATTGAACCAGGACGACGGTGGTAACGAGAACCATGGGACATAGGTCCGCGAGATTGGTTATGACGCTTGATAGCACCTTGGAATCCTTTACCTTTTGATACTCCTGTTACATCTACGATTTCGCCTGCTGCGAAAATATCAACTTTGACTTCTTGACCAACTTCGTACTCTTCTACGTTTACACCGCGGATTTCACGGATGAAGCGCTTAGGAGCAGTTTCAGCTTTAGCAACGTGGCCTCTCTCTGGTTTGTTAGAAAGCTTTTCACGTTTGTCTTCAAAACCTACTTGGATAGCTTCGTAGCCATCAACATCGATAGATTTCTTTTGAAGTACCACGTTTTGAGCAGCTTCGATAACAGTTACAGGGATAAGATCACCGTTTTCAGCGAAAACTTGAGTCATACCGATCTTTCTTCCTAAGATTCCTTTGGTCATAAGTCACACCTCCTAATAATTATGGTTTTTATGAATTAAAGTTTGATTTCGATATCTACACCTGATGGTAAGTCTAAACGCATAAGCGCATCAACTGTTTGAGGTGTTGGGTTTACAATGTCGATTAAGCGTTTATGAGTACGCATTTCGAATTGCTCACGAGAATCTTTGTATTTGTGCACAGCACGTAAGATTGTGTAAACAGACTTTTCTGTTGGTAGTGGGATCGGTCCAGAAACCGCCGCACCAGAACGTTTTGCTGTTTCAACAATTTTCTCAGCTGATTGATCAAGAATTCTGTGATCATAAGCCTTTAAACGGATACGAATCTTTTGTTTTGCCATTATTTTCCCTCCTTTATCGCCTATTTTTGAATAGACATTCTCCACAGAAATTTCCCACACACTCGCCATGGCAAAGCGGCCGTGTGTGTCAGCAACCTTCTGTTTCATCGCAGTCAAAGACCAACATTGTCTATTATAACTAAAACACCTAGAAGATGCAACTGTTTCTTGCAAATTCTTTATGTTTTGCACACTTTCTCTATTATACAAACGAACCGTGTTGTTTTCAAGGTTTTGTGGTATTTTCACAATATTTAATATAACGGTTATAGTGAATTAAAGAAAACATTAATTCAAAGGGAACTAGTATTCATTCTATATTAGAACTTATTTCTACTACCTCCTAAAGAGTGAGTGCTTGTTGATTTACGCTCCAGGATGTTCGCTTTCCGCGGGGCGGGCGGTGAGCCTCCTCTGCTTCGCCTGCGGGGTCTCACCTGTCCCGCTATTCCCGCAGGAGTCGAACATCCTTCCGCTCCAATCAACTTAGTGTTTCAATTATTTATTCATGAAGAAATATAATTAATATGAAGGGTGAGTCATAATCGACATTTTTCAACTTTTTATAATTCATACTGGAGGTTGATCAACATAAATATACAAGTACTATACTATATAGAAGAAACTCGACAACACCATTATCATAATCGTGGTAGTACGTCCAAGTGGTATAGCAATTTAAACACAAAAAAACAGATGGACATGGTGTCCATCTGTTTTTGATATCAATGATTACTCAGTGATTGTAGCTACTACTCCAGCACCTACAGTACGTCCACCCTCACGGATAGAGAACTTAGTACCTTCTTCGATAGCGATTGGAGCGATAAGCTCAACAGTCATTTCGATGTTATCGCCAGGCATAACCATTTCTACACCTTCAGGAAGGTTACAGATACCAGTTACGTCAGTTGTACGGAAGTAGAACTGTGGGCGGTAGTTAGTGAAGAATGGAGTGTGACGTCCACCCTCTTCTTTAGAAAGAACATAAACTTCTGCTTTGAACTTTGTGTGTGGAGTGATTGTACCTGGCTTAGCAAGTACTTGTCCACGTTGGATATCTTCACGAGCTACACCACGAAGTAGTGCACCGATGTTGTCTCCAGCTTCAGCATAGTCAAGAAGCTTACGGAACATTTCTACACCTGTTACAGTAGTAGATTTTGGTTCTTCAGAAAGACCGATGATGTCGATAGTGTCTCCAACTTTAACTTGTCCACGCTCAACACGACCAGTAGCAACTGTACCACGACCTGTGATTGAGAATACGTCCTCAACAGGCATCATGAATGGTTTTTCAGTGTCACGCTCTGGAGTTGGGATGTAGCTATCTACAGCTTCCATAAGTTCGAAGATTTTCTCTTCCCACTCAGGATCTCCCTCAAGAGCTTTAAGAGCAGAACCTTTGATTACTGGTACGTCATCACCAGGGAAATCGTACTCAGAAAGAAGGTCACGTACTTCCATTTCTACTAATTCAAGTAGCTCTTCGTCGTCTACCATGTCACATTTGTTCATGAATACAACTAGGTAAGGTACACCTACTTGACGAGAAAGAAGGATGTGCTCACGAGTTTGTGGCATTGGGCCGTCAGCAGCAGATACTACTAGGATCCCACCATCCATTTGTGCAGCACCAGTGATCATGTTTTTAACATAGTCAGCATGTCCTGGGCAGTCAACGTGTGCATAGTGACGAGTATCAGTTTCATACTCAACGTGTGCTGTAGAGATTGTGATTCCACGCTCTCTTTCTTCTGGAGCACCGTCAATTTGGTCATATGCCATTGCAGTTCCACGACCATACTTCTTGTGAAGTGTAGTTGTGATTGCAGCTGTTAGAGTTGTTTTACCATGGTCAACGTGACCGATTGTACCGATATTCGCATGTTGCTTGGAACGATCAAATTTTTCCTTACCCATTTGAAAATCCTCCTTTAATTTTAAAGAAAATAAGTATATTAGTTAGGCTAATCCAGAGGCAGTTTATGTCCACCCCTGAACCAGTAATGCTTACAATAGTATTTATACTTTATTAAAGGGAATAAATCAATTATTCACCTTTATTTTTTTTGATGATTTCTTCAGAAATCGATTTAGGTACTTCTTCATAGTGATCGAAGTGCATGGAGTATGTTCCACGTCCTTGTGTGTTAGAACGAAGGGAAGTTGCATATCCAAACATTTCTGATAGAGGTACGAACGCTTTAACGACTTGAGCGTTACCGCGTGCTTCCATACCTTCTACACGTCCACGACGAGAAGTTACATCACCCATGATATCTCCAAGGTATTCCTCAGGGATAACAACCTCAACCTTCATCATTGGCTCTAAGATTACCGGCTTACATTTAGAAGCGGCATTCTTAAGTGCCATAGAAGCAGCGATTTTAAACGCCATTTCAGAGGAGTCAACATCATGGTATGAACCATCGAATAATCTTGCTTTAACATCAACTAGTGGGAAACCAGCTAAGACACCATTTTCTAAAGCGTCAGATAGACCGGCTTGTACTGCAGGGATGTATTCACGAGGAACTACACCACCGACGATACCGTTCTCGAATTCGAATCCTTTACCTTCTTCGTTAGGTGAGAATTCGATCCATACGTGTCCGAATTGTCCACGTCCACCAGATTGACGGGCGAACTTACCTTCAACTTTAGCCGTATCACGGAAAGTCTCACGGTAAGATACTTGAGGAGCACCTACGTTAGCTTCTACTTTGAATTCACGTTTCATACGGTCAACGATGATATCTAAGTGAAGCTCACCCATACCCGCGATGATAACTTGACCTGTTTCCTGGTCAGTATGCGCACGGAATGTTGGATCTTCCTCTTGAAGTTTTTGTAGTGCAGTAGTCATTTTATCTTGGTCGGCTTTTGATTTAGGCTCAACAGATAGAGAGATAACAGGCTCTGGGAATACCATAGATTCAAGAATAACTAGACTCTTTTCATCACATAGCGTATCTCCAGTAGATGTATCTTTCAGACCAACTGCTGCTGCAATGTCTCCAGCATATACTTTAGAGATTTCTTCACGGGAGTTTGCGTGCATTTGCAGGATACGACCCACACGTTCACGTTTCCCTTTTGAAGAGTTTCTTACGTATGAACCTGACTCAAGAACACCAGAGTATACACGGAAGAAAGTTAACTTACCAACATAAGGGTCAGTTGCAACTTTGAACGCTAAAGCAGAGAATGGCGCTTCGTCTGAAGATGGACGAGTTACTTCTTCTTCTGTTTCAGGTACAAAACCTTTGATATCTTCAACGTCTGTTGGCGCTGGAAGATAGTCGATAACTGAGTCAATTAATAATTGAACCCCTTTGTTTTTGAAGGCAGATCCACAAACTACCGGGTAGAACTCTACAGTTAGAGTTGCTGTACGGATAGCCGCTTTAAGCTCATCATTTGTAAGCTCTTCGCCTTCTAGGTATTTCATCATAAGCTCTTCATCAAGTTCAGATACTGCTTCAATTAACTTTCCGCGGTATTCATCAGCTTGATCTTTGTACTCTTCAGGAATGTCACGAGCTTCTGCACGCGTTCCAAGGTCATCTTCATAGAAGTAAGCTTTCATTTCTACTAAGTCGATGATACCTTCGAAGTCATCCTCAGCACCGATTGGAAGCTGAATAGGATGCGCATTCGCTTGTAAACGTTCATGAAGTGTCCCAACAGAATAAAGGAAGTCAGCACCGATTTTGTCCATTTTGTTAACGAACACAACACGGGGAACCCCGTAAGTTGTTGCTTGGCGCCATACTGTTTCAGTTTGAGGCTCAACACCAGATTGAGCATCAAGTACTGCTACTGCACCATCAAGTACACGTAATGAACGCTCAACTTCAACAGTGAAGTCTACGTGTCCCGGTGTATCGATGATGTTAATACGATGGCCTTTCCATTGAGCTGTTGTCGCAGCAGAAGTGATAGTGATACCACGTTCTTGCTCTTGCTCCATCCAGTCCATTTGAGAAGCACCTTCGTGAGTTTCTCCAATTTTATGGATACGACCTGTATAAAATAGGATACGCTCAGTTGCAGTTGTTTTACCAGCATCGATGTGAGCCATGATACCGATATTACGAGTGTTTTCTAAGGAGAACTCTCTAGGCATGCGGTCTTTCTCCTTCCTTATATGAGAATGATTTGTTTGTTTAAGATCAGATTACCAACGATAGTGAGCAAACGCTTTGTTCGCTTCAGCCATCTTGTGTGTATCTTCACGCTTCTTAACAGAAGCTCCAGTGTTATTAGCTGCATCAAGGATTTCGTTAGCTAAACGCTCTTCCATTGTCTTCTCACCGCGAAGACGAGAGTAGTTTACTAACCAACGAAGACCTAATGTAGTACGACGCTCTGGACGTACCTCTACAGGTACTTGATAGTTTGAACCACCAACACGACGAGCTTTAACTTCTAATACCGGCATGATATTTTTTAGAGCTGCATCGAATACTTCCATTGCATCTTTACCTGAACGCTCGCTAATGATATCAAACGCAGCGTATAGTTTCTTTTGAGCTTTACCTCTTTTACCGTCAATCATGATTTTGTTGATTAAACGAGTAACTAATTTTGAATTGTACATTGGATCAGGTAAAACGTCTCTTTTTGCTACAGGACCTTTACGTGGCATGTGATTTCCTCCTTTCAACGAGAAATGAATTTATGATTTTTAAATTATTTTTTAGCTGCTTTAGGGCGCTTAGTTCCGTATTTAGAACGTCCTTGCATACGGCCTTCAACTCCAGCTGTATCAAGCGCACCACGTACGATGTGATAACGTACCCCTGGTAAATCCTTTACACGTCCTCCACGGATAAGAACAACACTGTGCTCTTGAAGGTTATGTCCGATACCAGGAATGTAAGCAGTAACCTCGATTCCATTCGTTAAACGAACACGAGCATATTTACGTAGCGCCGAGTTCGGTTTCTTTGGAGTCATTGTACCAACACGAGTACATACACCACGTTTTTGTGGAGATGACAAGTTCGTGTGCACTTTCTTAAAGCTGTTATAACCTTTGTTAAGTGCAGGTGACTTTGATTTAGTTGATTTAGACTGACGAGGCTTGCGAACTAATTGGTTAATAGTTGGCATTTTGTTTTCCTCCCTTCTTATTTGGTAAGCCCACACATCCAGGTGGTTCTTTTTTGGGTAAAAGTAAAGTTTTTGCAGATAGCTTCTACAAAAACTATTTTACTGTATAATCGCAACAGCTGCTGCTCCAACATCTATTCCGCACGATTTACCAAGTTTCTTCATTGAATCCACTTTGTTAACCGGTACTTTAAGATCAATAGCGGCCTGGACTACTTTTGCTGTAACTTTGGGATCAGCATCCTCCGCAATAACAACTTCTAGTACATGACCTGTTTTCAGAGCTTTCACTGCTTGCTTTGTTCCTACAATAATTTCTTTAGCCTGCGCTACTTTTTCATAAGACATTTCATATCCTCCAAAGTAACAGGTTATTAATAGGAGCAACCTTGAATATATTATCATCTTAAAATCTCTATGTCAACATAGATTTAAAAGATTTATAAAAGCTAACTCTTAGAGCTTATGATTGAGCAATCAAACGCGCCTAAGAGTTAGCCTAAATAGATTACTCTACTGTTACTGTTTCTTCACTAGTATCTTCTGCCAATACCGGCTCTGCCTTGCGGTAACGTTGCATACCCGTACCGGCAGGAACCAATTTACCGATGATAACATTTTCTTTCAGTCCAAGTAACTCATCACGTTTTCCTTTTATGGCAGCGTCCGTTAACACACGAGTTGTTTCCTGGAACGATGCTGCGGATAAGAAGGAATCTGTTTCAAGTGAAGCTTTGGTGATCCCGAGCAATACAGGGCGTCCTGTTGCCGGAAGCTTACCGCCAAATAGAGCTTTTTCGTTCGCATCCCTGAATTGATGGATGTCCATAAGAGTACCTGGTAGTACCTCAGATTCACCTGCATCAATAACACGAACCTTGCGTAACATTTGACGAACCATAACCTCAACGTGTTTGTCGCCGATTTCAACCCCTTGCATACGGTATACTTTTTGTACCTCACGCAGCAAGTATTCCTGAACGGCTGACACATCACGCACTTTAAGAAGTTCTTTTGGATCGATTGAACCTTCTGTGATCTCCTGACCGCGTGCTACTTTATCGTTCACAGCGAATTTCAGGCGAGCTGTGTATGGAGCTGTGTAACTTCTCGTTTCCACATCACCTTGAACGGTAATTTCGTACTGACGATCTTTTCCTTCACTGATGGAAGTAATGACACCATCGATTTCAGAAATAACGGCTTGACCTTTAGGATTACGCGCTTCGAAGATCTCTTGGATACGCGGTAAACCTTGAGTGATATCGTCTCCTGCAACCCCACCAGTATGGAAGGTACGCATCGTTAACTGTGTACCCGGTTCCCCGATGGATTGAGCAGCGATGATCCCAACAGCTTCCCCTACTTCGACTTTTTGTCCTGTTGCCAAGTTCGTACCGTAACATTTCTCACAAACACCATGTCTAGTGTTACATGTGAAAGCAGAACGGATCGAAACATGTTCGACACCAGCATCAATGATCGTCTTAGCTAAGTCTTCTGTGATCAGCTGATTTTCTGTGATGATGATTTCATCTGTCTCAGGATGACGTAATGTTTTACGTGAATAACGACCAAGTAAACGTTCTTCAAGAGGCTCGATGATTTCTGTACCCTCTTTAATGGATCCTACAAGTAGTCCTCTGTCCGTTCCACAGTCTTCTTCACGAACGATTACATCCTGGGCCACATCAACAAGACGACGTGTCAGGTAACCTGAGTCAGCTGTTTTCAGTGCTGTATCGGCAAGACCTTTACGGGCACCATGTGTAGAAATAAAGTACTCAAGGACCGTTAATCCTTCACGGAAACTTGATTTGATCGGTAACTCAATGATACGACCAGCCGGGTTGGCCATCAGTCCACGCATACCAGCAAGCTGAGTAAAGTTAGATGCGTTACCACGGGCACCTGAATCACTCATCATGAAGATCGGGTTGCGTTTATCCAGTGTCGCCATTAATTTACCTTGAATGGTATCTTTCGCAGCACTCCAGATTGAGATAACACGATCGTATCTTTCATCTTCTGTAATAAGACCACGTTTAAATTGTTTTAATACGTTGTCTACTTTACTTTGTGCTTCGATTAAGATTTCTTCTTTTTCCGCTAGTACGACGATATCTGCGATACCAACCGTAATACCGGCTTTAGTAGAGTATTTGAATCCTAAGTCTTTCATTTTATCAAGCATACGAGACGTCTCAGTGATAGCAAACTTCTTGAATACTTCTGCAATGATATTCCCTAAGAAACCTTTTTTAAATGGGTTGATTAACTCACGATTTTGGAATACTTCTTTAACGTCCGTTGACGGATCAACAAAGTAGTTCTCAGGAGTAGCTACTTCCAAGTTCGTTCTTGTTGGTTCGTTAATGAACGGGAATGTATCAGGTAAGATCTCGTTAAAGATTACTTTACCTACCGTTGTTAATAATAATTGTTTATTTTGCTTATCGGTGAACGTTTTGTTGTTGATGGTGCTGGCATGGATCGCAATACGGGTATGCAAGTGTACATAACCATTTTGATATGCAAGGATAACTTCATTTGCATCATTGAAGATCATACCTTCACCAACAGCATTTTCACGCTCAAGTGTCAGGTAATAGTTACCTAATACCATATCCTGGGACGGAGTAACAACTGGCTTACCGTCTTTCGGATTTAGGATGTTTTGGGCAGCAAGCATCAGCATGCGAGCTTCAGCTTGTGCTTCAGAAGATAGAGGTACGTGAACCGCCATTTGGTCACCATCAAAATCCGCGTTGTATGCCGTACATACAAGTGGGTGAAGACGGATCGCTCTACCTTCGACTAGAGTTGGTTCAAATGCTTGAATACCAAGTCTGTGAAGAGTAGGTGCACGGTTTAAAAGAACTGGATGTTCTTTAATAACCCCTTCTAATACATCCCATACTTCCGGCTGAACGCGTTCAATCTTGCGCTTAGCACTCTTAATGTTGTGAGCCAATCCTTTTTCAACGAGCTCTTTCATTACAAATGGTTTGAATAACTCAAGTGCCATTTCTTTAGGAAGACCACATTGATACATCTTAAGGTTAGGTCCAACAACGATTACAGAACGACCGGAATAGTCAACACGTTTACCGAGAAGGTTTTGACGGAAACGCCCCTGCTTCCCTTTAAGCATATGTGAAAGGGATTTTAATGGGCGGTTACCCGGTCCTGTAACAGGACGGCCGCGACGACCATTGTCAATTAAAGCGTCGACCGCTTCTTGAAGCATACGCTTCTCGTTTTGAACGATGATACTTGGAGCACCAAGGTCCAATAAACGTTTCAAACGGTTATTACGGTTAATAACACGACGATATAAATCATTTAAGTCAGAAGTCGCAAAGCGTCCACCGTCAAGCTGAACCATCGGGCGAAGCTCTGGAGGAATGACAGGTAATACATCAAGAATCATCCAATCCGGATCATTACCTGAGTTTCTGAAAGATTCCACTACTTCTAAACGTTTAATTGCACGGGTACGGCGTTGACCTTGAGCTGTTTTCAGTTCTTCTTTAAGGAAATCAGCTTCTTTATCCAGGTCAATGTCTTGAAGAAGCTTTTTAATCGCTTCAGCTCCCATTGCAGCTTGGAATTTGACTCCGTATTTCTCACGGTAGGCACGGTACTCTTTCTCAGAAAGAAGTTGCTTTCTTTCCAGAGCCGTGTCACCTGGTTCTGTTACAACATAGGAAGCGAAGTAGATCACTTCTTCTAAAGCACGGGGAGACATGTCTAAAACAAGTCCCATACGGCTTGGGATTCCTTTGAAGTACCAAATATGAGATACAGGAGCAGCCAGTTCAATGTGACCCATACGTTCACGGCGAACTTTAGCCTTTGTTACTTCTACACCACAGCGGTCACAAACGACGCCTTTATAGCGTACACGTTTGTATTTACCACAGTGACATTCCCAGTCCTTCGTAGGACCGAAGATACGTTCACAGAACAAACCATCTTTTTCTGGTTTTAACGTACGATAGTTAATCGTTTCGGGCTTTTTGACTTCCCCGAAAGACCACGAACGGATCTTATCGGGGGAAGCTAAACCAATTTTCATATACTCAAAATTATTTACATCTAGCAAGGGGCCTACCTCCCTTTTAATCTACAGGCTCTAACCCTAATTGCTCTAAATTTATTCTTTAGACCCTACTGTCTCGGATTCTTGTGCATTAGATTCAGAGATATTTAGCGTGTCTGCTTGTTGTACTTCTTCTTCATCCTCTAAGTCACGCATTTCGATTTCTTCTTCGGTACTAGAGAGGATCTTAACATCCATACCTAAACTTTGAAGCTCTTTGATCAGAACTTTGAATGATTCCGGAACTCCTGGTTCAGGAACGTTTTCACCTTTGACAATGGCTTCGTATGTTTTCACACGACCCACAACATCATCTGACTTAACCGTTAGAATTTCTTGTAGAGTGTAAGCAGCACCATAAGCTTCAAGTGCCCATACCTCCATCTCACCGAAACGCTGTCCACCGAATTGAGCTTTACCTCCAAGTGGCTGCTGCGTAACAAGTGAATAAGGACCAGTTGAACGAGCGTGAAGTTTGTCATCAACCATGTGAGCAAGCTTGATCATATACATGATACCAACTGATACACGGTTATCAAACGGTTCACCTGTTCTACCATCATAAAGAACGGTTTTCGCATCACGTGCCATACCTGCTTCTTCAATGGTTGCCCATACGTCTTCCTCACGCGCTCCATCAAATACCGGTGAAGCGACATGAACACCAAGATATCTTGCTGCCATACCTAAGTGAAGCTCCAGCACCTGTCCGATATTCATACGAGATGGTACCCCTAACGGGTTTAACATGATATCGATCGGTGTACCGTCTGGTAAGAACGGCATGTCTTCTTCAGGAAGAATTCTTGAAATAACACCCTTGTTACCGTGACGACCAGCCATTTTGTCACCTTCAGAAATCTTACGTTTCTGAACGATGTATACACGGACAAGCTGGTTTACACCTGGAGGCAATTCGTCGCCGTCTTCACGATTGAAGACTTTAACATCGAGGATGATTCCCCCGCCACCATGTGGTACACGAAGAGATGTATCCCGCACTTCGCGAGCTTTCTCACCGAAGATTGCATGTAATAAGCGTTCTTCAGCAGTCAACTCTGTTACACCTTTAGGCGTTACTTTACCAACAAGTAGGTCGCCGTCTTTCACTTCAGCACCGATGCGGATGATTCCACGTTCATCAAGATTGCGAAGTGCATCTTCACCAACGTTTGGAATATCACGAGTGATTTCTTCTGGTCCTAATTTCGTATCACGGGATTCAGACTCATATTCTTCAATATGAATAGAAGTATATACATCGTCCTTTACAAGACGTTCACTCATGATGATCGCATCTTCATAGTTGTAACCGTCCCAAGTCATGAATCCAACCATTACGTTACGTCCTAAGGCGAGTTCTCCCTTTTCCATTGAAGGACCATCAGCAAGGATTTCTCCTTTTACGACACGGTCGCCTTCACTTACGATTGGACGCTGGTTGTAACATGTTCCCTGGTTTGAACGGATGAATTTTTGCATACGATATTTATCGAGGTCACCTTTTACTTCTTGACCGTCGATTTCTTTCACACGACGCACCCAAACTTGTTTCGCTTCAACCTTTTCTACAATACCTTCATATTTACAAATCACGGCGGCACCAGAGTCTTTGGCTGATACGTGTTCCATACCTGTTCCGACGATCGGTGATTCTGGATTCATTAAAGGTACTGCTTGACGCTGCATGTTCGCTCCCATAAGAGCACGGTTGGAGTCATCGTTCTCTAAGAAAGGAATACATGCTGTCGCAGCTGATACTACTTGTTTAGGAGATACATCCATGTAGTCCAGACGTTCACGCTTGATGACCGTGTTTTCACCACGGAAACGAGCAATGACTTCTTCATCAAGGAATGCACCGTCATCACCTAGACGTGCGTTTGCTTGTGCCACTACATAGTTATCTTCTTCGTCTGCTGTCAAGTAATCGATACGATCGGTTACTTTCCCGGTATCAGGGTCAACACGACGATACGGCGTTTCGATAAAGCCGAATTTATTCACTTTCGCAAATGAAGAAAGTGAGTTGATCAGTCCGATGTTTGGTCCCTCAGGCGTTTCAATCGGACACATACGACCATAGTGGGAGTAATGTACGTCACGCACTTCGAATCCTGCACGTTCACGCGTTAATCCACCAGGTCCTAAAGCAGAAAGACGACGTTTGTGCGTTAACTCTGCAAGAGGATTCGTTTGATCCATAAATTGAGACAATTGAGAGCTTCCAAAGAACTCTTTAATTGATGCGATAACAGGACGAATGTTGATCAGTTGTTGAGGCGTGATCGTGTTCGTATCCTGAATGGACATTCTTTCACGAACGACACGCTCCATACGTGATAAACCGATGCGGAATTGGTTTTGAAGCAATTCACCTACCGAACGTAAACGACGGTTTCCTAAATGGTCAATATCATCCGTTAGTCCTACTCCGTGTAATAAGTTAAAGAAGTAAGAAATAGAAGAGATGATATCTGCAGGTGTAATGTACTTAACCTCTTCTTCAACATACGCATTGCTGATGACATTAATCTCAAATTCTCCCTCTTCGTTAGGAGAATAGATTTTGATAGATTGAAGAACGACGTCTTCTTCTAACACGCCACCTGACTGTTGGTAGTTCTTAAACCCGATGCCATTTTCTAAATAAGGAATGACCTTATCAAGAGCGCGGCGATCAAGAACCGTGCCTTTCTCCGCCAGAATCTCACCCGTTTCCGGATCTGCTAGAGTTTCTGCTAGAGTTTGACCGAATAAACGGTTCTTAATGTGAAGCTTTTTGTTCATTTTGTAACGTCCAACGTTTGCTAAGTCATAACGCTTAGGATCAAAGAAACGAGAAACGAGTAAACTTTTAGCATTTTCTACTGTAGGAGGCTCTCCCGGACGCAGACGCTCGTAAATCTCGAGCAATGCCTTGTCGATACCTTCCGTGTTGTCTTTCTCGAGCGTGTTACGAATGTACTCATTATCACCGATCAAATCGATGATTTCTTGATCAGAGCCAAACCCAAGGGCACGTAAAAGAACCGTTACCGGTAGTTTGCGAGTTCGATCAATTCGCACATATACAACATCTTTCGCATCTGTTTCATACTCAAGCCAAGCTCCGCGGTTTGGTATAACGGTAGCAGTAAACCCTTTCTTTCCGTTCTTATCTACTTTTCCGCTAAAGTAAACACTAGGTGAACGTACTAACTGAGATACGATAACGCGCTCAGCACCATTAATGACAAAAGTACCTGTGTCTGTCATTAATGGGAAATCACCCATAAATACGTCTTGATCTTTTACTTCTCCTGTTTCCTTGTTCACAAGACGGACTTTCACTCTAAGCGGTGCAGAGTAAGTAACATCTCTTTCCTTTGATTCTTCCACCGAGTACTTTGGCTCTCCCAGACTATAATCAATAAATTCTAAAGAGAGATTACCAGTGAAGTCCTCAATCGGAGAAATGTCACGGAACATTTCTCTTAACCCCTCATCAAGAAACCATTGATACGAGGAAGTTTGAATTTCGATTAAATTCGGTAATTCTAAAACTTCACTGATACGCGCAAAACTTCTGCGTTGGCGGTGTCGTCCATACTGAACTAGTTGACCTGTCAACTGATTCACCCCTCAAATCAAGCGTTTTGGTTGTGTCTATATGCCTTCAAGTAGGAATGCTACTCTACACAAGACAAAAAGAAAAAGGGTTTTAATGATAAAACCTCATTTTCATATTACGAACTATTATTTTATAATCTTTTCCAATTTATCCAATATGTATACATATGGACATAATACCGGAAAATAATATTTTTGCATTTTATAATGTTATCATAGCAGTAAAGCTACGTCAACGGATTTCTTTTACCGATTTCAAGATGTAGTAACCCTTTTTCCTGGCGACAATTTCTACATTTGTAAACAATTCTTCCATTTTATCCATGGCAGATGGAGCGCCTTGTTTCTTCTGTATAACGGCCCACAATTCACCATTCTCCTTCAGGTAGTCATAACTAGTTTCAAGAATCGAATGAACCGTTTCTTTCCCTGCTCTTATCGGCGGGTTTGTTAAAATGGCCGCAAATTCCGTTTCAACGACATTCGTAAATCGGTCACTTTGGTAGATGCTCACGTTTTGAACTTTATTCTCTCTAGCATTTTCTTTTGCTAAAGACAACGCTCTCTCGTTTACATCAATCATATGAACCATACGATTATCATTTTCTTTCGCTAAAGACAAACCGATTGGACCATACCCGCAACCGACATCCAGTAACGGACCCGTTACGTCTGGTAATTTAAACGTTTCAATCAAAGCTCTTGAACCAAAGTCAACTTCCTTCTTCGAAAAAACACCTTGATCCGTTTTAAAACGGAACGCATGTCCTCTCAATTCAAAGGCGATCGTTTGGGGGTTACTCTCTACATCAGGGTTATGAGAATAATAGTGATCGGTCATTATATCATCTCCATCCTTTGGTACATCAAGTCTATTAACCATCTTTCCCAAAAGGAAATGAAGGTCACGGACGATAAACGCAATTGTTTACTTACTGTTAGGTGCCAGACAAGAAAAAAGCCCGCCAAATATAGCGAGCTTTTCATCTATACAATCATTACTTAACTTCTACGCCAGCTCCAACTTCTTCAAGTTTAGCTTTAAGTTCTTCAGCTTCCTCTTTAGAAATACCTTCTTTAAGAGCTTTTGGAGTGTTATCAACCATTTCTTTCGCTTCTTTAAGGCCAAGACCTGTGATTTCACGAACAACTTTGATAACTTTGATTTTTTGAGACCCAGCGCTCTCAAGGATTACGTCGAATTCAGTTTTTTCTGCAGCAGCGTCTCCGCCACCAGCAGCTACAGCTACAGGTGCAGCAGCAGTTACTCCGAATTCTTCTTCGATTGCTTTAACTAGATCATTTAATTCAAGAACTGACATTTCTTTAATCGCGTCAATGATTTGCTCTTTACTCATTTTAAATTTCCTCCTTGTAATGTTTGCTTAATTTTTATTTAAACGACTTGCTTTAACTTACGCGCCTTGCTCTTCTTTTTGATCTGCAACGGCTTTTGTCGCCAATGCAAAGTTGCGCATTGGAGCTTGAAGCACGCTGAGTAGCATAGAAAGAAGTCCTTCACGGTTTGGAAGTTCAGCGATTGCTTTAACATCCTCAACTGAAGTGATTGTTCCTTCAATGACACCCGTCTTGATTTCAAGTGCTTCGTGTTCTTTAGCAAAGCTGTTAAGAATCTTTGCAGGTGCAACTACTTCTTCAGTACTGAACGCGATCGCGTTAGGACCCGTTAAGAATTCGTTTAACCCTTCAAGACCAGCTTCTTCTGCCGCACGACGAACCATAGTGTTTTTGTACACTTTGAAGTCGATGCCAGCTTCACGAAGTTGTTTACGAAGCTCAGTTACTTCGGAAACATCCAGACCACGGTAATCTACAATGATTGTAGATACACTGTTTTTTAGCTTGTCAGAGATTTCTCCAACGATATGTTTCTTTTGTTCTAGAATGCTGCTCATCATTACACCTCCTGTAGATTGACTGATGAACATTTATACCGTCATCCAATAAAAAATGCCCTTATATCAAGGTAGACATAAGGGCATTGCAAACACGCTATAAGCGGTTATTTTATCGCAATTACCTCGGCAGGACATTAAGCTCTGAATGAGCACCTACTGTCTACGGTACAAATGTATTCGTTTTTAACAACAGAACTAATTATAATCATTAGCTCAAGGTAAGTCAATACCAAATTATGCCTTAACTGCGAAAGTTGAAGGATCGACTTTAACGCCAGGTCCCATTGTAGAAGTTACAGAAACGTTTTTCATGTAAGTTCCTTTTGCAGCTGCAGGTTTAACTTTAAGCATTGTTTCATACATTGTAGCAAAGTTTTCAACAAGCTTTTCGTTGTCGAAAGAAATCTTTCCAACAGGAACGTGTACGTTACCTGATTTGTCAGCACGGTATTCAACTTTACCAGCTTTGATTTCATTGACAGCTTTAGTCACGTCGAATGTAACTGTTCCAGTTTTAGGGTTTGGCATTAAACCTTTAGGTCCTAATACACGACCAAGCTTACCAACTTCACCCATCATGTCAGGAGTGGCTACGATAACATCGAACTCGAACCAACCTTGGTTGATTTTGTTGATTAGTTCTGCATCACCTACGAAATCAGCGCCAGCAGCTTCTGCTTCTTTTGCTTTATCGCCTTTAGCGAACACAAGAACTTTTTGAGTTTTACCAGTTCCGTGTGGAAGTACAACTGCTCCACGGATTTGCTGGTCATTCTTACGAGTATCTACACCTAAGCGGAACGCTACTTCGATCGTTGCGTCAAACTTAGCGAAGTTTGTTTTCTTTACTAATTCGATTGCTTCTTCAACTGAGTAAGCTGTAGTACGATCTACAAGCTTTTGAGCTTCAAGAAACTTTTTGCCTTTTTTTGCCATTTTAAATTTCCTCCTATATGTGGTTTTAGCGGAATAACCTCCCACGAAATAAGGTTGCGAGTGAAACGTACATTTCATCATCGCAACCTCGTTCAACAGGACCTTTAACGAAGCAGGGATTAGTCTTCGATGACGATACCCATGCTGCGCGCAGTTCCTTCTACCATGCGCATAGCTGATTCAACACTAGCTGCATTTAAGTCAGGCATTTTTGTTTCAGCAATTTCACGTACTTTGTCGCGTTTAAGTGTTGCCACTTTCTTGCTGTTTGGTTCGCCTGAACCAGACTCGATACCAGCTGCTTTTTTAAGTAAAACTGCAGCGGGTGGAGTTTTTGTGATGAATGTAAATGAACGGTCTTCAAATACCGTAATTTCAACAGGAATGATTAAGCCAGCTTGATCTGCTGTACGAGCATTGAATTCCTTACAGAATCCCATGATGTTAACACCTGCTTGACCTAGTGCAGGACCAACTGGTGGAGCTGGATTAGCTTTACCGGCAGGAATCTGCAATTTAACCATTTTAATAACTTTTTTAGCCACGAGACACACCTCCTTAAGTCCGTGATGTGGTTATTGGGTTTTTCACCCTCCCACTCATGTAAAAAATGTCTTTATCAACATAAAGAACGTCTATTAGTTTCAGTATCTCTTTGCGGAGACGCACTGACTTATGAAATAGTACCATTTTTTCAGAATGATTTCAAGTTCTTTTCCATTATAATTTATCAATTTGGGAGAAATCCAGTTCTACCGGGGTATCTCTGCCAAACATATTAACATGAACTTTCACTTTTGCTTTCGCATTATCAATCTCTTCGATTGAGCCGGTAAAGTTCGCAAACGGACCTTCGTTTACTTTTACTGTTTCTCCTAATTCGAAGTCGATCTCTACCTTTTTCTCTGTCATACCCATTTGCTTCAGAAGATTTGTCACTTCTTCGGGTAATAAAGGAGTAGGCTTTGAACCTGAACCTGATGAACCGACAAACCCGGTAACTCCAGGCGTGTTACGAACAACGTACCAGGAATCATCCGTCATGACGATTTCCACGATCACATAACCAGGGAAGACCTTCTTCTTAACGACTTTCTTCTTACCGTTCTTGAAATCTGTCTCTTCTTCTTCAGGTACGATCACGCGGAAGATTTTGTCTTGCATCCCCATCGTTTCAACACGTTTCTCAAGGTTCGCTTTAACCTTGTTCTCATATCCTGAATAAGTATGAACTACATACCAATTTTTCTCCATTTAATAGGACTAAACGTCCGTCCCTCCTCGCTGTTTAAGAATACTTATCCGCCTTTTTTTCTCCAAATGAAAAAACCCGTAAAAAGATAACGGGCTCTAAGGTCATGTACTCTATTAACATTCATTATACCATGATTTCACGGTATATATACAACTAATTCTATGTTTCTCTTACTTAGAACCAATGATCAATCGCATAAGTTCTGAGATGCCCAGGTCAATGACAGCAAAGAAAAGGGCAACAAATACCACTGTCGTAATAACGGTAATCGTATAGCGTGTTAACTCTTTACGTTTAGGCCAGCTGACCTTTCTCATTTCTGATGCAACATTGCGAAAGAATTTAAACATCCGTTTGTAACCTCCAACTAATATCAATACGCAAGACTTGGTGCTCCACTATTTTGTTTCTTTGTGTAGGGTGTGAGCATTACATGTATTACAGAATTTCTTCAATTCTAATCGAACTGCTTGATTACGATTACCCGGTACACTATAATTCCTGGAACCACACACCGTACAAGCAAGTATTAATTTAGTAGTCATATATTCCACCTATACTATCCATAGTAAGTCCTATCAAAAATAACACGACCACCAATTTGTGTCAATATGACTTTACATCGTTATTTCGCGAACTTCCAAGTATCGTTCGAGCTTTCTTTTCACTCGCTGCAAGGCATTGTCGATGGATTTCACATGGCGGTTCAGTTCTTCAGAGATCTCCTGATAGGATTGACCGTCTAAATAGAGAGCCAGTACTTTCCTCTCAAGATCACTTAATAACTGAGCCATCTTGTCTTCCATATTATCGAATTCTTCACGATTGATTATCAGCGCTTCCGGATCCATTACTTTCGCACCTGAAATAACATCTAAGAGCGTTCGGTCTGACTCGTCGTCATAAATGGGCTTGTCCAATGAAACATACGAATTCAATGGTATATGCTTCTGTCTCGTGGCTGTCTTAATGGCTGTAATGATTTGTCTTGTGATACAAAGCTCTGCAAACGCTTTAAAAGAAGTCAGCTTGTCCTCTTTATAATCACGGATCGCCTTGTATAATCCAATCATACCCTCCTGGACGATATCTTCCTTATCTGCCCCAATTAAGAAATACGAGCGGGCTTTCGCTCTTACAAAATTACGATATTTCCTGATTAAGAAATCTAACGCTTCGCTGTGACCCTGATGGACGGCTTCTATGATCTCTTCATCATCCATGCCTTCTAATCGATTATCAAATGCTTCTGTCCTGGTGATATTGCTCACACACATCCCCCCGCGCAAAACAATAGATAGAAATATTATACATTACAGAAAATTCAATCGTCAACCTCTCATTGTTCCCCGCGGCGCCATTTTTCGAAAATTTCAGCAACTTCATCTGATAATTGGATCTTGGAAGCCGGCCTTTTATCACTTGAATTCCGTACTTTTCTTTCAATCTTTTTTTCGATGACTTTTACTTCTGTGTGCAGCTCCCTTGCTGATTTACGGAGGGCTCCCTGGCCAAAGATCGCCCATTGCTCCGTGAAATCAGAAGTGGCTACATGAATTTGAGTTTTAATATTACTTAACTCAATGGCTAATTTTTCAATTCGTTCATCCGCTGTTTCATTTTCTTTCGTGAAAATGACTTCCACCTTATAATTTCTATATTTACGGGCAATTCCCTGAACGTAATAAGCATCAAAAACGACAATGACCCGGTAGCCGGTATATCCTTGATATTCAGCCATTAGTTCTACAAGGCGATCTCTCGCTGCGGCCAAATCCTTATGTTTCAACTCATTCAGCTCTGACCAGGCACCGATTATGTTATAGCCGTCCACAAGGAGAATATCCATGTCTCTCTATTCTCCCAACGGGTGGCGTTTACGATAGACCTCATACATTAAAATACTAGCTGCCACCGAAGCGTTTAATGATGTTACATGACCGACCATTGGCAACTGAACAAGGAAATCACATTTATCTCTAAGTATTCGGCTCATCCCTTTACCTTCACTTCCGATAATCAAGCCGATAGGCAGCGTACCATCCAATTGGCGGAAATCCTGCTTTCCTTTCGCATCCGTTCCTGCCACCCATACACCACGTTCTTTCAGTTCATCAACCGCTCTGGACAGGTTGGTTACACGTGCAACCGGAATGTGCTCAATGGCACCCGTTGAAGCTTTCGCTACCGT
The DNA here is from genome assembly GCF_947488365.1 of uncultured Rossellomorea sp. NCBI lineage: Bacteria > Bacillati > Bacillota > Bacilli > Caryophanales > Bacillaceae > Rossellomorea > uncultured Rossellomorea sp. The sequence goes on along the minus strand of NZ_CANKZT010000009.1, from coordinate 15,339 downwards.
TGACGTCAGCCCCACTGCTCTCCTCTTCGGGATGATGATTCCATGGGCACCAGCAGCATCCGCTGTTCTCATGATCGAACCCAGGTTATGAGGATCCTCTAATTCATCCAGGATCAGTATGAATGGATCTTCCCCTTTTTGTTCGGCCCTATGAAACAAATCATCAATTTCCGCATACTGATAAGCAGCTACAGAGGCCACGACCCCTTGATGATTTTCCGCTACCATTTGTTCTATCTTCTTCTTCGGAACGTATTGAACCATCACATTCGATTCTTTGGCAAGTCCAACAATTTGCTGGATGGAGCCTTTCTGGGAACCTTCTGCAATCCAAATCTTATTGATATCCCTTCCCGACTTCAATGCTTCCATAACCGGATTTCTTCCTCCGATAAAATCTTTACTCATTTCTACTCCTCCTTTCCTGCCTGGGCTTGTTCAAATATCATCTTCAACAGTTCCTCTAATCGCTCTGTCCGATTAAGTAAAAACAAATATCCAATAAGCGCCTCAAAAGCAGTGCTGTGTTTATACGTTTGTACATCCGTATTTTTTGGCGTTGTTCCGGATTTCGCATTCCGGCCGCGCTTGACAATCGATATCTCTTCTTCCGTTAAGACGTCCTGATCGAACAACGTTCTGAGAATAGCCGCTTGAGCTTTAGCAGACACATACTTCGTCGCCGCTCTGTGAAGCTGATTCGGCTTGATTTTTCCTTTTGTTAAGAGGAGCTGCCGTACATACGTTTCATATACAGCATCCCCCATATAAGCCAGTGCAAGTGCATTGATTTGTTTCGCATCGATTTGTTCATTTATCTCGTGAAGCATTAAGACCCTCTTTTCCAGCGAATGCCTTGAGGAGTATCTTCCAAGATGATATTCATCTCTTTTAATGTGTCACGAATTTCATCTGCTAATTGGAAGTTCCGATCTTTACGTGCCTGAACGCGTTTCTCGATCAGTTCTTCCACTTCTTCGTCCAACAGTTCTGCTTCCTGAAGGCTTAGCCCCAGGACAGAGAAGAAGTCTTCGAATTGGCTCAAGAACATATCAATCACTTCTGTAGCTGTATTTTTCTCCATTAAATAATAATTGGCTTGCTTGGATAATTCGAATAAGACGGAAATTCCGTTGGCTGTGTTAAAATCATCATCCATTTCAGAGATGAACTGCGCTTTTAATTCAGCGATTTTGTCCAGCCATTCCCGGTTGTTATCCGTCAGGTCTGTACTCGATTCCTTACGGTGCTTCAAGTTCTCATAAGCTGTCTTAATTCTATCTAAAGCGGACTCTGCATTTTGAAGAAGCTCTAAATTGTAGTTGATAGGATGACGATAATGAACAGATAGCATAAAGAAACGAAGGACTTGTGGATCCTGTTCTTTAATGATGTCATGAACCAATACAAAATTCCCAAGTGATTTAGACATTTTCTCATTATCAATATTAATATATCCATTGTGCATCCAGTACTTTGCGAATGGCTTTCCTGTAAGTGCTTCTGATTGTGCGATTTCATTCTCGTGATGAGGGAAGGTTAAATCCTGGCCCCCGGCGTGAATATCGATGGTATCCCCCAAGTAGCGCTTTGCCATGGCAGAGCACTCAATATGCCAGCCGGGACGGCCTTCACCCCAAGGGCTTTCCCAAGAAATTTCCCCTTCTTTCGCCGCTTTCCATAATACGAAATCAAGAGCATCTTCTTTTTTATCCCCTACATCTATGCGGGCGCCTGCTTTAAGCTCATCGATCGGCTGATGAGAAAGCTTACCGTATCCATCAAACTTTCTTGTACGATAATAAACGTCACCTTGTGATTCGTAAGCAAACCCTTTCTCCACAAGAGCAGAGATAAAATCAATGATGGCATCAATATTGTCTGTTACAGTCGGATGAACATCCGCTTTCTTGCATCCAAGTGCTCCGGTATCTTCAAAGTACGCCTGGATAAAGCGCTGGGCAACCGTCGGAACATCCACTCCCAGCTCATTTGCCGCACGAATCAATTTATCATCCACATCTGTGAAGTTAGAGACAAAGTGAACATCAAAGCCTCTGTATTCCAAATAGCGTCTCACCGTATCGAAGACAATGGCCGGGCGTGCATTTCCTATATGAATATAGTTATAAACCGTCGGCCCGCACACATACATTTTGACTTTACCCTCTTCCAGGGGTATAAATTCCTCTTTTTTTCTTGTCAATGTGTTATATAAACGAATCGTCAATATGATCGACTCCTTCCTTCATATTCCCTTAATAATGATTTTACCTCGTTCAATTCCATTTCCAGTTGCTTCATACGATCATTCATCGGATCGGGGAGATCACAGTGATTCAGATCCTTCTGTATCTTGACGCCATCCTGAATGACGACCTTCCCCGGAATACCGACGACGGTTGAATTTGGGGGAACATCTTTCAGCACGACCGATCCAGCCCCTACCTTAGAATTTTCCCCAACTACAATCGATCCTAATACTTTCGCTCCCGTGGCGATAAGAGCATTATCCTGAATCGTAGGATGCCGCTTCCCTTTTTCTTTGCCTGTTCCACCAAGGGTCACCCCTTGAAAGAGCGTAACATTATCTCCGATTTCACACGTTTCACCAATCACGACTCCCATACCATGATCAATGAAAAATCGGCGGCCGATTTTTGCCCCTGGGTGAATCTCAACCCCGGTGAAAAAGCGGCTTACCTGCGAAATAACGCGAGCGATAAAAAAGAATTTCCTTTTGAAAAAAGCATGGGCTATGCGATGGGCCCATATGGCATGAAGACCCGAATACGTAAGGATGACCTCGAGATAATTCCTGGCAGCCGGATCCTGATCAAACACTACTTCTATATCTTCCCTAAATGACTTAAACATTCGGATCCATCCCCCTTCCTTTTTTAAAAATATAAGCACTTAACAATAAAAAAACGCCTCTGTCAATAAACTGACAGAGACGCTTAGGTAGCGCGGTTCCACTCTGATTGAGAAGAAAAATACCCTTCTCCAACTCGAATCCTGTTAACGGTAGGAAGCCGCCTTTACCTACTATATTTCAGTAACGGGCTCAGAGGTGCATTTCAGAATCGGAGGGGCTTAAACCACTTTCAGCCGGTGATGGTTCTCTCTACTAAGCATCCTTTTCTTACTTCTCCTCATCAACGCGATATCATTTATTGTGATACTCTTACTATATTACATAACATCCAAAATGTTAACCTAAAAGACTTTGAAGACGATGTTTAACGGTATCTTTCCCTAAAAGCTCAATCGCATTCGGTAATTCAGGACCATGTGTCTGTCCTGTTACCGCTACACGGATCGGCATAAACAGCTTCTTCCCTTTATGACCAGTCGACTTTTGCACCGCTTTGATAGACGATTTGATTTCTGCTGCTTCATAATTTTCAAGAGCTTCAATCTCGTTCAAGAAAGCTTGAAGTACTTCAGGGACCTGCTCCTCTTCCAACACCGCTTTCGCCTCTTCATCATATTCAAGATCTGTTTTGAAGAACATTTCAGACAGCTCCACGATTTCAGCACCGAAGCTCATTTGCTCCTGGTATAAAGAAATGACGCGACTCGTCCATTCACGCTGCTCGTCAGACATATTCTCTTCTAATTTACCAGCGCTGATTAAGTGAGGAAGGGATAACTCCACCACTTGCTCTAATTCTAAATTCTTCATGTATTGATTGTTCATCCATGTTAGCTTCTGGTTATCGAACAGGGCAGAAGAAGTAGATAGACGCGCCGGATCAAAGATTTCAATAAACTCATCTTTAGAAAATATCTCTTCTTCTCCTTTAGGAGACCAGCCGAGTAGCGCTATGAAGTTGAATAAAGCTTCTGGTAAATAACCCAATGCTTCGTATTGTTCGATGAACTGAATGATACTTTCATCACGCTTACTCAGTTTCTTACGGCTTTCATTAACGATTAATGTCATATGCCCGTAAACAGGAGCTTCCCATCCAAGAGCTTCAAAAATCATTAATTGCTTTGGTGTATTGGAAATATGATCTTCTCCACGTAGAACGTGTGAAATTTTCATCAGGTAATCGTCTACTGCAACGGCAAAGTTATATGTAGGTGTACCGTCTTTTTTCGCAATGACAAAATCACCGATTCCGTCTGATTCAAATGCCACATCTTCTTTCACAATATCATTGAAAGAATATACTTTCCCTGCAGGCACACGGAAACGAATACTTGGTTGACGTCCTTCTGCAGCTAATCTCTCTTGATCTTCTTTTGTCAGGTTACGGCATTTACCGGAATAGCGGGGCATTTGGCCTGATGCTGATTGAGCTTCGCGTTCCGCTTCCAGCTCTTCTTCCGTACAGTAGCATTTATAAGCTTGTCCGCTTTCTAACAGCTCATTTAAATATTGCTCATAAATATGATTACGCTCTGATTGGCGATAAGGGCCATAGTCACCAGGCTTATCTACGCTTTCGTCCCAATCAATTCCAAGCCATTGAAGATATTTAAGCTGACTTTCTTCTCCGCCTTCAATATTACGTTTCTTATCCGTGTCTTCAATACGGATGATGAACTTTCCACCTACACTGCGAGCGTATAAGTAATTAAATAAAGCGGTTCTTGCATTCCCAATATGTAAATGACCCGTTGGACTTGGAGCATAACGGACGCGTACTTCTTTTGTCATTTGATTTCCTCCTCTTTGTATTCCTGCATTAAAGTCTCTGACCTATTTTAACACCGTTATGAAAGGGAATAAAGCGAATTTGTCCCCTTACTTCTTTTTGATCAACACGGTGGTTTGCGCTGCGATCCCTTCGCCTCTTCCAGTAAAACCAAGCTTCTCTGAGGTTGTGGCTTTCACGTTCACTTGCGTACTATCCGCTTCTAATAGGGTTGCGATGCTTTGTCTCATTTCGTCGATATAAGGAGCCATCTTTGGTTTCTGAGCAATGATCGTGCAATCGATATTCCCTAATTCATAGCCTTCCTCTTTCACAAGAGCCCATACATGCTCGAGAAGCTTAGCTGAATCTGCATCCTTGAATTCAGGATCTGTGTCTGGAAAGTGTTTTCCGATATCCCCAGCGGCAATCGCCCCCAAACATGCATCCGCTACAGCATGTAATAGTACATCTGCATCTGAATGACCTAATAACCCTTTTTCATATGGTATGGTTATGCCTCCCATAATAAGGGGTCTGTCTTCTACTAATTGATGAACATCAAATCCTTGTCCGATCCTAAACATGGTTGTCTCCTCCACTCATTTCCTCTTGCTTCTTCAAAATGGCCTCAGCAAAATATAAGTCCTCAGGTGTTGTCAGTTTAATATTGTCATAATCACTCTCCACAACAGCAACCATAACATCCATTCTTTCTACTAGAGAAGCATCGTCTGTGCCAAGGAAACCATCTTGCTCCGCTTCCCCGTGCGCTCTTTTCAACAATGAAACACGAAAAGCTTGTGGAGTTTGAACCATCCACAAGCTTGAGCGTTCAATCGTTTCCTCGACTTCTCCATCCATCACTTTTTTGATCGTATCTTTAACAGGAACAGCGGCAATGGCGGCTCCTGTTGATTGAGTTTTTTCTACTAATTGGTGAATCGTGGATTCTTTAATAAAAGGTCTTGCCCCGTCGTGTACAAGAACAATTTCATGATCAACCTCAAGCAATGCGTTGTATACACTATGCTGTCTTTCTTCCCCGCCATCTACAAGCTTAACGACCTTTTTAATACCAAAGCGGTCTAATAAACTTTTGAACTCATCTCGCTCCGATGGATGAATCGCTAAATAGATACCCTGACAATGGGAGTCAAGTTCAAAAACGCGCAGTGTATGAATAATGACTGGACAGCTATTCAGCTCGAGGAGCAGTTTATTCTTGCCTGCTTTCATTCGTTTCCCTTGCCCTGCAGCCGGAATGACAACTTCATATTCCATACGATAACTCCTTTAACACTCGAGTAATACTATTTATTATACCTCACTGAATCAATAGAGTCAGGGCAAAGATTACTTATAAAGCTTTTTCTAATTGCTTCGGCTTCGCAAAGATCATTCGACCCGCAGAGGTTTGAAGAACAGACGTCACAAGTACATCGATATACTTGCCGATATAATTGCGTCCCTCTTCCACTACAATCATCGTACCATCATCGAGATAGGCGATTCCTTGATTATGTTCTTTACCGTCTTTGATTACCTGAACCTTCAATTCTTCTCCAGGTAATACAACTGGCTTAACGGCATTGGCCAAGTCATTGATATTTAATACTTGTACACCTTGAAGATCGCATACTTTATTCAAGTTGAAATCATTCGTGACAACGATCCCATTCGTAAGCTTCGCTAATTTCACAAGCTTCGAATCAACTTCCTGAATTTCCTCAAAGTCACCTTCATAAATCTGAACCTCTACAGGGAGCTCCTTTTGAATTCGATTCAGGATATCAAGTCCACGCCTGCCACGGTTTCGTTTCAACACATCTGAAGAATCCGCAATATGCTGAAGCTCTTCCAGCACAAACTGTGGAATGACGACAATTCCTTCTAAAAATCCAGTTTGACAGATATCTGCGATACGACCATCGATAATCACACTCGTATCCAGTATCTTCAGCGTTTTCACACCCGCTTCATCAGAATCTTCGTCAGTCCCTTTTTTCTTGCCTTTATTTGTAGTACCAAACAGACCGACCAGCTCATCCCTTTTCTTAAAGCCAACTTGAAAGCCTAAATAACCAAGAATCAGCGTTAATAGAATCGGAACCACTGTGTTGACAATCGGGATCTCCATTTGATTGAAAGGAATCCCAAACAGATACGCAACAAAAAGACCGATAATAAGTCCTAAACTGCCAAATAACAGATCCGTTACTGGAGCTTTTACTAAACTATCTTCAAACCACTTGACGAAATTGACGACATACTCGACTGCCCAAAACGAAAGAATATAAAAAATAATGGCACCAAATATAGCAGTCATATAAGGGTTATTAATTAAAGGAATGTCTGATAAATTTATGACGGTAAATAATTCGGGAAGCAGAAATATCCCCAGTGTTCCCCCGACTATAAGGAAGCACGCTTGAACGATTCTTTTTAACATTCCCTCACCTCCTCCTATTCATTATAAACAATTTGCTATTTTTGAAACGTCTTAGCCCTTGAAAATTTTAAATTTAATACTTTGGAAACCATTTTGATATACTTATCCCATTTTACTAGCTTCCTTAAGTGAAGGCTAACATGTCTCTTAAAGACTGTCAATTTTTTGAAAATACTTCAATTATCCCCTGTATGGCAAATACAGGACCACATACCTATAACTGTCGATCGGCAAACGTTTGTTCTTTGATCAGTTTTAATCCCTCTTTGATTTTCCGTGCCCTGACCTCTCCTATTCCTTCCACTTCATCCAAATCATCCACTGAAGCACTCACTACATGGGGAAGGGTTTCGAACCTGGTAATAAGGTTTTCGATGATCACAATTGGTAACCGTGGGATCTTATTCAACACGCGATATCCTCTTGGATAGATGGCATCATCGTGATGAACATACCCATGATAGCCTAATAATTTTAATAGGACATTATCCTCTAATACTTCTGAATGGACAAGCTCCTGAAATTTATAGAGTAGTTCGAACGGCTTTATATTTCTTTCCTGAGAATAATCCCTAATAATGAGCATCGCCTCATCTTCAATATCTGCCAATAGCTCATTCATCTGAAGGCGTATCAATCTTCCTTCGACACCCAGCTCGCTTAAATAGGTCAATAACTCGTTTTTAATCCTTAATACCATTTCGAATCTGTGAAGAACTTGCAGTAGGTCGCTTTGTGTCACAAGCTCCTCAAACTCCAGAACCGATAGATTAGAGATACTCTGATCGAGAACCACCTTATACTTCTCCAGAGTTTGAATCGCCTGGTTGGCCTTCGTTAAGATGACAGAGATATCCTTTAAAGCATATCGAAAATTCCCTTGATACAACGTGATCACGTTTCTACGTTGCGAAATAGCGATGACAAGGGCATTGGTCTGCCTGGCAACCCGCTCTGCCGTGCGGTGTCTCATTCCCGTTTCGGTAGAGGGAACGTACACATCGGGAGCCAACTGAGCGTTTGCCAAAATGATCTTCGTACCCGCTTCATTCAGGATGATGGCCCCATCCATCTTGGCAAGCTCATACAGATAGCTTGGTGAAAAAGCACAATTGATATGAAATCCGCCATCCAGTACAGATTTCACCTTATCATTGTAACCAACGACAATAAGGCCGCCCGTATTGGCTCTCAGAACATTATCGATGCCATCTCTTATCGGAGCACCTGGAGCAACAAATTGCAATATATCCGACATGGACTTTTCTCTTGCCTTCTTATCTTCCATTTCTTATCCTCCTAAAATAATAGCCAGCGCTTCGTTTATATTTGACACTCCTGTGACCTCTATATCCGAAGGCGGCTGCCATCCACTTAAGTTATTTTGGGGAATAATCACACGTCTAAAGCCTAGTTTAGCCGCTTCTTGAACACGTTGCTCAATTCTTGACACCCTTCTTATTTCACCCGTTAATCCGACCTCTCCGATAATACAATCATGAGCACTGGACGCTTTATCACGGAAGCTGGACGCAATACTCGCGGCAACAGCCAAATCAATCGCAGGTTCATCCAGTTTGACCCCTCCTGCCACTTTTAAATAAGCATCCTGCTGCTGCAATAGCATTCCTGCGCGTTTCTCCAACACGGCCATAATGAGTGAAACACGGCTATGATCGATCCCCGTCGCCATTCGTCTAGGGTTATTGAAGCTGGTCGGGGTGACAAGGGCTTGTATCTCCACCAGAACAGGTCTTGTACCTTCCATGGATGCAACGACCGTTGAGCCTGCCGCGCCTTGTGAGCGCTCCTCCAGGAATATCTCAGAAGGATTTGCGACTTCCTCCAGACCAAGCTCTTTCATTTCAAAAATCCCCATCTCATTCGTGGAACCGAAGCGATTCTTCACGGCTCTTAAAATACGATATGAATGATGGCGCTCCCCTTCAAAGTACAGTACGGTATCTACCATATGCTCCAGCAAACGAGGTCCGGCAATGGATCCTTCCTTTGTAACATGCCCTACTATGAAGATGGCAATGCCTTTTGTTTTTCCTATTCTCATTAATTCAGCTGTACACTCCCTCACCTGGGAAACACTACCGGGAGCAGACGTCACTTCAGGATGAAAAATCGTTTGAATCGAGTCGATGATGACAAAATCAGGAGAGATTTGTTCAATCGTTTGATGGATCAATTCAAGATTCGTTTCCGCAAATATATATAAATCATCCGACTTAATACTTAATCGATCTGCCCGAAGTTTTGTTTGCTTGATCGATTCTTCTCCGGATATATATAGCACCTTCTGCTTTTGATCGGCAAGCTGGGAAGATACCTGAAGCAATAAAGTAGATTTCCCGATCCCGGGATCTCCACCGATCAACACAAGTGAACCCGGAACTACTCCTCCACCTAACACCCGATTCAGCTCTTTCGATTCAGTCAATACTCTTGGTTCTTGCTTTGTTTCGATTGAGATAAGCTTTTCTGCTTTAGTGGGCCCGCTATTTTCAGAATGCATAAATGATCCTCGAGGCTTTTTCCCCGTCATCTCAACTTCTTCCACCATCGTGTTCCACTCGTTACAACCTGGACATTTGCCCATCCATTTAGCAGACTCATAACCACATGATGAACATACAAACTTTGTCTTTTTCTTTGCCAATCTATTCTTCTCCTCTTTCACTCTATTTGTTCTTTTTACATTTCATGACAATACCCATTCGAAATGATTGTATCGGTTTTATGTACTGTATTCAATTTAGGACCCTTCGAAAAGCGCAGGTGGCTTGCTTAGAGGCGACAAGCATAAGACGAGTTAACCGGAAAGGCGTTTTTTGCCTTTTTGGTTAACTTGGCTTATGACCTCGAGCCTCTAGCCACCGGAGCTAGACAATATGAAAAGCGCAGCCGGCTCGTTCAGGCCCGACAAGCATAAGTCGAGCTTGCTGAAAAGGCGGTCTTTGCCTTTTTGGCGAGATTGACTTATGACCTCGAGGGCCTAGCCGGCGGAGCCAGACAATAAGAAAAGCGCAGGTGGCTTGCCCAGAGGCGACAAGCTTTTCCAGAGCTCATCAAAGGTATCCATTATTATAAAAGAGGTACACGAAAAACATAAACGTGTACCTCTTTTTTCACCTTTGTATTAAGTAGGAGTATTAGCTGCTTCTTCTTCTTTTACCTTTACAACAAACTCACTATCTTCTACATCAATAACAATATTCTGACCTGTCAGCACCTTGCCTCTTAATAACTCCTCTGACAGTTTATCCTCTACATGTTTCTGAATGGCCCGACGCAGTGGGCGCGCACCGTATTCAGGATCGAATCCTTCATCTGCTATTTTTTCTTTAGCAGCAGCAGATAGCTCTAAATGAATATCCTGCTCTTTCAAGCGACTTGTCAGTTGGTTTGACATTAGTGTCACAATCTCTTTCAGGTGATCTTTTTCAAGTGAGTGGAAGACAATGATTTCATCGATACGGTTAAGGAACTCTGGTCGGAACGCACGTTTCAGCTCTTCCATTACCTTACCTTTCATATCCTTATAATCCTGCTTTCCATCTTGAATATTGAACCCAACATATTTGTTGCTCTTAAGGGACTGGGCGCCAACGTTGGATGTCATGATCAACACCGTGTTTCTGAAGTCTACCGTTCTTCCTTTTGAGTCTGTCAAACGACCATCTTCCAAGACTTGAAGGAGGATGTTAAATACATCAGGATGTGCCTTTTCAATTTCATCTAAAAGTACGACGGAATATGGCTTACGGCGAACTTTTTCTGTTAACTGACCGCCTTCTTCATATCCTACATACCCTGGAGGAGAACCTACTAAACGTGAAGTCGAATGCTTCTCCATGTACTCAGACATATCGATGCGGATCATGGCATCCTCGTCACCGAACATAGATTCCGCTAATGCACGGGCAAGTTCCGTTTTCCCTACTCCTGTCGGTCCTAAGAAAATAAAGGAACCAATCGGACGCTTCGGATCTTTCAGCCCTGCTCTTGCACGACGGACCGCTTTCGATACTGCTACGACTGCTTCAGATTGACCAATGACTCTGGAATGAAGGATCTCTTCTAACTTAAGTAATCGATCCGTCTCAGTCTGGGCAAGTTTCGATACCGGCACTCCCGTCCAGTTCGATACAACCTTCGCAATATCTTCTACCGTCACTTCCGTATTTTCCTGACCTTGCTTTTCTTTCCATGTGTTCTTCGTTTCTTCCAGCTCTTCACGAAGCTTTTGCTCTGAATCTCTTAGAGAAGCTGCTTTTTCAAACTCTTGGCTTTGAACCGCTGCATCCTTCTCTTTACGGATTTCTTCCAGCTTTGCTTCAAGCTCTTTCAGGTTTGGCGGCGTTGTATAAGAACGTAAGCGCACCTTAGACCCAGCTTCATCAATTAAATCAATTGCCTTATCCGGTAAGAAGCGGTCTGAAATGTAGCGATCAGACAGTTTCACTGCCGCATCAATCGCTTCATCTGTGATCGATACGCGGTGATGGGCTTCATAACGATCGCGTAAGCCCTTGAGAATCTGAATAGACTCTTCTGCCGTTGGCTCATTGACTTGAATTGGTTGGAAACGACGCTCCAGCGCAGCATCCTTTTCAATATATTTACGGTACTCATCTAATGTTGTCGCACCGATACATTGTAACTCTCCACGAGCAAGAGATGGTTTTAAAATGTTCGATGCATCGATGGCGCCTTCAGCTCCGCCTGCTCCGATTAACGTATGAAGCTCATCGATGAACAGGATGATATTACCTGCCTGACGAATTTCATCCATTACTTTCTTTAATCGATCCTCGAATTCACCGCGGTATTTCGTACCGGCTACCACTGTACCCATATCCAGGGTCATTACGCGTTTATCCCGAAGGATTTCAGGCACTTCATTTGCAATGATCTGTTGTGCAAGGCCCTCGGCAATCGCTGTCTTACCTACACCAGGCTCACCGATTAACACCGGGTTATTCTTCGTACGGCGACTTAAAACTTCAATGACACGCTGAATTTCTTTGCTTCGTCCGATAACCGGATCTAAGCTTCCTTCACGGGCGATTGCCGTTAAGTCCCGGGCTAAGCTATCAAGGGTAGGCGTATTGGCATTGGCATTGCCCGCGCCCTGGTGGTTGCTTGAGTCATTACTTCCTAGTAACTGCAATACTTGCTGTCTTGCTTTATTTAAGCTGACACCAAGATTTCCGAGTACACGAGCGGCTACTCCTTCACCTTCACGAATTAACCCTAATAAAATATGTTCTGTTCCTACATATGAGTGTCCCAGTTTACGAGCCTCATCCATAGAAAGCTCAATCACTTTCTTCGCTCTGGGTGTATAATGAATCGTTTGAGATTTCTCGGTTCCTTTCCCGATCAACCCCTCCACTTCTTTCTGAATCTTTTCAGGGCTCAGTCCCAACGCCGTAAGTGCTTTAGCGGCAATTCCTTCACCCTCGCGGACAAGTCCCAATAAAATATGTTCAGTACCAATATTACTGTGCGCCAAACGAATCGCTTCTTCTTGAGCTAACGCTAATACCTTTTGTGCTCTTTCTGTAAATCGACCAAACATCATATTATTTTTCCTCCTCACATGTATCCTTATCTAACTTAATTCGCTCTCGAATCAAAGAAGACCTTCTTATATCTCTTTCATTTGGTCTCAATGGACCTCCAGAATATTGTTGTAAAAATCCCGGTTGGGTTAAAATCATTAGTTCATTCAATATATTCTTAGATATGACTTTGATGTATCCTAAATCAATCCCAAGCCTGACATCCGATAAACACTTAGCTGCTTCCTTGGACTCAATAATTCGACTGTGCTCCAACACACCAAGTGAACGAAAGATCCTATCTTCTAATTGTATGTTAGACGTTTTAACTAATGCGTCCCTTGCCGATTGTTCTTTATCGATGATCTGTTTCACAACACTTAACAAATCTTCCACAATATCTTCCTCTGACTTACCGAGTGTCGTTTGATTCGAAATCTGGAAGATGTTTCCCAACGCCTCGCTGCCTTCTCCATAAATCCCTCTTACCACCAGACCTAATTGGTTAATGGCAGGAATGATACGATTTAACTGCTGGGTCAGGACCAGACCAGGCAAGTGCATCATGACAGAAGCTCTAAGCCCCGTTCCTACATTGGTAGGACAAGTCGTTAAATATCCATGTTTCTCATCAAAAGCAAAATCAAATTCGCTTTCAAACCAATCATCAATCTGATTCGCTCTCTGTAAAGCTTCCTTCAATTGTAAACCTGGATATAAACACTGTATTCGAATATGATCCTCTTCGTTTACCATTATGCTAATATCTTCTTCACTGGATAAAAGGACAGCCCCATAGTTCGTGTCCTCTGCCAAGTTAGGGCTAATAAGGTGTTTCTCCATCAATACCCTCTTTTGGAGTGGCTGAATCTCACTTGTAGGTAAAAATTCTAATTCACCTAATTTCTTCGGGTATAAAGAGAGCTTATCCTTCACGCGATCCACAATTTCTTTTGCTTCCTCAGAAGAATAAAGAGTAGAGAATCGAAAGTCTGTCAGGTTCCTCGCGAGGCGAACCCGTGAGCTGAGAACAATATCCGAATTCGGTCCCTCTTCATTCATCCAAGAACTAACAGCATTTTGTAAAAATCTCTCTAGACTCATCCTTTATCTCCTCCCTCTTTTTTAACATCTTTCTCCAGGGAGCGAATTTCGTCTCGTATCTCTGCTGCTTTTTCAAACTCTTCATCCGCAATCATCGTTTGCAGTTCTGACTTCAACTGCTGAATTTTTTTCTTCACATGAATGGCCCCGCCCATGCGTTCCGGAACCTTCCCGTGATGCTCCACATTTCCACTATGAACACGTTTTAATAGAGGAGTCAGCTCATCTTTGAACGTCTCATAACAATGAGCACACCCAAATCTTCCCACATTAATGAATTGCTGCAAGGTCATTTTACACTTTTCACACTGTAAAACCTCTGTCTTGGGTATTTCCGCTTCCTTTGCCTGCTTAAATGCAGGGGCTATATTAAGAAGACCTGCCAATAGATTGTTCACTGAGAAGCCGGAAGAAGAATCAAACATAAACATTTCACCCTTATCCTGAGCGCATTGCTCGCATAAATGAACCTCTGTCTTTTCCCCATTTATCACCTTGGTAAAATGAAGGGTTGCAGGTCTTTCATTACACTCTTGACAAATCATCCTACTCACCTCTCAAAACTTACTCGTACTTCAATGTATCCAGCATGGCCCTGAGCATTCTTCCCCTCAATACGTCCCGTTCAGGTAAATCGACCATGATCACCGAACGGTCCATTACGCTCAGCATGATCTTTGCTTCCCGTTCAGAGATAATATCCTCTTCTACTAATCGAAACACAATATCAGCTGCCGTATTCTGGCTGATCGTCTGAGTAATGAGTGCTACCAGCTGGTCAATTAGATGAACTTGATCGTGGGCCTTTACTTTCATAATTCTGATATAGCCCCCGCCACCTCGTTTACTCTCTACTACATACCCTCTTTCTATCGTGAACCGGGTATTGATCACATAATTAATTTGAGAAGGAACACATTGAAACTTATCAGCGATCTCGCTTCTTTTAATCTCGACTATCTCACTTTCACTCAGTTCTAAAACATTCTTTAAATAACGTTCAATGATGTCGGATATGTTCCTCATCAAACCTCCTCCTCATTTTGACTTTGACTATATTTGACTATAATTATACAACCGTGTTTTAAACTTTGCAATTATGAAGTTTGACCTTAGAAGTTTTCCTGTTTTAGGAAGGTTTTAAACGTGAAAATGTGAGTTTGTTGGATAGATTTTAGGAAATGGGGCATTGAGAGGGAGTGTTTTTTTATACGGGGAGGGCAGTGATAAGGGTCGGGAGTTGATTTTTGGAGAGGGGTGGAAGGATGGTCGACCTGTGATGTGATGGAATGGTGAATGGTCTATTGGTGTGATTGAGGAAGAGTGAAAGTTAGTAATTTGGATGGATTACTTACACTAAAAAGTTGGATTTATTGGGCATTAGTTTATCTTTTCAGCTGTATAGAGGAGTGATGTTCAATCCACAATCTCAAAAATTCAAACGACAAAAAAAGCAGCTCCTAAGAGCTACTCTTTTTCATATTTGCCTGGCGACGTCCTACTCTCACAGGGGGAGATCCCCCAACTACCATCGGCGCTGAAGAGCTTAACTTCCGTG
>NZ_CANKZT010000008.1:0-145999 GCF_947488365.1 uncultured Rossellomorea sp. | reverse complement strand
CGGAAAGGCGTTCTTTGCCTTTTTGGCATGTTTGACTTATGACCTCGAGCCTCTAGCCGCCGGAGCTGGATGACACCAAATGCGCAGGCGGCTCGCCCAGAGGCGACAAGCATAAGACGAACATGCCGGAAAGGCGTTCTTTGCCTTTTTGGCATGTTTGACTTATGACCTCGAGCCTCTAGCCGCCGGAGCTGGATGACACCTAAAGCGCAGGCGGCTCGTTCAGCCCAGACAACAATAAAAAATAAAAAAAGGACCCTCCGAGAGAGTCCCTTCATCAAAAGCTATTACGCTTTGTTTACGTTAGTCGCTTGAAGTCCACGTTGACCTTGCTCAGTGTCAAATGTAACTTTTTGACCTTCGTCTAAAGATTTAAATCCTTCGCCTTGGATAGCTGAGAAATGTACGAATACATCTTCTCCACCTTCGATTTCGATGAAACCGAAACCTTTTTCTGCGTTAAACCACTTTACTGTACCTTGTTGCATAATTGTTTCCTCCTGTGTGGACTTGAATCCACGATTTATTACTATCGTTGCTCAATTAGATATCAAAGGCGAAAAGTTTAAATACTTATTCTTTCCTTACAGACCGAACAAAAATAATTCTTTCTTAGAATAACAGATAACCTGAGAAAAAGCAAATCGAATACAATAATCACCCTCAACCCCTCTTTATTCTTTAAACTCTCCATTAGTAAAGGATAAATCCGTCCTTATGTCGAAAGTAAGAGATAAAGGGGATGACCCAAATGAATAAAATTGGATTATTAAAAAGTTTAAATCAAGCCAGTCGCGGAAACTTCTTTTCAATTGAAATCCCTATGACTTCAAAAGAAGAAGCACAAACAATCAAAAATCTGGCAACTGAGTTAGAAAAAGAAGGAAAAATCAAAATCAGGGAATGTAATCAGAATGAATCCTCCGTTTACATTCAAGGAATCATTAAGTATGCGTTAACGTAATTTTGAAAAGGTGCCTGTGATCGAACTGCAGGGACCTCTTTTTTTTCGCAAATAAAAAAGGACTCTCAGAGAGAGTCCTTCATCATAAAGCTATTACGCTTTGTTTACGTTAGTCGCTTGAAGTCCACGTTGACCTTGCTCAGTGTCAAATGTAACTTTTTGACCTTCGTCTAAAGATTTAAATCCTTCGCCTTGGATAGCTGAGAAATGTACGAATACATCTTCTCCACCTTCGATTTCGATGAAACCGAAACCTTTTTCTGCGTTAAACCATTTTACTGTACCTTGTTGCATAATTGTTTCCTCCTGTGTGGACTTGAATCCACGATTTATTACTATCGTTGCTCAATTAGATATCAAAGGCGAAAAGTTTAAATACTTTCATTCCTTACAGACCGAACAAAAATAATTCTTTCTTAGAATAACAGGAAATCGTAAAAATAGCAAATACTTTTACAAAATTGTTGAAGACCCACTCTATCTTCCTATATAAAAGTCCACTTCCCCGGAAGGAAATGGACTTACATATGACTATTTATCTTCCTGCTTACTCCCATGTTTTACGCCTTTACTAGTATAGGGCTTGTTGCTCTTCTTCTTATTTGCTCCGGCCTGCCAGCGATTCCAGCCTTTCTTTCCTGTGCCTTGGCCTGTGCCGCTCTTTTTCTTTGGTTTACTCATTTTTTCACTCCGTTATGATAAGGTACGTTCTTTCAAGTTCGTCCTCATATCATAACACTTATTAGTGGAGGAATGAACTCCTTGTTTATTCCACTCAGTTTTTCTGCCCTGTGTAGATGTGGATCGCGTCCCTCAAGAACTCAGCCACACCCTCCTGCTCTGCATCATAGTATGCCTTAAACCGCTCATCATCGACATACATCTGAGCAAGACCGGCATGACCCTCCTTGGTGTACTGTCCCCAGTAGAATGTGATCCACTCTTTATGCAAGTCAGCAGCTTTCTGGGCGATGTCGCTTGCTGGATCACCTGTTTCGAACGCTTCGGCTAACGTTACTTTTATCTCTTTTTCAAGCCCTGTGACTTTTTCATGGTCTTCCTGGGACATGTTCATCACTTTGGCGTTAGATTCGTCCACTGCCTTGTCACCATATTTCTCCCGTACTTCTTTTCCATACCTTTTCTCGTTATCCTCAATCATCTTTTGCTTGAATCCTTCAAACTTTTCTTTATCTGACATGGTCATTCTCCCTTCCTTTACATGTATTGTTTTATCTACATTTGCAATCAATTGATCAAGCTGCTCTCGTCTGGCTAACAATTTTTCGCGGTGTTCCTTCAAGGCATGAGTTGCGTCAAAGGCAGGATCATCCAGAATATCCTTGATTTCATCCAGTCCTACACCTAATTCTTTATAAAAGAGGATCTGCTGCAGTCGGTCGACTTCCCTCTGCCCGTATATCCGATATCCTGACGAATTGGTCCTTGCCGGCTTCAGAATCTCAATTTCATCATAATAGCGCAGAGTTCGTGTGCTCACACCAGCGAGCTCCCCAAGCTTCTTAACGGTATATTCCATGATTTCACCTCCTGACAATTCTTACTTTACAGGTTGACGCTGCGTGAATGTAAAGGGGGTTTTTGAAAAAAGTTTTTTATTTGATAGGATAGCCCACCTGGAAGGGATCTATTTGGGGAATCCCTTGAAAATAAAGCAGCAGTCCGATATTCTTAGATTATTAATTATCAGTTTAAGGTTGTGTTGAACATGCGTATTAATAAATATATCAGCGAAGCTGGAAAGGCATCCAGACGCGGTGCAGATAAATTGATTACAGAAGGAAGAGTGACCATTAACGGGAAGATCGCGAAGATTGGAGATCAAGTGAATCCCGGGGATGATGTGAAGGTGAGCGGGGCACCTGTAAGGGTGGCACGAAACAATGTATATATCGCTTTAAATAAACCTGTTGGGATTACGAGTACCACAGAAAAAGGCGTGAAAGGGAATATTGTGGATCTCGTCAATCATCCCCTGCGAATTTTCAATATCGGACGATTGGACAAGGATTCAGATGGCTTGATTCTTCTTACGAACGATGGGGATATCGTCAATGAAATCCTTCGTGCCGAGAATCAGCATGAGAAGGAATACATCGTGACGGTTGACCGCCCGATTTCAGAGGATTTTCTAAAGCAGATGTCGGAGGGTGTTAAGATCCTGGGAACGAAGACACTGCCATGTAAGGTTGAACAGATTTCTAAGTATGTCTTCCAAATCACATTGACTCAAGGATTGAACCGCCAAATACGTCGTATGTGCGAAGCCCTTGGATACGAGGTATATAGACTGCAGCGTACGAGGATCATGAATATTCATTTAGGGAACCTGCCTGTAGGACAATGGCGTGACCTTTCTAAGAAAGAGAAGACGCGACTGTTTCAGGATTTGGATTATGAACCGAAGGAATGGTAATCATCCAGCCGGACCCGCCATACGTTGTGTATGGCGGGTCCGTTTTTTACATATGGACTTCCCGAGAGTGACGGACGAACCCAAGATAACGGGAGCCCTGGAAGTTCAATTCCCCCTGGTCTCCTTCCACAAGCATCCCATACTCAGTATCTTTGACCTTTAACTCCATCCTGTCCCCACTGTCCACTTCGAAGGTGACAAAGTATTGGCTATAGGCTCTTGTTTCCCCACCACCTCTTACTGCCGTCCTTTTGGCAAGGACTTTTGCCCGGACATTTATAACGGGTGACTGGTTATTCTTACTCCACTCGCCCACTCCTTTTATAATGGAGAACAGAATGAACGAAATCACGATGACAAAGACGATCCCTATAAAAATAGGGACAATTTGAAACATCATATCTCCTCCTGGTGCCATGTAACTCCCCCCTTGGGTATTTCCCACTATTTTACCATCTATATTCTTTTATATGTTATTAAAGTTATTTCATATTCACAAAAAAACCTCCCCTGATTGAGGAGGGAAGGCTATGATCCTGTCGGAAGCTTCATCTTATTTATGACCATTGTTATATAATTCTTCTTCACTGGTTTTGGCGTACGAGGAATTTCATAGGAAGTACATTCCCGGGACTCTTCCTCAGCTATATTGAGCTTAGAGGAATAGACCTTCATTCCTCCCATTATGTTACGAATCGACGATGTCAATTCATCACTTGGACTGTCCTTCAACAGATACCCGCGTGCATCCGCTTGTTCCACTTTATCTCGATACCCCTTTTTTGCAAATGTAGTAAGAACAAGCAGTGGACATCCTGCCTCTAGAGGTCCGTCCCTCTCCAGCATTTCAATATCCATGATGAAGAGGTCTGGTTTTAGTTTTTGGATAAGTGTTTGGGAGTCCTGTATGCCCGATGCCTGACCGACGACTTCCATATCGTCCTCCAGGTTAAGGAGGGAGCTCATGGTTTCACGGAGCAACTGTTGGTCTTCTTGTATGACGATTCGAATCATGTAGGTTCTCTCCTTTTATAGGCCTTATCAAGTAAAGACTCCCCTTATATGAAACGTTCATAAGGAGAGTCGGTCAGGTTTATAGTTCAGGTTTGGCTTCAGTCGAGATTCTTGATTTTGACTTATCCAGAGACTTGATGCCTCTAAAGCTTACAAACGTTTTGTTTTCTTCATCCCAAAGCTTGAAACGTAATGATTTTAAGCTTGTTAAAAGTGAGATGGTTGGTACTTTTTGTAATGGCTCTGAGTTTTTATGAGCTTCTTCCAGTCTGTAGTTCGGCACTCTCGGACTTAGATGGTGAATATGGTGATAACCGATGTTACCTGTAAGGAACTGCATGATTTTTGGAAGCTTATAGAAGGAGCTTCCTTCAACAGCCGCCAACACATATTGCCATTCTTTGTCTTCTTCGAAATACGAGTCTTCAAACGTATGCTGAACATAGAACAACCAAATTCCGATCGATCCTGAAACCATGAAGATGGATCCCTGTACCAGCAGGAATTCCTGCCATCCCAGTGTCACACATAGAAGTGCGATAAGGGCCACGATGATCACGTTCACTAAATACGTGTTATTACGTTCTTTCTTACGTGCATTTTTACGGTTAAATCTATTTTTCAGAAGGAATACATAAATCGGTCCTAATACAAACATAACGAACGGATTGCGGTAAAAGCGATACGCTAAACGAATCTTAAGAGGTGCTGCTAAATATTCATCAATCGTCAGCGTCCAGATGTCACCTGTTCCACGCTTATCCAGGTTCCCGCTTGTCGCGTGATGGACGGCATGATCATGCCCCCACTGGTCGAACGGGAATAGCGTTAACACACCCATAGCTGTTCCGACGATTCGGTTTACACGGCGGCTTTTAAAGAAAGAGAAATGGGTACAATCATGAAAGATAATGAAGATTCGTGTCAGGAACCCTGCAGCGATCACGATTGGAACGAGCGCCAGCCAGTACGATACCGAAAGACTTTGATACGCAAGAAACCATAATAGAAAGAATGGCCCCAGCGTGTTGATGATCTGCCATACACTTTCCTTTGTTGTTGACTTTTCATAAGGAGCAACTTCTTTTTTCAACGTTTTTATATTTGTCATGTCATAATTCCCTTCATTTAAGGCGTTGAACTCATTATAGGATAAGCGAAATCATCGTGTTAGTAGTAGGTGTCATATGCTGGGTATGACAAATGTCATAAGGGAGAATTTGTCATGAACCCACTAACGCACAAACCCTTGATATTGCTGGATTCACAATGATTGCTTCACGTTTCCAATTGGTTATATTATTTTTTCAGATTAGAAAAATATTCTTGTTTGAGGGATTTTTTAGAGAGGTTTTATAAAAAAGTTCTTCAATATAACAAAAAGTCTCTTGTATAGCCTACAAATAAAGAGGATGGCCCAAAGATTTTCTTTAGGTCATCCTCTTTTGTACTATTCACTCATTAAAAATCGAACTCATCCGGATCCGGACCACTGCGGAGACCTTCATTTAATGCATCTAATTGATCCATTTGTTCAGAAGTTAATTCAAAATCATATATAGAAATGTTTTCTTGAATTCTGGACTCCGTCATGGACTTTGGAATTGTGATGACTCCTTGTTGGAGATCCCAGCGCAGTATCACTTGAGCGGGTGATTTACCATGTGACTGAGCAATCCCTTTAATGGTTTCATTGCTTAATAGCTCTGCATTCATAAGGGGAGACCAGGCTTCAACTTGGATATTGTGCTTCTGGCAAAAATCTCTCACTTCCGTTTGAATCAGCTTGGGATGGAATTCGATCTGGTTAACAACAGGAGTGATTTCAGCTTCCTCGAGTAAATGCTCCAAGTGATGTACCTGGAAGTTACTTACACCGATCGCTTTGATCCTGCCCTCTTTATAAAGGGATTCAAGAGCTTTCCAAGACTCCATGTACTTCTCTTTTCCAGGCCAGTGAATCAAATAAAGATCGAGATAGTCAAGTCCCATTTTCTCTAAGCTTTCTTCGTAAGCCGCGATCGTTTCATCATAGGAAAGGCCATTATTCCAAACCTTCGAAGTGACAAACAATTCCTCCCGGGACACAATTCCAGCTTCAATCGCTTTATTGATGCCTTTCCCGACACTCTCTTCATTTCCATAGATGGCGGCTGTATCGATACTACGGTACCCCAACTTGATAGCAGTTTGCACCGCCCGTTCTAATTCTGGACCATCCTCTACCCGGAAAACTCCGTACCCTACTTCTGGCATTTTTATATGATTATTTAAAGTGATAGATTTGACGTTCATACCTACACTCTCCTTTAACTTTATATAAAATAGAATGTTCTCGAGGAGAACATGAATATAGTATGGACCATGAAATAAAGCTTGAAAAGTAGGTACTTTTTTGTGGGATAGGTACTTGGAAGTGCCTGAAAAGAGTGGCTTTATTAGTACATCCTTGTATGGTTTGTTCATTCCATTATGAAAGTAGTTGGATCTACCATGTCATAAACACATTTTCCATAAACCCTCACTGTTGTTTCAGCTTGTACATATAATGTGCTGAAAGGGGGGAACAAAATGTTAGATCGTTTTATTCTTTTATTACTGGCAGGTATCCTGGCAGGATTTGCACTATTGGGGGTAACTCTGTTTAGTGGTTTACCGGCAACGATTACTGGTATTTTAGCAGTGGTCACTCCGATTACCAGTACAATTGCAGTGATCGCTATTGTGATTTTTGCACTATGCATCATCTTTAAGGTTGTACAGGCAAAACTTCACAGAAAATGTTAATCGAAAAGAGACCCGGGTTGATCCGGGTCTCTTTTTGATTGGGACATGTTCCCCTTCTCAGCTAGATAAGTAATCTTAATAACCCGTACCCCGCCCTGTACTGAAATGCTTTCTTAACGAGAATCTGGCATTGGAGTGGATATCATGTAAAGGAATGCAGCGGGGATCTGTCCTCATCACTCACATACCAATATCTGCCGTACAAATCTCCCCTTGCTCACTTCACAGCGGTCTACAATCTGGAATCCTGCTTTTTTAACGTTTGCATCGGCATCTTCCAATGTCACGATCACGACCTTCGTTGCAAATCGTCTCGCACTGCGAAGCATTTCAAGCTGCTCATCATCCGTAATCACTGAACAAAGATTGTAGGGAAGGTCAATCACGGCCACATCATAGCTACCCTTGACGTCGTTAATATCCTTTAAAGAGACTGCCCCTTCGAAACCAAAATGAGCGATATTCTCCTTTACTCCATCCAGGATCAAAGGATTGCGGTCACTACCGACAATATCGATTCCCATGGACAACGCCTCGACAAGGACTGTCCCAATTCCGCAACAAGGATCAATCATCTTGATCCCATCCGGATTTGGGGACGCTATGTTTACGACCGCTCTTGCTACACGAGTGCTAAGTGCAGTCGAATAGCTGTGCGGCTTCTTCACATGGTGTAACCAAACGGCTTCATTTTTCATATATTTTCCGAATACCCAACGATCGTTCGTCTGTATGACCCCGAACCAAATGTCCGGATCGACCAACTCAGCTTCCCCTTTCAGATGCAAGCCCACTTCCTTCTCAATCCTACGCAGCTTCTTAAAGCCCACTCTTTCGGAATCTGGATTTTGTACATATACTACTTTGAATCCATCCAGTGCTTCTAATTTTTCTATTTCTTCTAGTAAATCTTCAAAACTTTTTCCCTCGCATATCATGTCAAGCCGTTCTCTAATAAAAGGACTTCTACTAGGATCTATTTTCACTGAACTTTCCAGAATACCAGATTCAGAGTTTTTTCCAAATAACGCTCTTCTTTCCAATGCGCATAAGGATCCTTCGTTCGCTTCCCATGAATACGTATATAAATAGTTTTTCGCTTCTATAGTGATCATCTCCGTGTGATGTTAAAAATGTTGTGTTGCATTAGAACATTGTAACATACGGAGAGGGTTCTTACCCGATAAGGTCCGTCCCTCAACGCTTTAACGTGGTGAGGGACGGACCTTCATTAAAAAAGCCCATCCATAATTGAATGGGCCGTTACTAAAAATGATCCTTTATCAAATTTTCATTTCCCAACGTTCCTGCTGGGTTTCCTTCAGCTGCTTCTCCGTTTCTTCCGGATAAACCGTACGGAATTTATGGTTTTCGGCGGGGATGATTTCAATCATCTTTTGAATCATGTCTTCCGGATCGAACTGGTCTTTTAACCCTTCCTGCTGTTTTAGCATATCTTCTTTACGGGTAAAGTTCTTTTCATCATCGAACCATTTCCAGATTTCCTCTGCGCTTCTTTTATTGAAGCCGGTCTCGAACGCACCCGGGTTGATGGTTGCAACCTTCACTCCGAACTCTTCAAGCTCCGATTTCAAGGTTTGAGCAATTCCTTCAATGGCGTGCTTCGTTGCTGTGTAAGGACCCACATATGGTGTCGCTGATATCCCTGCCATAGAACTCATGAACACGATCTTTCCGCTTCCTTTTTTCACAAGATTCCTTGCGGCCAGTTGAACGGTTTCAAGGGTTGCGAAGACGTTCACTTCAAATAGTGCACGGAAACGGTCCATAGGAACTTCTCCGAGTGGTCCGCCTTCATTGATCGCTGCGTTTGCTACAAATACGTCGAAATCATAATTGGTAATCTGTTCCCGATCTCTGGAGTTTGTAATATCGAGCTTGAATACTTCCATATCCAGATTTTGCTCTTCCGCTTCCCTCATAAGATCGGTTTTCTGGGAAGTAAGCTCTGTCGTCGCAATCACACGGTGGCCCTTTTTTGCAAGACCGAGTGATGCTCCTCTTGCCAGACCACTTCCTGCTCCTGTAATGAAAATTGTTTTAGCCATTCTGTATTCCTCCTATTAAAAACGTGTCTTCCTTCTTTCTTCCCTTTAACAAAATGTGTAAAACTTTTTATATAAAAAAGAGGCCAGCCCCCGGCTCACTAACGCATTAGTTTACCAGGGGGCTGGCCCCACAACATTATTTATTTTCCATAGTGGAAATATATTCTTTCACCACTTCATAGACATATTCCTGATTCGATGATGCGGTTTCCGGGTTGTATGCTCCACCGTTTGTCTTGTTATTGGACAGTACACGGATTCCCAGGAACGCTACATCATATGCACCGGCAATCTGTGCTGCTGCGGCACCTTCCATCTCCTCTACAGAAGTACCGTATTTCTCATGGAACCATTGGATGCGGTCCACTTCATTATTCCACACGTCGGCAGATCCGATTGTGCCCTCGACGATCTTACCATCAGTGTATGTATCCTTCACTGCTTTGGCAGCTTCAAGTAAGTCCTCGTCTCCATCGTAATAACGGATCTTTTCAGCATTTGGGTCTTCACCTGCACTGCCTTCAGAAGCCATTAAGTCCATCGGCTTCCAGACGGTTGGATCAATTCCTTCGTTATCAGCTTTGTCAGCAGTTTTCAATGAACCCAGGTTCACGGTTCTTTCTCCTAATACGATATCAAATACATGTAGTTCAGGGTCATGTCCACCTGATGTTCCTTGGTTGATGATGGCGATTGGATCGTATTTCTCAATGGCTACCGCAGTAGCTGCTGCCGTGTTTTCCATCCCTTTACCGGTTTTGGCAACGATGACAGGATAATCATCAAGCGTTCCTATATAAAAAACAAATGATCCCGATTTTTCTTCTTTCACATTTTCTAATTTCCCTGCAAACTTTTCAGCTTCAATCGGCATTGGACCTTGAATCATAATGGGCCTCTCTGCCTTTTCTTCCTTAGCTGCAGTCTGTGAAGTGGAACTGCATCCAGTAAATAAGGACAATGCGAGTAAGGATAATGATGCGAATAAAGCCAGTTTCTTTTTCATTAAATCTCTCCTTTTTCGTTTTTTCCTGATGTTGATATCTCGTTGTTTTGACCAAAAGAAAAAGATCCAGAACATGTAGAGTGGTTTCTACTTTCCAGACCTTCGAAGTCAAAGTATAGGTGGTGAACAGGGATGTGCATCACAAAGTGGCTACGTCAAAAAAGGCGTAAAACCGAATACTTCAACTCGTAGTCTAGTTCTTATAATGGGAACCAGGTAGAAACACTCAGACCATATTACCGAGGATATACGAGTAACGATATGTAAAATCAGTACTGTGCTACTATACCAGACCCAAATTAATTATTCAACCGAAATACGAATATTATTTTTATCAATATGTTAATTGTTCGTGTTTCAGTAGATGCACATTAGTCACGATTAAAAGGGATCTTCATGCAGAAAAGCCTTACATTTGATATATCAATCAAGATTAATATAATGAAAGGAAGCTACAAAATAAACAACGGGGTGAAAATCATGAAAATCGGACTTATCGGATTAGGAGATATCGCCAAGAAAGCCTACCTGCCAGTTCTCTCTGAAAAAGAAGGAGTCGAGCTGGTGCTTTGCACGAGGAATGCTGAAACCCTGAATGCTCTGGCAAACAAATATCGGATCCAGGAAAAGGTACAGACTGTAGAAGAACTGATAGCAACCAATATAGACGCAGCATTTGTGAGTACGGCTACCGAAGCACACTTTGAAATAACGGAAAAACTACTCGAGAATGGCATCAACGTTTACATAGATAAGCCGATTTCCTTGAACTTTCACGAAACCGAAAGAATCGTCCAGCTTGCAAAAGAGAGTGGCAAAATCGCTATGGTTGGTTTCAACAGGCGTTTCATACCAAAAGTGAAAGAGCTTAAAGAACACGGAAAACCGAGCTTCCTTCTTATGCAAAAAAACAGATACGCTTTACCTGATTACGCCAGAAGGTTCGTCGTAGAAGATTTCATCCATGTTGTAGATACTCTGCGATTCTTAATGGATACAGAGGTTCAGGATGTAAGGGTTCAGCATCTAAAAAAAGAAGACAAGCTTCATCATTTAGTCATCCAGTTGATCGGTGACGGCTGTACCGCTGTGGGCATCATGAACCGTGATGGCGGTGTGACGGAAGAAATCATCGAGTACTCTGCAGGACATCATAAATATGTCGTCGACAGTCTCGTGGAAACGACTCACTATCATAATAAAGAAGTCAGCTCTTCTTCATTTGGTGATTGGGAGCCTACTTTGTATAAGCGTGGGTTTTATGATTTAGTGGATCATTTCATAGCTTGTGTGCAAAATGGTACAACGCCTGACCCATCGATTGAGGATTCACTCGTAACCCATGAAATTTGTGAGAGGATTGTCGGGATGATTGAGTAGGGCATGGGACTAGGGACAGGTTCCTTGTCCCATTCATGAAAAGGGTGTCGGGACAAGGAACCTGTCCCCACGTCCCTCTTTAATAAAAACCAATAACACTTATCCAGAAAGAAAAAGATAGTAGCGTTTCAATATGTTAGCACTCTATGCATTGAGAGACGGATCTGGCTATAGAGTTTACTTGCCGATTCCACTAGTATAAAAGACTCACAAGAGATGTAATATACCTACTTCTTATTTTCAGATAATTGTTACTATTGAGTGATATACGTCTCTTGATCACTCTTGTATACTTTAATCGAAACGTTTCACCAAATTGAAAGGAAGTGTCAAATTTGAAGAAATATTTTTCTTTGCTGTTAGCTTTATTGCTAATCGTCAGCGCCACAACCCCTGCTGCGGCTTCTGCAGAGCACACAACCAAAGGAAAAGAGATCGCTTTGTCCAAACAATTGAAAGCGATTTCAAAAAATACCTATCGATACTTCGAGGATTTTACAGATAAGAAAACCGGGCTCACTTATGATGCCGTACGAATGGATAATGGGGAGATCAATGCCCAGAAATTCACGTCACCAACGAACATCGCCATGTATATGATGAGTACGATTTCAGCTGAGGAAGTCGGCCTGATCTCACGTGAAGATGCCGTGACAAACATCGAAAAGACGTTGAATTCATTAAAAGCTATGGAAAAATGGAACGGATTATTTTACAACTGGTACTATACAGAAGATGCAACGCTCATGACAGATTGGGGGCAATTCATTTCAACTGTTGATAATGGATGGCTATCTGCAGGACTCGTTGTAGTGGGACAAGCGTATCCGGAACTCTATGAAGAGACCCACGCATTAGTAGAGGACATGGATTATTCCACTCTTTACACACCGGAAGTAGGACAAATGCTGGGCGGATATGATGTAGCAACCGAGAGCTATACTTCTCATCATTATGGTGCCTTCTATACTGAACCACGCGTAGCAAGCTACATCGCCATCGGGAAAGAGGACGTACCGGAAGAACATTGGTGGAGAATGTTCCGCACCATGCCTGAAAGCTGGGATTGGCAGGCTCAAATTCCTGAAGGATATACAGAAACATATGACGGCGTAGATGTCTTCGAAGGACATTACAGCTACAAGGGCACTAAATATGTACCAAGCTGGGGAGGAAGCATGTTTGAAGCATTGATGCCACAGCTTGTACTGAAGGAGAAAGAACTCGGGAAGAACGCACTTGGCTTGAACAATAAGCGTCATGTAGACATCCAGATTCAATATGCTAAAGAGCAAGGGTATGCAGCCTGGGGCATGTCACCAGCAGCCACACCGGATAACTATTCAGAATTTGCCGCTACTCCATTAGGCATGGACGGCTATAAGTCAGATGGCACTGTCACTCCACACGCCACTTTCCTTGCACTTGAATACGCACCGATGGAAGCGTTCAAAAACATCCAAGCGTTGAAACGTTTCGATATGTACGGGAAATACGGCTTCCTTGATTCAGTCAATGTGGAAACAGGTGAAGTGACACAAGCCTACCTCGCCTTAGATCAAGGTATGACAATGGTCTCAATCGTCAATTATTTAAAAGATGGAGTCATCAGAGATTACTTCCATCAAGATCAAATCGGGAAATCACCTGAGGACCTGCTGATAAAAGAGACGTTCTCTATTAAATAATGTAGCGAAGATAATGTAAAAGCCCAAGTGGATGTATTACTTGGGCTTTTTGTATTTAAAGTGTTACTGCCTACCTCCATCTCTTCGCCAACGCCTCAATTTGACCCGGATCCGTCCGGCAGCAACCACCAATGATACGGGCACCTGCCTCGTACCAAACTACTGATTGCTCATCAAACGCCGAGCACCCTTCCTCCCCATGCCACGTTTTGGTCTCAGCATTGTAAGACTCACCTGAGTTCGGGTACACGATGAGTGGTTTGTCAGTGTTTCTGCTTAATACGCTTATCGCCTTCTTGGCCGCAGGAATTGGTGCACAATTCACACCAATTGCAGCGATTTGTTCATCGTCATTGAACACACACGCGCACTCTTCAATCCCCGTTCCATCACTTATCGTCTCTCCATCCTTTAATGAAAAAGACAGCCAGGCGCAGGTATCTGGAAATTCTTTCAGAAGTGAAGCTAGTACCTTTGCTTCCTGCAAGGACGGGATGGTTTCGAATGCCAACAAATCAGCACCCGCCTCCACTAATGCCTGGATTCTTGGAAAATGGAAATCTGCTAAATGTTGATCACTTACTCCATAGTTCCCAACGTATTCAGAGCCGTCAGCAAGGTATGCCCCGTAAGGTCCTACAGAACCTGCAACGATTGGTTTCGGCCGATTCGCATTGCCCTTCTCTTCCTTCCAGAATTCATCCCGGGCCTGTTTGGCAAGAGTAACCGTTCTCTTGATTAATTCCAGCGCTTCAGGTTTCTCTATTCCTCGCTTTTTAAAACCATCCACCGTTGCCTGGTAGCTGGCTGTAATCGCACAATCGGCTCCTGCACGGAAATAATCAGCATGAACCTTCTCAATCGCTTCCGGTTTTTCAAGAAGTATACGGGCAGACCAAAGGGAATCGTTTAAATCAAAGCCATGGGATTCCAGCTCTGTGGCTAATGCTCCATCTAAAATCAGTGGGGAATGTTTTTGTAAAATACTATCAATGGGATTTAGCTTCAGTTGATTCGACATAACCTTTTCCTCTTTTCTTTACGTATTGTGTTAGATAATAGCTTCCATAGCAAAGGACGATAAACGGGATTCCGCAATAAAGGGCTATCCTCTGAGTGGGATCAAAGGCAATGCCGATACAAGAAGCTAGACAAAGCAGAAATGACGCAATGGGAACGAGTGGGTAGAGCGGCGTCCGATAAGCCAGATCTTTCACATCGTTTCCTTCCTTTATATACTGTCTTCGAAATAGAAATTGGGCAGCACTAATGCTCATCCACACGATCACTACCGCAAGGCCTGAGACCGAAACCAATACGATGTAGACCGTTCCCGGTGCAATGATGCTTGAAAGCAAGGCCAGTCCCCCTCCCAGCATGCTGCATACAATCGCATTGAGAGGGACTCCCCTATCAGTCAATTTGGCAAAGATCGGTGAGATGGTTTGCTTATCTGCCAGCGACCATAGCATTCTGGAAGAAGCATACAAACCTGAGTTTGCGGCTGATAAAATGGCCGTTATAATAACAAAATTCATGATATCGGCGGCATATGGGATTCCAATCCGTCCTAGCACCGCTACGAAAGGACTTTCCAATATACCGGCTGACTGGCTCGGTAATAAAGCAGATAATACGACAATCGTCCCTACATAAAAGATGATCAATCTCACAAGCGTGGTGCGGATAGCTTTAGGAATCGATTTTGATGGATTCTCCGTTTCTCCCGCCGCAACCCCGATCAATTCTGTTCCTGAAAAGGCAAAGTTCACGGCAAGCATGGTCATCAAGATGGCAAATGCCCCATTCGGAAACAACCCTGAACTTGTGATATTCGAGAAAAACGGAGCGGGCTCTGATTGACCGAGAGGGATGAACCCGACAATCGCCCCTGCCCCGATCACAATAAACGCAACAATCGAAATCACTTTTACTAAAGAAAACCAAAATTCAGATTCAGCAAAAAACCGCACTGACCATGCATTAAGTCCAAAAATCAACGCAGCAAAGACCGCGCTCCATATCCATACACTAATCGAAGGAAACCAGCGCTGCATCATCAAGCCAGCCGCCGTAAACTCCGACCCCAATGCCACTGTCCATGTCAGCCAATATAACCAGCCCACCGTGTAACCGGTGCCTGGACCAATGAACTTTGCAGCATAACTATGAAAGGATCCCGTCTCCGGCATATGGACAGAAAGCTCGCCTAAGCAAAGCATCACAAGATAAACAACCAGCGCCCCAATCAAATAAGCAAGGATCGTCCCAAACGGTCCAGCCTGATGAATCGTATAACCCGAACTCAAGAATAGCCCGGTTCCGATCACCCCTCCAAGAGACAGCATCACCAAATGCCGTGTCTTCATCTTCCTTTTAAAACTCTGACCTGCGTGTTCCATAAAAAAACACCCTTCCTCCTGAATATATTGTGGAATAAGTGGACAAACAAAAAACGCACCCTGAACGAGTGCGTCACCGACAAATAAAAGATTGCTCCTATCTATCAGGTTTGAATCACCCGCTGGAATTAGCACAGTATCTTCACAGACCTGTTGCTGAGGCTTCAAAGGGCCAGTCCCTCCACCTCTCTGGATAAGAAAATATGTAGATTTTTTAAAACTTTATCAATATATTGGAATAATGTCAAGAACATGAAACAGATGAGCAGCCCAGCCTATCCGAATGTTACTTCGGAAAGAAAAAAGGGAACAACTATACTAAAAAAGGAGAAACTGCCATGCCAGAAGGTCCGGAAATCAGAAGAGCTGCAGATGGAGTAGAGCGCGCTCTTAAAAATAAAAACGTACAAGATGTGTACTTTGCCTTCCCTCATTTAGAAGAGTACGAAGACCTTTTAAAAGGATCGATCGTGACCAGAGTGGATACGAAAGGAAAAGCCATGCTTATCCGCTTTGACAATGGCTACACCATTTATTCACACAATCAACTCTATGGAAAGTGGTACATCAGGAACCTTTACAATTATCCGAAGACAAACCGCCAGCTCAGATTGGCTCTACATAATGAGAAAAAGTCGGCACTTCTTTACAGTGCATCTGATATTGAAGTCCTCCGTGATGAAGAGGTACCTGAGCATCCTTTCGTTGCAAAAGTGGGACCCGATATTTTGAGTGAAGAAGTAACAGCGGACGAGTTGCTCCAAAGAATGAAAGACAAACGATTCTACAAAAGAAAGTGGTCGATTCTTTTATTAGATCAAGGGTTTGTAGCAGGAATCGGGAATTATTTGAGATCTGAGATCATGTTTGCAGCAGGCATCCACCCTTCTCTCCGTCCGATTGACTGTACGAAAGATCAATTGATGAAAACATCAGAGGCAATCATTCATTTAATGATGCAATCCTATAAGACTGGGGGAATTACAAACGATCTTGAACTTGTTGATAAGTTAAAAGCTCAAGGAGAGAAGCGCTCAAAATATCGACATTGGGTATTCAATCGGGAAGGAGCATCATGCTTTATTTGTGGGAGTGAAATTGAGAAGACGGTCGCAGCTTCGAGGCGGTTGTATTTTTGTCCGGTATGTCAGGTTGGGAGATAGGTTCCCTGCACCCCCTCGCCTCCCATGAACAAAGATAACTGTGTTACAGTAAAAAGCTCATCTCATCAGATCTGACAAAATGAGCTCTTCTATTCTACATTCCGTATTTCTCCCGATAATAATCATGCTTCGGCTGAAACAACTCTTCATCGGATTGTCTGACGTCGGAGAAATGATCTACATTATAATGACCATACAAAGCCTTGTTATGGTGCTGGATGATTTGTTCAGCCTTCAACACGGATGAATCCTTCGTTGAGTGACCATCCGATACCAGGGTTACATCCAATCCATTAACCGTTGCATACCGAACAGCGGTGTCGATACAATATTCTGTTTGGCAGCCCATGATGACGACATGTTCAACCTTATTGTCTTTTAAAAAGCTTAATAAAGGCGTACCATAAAACGAATTTGTCGCTAATTTATCATACACAACAGCGTTGTCCGGAACATGGATGTCCCTGTGAACCTGGAATCCGTCACCTTCCCCGCCTCCGACATCCTTATCCCGTATAAAGACGGGATGAGCACCCGCTTCGGCTGCCATTTGGATGACCCGATTGATGGTTTCAATCAGCCTCTCTTTTTGGAATACAGCTTGTTCCCCTTCATTTCCTTCAATTAATTCCTGCTGGGCATCAATCACGAGCAATGCTTGGTTCAATAGAAAAACTCCTTTATCTCCATTTTCTCCTCAACTATCTTTGAATAGTTTCGACTTATCAATGAGAAAGTCCTCTTACACACAAAAAAAACAGGAAACCTTTTGGGCTTCCTGTTACAGGTTCATTCTTCATGTACCGCAATACGTTCGGTAAGGACGAACAGATGGTTCCGGGAGTTTGGTGTACTCGCACTGTTCTGTCGTGTACTGGTAAGGATTCTTAAGGACCTCAAGCAAACGCTCCATTACGCTGTAATCATTGCTTTTCACAGCAGCTTCCAACGCTTCCTCCACACGATGATTCCGGGGAATCACCGACGGATTGCTTTTTCGCATTAACTGATGAGTTGCTTCTTTCGATTCTTTTTGCCTGTTTAGTCTTTCTTCCCAGCGTTCTTTCCATTGAATAAATTCAGTATTTTTAAACAGATCGATTTCTTCCTCATTTGTTAATGAACGGAATGTATTCGTATAGTCGGCACGATTCTCTTTCATTAATCCCAGAAGATCTTTTGCAAGGGATTCGTCCCCTTCTTCTTTGTTGAAAATACCGAGTTTCCCTCTCATTCCGTCGAGCCAGCGAGCTTCATACAGCTTAGGGAATTCCAGCACAGCATCTTGAGCAAGTTTCAGCGACTCTTCTTGTTCATCATGAAGAATCGGCAACAAACTTTCGGCAAATCGGGCAAGGTTCCAACCGGCAATTTGAGGCTGATTGCCATAGGCATAACGTCCCCCGGTATCAATGGAGCTGAATACTGTTGCCGGGTCATACGTATCCATAAAAGCGCATGGTCCATAATCAATGGTCTCTCCGCTGATCGTCATGTTATCTGTGTTCATCACACCATGAATGAACCCGGCCATTTGCCACTTGGCAATAAGTGCAGCCTGGCGCTTGATGACTTCTTTTAACAGGTAAAGATAACGGTTCGGTGCATTCATACCTTCCGGGTAATGACGCTCAACTGCATAATCAGCCAGTGCGCGGAGATCATCTACCGTTCCAAATTTAGAAGCAAACTGAAAAGTACCGACACGAAGATGACTAGCCGCTACGCGGATCAGGATCGCACCCTGCTGTTCCGTTTCCCGATAAATCGGTTCACCCGTAGTCACCACCGCCAAACTCCGGGTAGTCGGAACCCCAAGTCCGTGCATGGCTTCACTGATGATATGCTCCCTGAGCATCGGTCCAAGTCCCGCGCGACCGTCCCCACCTCGGGAATAAGGGGTTCTCCCTCCCCCTTTGAGCTGGATATCAAAACGCTCACCTGATGGGGTGATCTGTTCACCGATCAGGACTGCACGACCGTCTCCCAGCATAGTAAAATGGCCAAACTGATGCCCGGCATAGCTTTGAGCAAGGGGTTCGGCACCTTCCGGAATTCGGTTCCCGGCAAATACCTCTACCTCTTCTCCAAGTTTCCCCGCGTCCAGCCCCAGCGACTCAGCCACTCGTTCATTCAGTACGATCAGCTTTGGAGCTTGAACAGGAGTCGGATCCTGTCTAGTAAAAAAAGAACTTGGAAGTGTGGTATAGCTGTTCTCGAGATTCCAACCTGCTTGATTTCCCATTATCGTCATCTCCTTCTTTTCATAAATAAAACAAAAAACCATAGACCGTCTATGATTTTTGTGTAGTTCCCTTTTATGTCACCATCATTATAACGTTCTTCTCGGCTAATGTCCTATATGGCACCTGCGTATGTATCACTACTGATAGGATTTTCATTGGCATGAATTCCTATACCAAGAATAACATCCAGCAAATTAACATTATTGTAAAAATTAAAATTATTTTGAAATTTTTGTAATGCAAAGATATAATACTTCTAAAAGACTTTGGGGGTGTTTTTACTGAGAAAGTTCAATGTCATCGGTCTTCCCATTCAATTCTTGCTCACATGCATCGGATTATTCCTTTTCAGCGGTGCCGGTTCTCTGCTTGCGTATGATACGGAATTGGTCATCATGCTGGGGAAATATCTTCAAACCTTGCAGGAGATGGGACGTGAAATGCTCCGACCAGGCTCCATTATCATCAAAATCGGGGATCCAATGGACTTCAAAAGCTACCCGATTTATCCGTTGTTTTTTCAGCTGTTCGGTTACTCGTTCTCGCTCTTGCTCCTGGCCTTTTTTCTTGCTGCCGTCACGTCTTCCCTTGTTAGCTACTTGTTTATGTTTCTGCCTAAGAAAATTTATCAGATCTGCTTCCGTTTGCTGGATTCACTGGATTCCCTCCCGGATGTTCTGATTATCGTATTTATCCAACTTTTCATTGTCTGGTTTTTCAAAAAGACGGATATTTTGCTGTTTGACATCTACACCCTTGGGGATGAAAAAATCTATCTGCTCCCGATCATTTGTCTTGCGATCATGCCAATTGCTTTTTTAACGAAGCATTTCTTATTCCAGCTTCGGGAAGAAGAGGAAAAACCATATGTCGAATATTCCTATTCGAAGGGTTTCTCAAAAGCCTATACAGTATGGGTTCACCTATTCCGAAATGTGTGGATTCACTTTTATTATCACATCAAACCGATTTTTCTGCTTATGCTTTCAAACCTGTTGATCATTGAGATACTTTTTAATATCAACGGATTTATGAATGTGCTCCTCGATGTTTCCATCAATACGCCAAGTGCCTTTTTCATCGGGATGCTGATGATTTATATACCATTCTTCATTGTGTTTACATTAGGTGCTATTTTACTGAAAAAATGGCTGTCTGGAGAGGAGGTCAGTTCATGAGGATTCTTAAATCATTCCGGTTCTGGCTGCCCGTTGGTTTTCTCTTTGTCATGCTTTCAGCGAGCTTCATCATACCGGCCATATATCCAGAACTGCTCGAACCTGGGCCGCCGTATTTAAAGGATGATTCTGGACGAATAATCGCAGATCCTCCATATACAATGGAGGAAATGCCCCCTTTGGGCAGTGATAAACTCGGACGGAATTTATTCTATTTGCTCCTTGCCGGTGCGAAATATACGCTGTTATCGGCAATGGTCATTGCACTGCTCCGCATGGTCGGCGGGTTCACGTTCGGTATTGTGTATGCTTTTCTTCCTGATTGGGCGAAACAGATGATCAAAGGGATCGGGGATACATTTAACTTCATCCCACTTGCAATCATTGCCTTTGTTCTTCTCACCCCACTCCAGCTTGCCTTCGAGTCAGGGGCGATGTATTCGTTTCAATTTCTGATCATTGAAATAGTGGTGATTGCGATCATCGTGATTCCTTCACTCGGGATGTATATCGGGGAAGAAATGAAGGAGTATCTAAAAAATGATTTCGTTACCGTATCCAAACAAATCGGAGCAAGCAGATTCTATATCATCAAGCGCCATTTACGGCCCCAGTTCAGCCGCCATGCCCTTGTCATGTTTTCCGAGCAAATCTCCCAGACCCTGTACCTCCTCATTCAACTTGGAGTTCTCCATATCTGTTTGGGTGGTCTGAAAACGGAGGAGTTCGGGATCATGGAGCACATACCGGAATACTTTTCCTATACAAATGAGTGGGCGGCCACGATGAGTATCAACATTCAAATGGTCTTTCTGCATACGTGGCTGGTGCTGACACCACTTGCTTTTTTTGCCGTTTCAATCTTTTGCATCAATGAGATAAGCAGGTTTTTAAAAAAGGTTCTTCTTGAGGATACGCTTCCTGTCGGGAAAGGCGAGACTCCTTCCAACAAGAGGGGACCTTCTTCTCGACTGGAAGATCCCTTTTCGTTCACAAACCGCTCAAAGGAGGAATTCCATTGAGGAATAGGCTGAAGTATATTCTGGCGGTCAGTCTGTTTTTACTGACAGGATGCCGGGTTGAAATGGCAACCGAACTTTCTCAAAAGCAGGATGCGCCTTCCGGAGTCAGGGTTGATATAACCGGAACGGTCCTGCTTCAAGGAAAAGAACTCATTGTAGAAGGCCAATCCAACCTTCCAGAGGATAGCACCATGTCTGCCGGGCTAAAGGATTATGGTGAGTTCGAATCCTACGCAAGGGTCATCAACTGGCAGGGAGAAGAAAGTGAGGAATACGTCACGGAAAGTACCGGGGTGGTGGACGAAGACGGGAATTTCCAGATCAAGGTGCAACGGGTCAATCCGGAATCGCGCTACAAGCTGGAGGTCATCTTTAACCCCGCCATCCAAAAATCCAAGGTTCAGGAAATCTATGGGCTCCGGGGGGAGGACATCGCCCCGAACATCGGCTACTTCGATTTCGAGTACAACGAAAACCCCATCTCCGGGATGATCAAAGTAGCCCCGATCGTGAGCATCTCTGACCCAAACGGTGATGCCGCTAAATGGAACCTGACGAACATTCCGAAAAAATCCAGGCCAGTGAAATGAGTGACGGACCTCTATTCTGCAATTGAATTTTGCCTTGTGAGGCAGAGGAGAGGTCCGTCCCTCTTAATCATAAACAAAAAAATACCTGCCCCCAATCAGGGTCAGGTATTTCCTTTCATGCGAGAAGAATCTCTCCGTGTACTCATGAATTCAGTGTCAGTGTTGCTACACATTCCACGTGCACCGTTTGAGGGAATAAGTCAACAGGTTGCACAGCATCCAGGGTGTATCCGAATGGTTCAAGCTCCTTAATATCCGTTGCGAACGTATCAGGGTTACAGGAAACATACACGATGCGTTCCGGTTTGGCGCGTCCGATTCGTCTCATGACTTTTCCGCCTGCACCAGATCGTGGCGGGTCAAGCATTAATAATTCCGGATGTCCAAAGCTCTCCAGCATTTGGTCAATTCCTTTACGAGCATCCTTCGCCAGGAATGTCGTGTTCGAGATGCCATTATCTTCAGCATTACGTTTCGCAGATTCAATCGAACTTTCAACGATTTCAATGCCGGCAAGCTCTCCTACCCTGCTGGCAAATGGTAGAGAAAATGTTCCCACTCCACAGAAAAGGTCGATCATTTTTTCTGATTTCTTCGGCTGTCCCATTTCGATCGCTATGTCAACAAGCTTTTGAGCTTGTGTCGGATTCGTCTGGAAGAACGTATCGAACCAAAGACGGAAACGGTATCCATCCATTTCATCATAAATAAAGTCACGACCGGACAGGAGATGGATTTCCTCCGCCTGTGTACGGTCTGCCCATGCTGTGTTCTCAAGCCATAGCAAGCTTTTCACAAGCGGGAACTTCTCGCCGACACGCTTTACAAGATCGTCCACCGCTGTTTGATGAGCGCCGGGTGCCTCTGTGGCAAAAAGCGCAAGCATTAGCTCGCCCGTTACAAAGGATTGTCTCACCATTAAGTGACGCAGTAAGCCTTCATGCTTATCTTTATCATATCCTTTTAATCCGTGGTCCTTCACCCAATCAGCGACTTCCATCGTCGCTTCCACCATTTCAACACTTGCAATCAAACAGGTTTCAAGCGAAATAATCTTTCTGAAATTCCCCTGCTCATGCAATCCAAGGGCACCTTCAGGAGAAAACGTAAATTCCATCTTATTGCGGTAACGCCAAGGATTATCCATCCCCATGGTGTCTCTCACTAAATTCGGGTCAAAGCCTTGGACTTCCAAAGCATGCTTCACATGATCCGTCTTCTGTTTTAACTGACCCTCGTATTCCCAATGCTGCCACACACATCCGCCACACCGCTCAAAATGCGGACATGGAGCTTCCGTTCTTTCAGGATGGGCTTCAAGGACTTCATCCGGCATGGCCTTCCTTCTTCTGCGATCAGGCTGATCAACCGTTACACGAACCTTCTCTCCCGGAAGCGTCTGCGGAATCGTAAGCCTTAACTTCTTCGGATTTCCAAGCTCATTCTCCCGCCAAATAACAGCCTGTCCCGACCCTTTTTGATCCAACTCTTCTATAGTAGCAACCATTGTTTCTGGTTTGATATTCGTCAATTCCTGAGTCCTCCTTCAAAATGCTCTCTAACTCTATACTTTATTAAAAAAGCAGGATGAATGCAACAGGGACATGGGGACAGGCACCTTGTCCCATGCAATGCAATTCACTTCCTTGAGTTCAGTAGTTTGTGGATATGGGGACAAGGGACCTGTCCCTCCGTCCCTTACAAGGATAAAAAAAGTGCCCAACCCCCAAACGGAGTCAGGCACCTCATAAATTTATTATTTCGCTTCCAATCGACTGATCCGATCATCCAGATCAGGGTGAGTCGAGAAGATGGCTGATTTTCGTCTTCCGTTGATTTTTAATGTGGAGATGGCTGTGTCATCATCACCCTTCATACGACTTGAGTATGCTTTTAACATTTGCAGAGCGTGGACCATTTTATCCTTACCGGCAAGGTCAGCTCCTCCACGGTCAGCGTGATACTCACGGTGACGGGAATAAGCGAAGACAACTAAACTTCCCAAGATCGAGAATACGATTTGGAATAGAATCACAGCAACAAAATGAACGATTGGTGCCATTTCTTCTCTTACAAATCGTGACGCAATCCATGCAGCGATTCTTGCCAGAAAAACGACAAAGGTGTTGACCACACCTTGAAGCAACGTCATGGTCACCATATCTCCGTTGGCCACGTGGGCCACCTCATGAGCGATGACGCCTTCAACTGCATCATCATCCATTTCGCGAAGCAATCCAGTCGAAACGGCAACCAATGAGCGTTTCTTCGAAGGACCCGTCGCAAAGGCATTTACTTCAGGAGAGTTGTAAATTCCTACCTCTGGCATATGCACTAAACCAGCCGCTCTTGATAAACGGTGGACTTTTTCAACAACAATCTGTTCCTCAGAAGACAATGCTCCATTCGGATCTAATACACGGACGCCCATCATTTTCTTTGCCATCCAACGAGACATGGCCAGTGAAATGAACGACCCGGAAAAACCAATAATCGCACTAAAAACCAGTAACGCTCCGAAATCAATTCCGCCTGAAGCATTAATGTAGTTACCTGCTCCAGTTAGTGAAAAAATAATACTAATCGTCAGTAGTACTAGAACGTTCGTTAAAAGGAAATAAAATATTCGCTTCCCCATCTTGTCTCCTCACTCTCATTTCAAGTTCATTTGAACCTGTATCTGAAATCATTATATATTTTTTTTAGGTAAAATACAAGAATAATTCTCTCTCACCAGGTGAATTGACGAGACCCAAGGGAACCAGTAGTATTAAAGAAGATAATTGGAAAAAGACAGGGTGTTCATGATGAAAACGTTTAACCTGACACGTAAAAATATGGCCGACTTGCTATTATCCCTAAACGGGACAACCTACCGTACCCCGCTCATGGTACTACAAGATGCGTGGAACATTAGTCATAATGATGAAAAATCAGTCGAGTCCTTCATCTCAAGCGATATGCCTCCTATCGTTCAAAAAATCATCAAACCGACTAAACGTGAAATCGGCTTCTCTCTAAATGAAATCGTCTCTCTTGGAAATCAAATCGAATTCACCAACTTCCCCCAAAGTACCGTCCAAAACTGGGTGAAGCGTGATGTGAAAGAGCTGATTGGATCTCCGCAATTCGGAAAGAAATATACCATCGAACAAGCTGCCATGCTATTCATCGTTGAAGATCTAAAAGCAACGCTGGATTTTGAATCCATTCGAAAGGTTTTAACCCTTGTGTTCAACAACATAGAAGACCGTACAGATGACATTGTAAACCCAACCGATTTATACGCTGCCTACTCTTCCGTCTTTGATAAAATTCATCATCGTTCGTTGCCAACAATGAAAGGTTCCGCTACTGGTTCAGTCAATGAGTTGATCGATCAATTTATTAAGGAAGAATGTAAGCGGCTGTTCCCTTCATTTGAAGGGGTTAAAGAAGAGAACCTCAACATTGTCCTGAATGTGTTGATCGTTTCTGTGTTTACTGTACAGTCGGCTTTTTACCAGGCTGCTACGAAGAAGTATGTGAAGGCTGCCTTAACTTTGCAGGGAATCAATTAACAAGTGCCTGACCATCTCTGGGGTCAGGCATTTGTTGATTTTTTTATTATCCTTCAGGCATTCCGAACAATAGAGTGCCGGTTAATTTTCAATACTTTCCGCATCAGATCAAGTGATGATAATAACCCTTCTCCTCCTTCCTCCATAATCAAATGGGATAAAAACACTCCATGAATTTGTCGATTCCACTTCTAAACAACCATTCTTAAAAAAGTTTCAATAATGGGTTGAAAAAACACATGACTTAATCCCTATAAAGAAACACCAATTCCTTCTGGTTATAATGAAAATTTTCATAAATAACGCATTAATTCAACATTCATTTTTTCAGCATCCTAATATTTTACTTTTACAGAAAATTCGACTTATTCAGTTAATAATAAGATTTTGTTACGATTAATCTGCAAGATTCATTACATATTGGTTTAGTCGCCCATCACTATGATTCTTGTAATAACGTTTTAGTGGGGAGGAGCGCGTTCTTCGCAATTCGTTTAAGTGGGGTAAGTATTGTAACAAATAAAAGGAGAGGATGTTGGAAATGAAAGTAGGAAAGATTTTAGGGAGCGTCGTCTTAAGCGCTTTATTGGTTGCACCGGCCTACACAAGTCCGGTTGATGCGGTTGAAAACTCTGAAAAGGTTCGTGTACTCATTTCTTCAACAAATGAAAAAGCAGTAAATAATGCTAAGCAGAATTACGGCGTTCGCTGGAGTTTCGACCAAAGGGGTTTCTCCACTGAAGTGACTGAAGCACGATTCAATGCACTTCAAAAGAATAAAAACCTGTCAGTAAAGCTTGTGGAGGAAGTTTCACTGGCTGCCAAGCCTGGCGGAACAGCAACTGCTGCACCGATCGACCAAACACCATGGGGAATT
Source organism: uncultured Rossellomorea sp. (assembly GCF_947488365.1). Lineage (NCBI taxonomy): Bacteria > Bacillati > Bacillota > Bacilli > Caryophanales > Bacillaceae > Rossellomorea > uncultured Rossellomorea sp. The sequence continues at coordinate 119,616 of NZ_CANKZT010000008.1, read as the reverse complement.
GAAGCTATGTATGAGGACCCGACAATTAATACAACATCCGGAGGCAGTGGAATTAAAGTTGCCGTACTTGATACCGGTGCCAATACAAATCACTCTGACCTTACGAATAACGTTGAACAATGTAATGACTTCTCACAGAGAAAATCCAATCTTGTTACAAACTTTTGTGAAGATAAAAACGGGCATGGTACTCACGTAGCCGGAACGGTCCTTGCTGATGGCGGAGCCGGCGATGGGATTTACGGTGTAGCTCCTGATGCAAAGCTTTGGGCATATAAGGTATTGAATGATCGTGGTTCAGGCTATTCGGATGACATCGCAGCAGCGATTCGTTATGCCGCAGACGAAGCAGATCGCTTAAACGTAAAAACGGTAATTTCCATGTCACTGGGCTCCAGTTCCGAAAGCCCACTTATAACGGATGCAGTTAATTACGCTTATAACAAAGGCGTATTAGTCGTAGCGGCAGCAGGTAACTCAGGTCCAAGTGCAAACACCATAGGTTATCCTGGAGCCCTGGTAAATGCTGTAGCAGTAGCTGCACTTGAAGATGTTCAGGAAAATGGAACGTATCGTGTAGCTGACTTTTCTTCTCGTGGAAACCCAAATACGGATGGGGACTATGTCATCGGGGTGCGTGATATAGAGGTTTCTGCTCCAGGGCGAGCAATCGAATCTACATGGTTTGATGGAACATACCATACAATCAGTGGAACTTCCATGGCTACCCCACATGTCTCAGGGTTAGCTGCAAAAATTTGGGCCGCAAACCCTAGCCTATCTGCATCCCAGCTTCGTGCCGAAATCCAAAATCGTGCTAAGAGCAATGATATTTTGGGCGGCTCCGGTGCTGCAACAGGTGATGACTATGCTTCAGGATTTGGTTTCCCGACAGTCAACTGATTTTTAGGTGATTGAAACCATAATGTACATTTTAATAATCTTTATGGGGACTTCCTTTATTTCAGGTAGTCCCCTTTCTTATTTCTCTATCTGTCATTCTGCACCTCTGCTAAAATAACATTCTAAAAGATGTTTCCGTCTTACTAAAGTAAAAGAAGATGCCCCTAAAAATAGGCATCTTCTTTACTAAAACTACCTTAATCCATACGCCTTGATGATTTCCTGAGTGATCTTATTTCCTTCATCATCCCAAGCACTTGCCTTCAATGAAACAGATGTTGCGTTTTTGGGGTTTTGAATGGTTACGCTGAACGTATCCCCCTCTTGGTTAAGTTTTACTTTCTTCCAGGTCTTCCCTTCATTGAACGATACCTCCAGGGTTGCACCTTCTACATTTCCGTAGCCTACAGCCTCTTTCACTTTACCTACAGTTAGCTCAAGACTTGTCGGACGATTGGATAAGGCATCCCCTTTGACATCTGTATCCACTTGGTAATCAAGGGTCAGGAACGGGAGGTCTTCCATCCAGTTCTCTGTTTTTTCCGTCCAGAAGGTCCATTCCGTATGTGTGCGGGTGGATGTATTCCAGCGGTTTTCATCACGTTTGGCATCTGTGATGAATCGGTATTGGGTACGTTCTTGTGGTAAGACGTCCCATACATTCAACGCCTGTCCCTTTCCTTCTTTCAGTAACGTATCCCCTTTGTATAACTGAGAGGTCTGGTTTTGGAAAGATACATCCCATTCTGTCCCGCCTGTGTTCCCTGTTCCGGCATCAGCCCATGCAGGGACATTGATTTGGAGGGAATCACCCTGTCTTCTCGGCGGCCAGTAACCATCTCCGAGACTTGGACGGACTACAGGTGAGAACCAGTTCTCTGTCATTTTCTCCCCTCCATCATACGACTTCAGCGGTTGACGGACCTGCCACCCCTCATCCAGTACGTTGGCCTGATGATACCAGCCTGTGTCTTCTGTTGCGGAAACATATTCTGTACGGGCACTAGGGAGTGAAACCTTTTGAAGGAAACCTACCGCTCCTCTTGTATGTGGACGGAGGTCAAAGCGGAATTCCCCTCCATCCGTTTCAAGATGTGAATTGTAGCGCGTATCTATTTTCGCTAAATCCTTGCCTTTTGGTGCATAAGTCAAGTCCTTCGGGATGGATCCTTCATGGACATCCATCAGGTCATACACGTATGGAGAATCAGTGTTCCCTTCCACCTTAAGCTTAATATTCCCTGAACGGACCGCCTTTACAAGCTTATCCCCTTCTTTTTTGCTGATAGCAGCAACAGCTAATGGATTGTCTGTGTATTCAGGAGTTCCTGCATAAACGCTGAATTCTTTATCTTCATTATTCACAACGATAACCAGCTTCGCTCCTGCAGCCGCGGCATTTGTTGCTTGCTGTGAAACGCTCACTTCTGCATTCCGGTCCACTACGACTGCCTTTCCTTTTGCCTTTAATCGATCAAAGTCAGCAGCGCTTCCTTTTCCGGCATACACCGTAGTCAGATTGTACTTTCCATCCAATAATGTACTTCCTGCCAACGGGATATCATCCAATTCTTTTCCGTTAAAATTGATCGTCAATAGTGGCTTGGTCAGGCGCCAGCGTGTCAGCTGCTCGAAGTATCCACTTTGCACTTCCTTGGTCGGTACGGCATATAGTTTATCGATCCACACCGGCATTAAGTATAAACTTGTCATTGGCATATCACCGATGGTTTGATGGTACTCCATACGTTGGTAATTCGCTTCTGTTTTCTTCGGTACCTCTACTTTGATTTCCTTCGCTTTTCGTGCATCCAACTCGACTGTTTTAGGTCCGTCAAGCTTCACTTCCGGATTTCCGACAAGGGCTACTCCTGCGTGATCCGTATCCATGTCGACATCCATGAGAGACATAGCGGAATAAGTGCCAGGTGGCAGTCGAAGCTCGAGGGTTCCATCTACGCCCACTACTTCAGGCTCCATTTTTTCACTGAACAGTACGACATAAGCTTGTCCTTTCGATCCGTCACGATCGGTTGCGTTCAAGGTGAGTGGATAACGCTCTTCTTCCTTGACCATCGCCATCGCTGTGCGTACGAGTTCTATTCCGTCTTTTTTGGCTGTCAGGAACCCTTGGTATCGGGATCCAGTTTCACCAAGCGTTGAATCGAGTGTTACATTCACGTCCACCGTTCCTCCTGCAGGAACCGTAACGGTTTGATCAGAGACTGTGAGCATGCCGTTTGGTGCCTCTTCTCCCTCCGCATTTGTAAAGGCTGATTCAAGTTCAAGAGTGATTTCTTCCTCACTATCATTTGTATAGGTCACTACCTTTTCTACTGGAGCTGCTTGATCATGAGGCCATTTAAAGAATCCGAATGAGACCGAGCCTGTTGCTCTTACCTGTGTATCCAGGGCAGCTGCTATGTCCACCCGGCCTGTACCGACATGATAAGGCTGGTAACCATCAAGCTTCTTTGTCGTATTCATCAGAGCCTGTTTTAATGTAGTGCCGTCCCAATCAGGGTGCTTTTCAGCTAAAATGGCAGCTGCACCCGCCACATGAGGAGTCGCCATTGATGTACCATTTAAACTTTTATAATCTCCAGTTCCACTGGAATATTGAGAACGAGCCGCGACGATTCCCACACCAGGAGCTGAAAGATCCGGTTTGAGTCCCATGTCCCCATAGCGTGGACCTTTGGAAGAGAAATACGCCAGTTCATCCTCTTTATCCACTGCTCCAACCGTCAAGGCTGCATCAGCTGCACCAGGCGATCCGATTGTACCTTCCCCGCCTCTGTTGCCGGCAGCAATGACGAATAAGGTTCCATTTTCATTTGTCAATCGATTCACCGCTTCTGCCATTGGGTCTGTCCCATCACTTGGCATATCGCTTCCAAGACTCATATTGACGATTTTGGCATTTTCTGAGGCCCACTCCATTCCGTCGATGATCCAGGAATCCTGCCCGTATCCTTGATCACTCAATACCTTTCCAACTAGTAATCGGGCATCGGGAGCAACACCTTTATGTTTTCCATCGCCTGCGCCTGTTCCAAGAACGGTAGAGGCAACATGGGTTCCGTGACCATTGACGTCCTTCACTTCTTCACCAGGTACGAAGCTTACAGCATCATCAATCTGACCTGCTATATCCGGATGCTCCGAGTCGATTCCAGTATCAAGTACGGCAACCTTGACTCCCTCTCCTGTAAAGCCTTGTTCCCAAGCCGAATCGGCTTCGATTTGCGGTACACTTTGATCAAGGGCTGCTTCTACACGGCCATCCAGCCAGATTTTATCAACGCCGTATTCAAATAAGGGTGCTTTCTCCGTTTCTTTCTTTTCACTTTGAGCAGTGACGTCTTTCCAGAATGTTACTGCCTGCTTTTTCTCGGCAGAAAGAGCCGCTCCATTAATGCTTTCCAAGTCTCTCACTTTCTTCGATCCTTTTGGCGCCGGAGCTGCTGAGAAAGTCTTCGCCTTGGTTTCCTTGTATTCTACGATGACAGGTACAGACGCTTGATTCTTATCATCATACCCGTACTCAATCAATTTCGTAATATTAAATAAGTCTTCATCCATTTTACCTGCAGCCATATAAGGCATGGCAGAGTTCGGGAATACGAAAGTGTCGTCTTTGATGGTCATGACCCTGACACCTTCGCCATTCTTGTCAGCAGCCTCCACGTTGATGATTTGTTTGCCGTTTTCCAGAGTGGATACCTTGACCACATCACCTGTGATAAGGGTGACGGTGTGCTCCCCCTTGATGGCCGTATTCACATCGACTGTTGACTGTGTGGGATCAGCATCTTTGGAAGAGACACTTTGGGCATCCACTTGAAACATAGTGCCTGAAATCATCGTAGCGGCAATCGATCCAACGAGAAGTGGTTTCAAGTTAAGCTTTTTCATGAACATTCTCCTATTCTATTAAATGTTGATGGATTCTTAAAAGTTGACTCTTGTTGGGGAAAAAAATGAAGAAGGTATGTAGTCCTACTAAAATGATTTAAAGAATGAAAGACTACTAGAATGCAAATCAATCATCACCTCCAAATAAAGATCGTTTTTTGAAGTTCTGAGGATGTGATAGGTAAGGTATCTTGAAGTCGTGTAGACGCTATGTGGTTAATTGAATTGTAAGTCTAAGTCCGTCCCTTTCTCAATTGGGGTTATTTTTCGGGAGTAGGGAACTAGCCACAAAGAGAATGGTGGATTACATTCAACTTTTTTGTGAATATTGACACATTTTTTTGAGCATTAAATCTAAATAGAAAGTGGTGAAATCGAGTAAATTGAGAGGACGGAACAAAGAACACATTCTGTGAGAGAAATGAAAGGTCCTTCATTAGTACAAACGCATCAGCATCTCTCCATCCGTCTTAAGTCCCCTAAAAATATATAATAGAAGATATCAAGGGAGGATAAATAGAATCAGCAATACATGAGGCTTTACTCGTTCATAAAGTCGAACATCTTAATATTAATCACTCGGGGCATGATGTCGCCGAGTGAAGTTCATCATCTTTTCATGCAGCTCTGTGAAAAAAAGGATAAATAGAAAAAGAGCAGGCGGAACCACAAAGGGTTCAACCTGCTCCTATTTTGCATTAATAGAGACTTTCCGAACGGGATATTAGATCCATCATTATGTCCCAACTCGTGTGAAATAGCTAGTTGAAAAATGAATGCGTAGAGGTCACTTGAATGATGAATGACTAGTTATCAGTTTACCTGTCCCCTTGTCCTATCTACGCTACCGATTCTATGTCTTTCCTGCCGGCAATGGTTTTTTTCTTTGTAAATCGTTCGACCAGCACGGCTACTGCGTTGTCTCCTGTTGCGTTCAGTAACGTAGCCGGAATATCGATTATAGTTGAGATCACCGCTAATAACGGAAGCACTTCCGGCGTCAGCCCGTAGGCGGCGATGATGAACATTTCACCAATCAGTCCTCCTCCAGGGATCCCCCCCATGACGATTGCGGTGATAATCGCGACCAATACCGCTATAAGGTACGTATCAAGCCCTTCAAAAGGAATGCCCAGAACGCCAAATGCAAAGACGATTTTCAAGATGGCCCCCATGGCCGAGCCGTCTTTATGAATCGACGCTCCAATAGGAATGACCGTTTCTCGAACGGCATTGGATACCCCCATCTTTTTCGTTGCATCCAGATTGGCAGGAATGGTTGCCACTGAGCTTTGTGTTCCGATTGCGGTTGCCGCAGGTAAAAGGTTATGCTTCCAAAAGCCTCTCACCCCTCTTTTCCCTCCTGCCACAAAGGCATAGAAGGAGAAAACCACTACAAAGTAAATCACCGCTATCACTAAATACAATAGGAAAGAACGCAAATAAGAAGATAGTAAGCTTGCCCCGAACGTTCCTACTAATGTAGCAAAATAGGCAGCCAGACCGATTGGGGCATAATACATGATATACGATACCAACTTCATGCTCACATCGGCCCCTGCCTGTAGGATTTTTTTCAATGGCTCTGCTTTTTCCCCCAGTCGATTCGTGGCAAATCCGAGTGCCACTGAAAACAAGATAAGGGGCAGCATATGCTCCCGTGTAAATAATTCAATGAAATTATCCACAGTAAAGGTTTGGACGATTTGGTCCCCCAATTGGATGTCTTCTGTTTCAACTGACTGGTCCAGACTGATGGTAATACCTTCCGTCGGGGGAAAAACCTTCACTCCCACAATCATCAACACAGACGAGATGATCGTGGTGATCAGGAATATCACCAGCATACTGCGCATGATTTTCTTAAATTGACCTTTCGATTCCAAATTGGCGATCGCCGATGAGATCGAAAAGAAAACCAGGGGTACCACGATCGTAAAGAGGAGATTCAGGAAGATATCTCCCAAGGGTTTTAACATTTCTGCTTTCTCTCCCATGGTCAGTCCGATAATGGATCCTATGATAATGGATGCGAGTAGTGTGATGGCTAATCCGTACGTTTTAAATATGTTTTTCATTCTATGTTCTCCTCTTCATTATGATTGTAAGGTGGATTATTCTTTACCGGTCATTCCGAACTAAATCAGCATACGATTCACGCTCGATCACGACCCGTGATTCCCCATCCTTTACAAACACAACAGCCGGTCTTGGAATCCGATTATAATTACTCGCCATGGAATACCCGTAGGCTCCTGTACTGAACACGGCCAGAATATCACCGTAATTCGTCGGTGGCAGCATCAGGTCCCAGATCAGCATGTCACCGGATTCGCAGCATTTCCCGGCAATACTCACAAGCTCCGTGCATTCCTCATGGGGACGATTGGCAAGCACCGCATGGTATTTCGCCTGATAGAGGGCCGGGCGAATATTGTCCGTCATCCCCCCGTCGATCGCGACGTACGTGCGCACATCGGGAATGATTTTCTTCGACCCCACTTTATACAAGGTCGTCCCAGCTTCAGCCACCATGCTTCGTCCCGGCTCCACCCATACTTCAGGGAGCGGATATTCATTCTTGGTGAAATAGGTCTTCACACTATCGGTAATGCCCTTCACATACGTTGGAATCGGCAGGGGCTGGTCTTCTTCCGTGTACCGGACACCGAATCCTCCGCCGATATTCAGCACCGGCATAGTCACATCAAATTCGATCCGGATCCGCTGCAGGAAATCTGCCAGTACTTGAATCGCCTGATCAAACCCTTCCCGTTCGAAAATCTGAGATCCAATATGTGAATGCAGACCGAGTAATGAGAAGTACGGCTTGTGGAGAGCTAACTGAATCGCCGTATTCGCCTGTCCGTTGGAAATGCTGAATCCGAATTTCGAATCCTCCTGTCCCGTCGTGATGTACTCATGGGTGTGGGCTTCCACACCTGGCGTGACCCTGATCAGGATCTGAACCTGCTGCTCACGCTCCTTGGCCAGATCATGCAGCAGTTCAAGCTCTAGGAAACTATCGACAACAAAGCAGCCGATTTTAGCCTCAAGTGCCATGAGTAGCTCCTCTTCTGACTTGTTGTTCCCATGAAAATGAATACGCTCCGCTGGAAAACCTGCCTCAAGGGCCGTATACAATTCCCCGCCGGATACAACATCCAGTGATAACTCCTCCTGCTCTGCCAGGCGCACAATCTCTTTACATAGGAACGCTTTACTCGCATATGCCACCTGGAACTGCAATCCGCTTTCGTTGAAGGCATTACGGAAAAGTCGGGCATTTTCACGAATCATTCCTTCATCGTAAACCATTAAAGGCGTGCCATAGGTCTCCACCAACTCACCCGTGCTCATTCCTCCGATTTCAAGATCTCCACGAACATTCACATCAACTGTACTCATATCCTATACTCCTTTTGACTCTCTCTAAAAAAACACAAAAAAACCGTATGAAGCGATGCTCATACGGTTTATCATCAAAAGTTTTGGAAACATAATGAAGACTATGTATTAACATCTCTTCAATAGTTCTCCACAACTTTTTCATTGTGACAGTCCAACATTTCTTCAATGCTGGCCCAACAAAAAATAGAATTGGCTATTTTCTGCTTCGGCGATCTGCCTTTCCCTTCTTATCCCGGAATCCATTATTCTCAAAGAAGATACTCATCATACTCGCGCCTCTATTATCAGAGAGTGACGTATTATTTTGTTTGAATTACTATACCACTCTCTTAAAATAGTTGTCAATTGGTTTTTGAAAGAGAAATAGGCAAAACCCCCGGAAGTAGCCCGGGGATTTCGTGGATCATTTTATTTCAGATTGATTTCGAACGGTTTCATTTTGACCGGCTTATCATTTCTGCTCAATGTCTCGAATGGGACAATCAGTGAGTAGTCCTCAAGGTTGGCATCCTGAGGCAATGTAAACGTGGATTGATAACGGAGAGTATCCTTATCCACTGTTTTCGTTTTAGCACTTCTGATCATATGATTCAGCATCTCATTATAATCCAGTTCATCCTTCGCATTTCTTTTAATATCTTTTGATGGGATCACCTGAACGAATTGAGCAAAGCTCTTTAATATGTCATATTGGAATTGTTTTTCTTTGATATGATCAATGGTGAAATCGACTGTCACCTTCCCTTTTGCGTTTTGGATATCTTGTACCGTGACCTGATAACCAAAACGAGGGCTCTTCACCTGGAATGGAGGTGAATCCTTCAGTGAGTTGATGCCGTCTTCATCTACTCGCTCCATATCAGCCTGGACTTTCAGCGACTGTGCTTTATCACTGAGTTTACTCGTGAACAGCTCCCTGACAGTCTTTTGATAATAACCGTCAATTTCTTTGATATTTAGTGTCTCTGCACTGGACTTTGATAACCGGTTCCCTAAGTCATCAAACACAATCAGATTTAACGTATCCTTCTCGGACTCCACCGAATAGGTATACTCCAGCGTAGTCGTAGCTTTTCCTTTAGTAACAGATGTTACTTGCAGCTCAAATTCCCCATTGGGCGATTCTGTCCTTACATCTGTTTTGATCTTTTCAGATGGAATCCTCTTGACCGGTACATCAAAGGTCCAGGTACCGTTCACATCTGCCATATGGGTGAACGTTAACGGAAGCGTGAAGTTTTCCGGCGGTTCTTTCCCATCCCGGTAAAATTCGATCGAGCCTATGAACTCATCCCCGTCTTTTTTAAGACCCGAACTTCCCGATCCCCATTGATTCTGATCCTTACCGTCGAAGAGATGATAGCTGTAGCCGCTCACCGGACGATTCCCTTCGTCCATATGTTCGATGGAAAGGTCATCACCCTTCGCCTTGAAGGTGACTCCGATGACGTTCCCGTCATAATATGTGCTTGTGATTGTCACATCGACGCCGTTGGAAGTGGCGGCCTGATTAACTTCCGTCACTTTATCGCTGAAATAGAGTTCTTTTCCGACATCCGAACCGACTTTTTCATAAATGGCACCCAGTACAGGCAGTTTGGCCAGTGCATTGTTCACAGGTGAGAACAGGAAGCCCGATACGAGTACCATGGAGGCAGCAGCGGTGGTAAATGCGGCACTTATCTTGACCGTTTTTTTCCGGAACTTTTGTTTTCTGCCTTCTTGGATTCCTGTTGAAATTGCCTCAAAAACCTTTTCTTTTGGTACCTCGATGCTGTTCATTTCTTCCTCAAACCATTTTTTGTCCATACTGATTCACTCCTTCCAGCAGCATTCTCAATTCCAGCTTCGCCCGGTGAAGATACGTCTTGACCGTCCCTTCAGGCGTACCCATCGTATCGGATATCATCTTGATCGACTGACCCTGGAAGTAGAATAAGATAATGACGGTTTGATAGTGCTGATTCAAAGACGCCATGGCCGTAATCAAGTCGATCCGCCCTTCTATATCCGTTTCTTCTGAGACGAGAGTGTTGTCTAGAAACTCATCCCCCGTCAGGACCAGTCGGTTTTGTTTCTTCAACATGCTGTATGCCGTATGTATCAGGATCTTGATCAGCCAGGTGCTGAAATACTCTGGGTTCTTCAAACGGGCTATCGAGGTGAATGCTTTACAAACCGTTTCCTGCACCACGTCGAGAGCATCCTCTTTATTTCTTACATATAGAAATGCCGTCCTGTACAGCTTCTCGCTTTCTGAGTGGATCAGCCTTTCAAATGCCTGTTCATTCCCTTTGATTGCTCTTTTTACGAGTTTCACATCCATTGATTAACCTCCTGTCATTCATTAGAGTCGGGTGAGGCGGGAAAAGTTTCAAGGAATTTTTTATGGGGTGTCATGCGATGTAGACTGAGGGTAGTTACCATTTATTTCAAAAAGACGCATAAACTATGAAAAACGACGCAATAAATTTGAAATCGACGCAATTACTTCGATCATGACGCAATTCACCTTGAAAATGACGCAATCATGGACGATTTCGACGCAATTAAGTAGGATGGGGTCATCCTCCACCAAGATTGAATGAAAATGATCCAAAAGCCAAAGGAAGGTTGAAAAATCCTTTTTTATCTTCCATCGTAATGCTTTTCACTAAAAAAAGCTTATCCGTCTCGATAAGCTTCAATCCGCCCGTCCCGTATAGATCATCACAAAGTGGAGGACCGCTTCTATTGATTCCATATTCATGTAACTATGGCCTTTATCCGCATGGAATTTGATCGAGTCATACTGACTGAGCTCGAATACTTCATCCTGCACCTTCACACGTACTTTTCCTTCCATAACGGTTACAAATTCAATCACCCCGGGCTGGTGGGCATCCGCACGGTACTCACTGTCCGGTTTCAGGAAGGCCCTGTGGGTTTCCAATGAGCTGTAGCCAGAGGAAGTAAACATCGGTTCCAGGGTCAAGGACTCATTGGCACTGATCACTTTGCTCCCTTCATTTTTCCGGGAAATCTGGACTTCTTGTTTTTCCACGAGAAGGGCCGAAATGGGGATCGCGAGTCCGTTCGCAATTTTCCATATGATCGTCAAAGATGGATTCGCCTCTCCCCTTTCGATCTTGCCCAAAGTCAAAGTACTGACATCGGTCATAGCTGCGAGTTCCTGGAGGTTTAGCCCACGCTCATGTCGTATATGTCTCAGTGTCATCCCGACGTGCCTAGCCAATTTTTCCGGGTCCTGCCAAGTCAAACCGTCATTACTCATAATCCTACCTCTTTCTATAGACAACGTATGTAAGTATATTATAATATATAAAAAATAAACTATAGTATATGTATTGGAAAGGAGTGTTCATCATCAAAGAGCTTGCTCTCGGTGTCATTTCATCTATGTTCTTTGCCGTCACCTTTATTCTGAACCGGTCCATGGAGCTCGCTGGTGGAAGCTGGATGTGGAGTTCATCCCTGCGATTCCTGTTCATGCTACCCTTCCTATTCCTTATTGTAGGTTTACGGAAGAATATAAATCAAGTCTGGATTGAAATGAAGAAGAAACCATTCGAATGGCTGACGTGGAGCTTTGTCGGGTTTGTCCTCTTTTATGGTCCTATCACCTATGCGGCTGCGTACGGACCGGGTTGGCTTGTAGCGGGCACGTGGCAGTTTACCATCGTCGCAGGCATCTTACTCGCTCCTTTATTTTATACTTCCGGGCCGGCCAGGCGCAGGCATACCATTCAAAAAAGAGCTTTGGCCATATCCTCCATCATTTTAGTTGGGGTTCTCTTCATTCAACAGGAAAATGCCAGTGGATTGTCCTTTTCTGAAATGGCCGTTGGGATCTTACCTGTGATCATCGCAGCCTTTGCTTATCCTCTTGGAAACCGGAAAATGATGGAGGTGTGCGGTGGCAAGCTTGATACCTTCCAACGTGTGCTCGGGATGACGATCGCAAGCACTCCTTTCTGGCTGATCTTAGGATGCTATGCGTTCTTCGAGGTTGGGGCACCAAGCGAGCAGCAAGTGATACAATCCTTTATTGTCGCCATATGCTCAGGTGTGATTGCGACGTCCCTGTTCTTCATCGCCACGAATCAGGCAAGGCACACTCCCGGGAAACTTGCCGCAGTGGAAGCGACCCAATCGACACAGATCCTGTTTGTCATCATAGGAGAAGCGGCGATCCTGTCCGTTCCACTTCCATCAGGAATAGCCCTGATCGGCATCCTCCTGATCATCACGGGAATGATCATCCACACCATAAACGTGAAAAGAATGAATACCGGAATGGTCAAAGCCGTTAAATCCGTCAGCTAAAAAAAGGAGGGGCATCCTGGATGCTCCTCCTTCACTTTATTTAAATACCTTTCTTCTCATCCACTGGGTAGCAGCCCATTTATCCCCGATGACAACCGGTGCGCCGCCATGAAGCGTCAAGTCGTTCAGCTCCTGGTTATCATAGAAATATTCGAAGTAGACCGCCATCCCCTTTTGCGGAGAAACAGAGAAATTCAATTTAGGGAAGTACGTTTCCCCGCCTTCCTCTACGTCATTCAAGTACATCACGAGGGTGCTGATTCTCGGATTCTTCACCGGTCTTGATGAGGCCGAGAAGAAGTCAAAGTGAGCCTTGTATTCCTGACCCGGTTTATAGTTAAGGATTTGAAGACCTTCCCCGTGCTCCACGGGTATATTCATAATCTGAGAGACCCGTTTTTCGATACAAGACACGACGTCGTGTTCATTCTCCTCTAGGAACACTGAACTGCTCGTTCTAAGCTCGTCCACTGTGCGTGTGTTACCGATTTTCGAGCGCTCGACCCGATCCTTGGAAAGCTGAATGAGTTCATCACATTCTTCATGGCTCAACACATTTCCAAGAACGACGATCAACGGCTCTTCCATTTTCGCGATGATCTGAATCTCCCGGTCGTCCGTCTTGATCTTATTCCCCGTATGGTGGAAAATCGTTTGTTCCTTTACAGCTATTTCAGTATTATCCATTGCCAACTTTCATCAACCTCTTATCGTATTTTTAACATTCTGAATTTTTATATTGGTGGAAGCACCCTTTGATTCTTCCAATCTAGAAAAAAACGATAGCAACAATAGGCATAACTGTAGTCTTTATTTTGGCTGGCGGTTTCCTCCTGCGTGTGTATTTTTATATATTTTACACCCGTGATGAGGGGAATTCTATCTTTTTTTTGATGAAAAATTAGGGGTCTGATGGGAATGAAGGGGATTGTAGGATTGGCGCGGTTGCGGGGACGTCACAGAAAAGACACGGATGGGTTTTATGCGCCGGTTTCCTCTTATACATCAAATTTCGAAAGTATGCGTCTTTTTAAAATTTATGCGTCGATTCCTCTGCGTCTTCCTTCCAAAAAAATAGACTGCCGAATCAAGTTCGACAGCCGATCCCATTTTATTCCTTCAAACCTTCATACTGAACCAATACTTCCTTCACAATCTCGCTATCCGGATCCAGTCCGCTCACTTCTTTCAATACATGGGCAGGTCCGTGTTCCTTGATCATGCCCTGGATTTCAACCGCTTGTTCATCCTCAGGATTGTCAAACAATAGCGCTGCAGCAATCGCTTTGGCAAGGTAGGCATAAGAGAGCCCCGCTTTTTGAGCCTCTGTCGTCGGTCGGATCAAGCGGTCATCAGGACCCAGCTTGCGGATCGGCGCCCGTCCCACACGACTGACATCATCATTCAGGTAAGCATTTTTGAAGCGTACGATGTTCTTATCAATATAAGCAAGATGCTCGTTTTCATTAAGTCCGTATTGCTTCACAAGGTAGGCACCTGTTTCTTTCAGTGTCTCCTTGACCTGCTCGGCAATGGCTTCATCGGCCAATGTCTGATCGATCGTTGACTTGCCTTGCAGGTAACCAAGGTACGCAATGACCGCATGGCCTGTATTCACCGTGAACAGCTTACGCTCGATGAATGGAGCAAGGTCGTCTACAATCGTCATGCCTTCAACAGGCGGGATTGTTTCTTTTGTTTCAACCACCCATTCGTAATACGGTTCAACGAGTACATCTAGTGAGCTCTGATCTTGAATCGGTACAATGCGGTCGACGGCTGAATTGAAGAAGTAGACTTTTCCTTCAAGCATCGCAATCGTTTTCTCATCAAGATTTTCTATAATATGATTCTTTAATATATCAGTGGCACCGATCTGATTTTCACATGCAATCACGTATAACGGCTCATCTGATGAGGCGATGCGTTTTTCGATCCCTTTGGCGATCAGGGGAGCGATCCGTGGAAGGATATTCGGTCCGATCGCCGTCGTCAGATAGGTGGATTGTCCGATCGTCTCAATGACTTCCCCTTCTTGATGAAGGTTGTTCAGTCCGGATACATTCTCGATTGTTTCGGTTTCCTTCGTTTCCGTGGCGAGTTTCACTTCGTAGCGTCCTTCTTCATTCAGCTTGTTGATCACCTGCTCGGCGATGTCTACGAAGGTCACGTGGTAACCTGATTGTGTGAATAATGCTCCGATAAACCCTCTGCCTATGTTTCCTGCTCCAAAATGTACCGTTTGTTTCAACATCATCATTCCTTTATCAAATTAGTTTGTAAGTAGTCCAAAAAGATTTCTTCTAATTTCTTTAAAATGACCGCTTCGTTCGTGGACGAATAGATCATCATCGACCGGTGATCTTCGATTAAGCTTGTAGAGATCAGGCTGAGAATTTCCTGTTCCCTCCTGCTCAATTCTTCAGGGGCAAGCATGAGGAGAAGGCTTTTCATCTCCATTTCCCCACCGTCCATCCCTTTGATCTTACAAGGTTCATCCAGATGGGCCACCTGGAAGATCAGCTTCTTCACGTTGTGGTCACGGCAATGGAAGAGGCCCATATTCGTCTTCGGAATCCCGAGTCCGCCTTTTTTCTCCCTTTCGATCAGCTGATGCATGACCACATGCGTGTGTTGAAGAAGTTCGTCCAGTTCCGCTTGTTCCACCATTTCATTCAGGATCCTGAAGTGACTTCCCGTCGACTGCTTCCGGTACACCCGGAAATTGGTGAGGATGGCTTCCATGCTGGAGTGGACATCCTTGATTTCCTGAAGGAGCATCCTGACCTCGGTTTTCTCAACCGATCGCGGCGCTGGCTTCAAGTATTTCTTCCTCGTCAGCTTTTCAACATTATTCTGCAGATAGCTTTGGATGAATCCGATGTCCTTCTCGCTCAATAACGGGCTTACCAGAATATACTCCACTTCCGTAAAGGGGAGCCTGACCGTGGAAATGACAATATCGTAGTCATCAAGGTTTGCACTCTGAAAATCCTTGATCGACAGGATTTCCACCTTGTTGATCATCGTCAGTTCCCGCTGGATGCGGCTGGCGAGCATCTTGGACGTCCCGATCCCTGTCGGACAGACGACCACCGCTTGGATGTTCACCTTCTCTTCATTCATCAGCATGGCCGATCCGAAATGAAGGACGATGAAGGCGACCTCATCATCGGGAAAAGAAATATCCTTGAATTCCGTTTCAAGACTCTTTTTCACTGCTAAAAATAACACGGGATACTTCTTCTTGATTTCATCCGTCAATGGATTGAAAAGATCCAGCTGCTGCTGCAGGCGGAAGATGGACGGTCCCATATGGGCAAGCAGGCCCTGGAAAAGGGAAAAGTCATCGGACAGATCCACATGGAGGTCTTCCGATACATCCTTGATGACATTCTTGATGAGATGGCCAAGGAGGATACTGTCATAGTAAACAACGTCGGGATCCTGAACTTTGGATCCTTTTAAAATAACGGTCAAAAATTGGACATCCCGATTGGTCATGGGAATGGAAAGCTTATCTTTCAGTTCCCTGTAAATCATGTCCATCAGCTGATTTTCAGTAGAATCATGATCCTCCGCTTGCTCATATTTCTGTAATTCGAAGCCCTTTTCGGTTCGTTGTATCGTCAGGCAGGTATACACAACAAGACCGATATAATCACTGTCCGTCAAGGTGATTTGCCCCTCTGCCAAGTGTTGGTTCACCACCCGGTCGACAGCGAGTAAATAGTCCGGTTTGAAATACCCCAGCACCGGCTCATCTAGGTGATTCCCCTTTTGCATCCCATACAGGGTCTCGATGATGTCTTCATAAAAATAGACGAGGAAGAAGCTTGCCAGTGCATGACGTTTGTCGGCTTCATCTGCGGTAAGCTCCACCCCCACCCCTCGTTTCCTTGTCAGGGTGATGCCGTATTTTTGCAGCCAATCTGCGATTTCATCGAGATAAGAAGTGAGAGTCGTGACGCTGATCCCCAACTGCTGTGCAAGGACCTGTTTTTTGAAGGAAGATCCTTCATGGAGAAGGATGATCAATAAACCCAGTTTTCGCTCTTCAGGTGTTTCATCGGTCGGATTCACTTCCGCAAGTTTCTGGATCAAGCGATAGATGTGTTCATTCTTCCCGTCGATGAACAGTCCTTCATTGCCCGTCCGCTTCAGTTCTAAATGATACTGTTTTAAAATGCTTTCGATGGATTTCAGGTTGCGCTGAACGGTTCTCCCGCTCACATTCAAGAATGCAGAAAGAGAGTACACGGTATGTTTTCCCGATGTTTTTACGATCAATTCAATGATGGATTTTTCCCTTGATGTAATAAACATTCTTTCCACTCTTTTCCCTGAATTAGCTTTTATCAATACAAATGAGAACAGAAAGGCAGGGATCCTACCTTTCTGAATGATTGTTCTAGTTGCTATTAATGATGTCCTTCAGTTCTTTGGCTGACTTGGCCAGAACCATTCTGTCGACGTTTTCCTGCTCGGAGCAGACAACGGCGATCCCTGAAAGGATTTCCAGATGTGTGCCGTCCTTGCCGGCGATACCGAAGATCATCTTCGCCTTCTCACCGTTGAAGTCCACGCCGTCCGGAACTTGAACGACCGTGAATCCGGACTTGATGACGGCTTTCTTCGCGTCTTCCGTACCGTGTGGAATGGCTACATTATTACCCATATAAGTAGATGTGATTCCTTCTCTGTCAATCATAGCATCTACATAGCTGTCTTCCACGTATCCTGCTTTGACCAGAGCTTCTCCTGCGAACCGGATCGCCTCTTCTTTTGTGGCAAAAGACTGATTCATGAAGATGTTCTCTTCAAGCAGTAGATCATCATCATGATCAGCATTCGGTTCAGCGTTCACCGTTTCTTCCTCTGCATCCTCCACAACCTCTGCCTGCTCACCCGTGATTCCGTCCTGAAGACTCGCAATCAGCTTGTCGTACTCCGGACTGGATAGGAAATTATCCACGGAAATGTGATAAGCATTCGGAAGCTTATTTTTCGCCCGCGGCGTCAGTTCTTCCTGTGTGATGACCACTTGAGCGTCAGATGGAAGGTTACTGATGGATGTATTCGTTACGCTGACGTCGAGTTTTGCCGCCTTCACTTTCTTACGGAGGAGTGAAGCCCCCATAGCACTAGAGCCCATCCCTGCATCACAGGCAAAGACGATTTTGTTTACTTCTTCAGGCATTGTTCCTTGGCTTACTTGTCCGGCTACAGAACTTTTCTTGCCCTTCATTTCCTGCATTTTCTTCGTTGCGCCTTCGATGTCTTCATCTGTCGTTTTGCTTGATTTCAACACGATGGCAGACACGATGAAGGAAACGGCTGCTGCCACAAAGACGGCTGCAAAGTTTGCCAGATACGCCATTCCTTCTGGAGGGGTAACCGCGGTAATCGCAAGGATACTACCTGGTGATGCCGGTGATACCAATCCTCCACCTAATAAAACAAGGGTGAACACTCCACTCATTCCACCAAGGATGACGGAAACAAACAGCATCGGCTTCATTAATACGTACGGGAAGTAAATTTCATGAATCCCACCGAAAAAGTGAATGATTCCTGCTCCAGATGCAGATTGCTTTGCTGTTCCTTTTCCAAAGAACATGAACGCCAGTAGAATTCCAAGACCTGGTCCCGGGTTGGCTTCTAATAGGAAAAGAATCGATTTTCCACCCTGTTGAACTTGCTCCAATCCGATCGGTGATAGTACACCGTGGTTGATGGCATTATTTAAGAATAAAATCTTTGCAGGTTCGATCAGGATACTTGTTAAAGGAAGCAGTCCAGCTGCCACAAGCCAGTCTACACCTGAGACTAGTAGATTCGTAAATGCGTCCACGGCAGGTCCTACACCAAGGAATGCCAGGATCGCAAGGATTCCTCCAAGAATACCTGCTGAGAAGTTATTGACGAGCATTTCAAATCCTGCTCTGATTTTCCCTTCGATTGCCCCGTCGAACTTTTTGATCACGTAAGCCGCAAGAGGACCCATGACCATGGCACCTAAGAACATCGGTGTATCCGGTGCACCGACAATGACACCCATTGTCGCAATCGCACCCACGACCCCACCGCGCTGGTCGTGTACGAGCTTACCTCCTGTATACCCGATTAAGAGCGGTAACAGGTACGTAACCATCGGCCCTACCAGTTTGGCAAGGCTTTCATTTGGAAAGAACCCAGTTGGTATGAACAACGCTGTAATTAAACCCCAAGCGATAAAAGCGCCAATATTAGGCAGAACCATTGAACTGAGGAAGTTACCAAACTTTTGTACCGCGACTTTCATATTCGATTGAGCCACTTCTCTCATCCTTTCATGTTTGAATAATCATTTTTCTTATATTCATCATAGGCTCCGGATGGTGACGGTTTCAAGAAAGATGAAAACTAACTTTGTCACCCTTGTCACGACAAACCTATTGTTTCTCTGGCCGCGGAAGTTATTCTCACTTAAGAGGGACGGACCTCCTGCTCTAAAAGCAGGAGGTCCGTCCCTCTTTTTATCTTCTATCTTCTTAATCCAACTTCACCTTCACCTGGTCATCCACATATTTCGTTGTGCTGTAGCCCCCTATTTCAAGCTTGGTCAAGTTTACATCTTCCCTGGACGAATCGTTATAAAATTCAATGGTTTGTTCCTTCTCGAAGTAGCGGGGTTGATCCAATTTATCATACTCATATACATCGATTTCATGGATCTTGCCGTTTTTGTCCATCAATACCCCATCGCCATCACTAACTCCAATTGAAGTATTTTCATTCATCAAATAATCGCTGGAGAACCCATAGTGCACTCTTTCATAGGCACGATCCTTCGATACATCATGCGTAAGAATCACCTTCGCCGGATTTCCTGCCTGAATTTCATCAATGGTAATGGTATTCCCTTGATACTCGAATGCCTCGGGCAGGTCCTTGAGATTATCAAGTGGGATGGTTTTCCGATCGTCTACAGATAAATGAATGGAATCAAACAGTATGTCAACTTCTTTTGGATTTTCAAAATATAAGGTGTCAAAGCTTGATGTAAAGGCACTCCATCCCTCCTGGTCAAAGGATTCAACGTACATATTCCCTCCAAAGAGGTCTGCCTTCACTCTCTCCTTATCCGATTCAATGGAATCAAAGGTAATGACATCAATCCTTCTGTCCCCGCCTTGATTCTGAAAGCTGTACTGGAGGAGCGTCGTAGTCGGCGCGATCGTAAGCTTATCCAGGCGGACTGGAATTCCGTCAATGTCGATTTCCTTATCCAGCTTATGCACCCGGGATGACTGCTTTGTAAACGGAATGTCAAAGCTCCAGTCCCCTTCCGCAAATGTCATCTCCCTACTGAAATACTCACCTTTTCGAGTGTCCGGATCTACTTGCATGAGTCTTGCCACATTCAATTTAATGGTTCCGCTGTCCATCGAAACCGGCAGGAGACTCATGGTACCTTTATACACATTTTTCTCTTCATTTTGTATTTCATCCTGATCGACAGGAGGAGAATAGAACATGTTTTGCACATCACGCCTCATGACGTCGTATTCATTCTCGATATGGACTCCTTCATGAGCATTCATCATATAGCGATTGTCTTCCTCGGTATCCTCTATTTCATAAAAGACAAGGGTCTGTACATCATCGGCGACGACACTCTTGATGGTGATCTTCACCCCATTGCTTTCCGACTCGAGATTCAACCTTTCCCCCAGATCATGCTGGAGAATGGCACGCAATTGTTCATCCTCTTCCGTCCATGCATAGTAGAGGCTGGAGAATCCACCTGTCACGAATCCAATCGAAACGATCATTGCGAAAATACCTGCGAAGGCAAGCCAAATCGACTTCCGTTTCTTTATCTTCCGTTGCCTGCGCGCTTCTCTTTCTTCCACCTTATTCTTGACCTTCTCCATGAATCCAACAGGGATCTCCATGGCATCTGTCATTCCTGTCAGAGTCAGTGCCACTTCCTGAAAGGTGGCCAAATCCTCCTGACAGCCCTGACAATGGTAAATATGCATCTCAAACTCTACTTTTCCAGGCCGATCCATCGTTCTACCTAAGTAATCAAGATAATGCTTATGGTATTCCGTGCAGCCCTCGAAAGAACCGTGGCCCAATTCTTTCCGAAGCTTTCGTATAGCTGAAAATAAAACAGATTTTACCTTCTCTTCTGAAATATCAAGAATACGCCCAACTTCCTCATAAGAGCATTCCTTGAAATAGAATAAAGCAATCGCTTCCCTTTCATCCCACTCCAATTGATGTATGGCCTGAAAGAGCGCATCATCATGATTCTGTCCTTCTGAAACCCGGAAACTCTTATCTTTAGAAAGATCCCGACCATTATGTATAAAATGAGAAACAGCCCACGAGTCAAATGAAGGTTCTTTTTTCAAACGGTGTAATTCATTATGTATCATGTTGATTGAACGATAAAATATCTCTTCCAGGTCCTCTTGCTTATTTACATATATCCGTCCAAGGGCATAGAATGACTGGTTACGCTGTACAAACCAATCCATTACCGACTCCAAGTCCTTTTCCCTCATCCTGCTGATCAAAAAGGGAGCTGTTTGCGTTGTGACCATATATGTATTCCCCTCCTAAAAAAAACGAAATATTCCAAAATAAAACATGTAATTCCATTTTACCATATAAAGGGTGTGTGTTTGGGTTAAAAAAAACGGAAGACGAATTCCCAGACAAAATTCTGGCAAACACGATCAAATACAATTGACTAACTTATTCCATTTCAATATATTTTTTTTACTGAAGAGTCATTTATTAGTCTATGAAAGAGTCTGGAGGATGTAGATGAAAACAAAGGACAAGTTGATGGATTTTTTTCACTTGCAGTCGGATGAGATCATCGGTGAATGGTTACAGTTGCGGGAAGTCGATCAATTTTCCATCTTTAATGTGAACGCACCGAAAGAAATTGAAGAAAAACTTAGGCAGGAGTCAGGAAGCTTTATACTCTATATAACCGAGGCGTTGGTCGATGAAGAACAGAAACTTTCGAACGAGCTTTTAAAGTGGTCGAATCTCATTGCCAAAGAGCGTGTGAATGACGGGACAAGTATCGATAAGGTGCTTGAACAATTTCACCGTTTCAGGAAAGTTTATTTTCAATTTATGAAAGCTTGGCTGATGGAAAATGAAGATCTTCTGCTGGAAGCCCGCTATGCCATGATTGAAAACTACCATTCCATCTTTGATGAAGTGATAAAAACCTTTGTTATATCCTACAAGACTCATTATGAAAGCAGACTCAAGGATCAAATGGGACTCATTAATGAATTGAGCTCACTCATTATTCCATTATCCAATACGATCGCGATACTCCCACTGGTCGGGGATATTGATACAACGAGGGCAAAGTATATCATGGAGCATGCCCTAGAGAAGTGTGTGGAAAAGGAAATCCAGCATTTGGTGGTGGACCTTTCAGCCGTGCCTGTCATCGACACCATGGTCGCCCAGAAAATCTTTGAACTTATGAACACCCTGACTTTGGTGGGGGTCGATCCTGTCATCACGGGAATCAGGCCAGCCATCGCACAAACTGCCGTTCAACTCGGCATCCCCCTTGGATCTTTGCATATTCACTCTACGTTACTCCATGCTTTGAAGAGCCTGGGATACAGCATCAACCCAAGAACATAATATATAGAAAAGGTCTGGATCCCAATGGTCCAGACCTTATGCATATCTATGAACGGTCGATTTCACCAAGCTGCTCATGCATGTCCAGCTCGATCATCTTTTTGGCCTTAGAGAAAGTAAACACTTCGTTAGAGACCCAATGATTATATAACTTAGAAAGGGCATTCCTGTGGTAGACCGTGCCTTTTACCTCTGAGAAGAAATAGATGATCAAGAGGTTGACCACGTCTTTAGGAAGGGCCTTTTTACGCTCGATAGACTTTAACGACAGGGTATCCAATCCTCTTAATCGGTCTCCGATCACCGATTCTGCCATATGAAACGGATCTGATGTCCGGCATAATTCCACTAATTCTGGATTAATATCTTCGAATTTCAAAGTGAATTCCCCTTTTACATAGAAAGTGAACGAAAAACGCGACACTTCAACCTTTTTTAGATTAAGATCAACTACTATGTAGTATAACAGAAAAATGGGACATTCATGACTTCCTGTATGCTTAATTTTTTATTAACCAGAATTCCATCTTTCTCTCTTTAGCAGAAGGATAGACAAGACGTTTCACCTGTTCCTCCACCAGGAAGCATTCCGTAATCCACCCAGGAACCGAACCATGCTCTTTCTTCCAAAGATGGGTTCGTTCCAGAGCATCCTCTACCCTCATTTTCACCCATGTGTTGTCATCCTCCGTCACTCTCTTCAACCATGATTCACCTGAGAGGCTAAAGTACGGAACCCCCCCCAAGATGGCTCTTATTTCTAGCCCATATCAAGCTTTCCCTGGGGAGGAAGCCTATATGACGATTTTCAGAAGCCACCTGTGTGAACTCTTCTAAATAACAGAAACATCCTGACCATTGCCGATCAGTACTTCGCGGTCGGATCATTTCCGACATATAAATCGATTGACCTTTATGAAACAGATTGTCGATCTCCCGATTGATAAAAATGGGCTCTCTCCGATTATAATTAGAGTCGGACTGAGGCGTACCACAGGTAAATCCATTTTGGGAAAATCGAATCATTTTGACAAATTGCATATTGCTGCCCCTCCTTTTAGGTGAATTCCCCAAGGGCGTTTTTTCCAAATTCACTCTATAATGGTGGTAATTACCTTTATAGAATGGTTTTAAACAATTTGTTTTATAGAATAAAAAGAAACGAGCGATTACAGAGTAACCGCTCATTAAATCGCTTCTACCGTTGCTCATTCAATGCTCGCTCAAGAGTCGAAGTGACAGAAATATTTTCAAATGATATACCAAGTTGAATAGCGGTTTGGGCAATTTCCGGGCGAATGCCGGAGATTGAACTTTTCACACCAATCAAGTTCAAACTCTCCATTATCTGGAATAATTGATGAGCAACCATCGTGTCCACCATGATGACACCTGATAAATCAATAAACAAGTGCTCAACATTTTTATCGACGCATTCGGCCAGTGTATTCTCGAGGATATACTTCGCCCTTCCTGTATCGATATCACCGACAAGAGGCAGCACCCCTGTCTTTTTATCGATTAAGATGACAGGTGAACTCAATTCTTTGATCATTTCCTGCTGTGCCTTCAAACGCCTTTGGGCATACTCGTAATTTTCTTCTGCAAACTTGGAAATGACAAGACCAAAGGTTTTAATGATCAACTCTCTGAATGAATCGATTCTCTCCGCTGGATAATCAGTGCCATACAGGCGTTCAAATTCCTTCAAAATCTCCAAATATTGATCCTGGGTTCTGAAGAATTCCCTCAGTATATAGTGAGTTGGGGTTTGTAAGTGCTCTTCATCTTTTGCAATTTCTTCGATCCATTCAGCGAAATTACATAGTGCGTCCTGCCCTATATCTTTAAAAAGGAGACAAAAACGTTCGTGAAATTCGTGATTTTGGCGCTTCAACGTTAGGATGACCTGTGGATCAGTTGAAGAATAAACGCCTGAGACATCACTTTTATCAAGGGATTCATACCAATTCTCCGTCAGTTTCCACGTACGTTCTTTCATAAATTCATAAAATTTTTCCTCTACCTGCATATTCGACCTACTTTCTATAAGACAAGATATTGTGATCAGTTCATAAGCCATGATCCTGACGGGCAGGAATGTATAAGACTATCTTAGTTGCCTATACCCTAAATGACTTATTCATATGCCTATAAGAGTAATGTACTATTTCCTTGAACGAAAGGGAAGAAAAAGTTGAACAAATGGTGTACAAGGACCATTTTATTTTCTATGTTTTTCCAAAATTATGATTGATTTGACCTTGAAAGGTTGCATATTTTCATAAAAAAGTACACTATCCCTTTGGGAAAATAAGGGATGTGCCCTGATGAAAAAGCTGGTCGGAAATCGCATTGTCAGAAAAAGATTAGTAGGGGATAAATAAAAACAGAAAAGAATGTGTGCAATAAGAAAGACTTCCCCATCTTTCCTCTTTATTAATTAGTAAATTACTTTACCATTTCCTCAATATCTACGAACTCTTAGAACCATTTCGGACTACATGTTGAAAGAACCAATGCAGCGTAAGGAATGCCACTAAATAAACGGGGAGCGAGTACCATATTTTCCACTCTAGATGTTTCATATAACCGTTAAAACTCAGCAACAGTTCTATAAAGAACGAGAGTACTGTCCAAATGAGCACATAAAACAATGGCTTATCCGGTTTCATAATATTCAAGTATAAAAGCGCAATAAACGAGGGAGCAAAGGCCACCAGTGCAAAATCGGAAACTTCCACACCTTTGGTTGGTCCAAAATCTACATAATCCAACATAAGCCCTACCAGAACATGTGCCAACGCACCAAAATAACCAACGAACGGAAACATGATGAGATTTTCCCTAAGTGTTAACCTCTTTGGCACGAACATCAGTGCAATGACTAAAAAAAGAATAAGTCCCCATACTAATATCAAGCTGAAACAACCCCTTTGTCGGTTAAAAAGAATACTTCTCCTTATTTTGCTGAAACATAAGAAAATTATGTACTTAACCGGGGTTCTTTAAATTCCCGGAATTCCGGATATCGACATCAACTACAAAGTCTGTGGACAAGTTTTGATAATACTTCGATCTCCACTCCTTTAAGTCCATCCTCGGTATTTCTTTTCTGAATAATTGGCCAAGTCCTAGAATATCCGCCTCACTATTCTGTAGCTTCGAGAACATCTTATTCAAACGATCTGTCAGAAGCTTTTCCAATCCCTTTTCAATCATTTTCTCTGTAGGATCTCCTTTTGTTTCCAGTATCATGACATCTAACTTTATTTTGGAATATAAGAACGGTTCTTTCCGCACCTCACTTGTATGTTCAATCGTATTTCCTAAGATCAAGACACTTCCTTCATTGAGCACCTCTATTTTCCCTTCAGTGCTTTCTCCCTTAAATGCATTATAAAGAAGGGTTTCATTAGGGTTGATTTCTTCTACCATTTTTCCGTTCTTTATCACCGCTGACCCCACATGGTCCACTAACGTCGTCTCTCCAAGACAGAGCATCGGGATGGCCACGTCCCGGGTATAAGAGTGAATACTTCTATAAACTTCCCAAACTCTGGTTAAAGCAACCTGAGGGTCCCAACCGGCATTCTTTTCAAAGAAATCCAACAGAGTCGTCCCGCGCGGAGAGGTGTTTTTCTCCATACTTTCGAAAAATCGGTCAATATCGTCGTTACAAATGGCAACCAATGCTTTTGAAGATACATCCCTCGACCTCATAATACCTGAAATAAGGTCCTTCACACCTTCTTCTGCAAGAAGTCGATCGATGACAATTACCTTTACGTGAAGCAAATCGACACTGCTTTCCATGTCAGCACTGATATCATCTACAATTTCATTAATCGTTTCACCAACACCAACAACCACTTTCGTTTGTATCATATCCTGCTGAGGGTGGGGAATCTGCAGAAAGACTTTATATTGGTCACTATCCTTGGATATCCCCAAGACAACGGGCATCACCCGATGATTAATATCTCTGGTATCCCAACAGCCACTCATCATGAAAACCAAGAATAAGAGAGAAAGCCAGATCACCGCTTTTTTACACCTCAACTTGCATTCTCCTTCCTTGTTCTTACACCAAGAAACCAAATTGAAATTGGAACTCCAAAGATGACATAAAATCTTAGGGGAGTATTCCATTTAAAGAGCTGTTCAACGTCACTCCAATTTGGAATCCACAAACAAATGATGTAAATGATGAGTGAAACCGATATTACTAAATAAGATGATTTCATGGTTGGAAGCACACATTTATTTATTATTTTTACACTCATCCATAATACGAGTGATATAAACAACAATATATAAATCACTATACTTAGTAAGAAAAACATGGTGAGTCGATCAAACATAAGCCATGTCAAATTGATGGCATCCACTGTCATGATGAAAGGGAACATAAATGTAGATGCTGTTGCCTGGCCAAATGTAAGGACGGGTATATATACAGATATGGTAAAGATGGGAATAAGTGCAACCGCAGCAAGCAAAACTTTTTTGCTCTTATAGGGAAGGACCGGCCTTACAAACCCAATAAACAGAAATACACCACCGATGGCAAAGAAGCTTCTATGGTAAGAGGAGTCAGTCAAAAAAGAAAAATCTTCATTCCATAAGGGATATACATAGTGCCAATCCACGTTCTGAAACGCAACCACCAATATGAAGCAAACCAACGGGAATAATAATAAGAAGAGAAGTATAGCTGTACGAAAGATGGCTTCTACTCCCTTAATAGCTAAATAACATGATAAGATAAGCAGCAATGCCATGATCGCCCAGATGGGAGTGTTTGATAGAAACACAATGGTAACGACTTCTGAATACGCCCGGACTGTTATGATGTTAGCCATTAAAAAATAGAGGAGAGCGGGGAACAGAAAAATGAATGTCATCAACTTTCCCTCACGCAGATAAATGGTGATGATATCTTGTTGCGGAAAACGATCAAGCCCCGTCAAAAGCAAGAATAAAATAATGAAATGTACGATGACTCCGATAATGATCGGAATCCAATGTCCTTGAGATGAGCTTTCAATGATATTACTAGGATACAAAAACAGAATAAGGCCTATGTGGGTTAAAATGTACATAATGACAACATACAAGCTTCTATCCACTATTACTAACTCCTTTAATCTTGAGGTAAGGCACCCCAAAAGTGCTTATCCCCGCTAAGTATGCACAAACTAAGAATATTCCTGCCAATATGCCGAATACCCCAAAAATCGAAGAAAGAATCAAGATAAGATATTTAAAGATTCGGATGGAGATGGAATTTTGAAATCCAATGATGGTAGAGTTGGCAATCGTAGTGGCGGCTAAGATGATAATCAGTAAATTGCTTACTAATCTCGCCTCGACTACGGCCTGACCCAGAATGATCCCTCCTACCATTGTAATGGTAGGACCGATGCTTTTCGGAAGCCTAATACTCGCCTCCAATATTAATTCAAGAATAAGAAGCATGAAAATGGTCTCAACAAATGCCGGATAAGGGACACCTTCACGAGTCTGAGCAACGGATAATGCTAATTCAATACGGAGCATCTCAGGATTGACAGCGACCAATGCTACATACAGCCCTGGTAAAACAAGGGCAAGCAATGTACCGATAATCCTGAGCAACCTCACTGAAACCATGATAGGGAAAGAGAAATTCCGATCATTCTCAAGGAAGAACATATCCCAGAAATCGCTTGGAAGAATAAGAGCAAAAGGTATTCGATCCAGAAATAATACAAGTTTTCCTTTTTGCAGGCTCCTGTATACTTCTTGGGGCGCCTCTGTTGTGTTGAAGGGAGAAATCAGGGTTCGGGTCGACAATCCTAACATCTTCGTCACATCTTGTATGGTATGAAGGGATTGATCCATATTTGATGTGATCTGGTGGACGACCCTGCTCACATAATCCACATCTGCGCTATCCTTACGATACACTACCGAAAGCGTTCTTTTCTCTACACCCCCTCCTGAGAAGGATCTTATCTGCAAGTCTTTTGAAACGACCTGTTTGCGGATAATCCCAATATTTGTATCGATGTCTTCATTGAAAGAACTCAATGGCCCTTGTAGGGTATTTTCATTGATAGGAGGCTCGATTGAACGATTCAGCGCCTTTGCAACCGGGTCCATCCTGAAGAAAGGCCCATTTTCCTCAACTCTTGAGATGATCAGCTTCCCTTCCAAAATCGCTTCGATGACTTCCTCTCCATCATGAAGCAATTCACCCATCGTCCCTGATATGACTCGATCTTCGATTACCTGGATTGTTTTCTGTACATCTATAAGACTTTTAAGCCCTGACAATAAATAGCGAGATTCACCAAAATCTTGATGCACCTGAAAGAAATCATCATTGTCCCCTATTGATGCCTTCATCTCCAATAAATATGAATCCATTATAATAGACTCCTTCTATACATATCTCTTGATTACTGTCCCCAAATTTAAGGTGAATATGTATATGGAACTAGGGATCCAAACAATGAAAGGTCAATCCGAGAAAACCCTTTCAACCATCAAGCACTTCCCTGGCCACGGGGATACTTCCGTAGATTCACACCTGGAGCTTCCGGCAAACTGGAGGTTATTCAAACAGGAGAGGTTGACTTAACGAAGCTTAATCATTCGATTGAGTCCATTAAAAAGAGAATCCAGCGATAAAAAAATGGTTGTCTAATAAGGTATAATCAGAAAAATAATCAAAGTCAAAAAGCCAAGAATGCTGATCCAATAGCATTCTTGGCTTTTTTTAAGATTTTGTGTTGGAGTTTTTTCGGAAAGAAAACACACGTCAGCTTTCCCGGAATAACAAGGTTCCTGTTAGGATCCGATATTGCGATACTCCTCAGCAATCCTGATACTCTTTTGCTGGGTGAAAGCACTGACAGCTATGACAATGACGATGTTGCAGATCAATCCAAGGATACCTGCATGTATTTCGAAAGGCGTGGTTTCTGCGACTAACTGGTAATAGTAGTTTACAAATGTACCTACGACGAGTCCCGTGATCACAGCCGGGCCGGTCACCCTTTTCGAATAGAGGGCTCCGTATACACCAGGTGCGAATTGAACGATGGAACCATAGGCTCCCAGCAATAGGGCGATGAGCCCCTGCCCCCCGAATACGGTGATAAAGTAAGCAAGCCCTCCGACAACAAACACACCGATTCTCATCAGAAGCAATGTGGTTTTATCAGAAAGGTCCGATTTTACATTCTTAATGACCCCATCCGTAAATTCCAGCGAAGCACTGTGGGTGATGGCATCTGCCGTAGACATGGCTGCTGCTAACGCTCCTGCACCTACAAGCCCGTAAACCCAGCCGGGAAGGCTAAGGACGGTGGTGATCAGGTAAGGAAGAATTTCATCCGGTGCTCCAATGTCAGCTGGATTGACGACATTCACTGCCGAAAAGCCAACAAATAATAGTGGGATAAGGAACAGGGCAAAGATCGGATACACCAATACGGTTTTCTTAATCGTTCGTGCATTGGAGGCGTATGACTTTGAAAATAGGTGTGGCCACATTAAGAACCCTATGAGAGATACAAGAATCGTGGTCGTATAAGCTGTCCCTGACATGGTAGACCCTTCATTCCCGATTTCAAAAAAGGCAGGGTTGTCCTGAACGAGGTTGGTAAACATCCCACCCACGCTGTCGTGGAGCTTATTCACAATCGCAAGGCCGACTACCCACGAGATGACAATCATTAAGATCCCCTGGAACACGTCAGACCATGCCGCTGCCCGCAATCCACCTGTTGCAACATAGACGACTACGATTCCATACGCGAGCAGGGCTCCAAGCCAAAGAGGAATACGTCCTTCAGTCATGATATTGAAGATGTAGGCCATCCCTTTCATCTGCGTGGCTAGGTATTGAATGGAGGCGAGTAACGCAATGACCCCAATTAAGATAGGAAGCGTCTTACCTCCGTAACGTTTTTTCATAAAGCCGGAAACCGTGTATATATTGAATTTACGACCGATTTTCCCGATTTTCGGACCGATGATGTACCATGGGAGAATCGCAAAAGCGGTATAAGTTAAAATATAAAGTGCGGGTGCTCCTTTGGAATATGCCCACCCTGGAGCGCCGAGAAATGAAAAGGCACTGAACACAGCCCCTCCCATCAGGAACCACATCACAACCAAGCCGAGACCTCCGCCAGCAACGGTAAACTCATCTAATGAATGTTTATCATGACCTCTTCCTGCCATCACACCAACTACTAATGCAATCACAAGATAGCCGATCATCATGATCATTGCAATCTGCCAATCTGCCATTAATGGACCTCCTCTTCATCTTTGTCTGGATCGATCCGATAGAGTATAAGAACGATTAGAAAGGTAATGATAATCCATAAAATCACCCAGAATATCGAAAACGGCAGCCCCATGATGATCGGGGTTGCCCTGTTTCCAATTGAAAACAAGGGGAAGATCAATAGAAGAAACGGTAAAATCAGAGACAAGCAATAGATTTTCGTAAACGCGCTTTTACTCATAAAACACCCTCCTTTTTTGCTGCATATTCCCCTTTCCCATCAAGGATCGTTAACTCTACTTTTAACTCTCGTAATCTTTCAGGTTCACAGTGTAAAATCGACTCATTCAACACAACCAGATCGGCGAGCTTCCCTGCTTCGATGCTGCCTTTTATGGGTTCTTCAAAGCTCGCATATGCACCGTTCCATGTATAGGCCTTAATCGCTTCCTCTAGGGTGATTCGTTGTCCGGTCCCTATCACTTCACCGGATTTACTCATGCGAGTGACAGCTGAATAAATCCCTTGGAGCGGATCCACGGCGGTGATCGGGCTGTCAGATCCGATTGCAAAAGGAATCTGCGCTTCTGAAAAGCTCTTTAAGGGGAACATGACGTCGACCCGTTCTCCATAATCTTTCACGTAGCCGTCGCCGAATTCATAAATGAAGGCTGGGTTTGGTATCGGAACAATATCAAACTCTTTTATCCGGTAAATGAGGTCTGCTGGTGTCATGCCGGAATGTTCAATGCGGTGACGATGGTTTTCACGGGGGTGTAGGTCAAGAGCATGGCGAATGGCTTCAATCATCATTTCAACCGCTTTGTCCCCGATGGCATGTGCGGTGATTTGCCACCCCGCTTCATGCGCTTTTCCGAGGGACCCGTTTAATTCATGCTGGTTCAAATATAAAATGCCTGAGTCATTTGGATTGCTCGTGTAGGCCTCCCTCGTCTTGGCTGTAGGGCCACTGCTGCTTCCGTCGATAAACACTTTGGCAGGCCCGATTTTCATCCACTCATCCCCAAGGCCTGTCCCTATTCCGCTTACCAGGCCTTTCTCCACCATTTCTACAGAATCATGCAGCGAACCGTAAAGTGCGTATACCCTCTGCTTAACTCTCTTTGCTCTTACTGCTTTTTGAAGGAACCGAATATGTTCAGGTCCATATCCCCCGGCATCATGGACACTCGTAATTCCTTTTGTTAAATAATCCTGGGAAGCGAGGGACAATCCCTGCTGCACCTCATCCTCAGAATAATTGGCTGTAAGAAACATGTTCATATGGGCAGCTTCCAGCAGCAATCCGGTTAATTCGCCGTTTTCCCGTACATATTTCCCTCCATTCGGATCTTCTGTTTCAGGATGAATACCCGCAAGCTCCAGCGCTTTCGTATTCACGCACGATATGTGCCCGCATGTCCGGACCACAATGATCGGGTGTTCGGTGGAAACCTGATCAAGATCCCACCGAGTTATGTGCCTTCCCTCTTTAAGGGTATTCTGGTTATAACCCCAGCCCCGGATCCATTCCCCCTTTGGAGTTAATCGTACTCTCTCCTTCAACTTCCCGAGGAGCTCTTTTATACTTCCTGCCTCCTTGCCGTTCACCCCGAGCCTATTGGTTCCATAAAGTTCGAGGTGGGCATGAGCATCAATAAAGCCGGGCAAGAGACTTCTTCCCTCCAAATTCACAATCTTCGTTCCTTCACCTGCAAATGATAGAATTTCTTCATCCGTGCCGACCGCGATTATTTTATTATCCTGAATGGCAACCGCCTCTTTCACGGAAAATTCAGAATTCACAGTAACCACTTCTCCGTTTACGAAGAGCATCGTCGCTCTCAAACGATCACCTCCCAAATGGGACAGAGGGACAGGTCCCTCGTCCCAGCCTTCTCTTACTTATCATGAACAGCAGCAGAGCCGTCTTTTGGGACAAGGTGCCTGTCCCCATGTCCCTTACAAACACGCAATGCTGTCGCGTATAGGAGCTGAACTCCTTTTTCCACATCATCCATCTCGGCATACTCCATTGGATTGTGGCTGATGCCTTTTTCACAGCGTATGAAGATCATCCCGTAATCACTGATATAGGACATGAATAAGGCATCATGGAAAGGGCCGCTCATTAAGGTCGGTGAATCCAGTCCAAGCTTTTCATCCTCCTCCTTCATAATGTCCTTGATCCAGTCTGCACAATATCTCGGTTCACTCCGGGTATCTTCTTTAATCTCGTATTTAAGATTGTAACTGATTGCCGTCTCCTCGATGATTTGATAGAGTTTTTCCTCCAGTTTCGTACGTGCTTCAACATCTATATCACGAAGGTCCACGGTAAACTCCACCTTTTCGGCAATGATGTTTCTTGAGTTCGGGAACACCTGCATACTGCCTACCGTTCCTACTGTGGTTCCGGTTCCTTCTCTTTTAACCAGCTCATCGAATTTCCGGATGATTTCCGACGCACCGACAAGGGCATCCTGCCTCATCGTCATCGGCACCGAACCCGCATGGCCCGCGAATCCTTCTAGTGTAACGGTCAGCCAGATCGGTCCGGAGATGCCTGAAACAATTCCGACTGGTTTTCCCTTTTCCTCAAGGACCGGCCCCTGTTCAATATGTAACTCCAGAAACGCTGCGATATCACCTTTTTGGTAAACAGGACTTGCGGTTACATCCGGCTCGACCCCGAATTCCTTCAACGCCTCTCTTCTCGTCACACCCTGCTTGTCTTTACGGTCCAGTTCGCCTTCCTCAAGCATCCCGGCTATAGCCCGGACTCCAAATACTCCTTTGTTAAACCGGCAGCCCTCTTCATCGGAAAAACAAACCACTTCAATGCTCCGGTCCGGGACGATTCCATTGTCCTTCATACTATGAATGACTTCGATCGCTCCCAGTGCACCTGCAGTCCCGTCGAACCTCCCGCCATATGGCTGAGAATCAATGTGTGAGCCCAGCATAAGGATCGGCTTATCCTTGTCGGCACCTTCTATCCTTCCAATCAAATTTCCGAAGCCGTCAATCCTGGCCGTCAAACCCGCCTCCTCCATCCAGCCTTTCACCACTTCCACTGCCTGGCGATCCTCCTTGGAATGGGCCAAACGGCAAACGCCTGTCTCCCCGATCTTCCCGATTTCAGCTAACTCCTCTAGATGACGCTTTAATCTTTCTCGATTGATTGACATAGAATCATCCTTTGCTTACATATTTTATAGCCTTAACTTTAGTTTATTTTGAAAAAGCCTGTTTATCATTAGACACTTTGTCTATAAAAGATCCTGTGATCCGTACAGAATGACAAATAGAATGAAATTTCAGAAAAATTAGTAGAGTCTTCTATTCAATGAATATCGGACACCAACCCCCTTTCGACTTCCACTCCCTTATTTAGACTAGTTTCTAGAACATTTTCACTTAATCCTGCCTGACTTTTGAAAATGAAGAGATTTACATAGGCGTTTTCGCAAGAACAGATACATTTATTAGGACAAGTTCCCTGTCCTGCTTGCCAATTACTTGCCATGATGAAGATAATCCGGCCGAAATGAGTATAAATCCGGCCGTTTTTCACGAAAATCCAGCCGAAATCCTGATAAATCCGGCCGTTTCTGTTGATAATCCGGCCGTTTTCGAAAAAAATCCAGCTGATTTACATAAATTTCAAAAAAACTTCATTAAGCGCAGCAAAAAAATAGAGAGGCCACTCGCTATGCGAATGACCTCTCTACTTCGATATGCATATCATCGTCAGACCTACAAACGTGGTTAACCGCTTGGCGTGCTCAACCGACTTTCTGTTTTTAACCATCAATAATTTTCTGCTCTCTTTGTTCGTTGCTGCGAATAAATCAGCATCCCAAAGAATACGAGCACGGATGCCAGGATCAGTCCGAGTGAGATAGAGGAAATTGATAACATCTTAAAAATGACGCTTACTGCGACCACCATGTACAAAACTGCAAGCATCTTTTTGACGGTAACGTCTGAGAATCGTTTCAGCTGGATGGAGCCGATCGGGGTTCCGATCAAGGTTCCGATGATCAGCATGATTCCATGACGGTAATCGAGTGCTTCCCCCGCATACATGTACGAGCCGATCCCTGATAATACGATGATCGAGGCTGCCGATATGCTGGTTCCAATCGATTTGGTGAGATCAAGCTTCAGCCATTTCGAGAGGAGCGGAGTCATGACAAATCCACCGCTGACCCCCATAAGTGAAGAGATGATACCGGTGAAGATACCGATAAAGGGAGTTGCAGATACTCCTTTCGCTTGCGCTTCCTTTCTTCGTTTAGTTAAAAACTGGTAAGAAAACCAGCTTAATATCCCAATATAGACAATGGAGATAACCGTGGAAGCTCCATTCATCGAATCGAGCCACTTCACAAATGGTACGGTGATGACTGATCCGATCACTCCGAATCCCCCGAGGACAACCGCTAATTTCATATTTACATTTTTTAATTGAATGTGTGACACTGTCCCCGTCGCAGTCGATCCCAATGTCAGCATTAAGGAGAGAACGATCGCCTGGCTTGGTTCATAGCCAAGTACAAGTAAGGTTGGTGTGAGAACTATCCCGCCGCCTATACCAAAAAAACCAGAAATGATGCCGATGACTGCTCCGCCTATGATAAATAATAACCATTCCATCTTGTTGTTCACTTCCTTCGTCTCACATTATACCTTTCCTTAAGATATAATAGAAATGAATAATAATAATGTAGACGATTACGTTTTGTAATGGAGGGGTTCTATGCAACTGGAATGGATTCGAACCTTCGTCACTCTCGCTCAGCTTCAACATTTCACCAAAACAAGTGAATTCCTGAACTTGTCTCAACCGACCGTCAGTGTTCACATCAAGAAATTGGAACAATCCTTAGGAATTGAACTCATCTACCGTTCTTCTGCCAATCAGGCTTTTCAATTAACACCTGAGGGACTTCACGTGTTTGAAAAAGGAAAGAAGATGTTGGAGCTTTGGAGGACGATGGAACAGGTCACACAAAAGACTGAAGAAATCCAATTAAGGATCGGGGCCACTCACACCGTCAGTGACGTTCTTCTTCCCGATTTTGTCAAAAAGATCAAGATCCTCTATCCACACATCCGGCTTCAACTGATGACCCACAATCATGAAACCATTGTGGAGGCACTGAATCACAAAGAACTCGACCTCGCCCTTGTGGAAGGAACACGGGGACTCGAGCCTTTTCACCTGGAAGTCATCAGCCATGACGAACTGCGTTTCTTCGCCAGCAGCCGCATGAATTTACATTCTTCCCCCCTCATCCTCAGGGAAATCGGATCAGGGACGAGAGAGTATGCGGATGATTTTCTGAGATCCGAACGAATCGTACCGACAGAAATTCTTGAAGCCAGTAGTCATTACTTAATCAAGCAACTCGCAGTAAGGGGTCTCGGCATTGCATTTCTATCAAGCTCCTTGGTAAAAGAAGAGGTGCTCCAAGGAATGCTCGTATCCCTTGACCCTTACGTCATCAACCGACCATTTTATTCAGTGTACCCTGAAGATGGAGAAGCGGGATCAATTGTGAGAGAGTTGGTAGAGTTGCTCGGAAGTTCTTCATAAGCAGATAGGGACGGACCTCAGCTTCCACACGAAGCAAAGGTCCGTCCCTCTAAAATATCAATCGCTAGATCGCAGCCACAGTTCCATCTCAGCATCCAATTCTTTAACGGCGTCCAGCTTTCTTCCATACAGTTGATTCAGTTCATTGTATTCAATATGACCTGTCTCCATGGCTAGATCAATTTCTCTTATCATGTTTTCCAGTCTTTCAATTCTCTTTAAAACTTTTGCCTGTATTATTTCCTCATTTATTCTTTCAGGTTTTTGTACTGGTTTCTCAACCCTTACATCAATCGACTCTTTCCTCTCCTCCTTCTCTTTTTCACGTTTATACTCATCATAATTCCCATGATAGCTCTTCAAAGAATAATCCTCCACAGCAATGATTCTCTCCGCCATCCGATTGATAAAATAGCGATCGTGGGAAATGAAGAAAATCGTACCACTGAAGTCTTCGAGAGCTTCCTCAAGGGTTTCGATTGTATCAATATCCAGATGATTGGTCGGTTCATCGAGTATCAGTAAATTGATATCCTGGAATAACAGCATGGCAAGCTTTAACCTGATTCTTTCCCCACCTGAGAGATGCTTTACTTTCTTGAAGACACTGCCTTTGTAAAACATGAACTTCGCCAGGAATTCCCGAGCTTTTCCTTCAAGTATGGAGATATCCTCCCTGAAGCAGTCGAGCACCGTGACTTCCTCATTATTAAAAGCAATGTTTTGTGGTAAATAGGCTGCCTTTACATTTGCACCAAACTCTAACACGCCTTCATCCGGCCGCACTTCCCCTACAAGCATTTTTAAGAATGTGGTTTTCCCGCTTCCATTCGGACCCAGCATGCCTACTCGTTCACCAAAGTGAATCATGACATCTGTGTTGTTAAAGATGATCTTATCCCCAAAGCGTTTAGAAAGCCCCACTGCCTTGATGGTTTCTTTTCCTGATCGTTCTGCAGCTCTCACATCAAGCTTCATATTCCTTCGTTCAAATACTGGCTTATCGATGCGATCCATCTTATCCAGCTTCTTTTGGACGCTTGAAGCCCTCTTAAAGAACTTGGTATTATCAGCCCTCATGGCCCAGTCACGCAGACTCAACACGGTCTTTTCCATGCGATGGATCTTCTTTTGCTGTTCTCTGAAATGCTCGTATTGAATGCGCATATTCTCTTCCTTTTGATCAATGAAAGAAGAATAATTGCCTTTATAAGAAGTCGATCTCATATCCTCTATTTCCACAATCTTTGTGACCACGTTATCCAGGAAGTAGCGGTCATGGGACACGATGATGACCATCCCTTTGTAGCTCTTCAAATAGCTCTCCAGCCATTCGATGGATTCCATATCAAGATGATTGGTCGGCTCATCTAGAAGCAGGATATCCGGCTCGTGAATCAGGAGCTTTCCAAGAATGACCGTTGTCTTCTCCCCTCCGCTCAATAAGTCGAATTCCCTTTCCAAGAAGCTCTCCGTAAGCTGCAGCCCTGTACAAACCCTGCTCATTTTTTCCTCTCGTTCATACCCCCCCTTTACTTCAAACAGCTGAGTGAGCTCACTGTATTTAGTAAGTGTCCGCTGGAGCTCATCCTCCTGTAATAAGGTCATCTGCTCTTCCAGTTCACGCATCTGTTTCTCGACTCTGTCAATCTCTTCAAAGGCCAGATTAAGGACATCACTGACTTTCACCCCTGTTGGGTACACAGGCGATTGTTCAAGATAGGCAGTGGTCGCTCCCCTCGACATATGAATGAGGCCTTCGTCATACCCATGACTCGATGTCTGGGGGTAACCAGGATAGTAATTCATCGGCTCGATGCCTGCAATCAGCTTCAAGATTGTGCTCTTACCGCTTCCATTTGCCCCGACGATTCCGACCTTATCCCCTTCATATACTTCCAGCGATACATCTTCCACGACCAGCGTCGCTTCCATATATTTTTTTATCCCATTTAATTTCAGTTCCAACATACGCGTTCCTTCTTTCATCCATAATTGAAGTTACGCTGTTTATGGACGGGTCAAGAAGACCTTTACTCCTATTCAATTGTGAAATAAAAAAGACCGTAAGAAGAGGGTCTCTTCTTACGGTCCAGTATCATCAATGTATATGATTTTTCGCAAAGCAGTATAAGCATCATGCGCATACTAAAAAAGCGCATTCCAATGCCTAATACAATCCAGACGCTGCTGGACGCTTTATGATCAATCATCATCCCGATATCAGTAAAGTAAGTTACCTTCCAATTGCCCTGACTCCATAAAGAGCATAACAAATAAACCTATCTCTATAGGCACTTTCACGCTCATTACAAAATCCGTATTAATTTAAAAATAAATTAATTAGCAATTAGTTGGTTCCATAAACTTACTTTCCCTCCCCCGGAATTTTCTTTATTATCTCACTTTTTCATAATTTTGTAAATAGGCAGGACGGAGGGACATGTCCCTTGTCCCATTAACCCCTCATAAATGCAATGGTTTCAGCTATCCCCTGTTCATAGGATGTGTGCTGCCGCTTACCCATAAATCCATCGATCTTTTCTCCAGATAGAATAGTAGGTTCCGAGTTAATATACTGCATCTCCAACGCCTCACGCATTCCCTTCCCTGCAAAAAGGGAGTATACGGCAAACATCGATTTTGAGATGTAGTAAAGCCCCTTCTCTTCACCGAGCTGCTTTTTTAGAATCTGCTCTACTTCGTTCCCAGTTATCGGTGCGGTGGAAGGTATATTCCAATTGTGTCCGTATGCTTCGTCCTGACTGGACAAGTCGACCATCGCTTTAGCCCCATCCTTAGTAAATATGAATTCACGCACAACATCCTTCGGACCGACAAACCCCGCTTTTTTCTTTTTCAAAATCTGTTCTAATGTGAAATGGATGTATGTGTTGGTGGCATTCGGTCCATAAAAGTCCGGAAAATGGCAGATGAGCGACGGAACAGAAGATTGCTTGATCATATGATTCAATTCTAAGCGCAGTTTGCCTTTTCGTGTATGAGGGTGTTTTTCTCTATCTTCGGTCAGCATTGTACCGCCACTTCTTCCGTAGGCGTAGATATTGTCTACAACTGCCAACCTGGCGCTGTTTTGTTCCGCTGCAAAAATGATGTTTCCCGTAATCGTACTTAATTTATGTTTCCATTCATCATAAGGGAGGTTTATGGCATGAAAGATGATGTCACTGTCCTTTGCAGCATGAATAAGCTGGTCTTTATTTTCCGCATCCCCAGTCTCGATGGTCACAGCCTTCAAACCTCCAAATAATCTGGACAACTTTTCTTTCCCTCTTGCAAATGCTACGACTTCTAAACCCCTGCTGACCAATTCCAGCACAAGTGCATACCCCATCCCTCCAGAAGCCCCTACCACCGTTGCCTTTTTCATAAAAAGTCCCCCTTTTAATTAACCGCTGGTCAAATACATCCAAAAAATTTTATCCTATTGATTTCAGGATAAAATTCACGTGCAAGTGTGCCAGGTTCTCAACTTCTTCATAGGTTTCATCACAACGGCAGTAATGACTGACAAACCCGTGTAGTGCCAGGAAAATCGACCACGTCTGTTGGATGGTGATCTCTTGGTCGCTTAGATGAATAAGGGCTTTAGCGAATTTTTCATATGATTCGTTCGGTCCTTTGTTCACGCAGCTTTTGACTTCCTCATCCGCAAGCAGGAACATCATTTCATACTGGCTTTTATGACTCAGGCCGAATCGAATGAATGCGAGAAGAATCCCCCTCAATTTCCCTTCGTTATCCATTTCTTGACCCATCACATCACCCAGCCATTGATCCAACAGTTTAAAATCGGTTTCGATCATGGCATAGAACAATTCTGCTTTATTCTTGAAATGGTAGTAGAGGGAGCCGTGACTGTATCCAAGCTGGGACGCAATCTGCCTCATGGACACCTGCTGATAACCCTTCTTCCGAAAAAGCTCCCGTGCCGCTGCCATTACCATTTCCTTCGTGAGCTCCTGTGCTACTGCTTTTCTGGGTGACATACATTTCTCATCCTTTTTATTGACCAGTGTTTAATTAAATAGTACTTCGCTTACGATGGTAATGTCAAGGGATTTTTTACCAAAAAAAGAGAGGCAAACCTCCTCTAAGCTGGAGGTCCGTCCCTCTTATCTACTTACCCAAAAATCCACCCTCTGATTTTATCAGCTGCCCGGTGATCCATCCGGAATCATCACTGGCTAGAAATCGTATCAACTTC
This sequence comes from uncultured Rossellomorea sp., assembly GCF_947488365.1. Lineage (NCBI taxonomy): Bacteria > Bacillati > Bacillota > Bacilli > Caryophanales > Bacillaceae > Rossellomorea > uncultured Rossellomorea sp. The sequence continues at coordinate 79,263 of NZ_CANKZT010000008.1, read as the reverse complement.
GCTGCATCCTCAGGTTCACCTAATCGTCCCATTGGAAACATTGGTAGTAAGTGTTCCCTTAACTCTTCATTGATCCACCCTGAATCAGTCGGACCTGGATCAATCGAATTAACGGTGATACCGATTGGCGCGAGGCCAACGGATAATGGCTCAGTGATGGCAATCAACATACCTTTTGTTGCGATATAGGCCAGGTTGTTGGGATCCGGACCCTTAGACACCATATGGATGATCCGCCCGTCCTTTCTTTCAGGAAAGGCTATTTCATATCGCCTCGCAAACTCCATGGTCAGCATGAGCGTCCCGCTGTTGTTCACATGGTAATGCTTATCCAGAATGTCTCTATTCAACGTCCGAAAATCGGCAGGTGATTCGAATGTCGCATTGTTTACTAGAATACATGGTGTTCCCAGTGTCTCTTCCACTCGATCCATTATTCGAAGCGGTGATGCTTTATCACTCAGGTCAACTTCCATATGAAAGGCACGTACGCCCATTTGCTTTAATTCTTCACAAAAGGTTTCCGGAAACTCATTCTCTACTCCATTTCCACTAGCCTCATCAAACGCGCTCCAATGGGTAAAAAAGATATCAGCCCCGGCGCTGGCAAGTGTTCGGCAAGTCGCTGCCCCTATTCCTTTTGAACGACTTGCTCCTGTCACGATCGCTACTTTTCCTTTTAGATTGGTCATTTCATATTCCTCCTATTTTTAAAGGAAGCTATAAGGTGTCACTAAGAGATGTATATATCCCGGCACAAAAAAAAGCAGATACAAAGGTATCCACTCTAGGTGTCGGGTATTCAATCACACCAGGCGCTCCTTGTATATGATGGTCAAACAGACACACTTCTCCCGTCAAAATGATAGGTTCATAGTCTATTGATCTCGTTCATCATTACAGGATTGTCCACATGTCCGATTCAAATCCCCTTTCGTCTACATCTCTCAATCAGAAGGATAATGGATTTTTTTTCAATAGACAATCTATGGTTATCGGGACGGAGGGACAGGTCCCTTGCCCATCATCACTGTCCTGTGCCGTTCCCCGAGTCATGACCGCCTCCCATGGTGTAATTCTGGTCTTCACCAGGTTTGGTAGAAGGATGAATCCCCTGTACATGCCGGTCGTTTCTTCTTTTCTTTCGCTTGAGATCGATTAGTAAAGCGAATAATAAAACACCCGAAATCATGATCACAAACCACCACATTATACATACCCCCTTCTAAACCATATGAGCTCTTAATCACAATCATGCCCTGGAGTAGGACAAACATGATGTTATAGAACGTGTTGGGATAAAGGGTATCAGCTTTCGCCAATCAATCCAGTTGCTTTCGTTTATCATCTGCAATCTTAACGTTTTGTCGCTGAAGCAGCAAAAACAAGGCCAGGCCGATCAGGATCAGAGCGATTCCGATACCTTGTTGCAGTGAGATCACTTCTCCCAAAATGAAATAAGCGAGTAAGCAGGTTCCAATCGTTTCCCCGAGGATCCCCATAGAAATCACGGTTGTGCTCAGCCATTTCAACAGCCAATTAAACACTGTTTGTCCAAAGATCGTTGAAACCAAGGCTAATAGAAGGAAGTACCACCATGTCTGTGAGGAATAATCCTTGAAAGAAACGTCCTGTGTCAATGCAAAGATCCATAAGAACAGTGAACTGCTGGCATACCCGATGATCGTATACGGAATGAGGGACAGCTTTTTACGGATATGCTGGCCGACAAAGAAATAGGCTGTGATGACCCCCGCTGCAATAAAGGCAAGGATGTCGCCGAATAATGCTTCTCCACTGATTTGAAAATCCTGCCACGCAATCACGAAGCTTCCGACGATCGCAACCAGACAGCCGATCAGGGCTCCCAAGCGGTATCGCTCTTTAAATAGAAAATAGCCTCCCACCATGGCAAAGAGCGGCTGCAATGTGACGATTACCGTCGAACTTGCCACTGAGGTATAGTGTAAGGATTCGAACCATAAGACATAATGCGTCGCCAGAAAGACTCCTGACAATAACCCGAGTCCCCACTGTTTCTTGGTAAGGGTAGATAATTCTTTCCGGTTCGATTTACTTGATACTAAGAATGGCAGCAGAAGGAGTGCTGCAAAAAGCATGCGGTAGAATGCAGTGATCGTGGCAGGAGCATCTGCCAATTTGACAAAGATGGCTGAAGTGGATAGAGCAAATACGGCCAGGAATAATGTTGTGTATGTCATGAATGATGATTTCAATCCTTATGCCTCCAAATTGGTTGTTTACTATACTATACAACTAAACTTCAAGTCTTCAAAACAATATCAGCACTATCCAACGGACAAAAGGTATCCATATAATAGTCCTCCGCCTTCCAATATCTCTTTTCAAATTTTTCCCGATTCTGTTTAGTCGTTTCAGCTTCCCGCATAAATCTCTTTTCCCGGGGGCAATCCAGGAAAATGATGTGGTGATAAAAGCCTTTCCATTCCTTCCTCTGGAGGAAAACACCCTCCACAATGATGAGTCCTGTTTTAGGAAGCGTAACCGTTTTCCAATCGTGGTTATCCATGTGAGAGTCGTAAAATGGAAGGTTGAGTTGCTTGTCATGCGTCAGTTTTTCAAAGAAGTTTTCTCTTAACCACTGAACGTCCCATTGTAAATGGAAATATTCATACCATTCTTCGAATCCAGTATGATACCGTTGATTGCGTTCCACGATGTGGTCATCGATGTGGAAGATATGATAGGCAATCCCTTCTTTTTTCAGGATTTCATTAAGTTGTTCCACGAAAGTTGTTTTTCCGGATCGGCTTAGGCCGTCTATTCCTAAAATGGTTCTGCCCTGAGATGGAATGGCCGAAATGATTCCCCTTAAATCATCGTGGTTTTCCAATATTCTCACCCTTTAAAATGACTTTTCGCTGTAGTTGCATACTCTAATAGTTCATCCACGCTTCCCGTACATACTTCAACCTCTGACAAATGATAAAAAGTCGTTGTCTGTGCAAAGTCACTTATTTCATTGTTAGGAGAATATAAAATTACTCTTTTATTCAGCCCAAGAGCTATTCCCAGTTCAACATGACTCCCTTTTCCCCCAGGCAACAACACAAGGATCACATCGGATTCGATGATGGCCTGCTTTTCTTTTTCACCGATCCTTCTTAACTCTTCAACTGTGGAAGCCCTGCTATTTTGAGTCCAATCATATGTATGGGTATACCCTATTCTTTTCAAACGTTCACAGACGTCTCGTACTTGATCGATATTTTGAAAGCTTGATGCAACATAAAACTTCATGTCGGTCTCCTTTCTTATATTCATAACTTGATTTTACCATAATATTCTAAAGATCAATCTTCTATTAAAAACGCTCTTTTCGCAAAGATTGTTGCTTTTTAACATAAGCTCTGTTAAGGCTCTGTCAATTAGTGTGTGCTGGATGGTGAGGGGAACTGCTCCGCTTGCAGCTAGCGTTCGGCCGAGCCTCCTCAGCTTAGCCGAACGGGGTCTCGGCACGCCCAAAATCCGCCGGAGTCTACGCAGTTCCCCTCACCATCTTTAACAGAATTTCTGTGACAGTGCTTCAACATACTCAATAATACCATGTAACTAGAAAAAAATTCTTTTTCAAAAAAGGCAAATCAATCTCTACCCTTGAATAAGGTTGTTTGCTAAAAAGCTTGTTTTAATTGTTTTCGATTAAGGATACATGCTTAGAAAGTTGATTCTCGCTGCAGGATGCTCGACTCCTGCGGGAATAGCTGGACAGTCCGAAAAGCGGAGGCGGCTTGCTCAGCCCCGACAAGCATAAGATGAATGGGCCGGGAAGGCGTACTTTGCCTTCATGGACCATTTAGCTTATGACCTCGAGGGGCTAGCCGCCGAAGCTGGACAGGTGAGACCCCGGAGGCTAAGCGAGCATCCTGGAGCGGAAATCAACTAGTACACTCTTCTCTACAATAGCAACACACTTTACGAAAAGAGCCGTTAAAAAAGATGATTCCCCTAATCTTCTCGGGCTCTTTGTAATGTGTTCCATAAAGTTTTATCAAAATAGTAATCGGGAATAGAGAAGTATGTTTAAACACTTGAGAGGAGTGATTCCAATAATCGGTGATACCGGTACTGCGTTATTTGTCATTATACCTATGACCATCATTTTGATTCTTATTGTAGCCACTATTCTTTTCTTTAGAAGAAAATCAAGAAAAGATAAAGATTTTTAAATTAAAGAGGTCTGGCAAAATGAACTTTTCCGTTTTTGAAGGAGCCCCCAAAGAATAAATTACTAAATAAAAAGGTCTCCAAATAATCAGTAAAAGCTGACTTTAAGGAGACCCTTTTTAATAGTTTTTATCTAGATATGCCTTCAAGCGTTTTTTTAGCACAATCTTTCTATACATACCATTAAACATTAGTGGTATGTCCTCTTTCACAGATAATGTCCCTTTATACTTTTCATACAGGAACTCAAAGTTCAACCCGATATCCGTGCCTAATAATCTTATAATCGGCCTGATCACCTTTTGATAAATCGGAAGTGCTCTTCCTTTGGGTGAAAACTTATCGAAGATGATGATCTCACCATCCTGCTTCAAAACCCTGATCATTTCCTTGAGACACTGATCTGCATCAGGTACGACAGATAGAACAAGGCTTCCAATCACTACGTCGAATGGATGATCTTCAAAACTCATATTCTGTGCATCCATTTTTAAGAATTGAATCGAGGAATCCGGGAACTTTTTTCTGGCTTTTTCAAGCATTTCATTAGAATAATCAACTGCTGTAATGTTTAGTACCTTATGGTTAATCAGCTCCAAATCGGCCCCTGTACCTACACCCACAAATAATATCTTTTGATATTCGTTAAACTGCACTTCTTCAAAAAATCTTTTTCCGTGCTTTAAGAAATTCACCCGAATTAAAAAACCTATCGTATACTGGAGACCAATATTTATACATTCGTTCATTCCAACGATTGTTCATTACTGCACCTTTTGATTTTATTGTCTATCTTGGTCAGAGGAATACGTATTATGATCCAAGCTTACTTGGTTTGCTTTTTTTCTGTTCGTGCCTTGTACGAATCATACTCGGAACCCCCACCGCCATACTCACCATGAAACTCCACATAACATAACGCCAGTCTCCTGTAAAAAGCGACACTCCGATGAAAAACATCAGCTGTCCCACAAGGGCGAACCATGAAGCAATCCAGGCCAAGGTTAAATTTTGTTTCATTTGCAACCCTCCTATTCTTAAAATGACGCCACTAAATGATTCTATTAATCTCTTATCTTTTATTACCAATTATTTCAAAAAATTTCACCTAACTCAATCATTAATTTATTAAAAATGTTGAGCTTACCTTCACTCCTCACTATATAATGAGGATAGGTGATCAATATGAAACGAATTCATTACAGCTGGATAATATTAACCATTTCCTTCTTCTCGATTATCGTAGCCGGAATTGTCCGCTCTTCTTCAGGAGTCTTCATCGAACCTTTCGAAAGCGAGTTCGGATGGGACCGATCTGTCATTTCTTTTGCGTTTGCTGTGGGTCTCTTTTTATATGGGATTTCCGGTCCGTTTATGGCAGCTTTAATTGAAGTGCTCGGTTTAAAGAAGATCATGATTATCTCCATGGGAACATTATTGTCGGGAACGTTGCTTACTTTGGTGATGAATCAACCATGGCAGCTCATTTTGATTTGGGGGATAATTATCGGGTTAGGTTCTTCTCTTTTCCTAACAGTCTTAAGCCCTTATATCGCAAATCGCTGGTTTGTAAAACGCAGGGGCCTTGCAGTTGGAATACTAACGGCAAGTACCGCCACGGGGCAGTTGATCTTACTTCCGATCTTAGCAATCATTATAGAAAACTATACATGGCGAGGGGCCATCAGCCTCATCATCATTCTTAGCGTCACCATGTTTCTCATCATTGCTTTCTTTATGAAAAGCTCACCCAAAGATATCGGCATCGAGCCCTATGGCGATGAAGACGGGCTTCAAGAAAAGGAGGGCGACTCCAGGAAGAATCCAATTCTGATCGCGTTCAACGGGTTATTTCTCGCGGTAAAAGCAAAGGAATTCTGGTTACTGGCAGGGAGCTTCTTTATATGTGGTCTTTCCACCAGTGGATTAATTGGGACTCATTTTGTTTCCTACTGTTTAAGCTATGGGATCTCTTTGGTGACGGCTGCCTCACTACTATCTTTCATGGGGATATTCGACCTTTTCGGTACCACATTATCCGGCTGGCTTTCGGACCGCTTCGATAACCGCTGGCTGCTGTTTTGGTATTATGCCTTAAGAGGAGGTTCTTTGGTCTTACTTCCCTTTGCTTTGTCTGAAGGGTCTGTTACTTTGCTCATCATCTTCTCCGTATTTTACGGACTGGATTGGATTGCGACCGTACCGCCTACCATTAATATTTCAAGGCAGATCTTCGGGGTTGCAAAAAGCGGGGTCATTTATGGGTGGATATTTGCCGCTCATCAGGCTGGTGCTGCCGTTGCGGCGTTTGGCGGCGGGATCATTTTCAACCTGTTCAACTCCTATACTTGGGCATTCTTCCTCGCAGGAATATTCTGCGTACTGGCCAGTTTGTTTGTGGTCTTGATCAAAAAAGAGGGACGGACCTCTAATTCCCTTTCATAAGGATACTTGTTAATGAGAGGTCCGTCCCTTTCCAGGGAGTAATTAAAACGATTCGCTACTATAAAGGTCCGCTTTTATATGCTCAAAGAATGGACTCGGTTCACCTACGCTGAATAGCTGCAGCTCGTGCATGGCTCTTGTGCAGGCCGTGTAGAATAAGCGGCTGAGGCTATCGTCACCATACGAGCTGGCAGATGCGTCATAAAGGATGACGGCATCAAATTCGATTCCTTTTGCTAGGTATGCCGGGATGACGATCACGCCCTGTTCGTATTCAAGAGAAGCGCTTTTCATGAGCTTGATGCCTTCCACACCCCTTAAGGAGGCGTATGCGGCTTCACTTTCTCTCGCAGATTTACATATGACGGCAATGGAGTGATAGTCCCGGTCCTTCCATTCTTCTATTTTCGCTGCAATTCGGCTGTGAAGTTCATCGTGATCAGTGACCCGGGTGAGCACCGGTTTATCCCCTTCCCGGTCAAATGGGGAGATTTGGTCGCCGCCAGGCACAAGCCGGCGTGTGAACTCGATGATCGGCTTGGTGGACCTGTAGCTTTGAGTCAGGTTGATCATTGTGGTCTCACCCTGTCCATAGAGTCCGGTCAATGTGCTGAAATCCACGTGCTCACGTGCATGGGCAAAGATGGCCTGATTAAAGTCGCCAAGCACGGTCATCTTGGCTGAAGGAAACAGACGCTTGATGAATTCGAATTGAAAAGGTGAGTAGTCCTGAGCTTCGTCGATGAGCACATGCTTAATCGACGTATTGGTCTGAAAGCCAAGAATCAGCTCTTTCAACAGTAAAAAAGGAGTCGCATCCTCGTAGGACAGTTCCCCTTCCTCGAGCATGTTCATTGTCGAACGGCAAATATCCTCCCACTCTTCCGGGATCTCACCCTTCCATAAGGTGGAGATGTTCGTAGGATCAGCAAAAAGCTGAAGATACATTCCTCTCACGTCCACATATTGAAACCTATTGATTCGCTTGCGCAGTCCCTTGAATCTCCTGCGAACGGTCAATCTGGCCAGCGCATCATACTCGATCTCATAATCATTAGACGGATTTTTCTTCTGCAGGTGCTGATGCGCTTTGTGATAGTCCTCATTGCTCATCAGCTCGATTTCTTCTTCGACCCAAGGCTTGCTCCGTTCAAGCTTCTCTGCTTCATCGATCTGTTGATTGATCCACTCGGTCAATTTCTCCAGCCTGTTATGGAAACGCAATGACGTATCACTGGTATAAAATCGTTCCTTTATTTGATTTGCTGTGACGATCGGCTGTCCCCGGAACTTGATTCCTTTGAATCGCATCTCGGATTCCTCCAGTGACGTTCTGTATAATTTAATGACATCAAAGAAATCCGTCGATGCCTTGAAGGAAATACTCGCCGTCCTGGTCCGGTACGAGGGGGCACCCGTTTCAGTCAGGACGTATTCCAATTGACTGTATGGTCCCTCCAATTCGAACTCCGCACTCAACCGATGGTCCAGATATTCCTGAAAGGTCACCTGCTCCATATTCTCTTCACCAAGCTCTGGCAGTACGTTCGATACGTAGCTGTTGAACATGGCGTTCGGGGAGAACAGAATGATTTGATCAGCCTTGAGACTGCCCCGATACTTATAAAGTAAATAAGCAATCCGCTGAAGGGCGGCCGATGTTTTCCCGCTGCCCGCTGCACCTTGAACAATGAGCAGCCGGCCGTAATCGTGCCTGATGATTTGATTCTGCTTCTTCTGGATGGTCGCCACGATGCTGTTCATATGGGTATCGGTCCGCTTCCCCAATACCTCCTGCAAAATTTCATCCCCAATCGTCAGGCTGGTATCAAACATGGATTCGATGACGCCATCCCGGATGAGATACTGCCATTTTTTCTCCAGTGTCCCTTCGATTATCCCACCGGGTGTGATGTATTCAGCGGGACCTGGCGGATAATCATAGTAAACGCTCGAGATCGGAGCGCGCCAATCATAGACCAGGAAGTCCTCGCCACTTTGATCTGTGAGAGTGGCAATGCCGATATAGACCTTTTCCGACTCCGATTCTCCTTCTTCGGTAAAATCAATCCGTCCGAAATAAGGCTTACCCTTCATGCGTTGTAGAGCGGATAATTTTTTCACTGCCTGCCTGTGAGTGCTTTGACTGACGGTCAACACTTGTGCCTGCTGCCTCAAACTGAGGACGGTTTCCAGAAAATCATCGAACGTATCCGTATTCACCTTGACCTCATCCCAGAAGTGTTTACGGATCTCCACCACTTCCTCTTGTCGTCGTCCGGTTTCATCCTCCAGACGACCGATTTGCTCCACAATTGTCTCAATGACACGGTCCACACGTTCCTGCTCCTGCCGAATTTCAAGATTCATCCAAGCACTCCTTTTTCTAAAAAAAATTGAGGGTTGACGAAAGAGTAAATTATGTTATATAATTATTATTGAGTTAATATGTTTTAATTTACTCAAGATAAGCGTTTCTGTTCTAATTTATCACAAATATCCACTCTAATCAATATAAATATGATGACTGCCAAACGATTAATGATCGTTTGGCATTTTTTCGTCTGGAAAAAGAGGGACGGACCTCATGCCTTCATTTGAAAGCACAAGGTCCGTCCCTCTGCATTATAGTAAACCACTCCCCTTTGCAACATAGCTTTCCATAATCGGTGCAGGCACCAAGTTCCCACCAGTCGCCCACACTAGATGAGTCGCATGATTCAATTGATTATTAGTTAATGAAAGCGATTCAAGATGCTTCCGTATTTGCTCGGAGGTTGGGCCCGGCATCCCCGCAAGTGCGGAAGGCTCCAAAGAAATGGACTCTGATTTATGTAAAAGAGCCAGCATTTTAAATAAGTTTTCATCCTTCACTGTATACACGCCGTTCACCAGTTCCTGCACCACCCTTCCTGCTAATGCTGAGGGGCGTCCAACCGCCAGGCCATCGGCTTCTGTCCGATTGCTTAATCCTAAATCCTGGACTGAAATATTTTCGTGTTTTCCAGTCGATAGCCCAAGAAGCATACAGGGAGAATTGGTTGGTTCGGCAAAGTAACAATGAACATGATCACCAAATACATGCTTTAATCCGTACGTCACTCCTCCAGGGCCGCCTCCAACACCGCATGGCAAATACACGACCAATGGATGGTCCCTGTCAACCTTTATCCCCTCTTCTTTAAACTGCTTTCGTAACCGCAGCGCAGCGACTGCATAGCCCATGAAAAGATCCTTCGAATTTTCATCATCTATGAAGAAACAATTCGAGTCCTTCACACATTGCTTTCGCCCCTCTTCAACGGCATAGGAGAAATCGTTCCGATGCTCGATCACCGTTACTCCTTTTTCTCTGAGAAGTTCCTTTTTCCATTCTTTCGCTTCACGCGACATATGGACCGTCACATTGAAACCAAGAGCTGCACCAATGGTCCCGATACTTAAGGCTAAGTTTCCCGTCGACCCTACCGCAATGGAGTATTGTGAAAAGAACTCCTTGAACGAGGGATGGGCTAACATGGAATAGTCATCGGTCAATTGAATCATATCGTGTTTTACCAAGAGTGTTTCTGCAAGTTTCAGAACTTCGTAGATGCCTCCCCTGGCTTTAATGGAACCCGCAATGGGCAGCTCATTGTCGCATTTTAACAGTAACTTTCCAGGTATGGTGGTTTGATAATACTCTTGTAACGCTTGCTGCATATGCGGCAGTGATTTAATAGGTGATTCAATGATTCCATTCTTCTCTTCTGTTTCAGGAAATACATGTTGTATGTATGGAGCAAATCGCAGAAGCCTCTTTTCAGCTTCATAGATATCATTTCCGTCTACAGAATTTGTTTCAGAATTGAAGCAGGATTTTAGTGAAGAGTTTGACCAAAAGGTCTCTTTCATTACTTTTAGATCGGAAAGTAAAGCCGGTCTTAGCCCGTATGTTTGTTCCATCATTTATTCCCCCCTCAATTTACGTATCATTTTACAGAAGTTTCGAAGCCTTTAGAAGTTTAATGTTGACTATTTATTGAAGGTAAAAAAATGAATGGATCAGTATGACACTCTTTGTAGAATACTATGATTTTTTATCAATTTCCGGGGAAATAGTTGTAGAAATTTGGAGGACAAGGCGACCGCTCCCTCGTCCCGTAACAATCATCATAGTGTATTTGAGTTTGTCGGGACAAGGTGACTGTCCCTCTGTCCCATTCGATTGGAATGGAGAGCCATTGTGACGCTTATTAGTATAGTGATTGCCCCGATCATTTGCATAGTGCTTACCGACTCTTTCAACACAATGTATCCGACCACCATTGCCACAAACGGTTCAATGTTCAGGAGCAGGGATGTATTTGTAGAGCCGATTTCTGAAATGCAATGGTTCCAAATAAGCGGGCATATCCCATGCATGATGATCGCTGTAAAAAAAAGCAGCATCCAAATGCTGAAGGGGACGGACCTCAGAAAAGTAACGTCGGAGAATGGCAAAAACACGGTCATCAAGATCAACCCCACCATGGTCGAATAAAAGGTCAATAGAATAGAAGAAAGGTGCCTTGCATATCGTTCCACAAGAATCATGAACACGGAAAATGTAAGCATCGTGAGGAAGATATACCCTTCTCCCATACCGATCACTATGGCCCCTTTCTTCATGATGACCAGGAGCACGCCGAAAAAGCTGAAAAGGCTCCACATCCAGAAAAACGGACTTTTGCGTTCCTTAAATACAACCGAATTGATAAGGGATGTACAAATGGGTGCCGTAGCCAGGATCAAGGCAGCCGTTACGGGTGATGCCGTGGTCAAGCTGGCATAGAAGCTCCAGTGATTCAAGGTCACGCCAATGAAACCGATGAAGAGCAGCGGGATGACCATGGATTTCAACGAAGAAAATTGTCTAATTGGCTTGTAGAATACTATAAGCAGGAACAGAGTAATAAAAATAAGCCGTAAAAAAGCGATTTCCATCGGCTTGAAATAGTGCACTAAAATCGCACCGAAAATAAAATTACTTCCCCAGCAAATGACACAAAAAAGGAGGCCCATGTAGAGATACACGGGCTTTCCATTTACCTTTTCTTTCATTTCACCAGCTCATGGGTACTCCAGAGAGACCCATATACCACTTTCCCTTTGTTCATCACGGCCAGTCGTTTCGGTCTTCTGGCAACGACTTCCGCTGATGAAGCGGCGTCAACGAAAATAAAGCTTGCATCATCTTCCACTTTCGGCCACTTGTATTCACCTGTTTTCGTCAATGCCGTTGTTCCGCCAGTTATCCACTTCAGACTGTCCCTTAAGGATACTTCATCGCTTTTTCTTGTCACCTGGCCGTATTTATACACTTTCTCTAACACGTCCCCGTGACCAAGCGGACTCCAGGAGTCATAGAATCCATCACACCCAAGATGGACCTTCACTCCATGATCGTCCAGGAGCTTGATTGGCGGAAGGGACTTTGTCAAAGGAATGGTCGACATGATTGCCACTCCGTTATCTCTTAACCTCTCTGCCAGTTCAACCTGTTTCACTTCCGGCACCTCCCCGATACAGAAGGCATGACTGATGGCTGTCCGGTTCTGCCAATTCGACTCTTCCACCATATCGATCCACTTATCGATCGTGTAGGTCCCCACATGCCCGCTGTCGTGCAGATGGATGTCTACATCCGCATTGAACTCCGTTGCAATATTCATCGTTTCATAGAGTGATTTTTCAATTGAGCGATCGATTCCTGCAGGGTCGAGGCCGCCAACCATGGTGGCTCCATTTCTCATCGCTTCCCTCATCAATGTCGGCACGGAACCTCTTAATAATCCGTGCTGCGGGAAGGCAATGATATCCGCAGTCACCGCATGCTTATACTCTTCCAATGCCTCGATGACACCCTCGAGGTTCTTCAATCCAATGTATGGATCAATGTTTACGTGAGTGCGGATATGCGTTGAACCGTTTGAAAGGATTTCGTCAATCATCCGTTTCGCTCTTTGTTTAGTCGTTGGTGCGAGTTCTGTCAGCTCCTCTGCTTCAAACTGCAATCTTTCTTTCAGGTTTTTAACGGGCTTCGTCGCTTTCCATCCAAGCGTTAGATACGTTTTGTCCAAATGGTTATGCATTTCGTTAAAGGTCGGAATGGCCAAGTGACCTTTTATATCATAGATCACATCAGCAGTCTCGGGTATGGACTGTGTATGAGGCAGCTGTTGAACGATTTTCCCTTCCTTGACCCCGAGGTGAAAAAGCTCTGTTTTCGTTTCTGTCATGCCTCCATTTTCTATGTTTCCTACTTCAAGCTTCACATTTTTCAGCCAGATCATCAAAACGTCTCCCTTCTATTATTTATTGATCAGTACAGATTCAGAGTGAGGCAGCAACACCTTTTCCCCGTTCTTATAAACAGAATCAATTTTTGCTCTCCTTGCCACTGCTTCCGCTGAGCAGCTTGCTTCCACCAGGAGGAAGTCTGCTGCGTCCCCTACTTGAGGCCACACCTGTTTCCCTGCATCATCCAACGGCGTGATCCCTCCGGATGCATATTTCCATGTACGGTTGATGGAGTACTCGTCAATCAGTCGGAATCGTTCAGCAAGAATATTCAGCTTCTCGATCGTATCCCCGGTTCCAAAAGGTGACCAGTGATCGGTTAAGCTGTCATGACCGACGGATACCTGTAAACCGTACTGATCCAGAGTCGAAACAGGAATGGTTGGACGGTTAATCGGGATAGTAGTGGTAATATCAATCTCTTGATCTTTCAGAGTGGACATCATGTCGGTAAGAGATTGCCCCTCAAGATCACCAAGTGCAATGGCATGACTGATCGTGACCCGCCCCTTCAAGTTCGCCTCTCTTGTAAAATCAGCAAGACGTTCAAAGGTGAAAGCGCCAAGTGTGTCCGGGTCATGAAGGTGAATGTCAACACCGGCATTATGCTCTGTAGCAATGTCAAACGTCGTATAGAGCGATTGATCGATATGACGGTCCACTGTCGCCGGATCGACTCCCCCGACAAGGGTGGCACCATTTTTCATCGCTTCCCGCATCAGTTCCACTGAATTGCTGCGCAGGAGCCCGTGCTGAGGAAACGCCACAATGTCATAAGTGAGGTGGTGTTTATATTTCTCTAGTGCTTTAACGGTGACTTCCAGGTGCTTTAAGCCGGAAGTCGGTTCGATGTTGCAGTGCGTCCGGATGTGAGTGTGGCCATTTTGAAGCAGCAGCTCAATCATCTTTTCAGCTCTCTCCTGTGCGTATGGCAATTGCTTAGGAAGCAGCTCCTGTTCTTCTTCTATTCTTGTAAAAATTCCTTTTGTGATCGGGCGGCACGCCTTCCATGGACCACTGTAGTAGGTTTTATCGATATGGATGTGCATTTCACGTAAGGAAGGCAGGATCAGCTTTCCTTTTGCATCCAACACGGCCGCTCCAGCTTCAATCTCTGACTCGTCCCGTGAGATGGCCGTAATCTTTCCACCTTCTATTTTGACATGGGAATATTCCGTAAGGGTTCCTGTCACGACTCCATTCTCTTTCTCAAAACCCGTTTCCATTCTCACATTTTTCATCCATACTGTTTTCATCCAATCAGCCTCCAATATTTAGTGTTTACAAGGGTACGGATGGTGCTCATCCACCATCCGTAATCTCTCCTATTCGATCGTTGCCTCTTTCACCATTAAGTAGTTGGCGGCACTCAACCAAAAATCCTTCACTTCATTGTTGTACACTGCTAAATGCTCGTAGTTTCGAATTGGAATGTATACCGCTTCTTCCATTTCAATGGTCATCGCTTCTTCATATAATGTCTTTCTGACTTCAGGGTCCACTTCTTTCCTTGCCTGCTCGATGAGATCATCGACTTTTTCATTGGTGTAATAGAAATGGTTTCCTGGTGAACCGTGGGAAGAAGAGTGGAACAAGTTGTATTGGTTGTAGTCTCCATCGCCTGTTGCATTCCCCCAACCGCCAATGAACATATCTTGTTCTCCTGTGTCTACGGCTTCAATATACGCACCATATTCAAGCACTTGAATATTCACTTTGATCCCGATTCCCTTCAGCTGGGACTGAATGACTTCTGCCATATTGATCCGTTCTTTACGGTCACTTGTAATCAGTGTCAGCTCAAGACCTTTTTCAAATCCTGCTTCTTTCAAAAGCTCCTTGGCAGAATTCGGGTCATACTCATACGGTTTCACGTTTTCACTATGACCGAATACTTGCGGACTCATGGCAGCATTCGCTAAAGTACCCACTCCGTTATAGACACCTTTTATAATCGCTTCTCTTTCAATGGCCATGGAAATGGCCTGTCTTACCTTTACATTATCAAAGGGCTCTTTTTGCGTATTGAATCCGACATACTCGACGGCTAACCCTTCTGTTCGATACAGATTCAATGTGTCGGAGCTTTCGATGCGCTCGATTTCAGTTACGGGCACTTGATCACTGATATGAGCTTCACCTGTTTCAATCATCGCTAAGCGGGTAGCGTCCTCTGGTACTACCTGAAACTCGATTCCATCAATATTCGGCTGTTCTCCCCAATACTCTTCATTTTTCTCGAGGGTGATGGACTGACCTGACTTCCATGTCTTGAAGGCAAATGGCCCGGTTCCGATCGGGTGCTTAGCAAGACTATCAGGATTTTCTTTCACTGCTTTCTGGCTCATGATGCTTCCTTCGTTACTTGCAAGGATCGATAAGAGAGGTGCATAAGGAGCATCGAGCTTGAACTGCACTTTATATTCATCCAGTACGTTGATTTCTTTGATCATCCCCAGTTTATCCTTTTGAGGAGACCCGGTGTTTGGATCCAATAAGCGGTCGAACGTCACTTTGACAGCCTCTGCGTTAAATTCAGAACCGTCGTGGAACATGATTCCCTCATTTAATGTGAATTCCCACGTCGTATCGTCCGGCTGCTCCCAGCTTTTCGCCAGTGACGGAACAATGTTCATTTCTTTATCAAACGTTACAAGGCTCTCGTACACCTTTTGATAAAGTACATTGGCGGACGGAATATCTGTGATAAAGTGGGGGTCCAAATTGGTTGCATCGGATAATCGGACGACCTTCAGTATCCCGCCTTCTGATTCACCGCCTTGTTTGCTTGCGGTTTCACTTTCTACATTACTTGTTGAACACGCCTGGGTGATGAGCATGACCATCACGATCAATAATCCTGCGATCCCCCTGAAATACTTCTTATTTTCTTTCAATTCCTCCACTCTCCCTTTTCCGTATTGTTGGTGCCTATCTGCATTATAAAAAAGAAAACAGCGATTGATTTTCAATATCTTTACCAACTTTTTAATTATTTTGACAATTCAAACTTATCACCTTCCCTTTCCACCCCTCTTCCTCTATCTTTGAATTACACAAACCATTTCAATGAGGAGGAAACGTCATGTCGACAGAACTTAAAGTTCAAGAAATTCAATCACCCATACTTGAGTCAAAGCCCAGCCTGTTTGAAACAAGAATCAAACCATTTTGGGAAACCTTTTCAAGGAACAAGGCAGCAGTAGTCGGTGGAGGGATCATTCTCTTCTATATTCTCATTGCCCTGTTTGCTCCTTTACTCGCTGTACATGATCCTTATGACATTCAACTGGACAATAAACTCCAGCCCCCGAGTACAGAACATTGGATGGGGACGGATGATAAAGGACGGGATATCCTAGCTAGGATCCTCTACGGCTCCCGTCTTTCAATGGGGGTCGGTTTTGCCGCAGTCGGCTTCGGTGCTTTCTTTGGCATCATCATGGGGTTGATTTCAGGGTTTTATGGAGGATGGATCGATACCTTCATCAGCAGAATCCTGGATGTCATGCTTGCTTTCCCTGGGATCCTACTGGCTCTTGCCATCATCTCTGCCCTGGGACCGAGCCTTGTGAATGTCATGATTGCCGTCGGGGTGTTCTCCATCCCTTTATTTGCAAGGGTTGTCCGGGGATCGACGCTTGAAACGAAGAAGCTTGAATATATCGATGCCATTCGTTCGCTTGGAGCCAATGATTTCATCATCATCTTCAGGCACATCCTGCCGAACATTTTATCTCCCATCATCATTCAAGGATCCTTGCGTCTCGCCACCGCCATCCTTTCAGCAGCGGGATTATCCTTCCTTGGATTAGGGGCACAGCCTCCTTCACCTGAATGGGGTACGATGCTGTCCAGCGGAAGGGACTTTTTATTCACGGCTCCCTACATCGCCCTCTTCCCGGGGTTGGCGATTTCCATTCTCGTACTCGGCTTTAATCTTTTCGGGGACGGACTTCGGGACGCGCTTGATCCGAGACTGAAATCATAATAAGGAGGAATAGGAAATGATATTGTACATTTTCAGAAGATTAATAGAAATCATCCCCGTCATATTCGGTGTGACCCTGGTTGTCTTTCTCATCATGCAGATGGTTCCCGGAGACCCGGCTATCATACTTGCAGGAGAAGGTGCCTCGAAAGAAGCGATCAACCAACTGCGGACAGAGCTCGGCTTGAACCGACCACTGTATGTTCAATATGGAGAATACATCATGAATGTCTTCCAGGGTGACCTTGGACAATCTTTGAAGAGCCAGCAGCCTGTCATCCAGGAAATCATGACCCGCTTACCGATCACGATTGAACTGGCCTTCTACAGTATTCTCATTACGATAGTCCTTGGAATGACAGCAGGGATCATTTCGGCAGTCAGACCATACTCTGCTACCGATATTTCCGTGATGATCGTCGCTTTATTAGGGATTTCCCTTCCAAGCTTCTTTCTAGGTCTTCTATCCATTTATTTATTCTCTGTAAAACTTCAGCTTTTACCTGTTGCGGGATGGGACAGCATGCTGCACATCATTTTACCTGCCTTTACGCTCGGGGTCGGAGGAGCTGCCATCGTAGCCAGAATGACCCGATCCAGCATGCTTGAGGTCGTGAGGCAGGACTATATCCGTACTGCTCAGGCAAAAGGTTTAAAAAGCTTTGCCATTATCTATAAGCATGCCCTGCGCAATGCCTTGATTCCCGTCATCACGGTGGTCGGCCTTCAGTTTGGGGCACTTCTCGGAGGGACGGTATTAATTGAATCGGTCTTTGCCATCAATGGTCTCGGCCGTATGATCGTTGACTCGATCCGTACACGTGACCTTCCAATGGTTCAGGGCGGAGTACTGGTCGCATCCCTGGTCTTCGTGATCGTCAATCTATTCGTAGACGTTTTATACCGATTCTTTAACAAACGAATTGAACTTAACTAGGAGTGGTTGTAATGAGTAAAAATGTGGTCTTGGAAGTAAAAAACTTAAAAACCCATTTCACTTCGAAAAAAGGAGTGACGAAAGCCGTTGATGGAATCGATTTTGTTCTTCACGAAGGTGAGACGCTGGGAATCGTCGGAGAATCGGGCTGTGGAAAAAGCATGACCTCCCTTTCGATTCTTCGTCTTGTCCCCTCCCCTCCCGGAAAGATAGTGGACGGCACCATTGAATTGAAAGGAAAGGACATCCTTAAAATGTCCGAACCCGAACTTAGAAAAGTGCGCGGAAACCAAATTTCCATGATATTCCAAGAGCCAATGACGTCATTGAATCCTGTCATACCGGTCGGGGAGCAGATTGCAGAAGCTGTTCGCATCCACCAAAAGCTCGGGAAAAAGGAAGCATGGAAGAAAGCGGTCGAAATGCTCGAATTAGTAGGCATCCCTTCTCCTGAACAAAGGGCGAAACAAGAGCCTTTCCAGCTGAGCGGCGGAATGAGGCAACGTGTCATGATCGCCATGGCACTTGCCTGCAATCCCGAAGTCCTGATTGCGGATGAGCCGACTACGGCACTTGATGTGACGATCCAGGCACAAATCCTTGAGCTGATGAAGGACCTTCAGAAAAAGCTGAATATGGGAATCATCTTCATCACACATGATTTAGGCGTGGTAGCCGAGCTATGTGACAAAGTAGCGGTTATGTATGCCGGACAGGTTGTGGAATATAGTTCGACGGAACAATTATTCTCCAATCCGAAGCATCCATACACAAATGGACTGATGTCTTCATTACCGAAATTGCATGAAGACCAGGCAGAACTGGAAACGATGCCGGGAAGCGTCCCTTCCCCTTATGACATGCCAAAAGGCTGCCGTTTTTCTCCCCGTTGCGCATTGGCGACCGCACGATGTCACGAGGAAGAGCCACAGCTCAATTCCTCGAAGGATGGCAGTCAAATCAGATGTTTTCTATATAATGCCGAGAAAGAGGTGCAGATGACATGACCGCTATGATGACAGAGAAAAAACCTATTTTAGAAGTGAATGGCCTGAAACAGTACTTCCCTATCAAAAGGGAGTCGTTGTTCCAACCTAAACAAGTGGTGAAAGCCGTGGACGATATCACCTTCACGCTCTATGAAGGGGAAACCCTCAGTATCGTAGGTGAGTCCGGCTGCGGTAAATCGACAACCGGCCGTGCCATCCTTCAGCTGGATAAGCCGACGGAAGGCAGTATCCAATACAAAGGAATCGAATTGAACAGTCTATCCAAAAAGGGATTAAGAAATATGAGGGGCGATATCCAGGTCATTTTCCAGGATCCGTTTGCCTCCTTGAATCCGAGACAAACCGTCAGAAAGATCCTGAAAGAAGCCATGACCATACAAAAAGTATTGCCCCCTTCCAAGCATGAAGCTCGTATGAAGGAATTATTGGACTATGTGGGTCTCCCGATTACATCACTCGACCGTCTCCCCCACGAATTCAGCGGCGGTCAGCGACAAAGGATCGGAATCGCACGGGCATTGGCGGTCAATCCGAAAGTGATCATCTGTGATGAAGCCGTATCGGCACTGGATGTATCCATTCAGGCACAAATCTTGAACCTGTTAAAGAAACTTCAGAAGGAATTGAAATTAACGTACCTCTTCATTTCCCATGATTTAAGTGTTGTACGTCATATATCAGATCGGGTGATTGTGATGTATCTGGGGAAGGTTGTCGAGATTGGGAGAAAGCATGAGCTGTTTGACAACCCTACTCACCCTTATACCAAAGCCTTACTTTCAGCCATCCCCGTACCTGATTTTTCTAAGAAAAGAGAAAGAATCCTTTTAAAAGGGGATGTACCTTCCCCATTGAATCCGCCATCCGGATGTAAGTTTCATACCCGCTGCCCTCTGGCAACGGATTTGTGTAAAGCAGAACTGCCTCCTATGACCGGTCATGGAGAACATTTCACAAGGTGCCATTATGTCTAAACATATTTTCAGAATCTTAGTTTTCTTATAAAATAGAAAGTATGACTCATCACTTTAGGAGTTCTTCACATGATTACACAAGAATCCTTTTCATTTTATATCATGCTGTCCGTATTAGCCCCAATCATTGGGGCTTTTAGCTTATTATTTCTCTTTCTATTTGAAAAACGTCTGGATCAACTGGAGAAAGAAAAGAACGAACTGCTTCTGAAACAGGAACTTCAAGAAGCTAGATACAACCAACTGAACCAACAGATCCAGCCCCACTTTTTTTTCAATACACTTAATGTCATCCTGAGCCTGGCACGTTTGAATCGCAAGGAAGAACTGATTTCTGCCATCGAGGTGCTTTCCAAATACTTTAAGTTCAAATACAAACAGACTGACCCATTGATCACCATGGAGGAGGAAATCCAATACACCCGATATTATCTCGACATTCAAAGACTGAGATTCAGAGATCGGCTCGATGTAGTGTGGAGCGTTGAAGAAAGCTGCAAGCTTTCCCTAGTCCCTCCTTACCTCCTGCAGACCCTTGTAGAAAACGCCTTTAAGCATGGACTTGAAAAGAATCCCGGACAAGGCAAGCTGATCATCATCCTGAATGAGCAAAGGAACAAAGTGTACTTAGAAGTATGGAACAGCTCATCAACTGCTTTGGAAGCGCTAGATGTTCAAAAGGAAGACCGTGGAATTGGATTACACAATATTCAGAAGCGATTGCAGATGCTCTTTCCTAAGGAAGAAATCCTCATTCAGCTGAATGAAGAAGCCAAAGGAACGAGTGTCCAGATCTTCTGGCCTCATATGACCAGAGAAGACACCATTACTTGATGAAGGAGGAAGCGCCATGCATATTTTGCTCGTTGACGATGAGCCCCTGGAACTGGAGCAGCTCAACTACATGATTCACGAAAAATATCCTTACTGGACGATTCATACAGCCGCGGATGCGTCACAGGCGTTAAAGATTCTGACGGAACATCCGATTCGCCTTACGCTCCTCGACATTCAACTGCCTGGTAAATCAGGGATTGAACTCGGGATTGAAATGAAGAAATATGACCATATCGACATCATTATGGTCACGGCCTACCAATCATTCGATTATGCACAGGCCTCCCTGCGACTCGGGGCAAAGGATTATTTGACAAAACCGATTATTGAAGAAGAATTATTCCAAGTTCTCGATCACTATAAATACGCATCAATCCAATCCCATATCGTGCAGGAAGCGTTAACGATCATCCATGAACAATACAGCGATAAGCTTTCCCTTTCTTCATTGGCGAGCCAGATCCATATCAACGGTACGTACCTGAGCAGAAAATTTCATGAAGAGATGGGGATCAGCTTCTCAGAATACCTGAATGATTTCAGAGTCCAGGCCGCACAGCGATTACTGCGGCAGGATACCGAAAAGTCCATCTCTTCTATTTCTGAAGCGTGCGGATTCAGCAGCCAGCACTATTTCAGTTCATTATTCAAGAAGCAAACAGGATACACTCCAAGGGAATATCGGATAAGAGAGAAGGTATAAATCAATGAAGCCACGAACGTATCGTGAGTATATACAAGGAACCATCACGTTTGGAGTGGCGTATGGAGTCGTTTCGCTCCTGGCAAGATGGGTGACCGGCAATACGATTTTGTCCTCTCCTGAAACACTTGTGAAATATGGACTGCTTGGTGGAATCGGCTATGCCATGATGGGAGCCACCGCTCTCTTTCTATTCGGGTGGATCACCCCCTATATCAGGGAACGATTCCCAAACTACATGACTCTAGGGGATGTTTTGAAAGAAAGGCTCCGTGGGAGGTCATACTGGTTCGTCATGTGGGTATTGCTCCTGACAAGCCTGGACTCACTGCTTATACAAGCACTGGGGGCAGGTGTGTTATTTCATTTTCTATTAAAAACACCGATCTATGTAGGGTTACTCGTATTCTTTCTATACTGCTTCCTGTTGTCCATAGGGGGCATGAAGCAAATCCATCGCTTTGAAGGGATTCATATCTCGTTTATTTTCGCAGCCATCATTCTGATTCCCGTTTATTTTTTTATCCAAAAAGGTATTTTTCCCGTTTACGATGGATTGCTGCTTTATCATCCCTACTTATTATTTCTGAAACATAATGAAATCACCTTGTTCATTCTTACCGCATTTCTGATTGGATTCGGACAAGTATTGATCGACCGGGCGACCTGGCAGCGGATCTATATCATTGAAAAATCCAAGGTCCGAACATCCTTTATGATGGCCGGGATCATTTGGGCGACCATCCCCCTCGCCTTCACCGCGATTGTATTGATTGCGGTTTATGGGCAGGGCTTTGAAAACATTTACTCCATATTGAGTCAGCTGGTGGAGAAAATCGACTCATTGTTTCTGCTTCTATTATTTATCGGCTGCTGCTTCAGTGCCATCGCTTCCACCGTGGGGGCAGAGCTCCATGCCACATCGATCATGGTCATCCGGAATATGCTAAGCCACAAGTTCGATTGGAGTGAAGACCAGCAATTGAAAAAGACCTATTTGGTCTCTGGTGTGCTTTCCCTTTCACTCTTACTCATCAGCTCGATCCTGTCACCCAGTCTGATGGAGCTTATCTTCTTTTTCGCCCAGGTGTATGCAGCCATCATTCCGACGATGCTGGTGGTCATCTTTTATAAAAGAACGATTCCGGTGCTCCTCCCTTATTGTTCGTTGATTGGTTTAGGAGTGGGGCTGCTGTCTCTCCTAAACTATAACTCAATTCAATCGACCTGGATCAGCTTTTTCGTGTCGAGTGGGTTAGTGGTGATATCCCTGGTGGTTAATGAGATTCGGATTCATAGAAAATGAGACCACACTCGTAATGGTCCGAGTAAGAGAGTCGTCAAGTAGGCGACTCTTTTGACTTAATGGACTAAGACATCTACTAATCATAGGATTGTATGATGTTATCTATAAAGCCTTATCGTGATAGAATGAAAGAAACGATGAAACTATTACAAATAAGGAGGAAAGATAAGAATGACAGAATCAAAGGAATGGAAACATGGTGCTCGCGGACATTCATTCATCACTTCGTTTAGCGGAGGAAAGGATAGTGTCTTAGCTCTATACAAAGCATCGAAGGATGGAGAGGCGATCGGCCTGATAGTGATGCTGGAGGAAGAAGGAAAACGTTCCAGATCACACGGGATGCCTCCGGAGCTTATCCGAGCACAAGCGGAATCGATCGGCTTGCCCGTATTCACAGCAGCTGCCAGTTGGACAGATTATGAAGAAGTCTTCATGACCCTTTTAGATAAAGCAAAGAATCATGGGGCAGAAGTGTTAGTGACGGGAGACCTGGATATGCCTGAACACGGCTGCTGGCATGAAAAAGTGGCGAAGAACGCAAGGCTTAAGCTCGGGATGCCTTTATGGGGAATGAACCATCGTGAAGCTGTCGAAGAGTTTATCAATCTGGGATTTGTATCCATCGTTGTTACGGTTAATTTATCCCTGGGCATGCGCCTTGAAGATTTAGGGCGAACGTTGACCCATGAATACATAAAGGAACTTGAAGCCCGTGGAATCGATCCTTGCGGAGAAGGTGGAGAATTCCATACCACAGTAGTGGATGGACCGATTTTCAAACAACCTGTTCCCGTTTTAAAACGTGAGATTATGAAAGACGGAGATTATGCTTTTTTGCCACTGGATCTGGATCAAATGTCGGATAGTCGCGTTAGAAAGTAACCCTGCATGATGATTGAACAATGAAAAAGCTGGAGATCAGATGGTTGATCTTCAGCTTTTTCCCCTTTAAATATAATTATTAAATTAAAATTGCACTCCTGATTCCAACACCAGATGTTCTTTGAGTGTTTGCTGTAATGTACCCTTTGTCTCTACTTGACTGTCGAATGACACTCCTGTATCAACTATTTTTCTGACAAGCTCTACCCGTAGCCCTGTAAGGATTGCCTTGCATCCCATCATATTAATTCCGTTTAAGATCTTCTCAAATTGAAAAATGACATCCAATTCCATTTCGGCAATACCCGATAAATCTATAATAAGGGTTTGAATTTGCATAGAACTGATTCCCATCAACACTTTCTCTTCCAATGTATTGATACGATAGGTATCTATCATTCCAATTAAAGGAAGTACCGCAACCGAGCTGGCTATCGGAATGATAGGTACCGATAGATTTTCCACCAGCTTTTTTTGCGACAATAGCAGTTCATCTTTGTAATCAGAATAACTGATAAAGAAATTGTTCAGGAACTGATCAACACTGTCATTGATTCGTTTTTCCAAATCAAAGAATTTCTTTCGTGGAGATTCATTATCCTCATTCTGATCATCAAATTGATAAAGGAAATACCATAAAGTTCTTCTAATTGCATGTACCCATTCCAGTTTGAATGCAAGTGTGAGAGAATGTTGCGCCCATGCAATACCCTCTACCTTTGCAAATTCAACCAGCTCTTCTTCTCTGTTTTCAACGATATAGTGAGCTAACATTTCTGCATTCTTTAATAGATCGATGTTTCCTTTTTCTAGAATATCATTGATTTTGCTCCCAACATTTACAGCTTCAGATAAGAGCATTTGCTGGAATTTCTCTCTGTTAGCCGTAAGAAAATCCGTTACCTCTTCCTTATTATGGAATAATCCATTCATCATAACACGCTCCTTTTTATCCTGATATATTCCCTATTCGTTGCTTTGAATAAAAATCCTTCTAAAACAAGTATTTCAAATATTTATTTAACATTTCACACCAATTTAATCGTCAGGTTTGTTGGGCAGAAAATCATTAATCAATTTACCCATTCATTTTAATCACCTATCGACACCTGTAAGAAAAGTGGGCCGGATACTTGGGACTACATTTGATTTGCTATGAACCTTAGAACAAACTCATCCTGCCTAATAAAAAGGTCAACAAAACAAAAAAAACAGTAAAGATATCTTAATTTTATATGTCTGAAAATTCTTATAATTAAATAAATACGGAGGGGAGGATGAATAGATGAAGACGAAGGTAAGTAGTTTCAGGAGCAGGGTTGTCATGATTGGAATAATGGTACTGATGTTAGCGATTAGCGGTTGCTCTACCAATATGGGGGCAAATTCGGGTGACCAGGCTGATGGACAGGCTTCCAACAAAGAAAATAAGTTGGTCATTGCCCGTCTATCCGATGTGGAGAATCTTGATCATCATTTTATGTCCACCATCAATGCAGCAAGTGTGACACACGGTAAAATTTACGAGGGGCTTGTCGGCAGAGACAAAAATGCCAAAATCAAGCCATTACTTGCTGAGGAATGGGAGCAGTTGGATGATACAACGTGGGAATTCAAACTAAGAGATGATGTCTCGTTTCATGATGGGACACCATTTAATGCCGAGGCTGTGAAGAAAACGTTTGGTCGTTTAACAGACCCAAAGGTGGCTTCGCCTCGAGCAGTTGTATTCAAAATGGTCAAGGAAGTAAAAGTAGTCGATAATCATACCGTTCAATTTCTTTTATCTGAACCTTTTTCACCCTTATTATCCATCCTGGCGAGTCATGAAGGCGGAATCATCAGTCCCAAGACGATCGATAAATATGGAAAGGACATTATCCAAGAGCCGGTCGGCACAGGTCCATTTGAGTTCAAGTCCTGGGAAACAGGAAAAGAGATTGTGTTTAATAGAAACGACGAGTACTGGGGAGATCAACCAACTATAAGCGAAGTCGTATTCAAAGTCGTACCAGAAGAGACAACGAGGATTTCTATGCTTGAAACAGGCGAAGCCCATATTGCGGAACCTCTTTCTGTCACGATGATGGATTCAGTGAAGGCTTCCGATAATGTTGAAGTATACCGAAGTGAAGGCTTTGGTACCGAGTATGTAGGATTCAATGTACAAAAGGAACCTTTCAATGATGTCCGTGTCCGGAAAGCCATATCCCATGCAGTTGAAATGGATTCCATCATGAAAGGTGTATTTAATAATATAGGAAAAAAGGCAAACTCCTTATTAGGGTCTAAAGTGTTTGGCTATCATCAGGATATGAAGGCATATGAGTATAATGTAAATGAAGCCAAGCGGTTACTGTCCGAAGCTGGGTATCCTGATGGATTCAAAACAACATTGCTTACAATGGACAGTAAGGAAAGGATCAGCCTGGCTGAAGTCATGCAATCCCAGCTCAAAGGAATTGGAATCGACCTGGAAATCCAGATCCAGGAGTATGGAACCTTTGTAGAGCAAGCCACAAGTGGAAATTCGGAAATGTTCATCATCAGTTGGAGAAATGCTACAGGTGATGCAGACTATAATCAATACAATCTTTTCCACAGCAACTCCCATGGACCTGCCGGAAATACATTTTTCTATAGTAATGAAGAGGTAGATCGATTGATCGAACAGGCACGTTCTGAAATGGTTCAAGAGAAACGATTGGAGCTTTATGCAAAATCTCAGGAGCTGGAAATGGAAGACGCGGTCTATATCCCGGTTCGAGTGATTGAAAATATGGCGGCGATTCGAAACAACGTAAAAGATTTTTCTATCAGTCCTGCCGGTTATTTGGAAATCAATGATGTTAGCATTCAATAATATCTCTTAACTAAACGATTCAGTAAAACCAAAAATGAGAAGTTGCCTAACTTCTCATTTCTTATTTCTATTTACTTATTCTTTCGTTCCTGCGCTTTAATGGCCACTTTTTCAAGTCCATCTTGTGCAAATTCCACATCTGACTTCGGCATTGCTTTATTATTCTTAAGGTCCTTGTTCTTCTGTTTAGACATACTTTCACCACCCTTTTTGTTTTATTTATATAGTGCACAAGGATGGCAATAAATATGAAGCCATTCGAAATTTCCACTGGCCTATGTGTTGAACATAAAAAAGTCGACTCCCATAGGAATCGACTTATTATAGTGAATGAAAGAAATTAAAAAACCCCATTTTCATTGGGTGAATCCTCCGGAATGGCTTGTCCAACATCCCACAATTCAACGATCCGCTCATCCTGGAAACGGAAGATATGAACGACAGCCCCTCCCAGGTCCTCTGGATTCTGTCTCACGTGTGAATGAACCGCAACCGTGTCACCTTCCTGGATGGCACGTTTGACTTCGAGCATCTTCTCAGGGTTTCCGGCTGCATTCTCTTCCATAGCAGACATAAGTGAATTGGCATCTCCTGGAAAATGCGGATTGTGGTGGCGAAAGTCAGGACTTACGTGACTCTCGTATGCTTCACGGACGTCTCCTGATGCGACAAGTTCCAGAAATGAGACTGCTCTTTCTTTAATGGTGAGTGAACCATTCATTTTAATCATCCTTTCATTTCAACCGAGATACTTTCATTTTATAGGATATGGAACGAATAGGCGAATGAATGTCCATGATGTAAAAAAGCATTGGCCCATGCAGGTCAATGCTTTTTTTGTCTTATCGTGTATTAAATGCATTCAACATCCAAATATGTTGTTCGAGTGATGTTTTAATTCCGATGAATAAGTCAGCTGTAGGCTGATCCTGAGAATCCTCTGCTGCTTCGATGATTTTCTTGGAATCATTCACGATTTGTTTAAAATCGTTTATTAATGCGTCCACCATTTCTGTGGCGGTTTCTTTTCCATTGGATTCTTCAATGGTAGCCGTTTCAAGGTACTCTTTTAGGGTAGCAATCGGCTTCCCTTTGATTGTAAGAATTCTTTCTGCTACTTCATCAATATAATTTCCCGCTTCGTTGTAGTATTCTTCAAATTTCTCATGCAGGGTGAAGAATTCCGGACCCGTTACATACCAATGATAATTGTGTAGTTTTGTATAAAGGACGTTCCAGTTTGCAAGTTGTTTGTTAAGGGCCACGACTAATTGTTGATTCATGTATGTTCTCTCCTTTTGTCTTTGTTATAAATGTATTATATCCTTATTTATAATAATTATCAATTAATAAGTATTATCATAAAATACTGTACACCCTTATTCTATCCACTGAGATATAGAACATACAGCTTCCCCTAAAAACAAAACCAACAGGAGCATGACTCATTCCCTGAGTTCATCGCGCCTGTTGGTTTCATAGAAAATTATAGATCTTTTTGTTCCACATTAAGTTCAATCAAATTACCATCTGGATCGGCGCAGAAAATTTGGGCGAATCCACTTTTCGATTGTGGTTTTTCGAGAATTTCCACTTCGTTTTCTTTTAACCATTGGAGAGTATCATAATAGCTCTCCACTCTAAGGGCAAAATGGCCTTCCCTGCTGGATAGACGTTTATCCTTGCGTATGGTTTGCGAAGAAGGATCGACGATCAAGTGGAGCTGCTGACCCTCAATATCATACCAGGCACCCGGAAAACCAAAATCGGGACGCGGAATTTCGTTTAAACATAACGTTTTCCCATAGAAATCTTTTGCTTTTTCCAAATCTGTAACCGTAAGACTTACGTGATGGAGATATTTGTACTTTATCAAGACCTTCACTTCTTTCTTTTCAACTATTTAATTAATGGGAACAAGGTGCCTGTCCCCTCGTCCCACTTACACCGTCATCTTCCAACTGGACATTGCCAGCCAGTGTTCTTTCTCTTTATAGTCGGGCACGATTCTCCCGACAAGACGCCAGAAGGACCGGTCGTGATTGAGGTGGACCATGTGGCACATTTCATGGACGACGACGTAGTCGATGACATCCTGGGGGGCCATGGCAAGCTTCCAGTTGAAGGTCAATTGTCTTCTCCCATCACAGGTACCCCAGGTCGTTTGACTGTCTGAGATACGGATGGAACGGGGCTTGGTTTTAAAGTGACGTTGATGGACCGCAATGCTTTTCTCTACGATCGCTTTGCACTGCTTGTAGTAAAAACGTTTTAACGCCTGTTGGATCCGTTCATCCTCAAGCTCTTTTACTTGGATATGCAGTGTTTTTCCGTCAAATGTGACATGATCCTGTATGATCGATGGATCGTGTTGAACCTGTATGGGAAATGAGTTCCCAAGAAACAAAAAGGGTTCCCCATGTTGATAGGTCTTCTCCTGTGGTCCATTCAGACGATCCTTCATCTCCTTCGATCTCTCCAGGATCACATCCCATTTATCCTCCAGCAGCCGGATCACCGATTCGTCCGGGGTCCCTTTAGGTGCATGGACTTCAATGTTTCCGAAGCTGTCCAAGTAGATGCCGATGGATGTCCGATTCTTATATTTAATCTCAAACTGTATGGTCTCACCAGAATAAGTATGATTCATCTTTTATCCCCTGTATCGGATGGCCAACCCTTTTAAGAAATTCCGTGCATACCGGTCACCGCACACTCTGTAATTGTTATGGCCTTCTCTTCGCATAATCGCTCCCAATTCACCTTTTGTAATTACCACTCCAGCCAGATCCAGGATGTCGATCATATCCTCACTTGTTAATGAGAGGGCGATCTTCACCTTTTTTAATAGAAGATTATTCACATGTTCATACGTCAATTCCGGTCGTCCCGTCTGTCCCGGTTTTGGCCCTCTTTTAAACGTAATGAAGCCGTTCAAGAATGACTCGAACATTTCATCATCACATGGGATATGGTCTTCATCCTCCAGGATATCGTCCTCGAAATCATCACTATACTGTGTTTTTGTTAGAACCTTCAGCACTTCTTCCTTTGAAAGCTCAATGCCTCCCAGCTCAAAGATCTCAACCATTTCTGTATTTTTAAGATCCAATGCATATCGTAATCGAATCAATAGATCGTTATTATTTAGGTTCATGTGTCGACCTCCTGAAAAATTTCCTATCACTAAATTATTAGCTTACCACTTTAAGGACATGTTTTATAGTATGACCTCAATGAAAAAGAAGCTTACCGATTAATGAACCGATTCAGACATCTTCTGCGCATGCTTCGCCTTCTCTGGATAATCCTGTTATACTTACGATACTTACTATAAACCTGAAATGAGTGATGTCATGATTACCTCATATGAGAAAATCAATCTGTCCGGAAACAAACTGGCTGAAGTTTATCTCCATAAAACTCCCGACAAACGATTTATCGTATCGATACCAGCAATCCATTGGTCTGCAGAATTCAATCAAAAGGATGACATCAGAATTCAAAGTACAAAACTTCAATCCTCACTTAATTTCCATATGTTCCAAGGGGATACAGACGAATTGGTAACAGCTATCGAAAAGTTAGTTCAAAGCCATTTTTGATACACGACAGCAAATTTATTTGCTGTTTTTTTCTTGTTCAAATTAGAAAGGAGCCTTTTAAGTAACCGTCAACATAAGTGTCATTCTCTCCGACATCTCTTCTCTTAGTTGATCCGATACTTTTTAACTCACACTGTTGATTTAACCTGACTCGGATGAATTCATTTATCATTTTGGGAGAATATATAAATGGTGCGTTCAAAGCAGGAAGGAGGCACACAAAATGAATTTCAGGAGGATGTTTATGGGTATTTTAAGTGGAAATCCAAAAGATGAACCAATGCATTATGGTGAAGTATTCAGCACATGGAACTATTTATTCTCAGCTAAAAATGCGGTTGCTGGTTATCAGCTTCAACTGAACCACGCCGGGGATGAAGATCTTAAGAAGTTACTTAAAGAAGGTATTGAAGCCGGGCAGGAAGAGGCAAAACAAATTGAAACCCTGCTTAAAGAAAATGGAATCGGCTTACCGCCTACCCCTCCAGAACCGCCACAGGCATGTCTCGATGACATTCCAACAGGTGCCCGTATGCCGGACCCTGCTATCTCAGGAGCACTTTCAACCAATATTGCTGCTGGATTAGTTGCTTGCAGTACGGCCATCGGTCAATGTATCCGTGAAGATGTGGCCATGATGTTTGGACAATTCCATATGCAAAAAGCTCAATTAGGGGCTAAAGTACTCAAATTAAACAAAGAAAAAGGCTGGTTAATCCCGCCGCCCCTTCATAAAAACAAACAAGAACATTGTGATTGATGATCTGAATTCAGGTGTTAAAGACCTGTTCGTCTAACAGGTCTTTTACATTTCCCTAATTCTAAAGCCAAACTGGGATAGAAAGAAAAAAGAGGGATCTATTTAACGTAAGATCCCTCTCCCTAACTATTATCTAGCTATTGTTGTTGTTTGAGCTGTTTGAGCTGCTTGAGTTGCTTGAGTTGCTTGAACCATTGGAGTTGCTGGAATTACTACCGCCTTTTGCTCCAATTTCCTGATAGAATTTTTTGTCATGGTTTTCTGAGGTTGCTTCTCCGCCCTTTTCACCAATCTCTTGGTAGAATTCTTTATCATGGGTTCTGGCTGTTTTCTCTCCGCCTTTACGGCCTGCTTCTTCGTAACTCATTTTGCTGTTGTTGTCATTGTTGTTGCTACTGTTTTTGTTGCTGTTGTTGCTGTTACTGTTTGCCATAATGAAAATCCTCCTTAAGTTTAGTAAAAGTGGTGTGTACGTTTGTACACTCGTTATATACCTCGAAAGGATCTTCCTAAACGATTTTTTGGAGATTTTAACATTTTTGTAAATTAATTTATACCGTCGAATTCAGCTAACTAAAATAGCAAAACGTCCTGCCTTTATTGGAACAGGTCGTTTTGCTATTGTTATCATTTAAACTCACACGTCAACAAGCGGAAACCGAAGTGTAACCGTCGTACCTTTTCCCGTCTCGCTGTCAAAGTGTATGGTCCCCTTATATTTCTCCACAATGTTGAAGCAAATCATAAGACCCAGGCCGGTTCCTTTACTCTTCAAGGAATAGAAAGGAGTACCGAGGTTTTTCACTTCCTCCTGACTCATTCCACGTCCGTTGTCAATAATTCGAATGCAGACATGGCCTTTTACTTTGGTAGCCGTCACCTTAACGGACCCGCTATGCGGGGAAGCTTCGATGGCATTTTTTATTAGATTGATGAAAAGCTGCTTAAATTCAATAGAATTGACCGCCACATGACAATCCTTTTCCACGTTGAGATCAATGCCATTATCATTCAACAAACCGTACATGTTAAGGAGTTCCGTTACATCTTGCAGAACCAGTTCAATATCAACGTTGTCCACCTTCTCCCCTTGATCGGGCTTTGAAACGGAGAGGAACTGTGAAATGACATGCTCCGCCGTATCGAGTTCATTGATCATAAGGGAAAAATTCTGCTTCTGGCTTTGACTTAATGCGGGATTTTCCACATAAAATTGAAGAAATCCATTCACCACGGTCAAGGGATTCCGGATTTCATGGGCGACAGCCGCCGCCAACTGACCAGTCGTCCTCATCCGCTCCGCCTGCTGCACCTGTTCATAGTAAACCCGCTGCTTCTGAATCCGCAGATTCGTTAAATGAAAGATAAAATACAGCAGGACCTGACTTGCCAGGAAGTTCACCACATTCCCTACTAAATCTGTGTATATGTAAGGATAATCCTGCCCCTTATCCACGAACCCGATATAACCGAATGTAAAGGCAATGAAAGCAAAATTGATCACAAGCGAAAAATAAAAAAGCCTCTTGTCAAAAAAGAGAATCGAAAAAGCAGGAATAAAACAAAGTAAAATAAACCCCGACCAGGTTTCCGGATACAAGTAAAACAGGGTGTAAAAATAACCGGTCGACGAAATGACCGTCATATATCTCATCCACGCATTCTCATACCAAGGATAAATCAATAGACAGCCAGAGATGATCACGATCATCACTCCATGCACCGCGAATCGTGAATTGACCGGATTATCCACCAGTAAACCCGCTATCATCAGGACGATGATCAACGAAACAATCATATAATAGTATTTCTTATGTAATCGGCCATTAAATTCTTTCATTAGAAATGCTCCCACTAGAAAACTCTATTTCTGTCATTCTATGACAGGACATAGTAACTATCTTACAAAAATCGGGAATAGTCAATAATGGAAATCAATTAAAATGGGAGGGACGGACCTTCACAAGGTCCGTCCCTCCTCAACATGATCAGAAAATATTCAGCAGCTCATCAAATGAATCAATGGCTTGGGTGTATTCTTTCGCCTCCCCAAATCCATAGCGGGCATAGATAAATGGAATCCCTGCTTCTTTTGCCGCCCTTTGGTCCCCTTCTGTATCACCTACGTATACTGGGTCAATTAAATGGTTGCGTTTGATGATCAGCTTAATATTCTCACCTTTTGAAAGACCTGTTCTGCCGGGGTTCTCATAATCGATGAAATGCTTATCCAGTCCATGATAGTCATAAAAGGCCTCGATGTATCCGTCCTGACAGTTGCTCACGATAAACAGCTTGTACTTCTTCGACAGCTCTACAAGCACCTTTTCCACATGGTTATAGAGACTCCCTCCATGCTTACTTAAGTGCGGGATTTCATGACTGGACAGATCTTTCAGTAGCTGCTCCCTCTCCTCTTCGTTCAATTCAGGGAACAATTTCTTCCCGATTTCCTTCATTTGAAGCCCCATGGTTCCCTCAAGATGCTCCCTTGTTATGCCTTCTTTTAACTGGTTATGTTCGTTGATGACGTTGTTCCATGCTTCCAGTACGGATTCTATTGGGTCCCAAAGTGTGCCGTCCAGGTCGAAGATGATGCTGTCCATGATCGGTTCCTCCAATTCGTTTTTTGTTAGGGAAAAATTGTCATTGTATGTAGTATAGCAGAAATTTCAGGGATAGGGTTATTTCCTAAACACTACAGGCGTTAGCTTGAGTAGTGGGACATGGTGCCTGTCCCCGATGTCCCACAAAGGAAATTTATGTTAATATGTAATAAAAAATGATTTGTAGAGTCATAGACTATAACGGAGGTTAAATCAATGAGCAAACATACCGAGCTGCGTAATCTAATTGATCAAAGCTGTCAAGAACTCGACTTCTCTGGTGTCGTCCTAGTTAAACAAGGGACAGAAGTTGTATCCGAAAGCGCCCGTGACTATGCGAACCGATCTGATCGCCTTCCGAACAAACCGACTACACGATTCGGAATTGCCTCCGGGAGTAAGTTATTTACGAGCATAGGAATAGCCCAATTGGTTGAAAAAGGGGCACTCTCTTTTGACACTCGTCTAAAGGATTGTTTGGATATCGACTTTCCTCATTTTGATGACCGTGTGACCGTCCATCATCTTTTGACACATACATCAGGCATTCCGGATTATTTTGATGAAGAAGTGATGTCTGATTTTGAAGAGCTATGGAAAGAAACACCAGTTTATCACATGAGATCGCTACGGGATTTCCTGCCATTCTTTCAATCCGGTCAGATGAAATTCACTCCCGGTGATCGATTTCATTATAATAATGCAGGTTTCATCCTATTGGGATTGATCATTGAACAGCAAACAGGGCAGTCTTTTACAGAATATATAGAATCTGAGATTTTCCATAAAGCAGGCATGGACCACTCTGGCTATTTTTCATTGGACTGCCTTCCTTCCAACACGGCAGTCGGATATATAGAGGAAGAGAATACATGGAGAACCAACCTCTATTCAATTCCTGTAAAAGGCGGGGCTGACGGCGGTGCGTTTATTACAGCATCAGACATGATGAGCCTTTGGGAAGCTTTATTTTCTTATAAACTGGTAAATGAAGAAACGACCGGGATGCTGCTGACCCCTCATGTCCATGTGAATGGAGAAGTGCACTACGGGTATGGAATATGGATGAATCAAAGGAATGAGGAGATCTACAAGTTTCATGTGATGGGCTATGATCCCGGAGTGAGTTTCCGCGCCTCATTTTACCCTGCACTTGACTTGAAGCTGGCAATTCCATCTAATAGAGAATCATCTGGCCCGTTTGAAGTGACGAAATCGATTGAAGGTTATTTTGAAATCTGAGTGCATTAAAAATAGGGTTCCATCGTCCGGCTTTCCAGTAAAAAGAAGAACGATGGAGCCTCTTTTCTTCCAACAGCTTCAAGTGAAATATCTCATACCTCCCCATATTAAAATTATCGGAAATACGTATCCCGTGGTCTCAAGAAAAGGATGTAGTAATCCATAGGATACATGATGATCAGTACTGCATCAACTAACCCTAATAGGACCAACACCCGTTTTATAAGGCTCATGGGTATTCCCCCTTCCCTCCTAATTATTTCAAATATTCAAGATTCCTTCAATTCTTTATTGCACAAAAAAGAGCTTATCCTTTTTTAGAATAAGCTCATGCATTAAGATTTACTAAACAACCTTTATTCAGCCGGTGACAACTCGCTCTCTGTCACCCATTTATGATTCTTTACCTCTTCCCCACCTGTTACTGGTGTGAAATCCACCATATACACCGTCGTCTCTTCAACGGAATCAATTGTCGCGGTCGCGCCTTCCATCCCTTTCATGTGATCGGCGTTTAGGACGACTTCATCCCCAGATGAATAACGTTCCTCACCATGATCGGCAATTTCTTCATGAATGATCCATTTATGATCTTCCACTTTTTCTCCGCCAGTGGTTGGTGTATAGGAAACGGTATAGACAAAGGTCTCGTAAGCACCTGTGATTGTGGCTTCGGCTCCCTTCATCCCTTCCATATGGTCATCTTGGATGATGGCTTTACTTCCTGCTGCATAGGTGGGATTCGCCGCTTCCTTCAAGCCTTCAGGTACTTCTCCTGAACTTGAGTGATCCATGTCATCATGGTCCATCCCGTCCATTTCTTCCTTCATCTCCTGGTCATTTCCGTCTTCATGTCCCATATCCTCTTCATTGTTGGAGCAGGCACCCAACAGGAGAAACAGTGCTGTAAAAAATAATAGGATCGTTTTTTTACTATTTTGAGTCATGGTAGTCCTCCTCTCATTTATGAATTAAAGTTTATCCCGCAAAATTGCAAATTATATGGAGAAATGCGAGAAAATCATGAAAGATTTATGACAAATGCCTTCAGGCTTGAAGCATTGTGCATAGTTTTTTCATATTTTTTCGGTAAAATAAAGGAAATGACAAAATGAGGTTTTACTATGAAGAAAATTTCAACAAAGTTAGCCCTCTACTTCACGATTGCGGTTCTCGTGATGGAAGGGTTATTGATGCTCTATCTACATGACAATATCATCGATACACGGATCGAGGAAGAATTTCAATCGATTCTATCACGGGGGAACAGTCATCGTGATGTGTTAGAGGATCGTTATTCGGAAACGACGCTCCACCACATAGCCCTCATGGAATCCAAAACGGAAACGGAAGTTGTGATCACAGATGAAAACCATAACGTCATCATTGGTTCACGTGTATTAACGGATGGGATGCGTGAACTAATCCAAGTCACCCCTGAATCGTTGACCCGTGAAGGAAGGGTCATCGAATCAAATTGGAAGGATATGAATTATTTATCTACCGTTACATCCTTCGAAAGTGAACGGAACGAAGGATATGTCTATATGTTCAAAAGCGCCACACCGTTGCGGAACCTGATCAGCCAATTGAACAGCCATTTCCTTCTCGCAGGAATACTTAGTCTCATCATCTTAACGGGTATCCATTTTCTCCTATCGAAACTTCTGACGCGTCCCTTGTTAAAAATGAAGCAGGCGACGGAAAAATTGAGCAAAGGGAATTTTGAGGTGAAACTTCCGGAACTCGGTCAGGATGAACTTGGGGATCTATCGGATTCCATTCAGAGGCTGGCGACAGATCTAGAGACCATTCAACAGGAGCGTACTGAATTCCTAGCGAATATTTCTCATGAGCTCAGAACCCCCCTGACATATGTTCAAGGATATGCCAATGTGGCTCTTCGAGAGGACATCCCGGAATCTGAACGAAAAGAATATCTGAACATCATCCAAGAAGAATCCAAAACCATCCTGACGTTGATCGAAAATTTATTTGAGCTGGCAAAGATTGATGAAAACAATTTTTCCATTCAAACTGAAACCATCGATTCGGGCTCTTTTTATCAAAAAGTCATCAACAAGGTTGCTCCTGTTTTTAAAAGAAAGGGAATCGATCTCATTTTGACTGTGAAGGAGGATTTCCCGTTCCATGCCGATCCCATTCGACTTGAACAAATCGTCATGAACTTATTGGATAACGCCCTAAAACATTCGCCCCCGCATTCAACGACTGAAGTGACGGTTGAGCGAAACGAATCAGGGAATATGAACCTCCTGATTAACGACCAGGGAATGGGCATCCCACCGGATGAACTTCCACAGGTATTCAACAGGATGTACCGGGTGGAGAAATCACGTTCCAGGGAATTTGGCGGATCCGGTCTCGGGCTATCCATTGTCAAAGAACTGGTGGAAGCACACGGCGGTCAAATTTCAATACAAAGTCAACGAAATAAAGGAACATCGATCAACATTATTCTGTGATGCTTGGAGGTCAGTCTGGTGAATACCATTTTATTAATCGATGATGAAAGAAGGATGCTGAACCTGCTGGAGCTTTATCTGAAGCCTCACGGGTATGTATGCAAAAAGAAAAATAACGGCTATGACGCAATTCAGTCTGTTAAAAAACATTCCGTAGACCTGGTCATATTGGATATCATGATGCCTGAGCTCAGTGGCTTTCAAACCTGTGAAAAAATCAGGGAGTTTTCAAACGTCCCCATCATCATGTTAACGGCCAGGGGTGATAAGGATGACGTCATTAAAGGCTTAAACGCCGGGGCTGATGACTATATCACAAAACCCTTTGACGAAGGGGAACTGGTCGCACGTGTGAACGCTCAATTCAGAAGGATCAAACAGTATGACCAAGTAGAGGATCATCACTTGACCAGAGGGGCTTTTACGTTGGATGAAGACTCCTACACGTTAAAATATGAAAATGAAATCAGCCCTCTGACGTTAAAAGAATATAAAATCCTGCACTCCTTGATGAAGAACACTGAACGGGTATACACCCGGGAACAGCTCCTTCTCATGGTATGGGATATCCATTCCACGACCGATATCCGAACCGTGGATTCCCATATCAGGAATTTAAGGGAAAAGCTGAAAAAAGCAGGCTTCCCCATTGAACATCATTTGAAAACAATATGGGGCATCGGCTACCAATGGAAAACATAAAAAAAGATCAAAGGCTCCCTGTCCTTTGATCTTTTCTTATGTTCATTTCCTTTAGGCGATTTTCTTACATTCTTCTGCACATTTGAAGCAAGCATCGGCACATGCCTGACAATGATCATGATCATGCTTCTTGCATTCTTCCCCACATGCTTCACAAATCGCAGCACACACTCTGGCAAGCTCAGACGCAAATGGAGTCCCTCTTACTAAGGATTGTTCTAAGTATGCACACATATCCGCACATTCCCTATCGTACCGGATACATTCTTTCATCATGTTGAGATCTTCTTCCTTTAGACAAGAATCGTAACAATGATTACACGCCACCATACATTCATGGAGTGCGTTGATGGCCGATTGGTATTGTTCGTGTGACAATTTGAATTCCTCCTTTAAGATTAAGTATTTCCTACACGTTTACTATATCCCGTTCATTTTGCAATAAACGGATAAGGTACATTTTTTTATAAACAAAGAGGTTTATTTTTATTTGTATAACTTCTGCAAAAATAGGGGGTAAACAGGGGCATCTTGGAAGAACGCACCTTGTGTTAGGTAAGGAACATACTTAATAAACAGGGACGGACCTCATGCTTTCTTATGAACGCACAAGGTCCGTCCCTTCTTTTGATTAACCGTCTTTTTTATGGAATAATGAATAAATGCTCGTTCCATTAATGCAAGTAACCAATGGAAGACCAGGTGGATGAGCTTGTTTAGTTCATCCCATACATATACTAGTTTTGATTTAAATCATGGAGGTATGGATGGTTGTTTGCACAAATCACTGAACGCAAAAACTTGAGTTCCAAACATCTTTTTATATACATCACCCTCACACTATGCGTGGCCGCTTCCCTCTATTTCGTCTACCACAATCATGAATGGTATGATCGACCGATTGCCGAAGTGATCAGTACGAAGATTGTGGAAACGACGGAAATGGAGGATATGAATGGAAATAAGGATAAGCTCTACTCCCAGCAGGTCATAGCTGAATTGAAGAACGGGGTTCAAAAGGGAGAGATGATCACTTTAACCAATGAATATTCTTCCTCAGGGGCCACTGATCAGGAATATCACCCCGGGAACGAATTATTCGTAAGTATCGATTCATCTTCAGCAGGAACGACGGAGCTGGCCGGGAACATAGAAGACGTCAAGCGGGATACATACATGATGATCATCGGTTGGGTTTTTATCCTGCTCTTATTAGTGGTCGGGAAGAAGCAGGGGCTGTTCTCCCTGATCACCCTTGGAGTCAATGCCGTCATCCTGTCCTATGCCCTGGATATTTACCTGAACTCAGAGGATATAAGCCTGTTGGCAGTATGCAGCATCGGGGTGATTTTATTTACCGGTATATCCCTTTTATTCGTCAATGGCTTTAATGAAAAAACGTATGCAGCAGTTGTTGCGACCTTGATTGGAACGTTCATGACACTCTTGATTGCTTATGTTGTGGTCGGATTCACCTCCGGAAACGGTCTCCGTTACGAGGAGATGCAATTCCTTACCCGTCCATATGAAATGGTGTTCATGGCAGGGATACTCGTGGGGTGCTTGGGAGCGGTGATGGATGTCGCCATCACCCTATCGTCGTCCATCTTCGGACTGTACGAGAAGAATCCAGACATCTCCATCAAAGCGTTGAGGAAGTCGGGATTCGATATCGGCCAGGACATCATGGGAACGATGACGAATATTTTGTTCTTCGTCTATATCAGCGGGGCGATTCCCATGCTCATTCTTTTTTTCAAAAATGCTTCTCCACTCGGTTTCACCCTTTCCATGAATCTTTCACTGGAAATGGCGAGGGCACTGACCGGGGGAATCGGCATTGTACTAGCAATCCCGATCGCCATCTATACATCCATCTTTTTTGTTAACAGAAAGAAGGCTAGATCATGACTGTACAACTGTATCTCGCAGCCATCCTTTTCATCTTAATGATCACGATTGGTGGAAAAAAAGGTGCACGCTCCTTTGTAGCTCTATTCCTGAACTTCGGCGTGCTTCTTTTCACCATCATTTTGATGAATGATCCAAATATGAATCCAATCATCCTCACGCTGATCGCCTGCACCCTGATCAGCTGCATATCCCTGTTTTTCATCAGTGAGATCAACATCAAGACGGGGACAGCCTTTCTTTCGACGATCATCACCACCGGCTTACTGCTCTTCTTCATCCTGATGTTGACCGATCAGGCGATGATCCAGGGATTCAGTGAAGAGGAAACCGAGGAAATCGGGGCGTTTTCCTTATTTGTCGGAGTGGACTTTGTGAAAATCGGGGCATCCATGATTATCATGAGTACGATCGGTGCCATCATTGATTTATCCATCTCGATTTCCTCGCCCATGCGTGAAATCGCCTATCACAACCCCACCATCAGCAGAAAAAATCTATTCTCCTCGGGGCTGAGCATTGGCAGGGATATCCTTGGAACCAGCACGAATACGCTGTTCTTTGCTTTCTTCGGAGGCTATATGGGGCTGCTGATCTGGTTCAAGGACTTATCCTACTCAATCGGGGAAATCGTGAATTCCAAAGTATTCAGTTCCGAAATGATCTTCATCGGTTCAGCAGGGATCGGTGTCGCCCTCGCGATTCCGGTCACTTCCTGGATCACGGCTTACTTTTTGGTGAAGCGGAGAAACGAGTCGAATGACAGGATTGAACGGTGAAAATTTTTTCAGGATCGAAACTTACTAAAAAGCAGAGTCGAACCGATTCTTTCACGCCACCAAAAAGATATGGTAAGATAGCACCTACACTGATTCAGACTTTAGGAGAATGAGCATGAAAAAGACGATCGACCATATTGGAGTAGCTGTGAGAAACATAGAAGATACCATCCACTTTTACGAGAATGTTCTAGGGGCCAAGCTGATCGACCGCTATCGAAGCGATGCCAAGGGTGTCGAAAGCGAAATTGCCATCCTGGAGGTGGACGGTGCGAGAACCGAATTACTTGCGCCGACAAATAATGATACATCACCCATCGCACGGTTCATCAAGCAAAAAGGCAAGGGCGTCC
The DNA here is from genome assembly GCF_947488365.1 of uncultured Rossellomorea sp. Classification (NCBI taxonomy): domain Bacteria; kingdom Bacillati; phylum Bacillota; class Bacilli; order Caryophanales; family Bacillaceae; genus Rossellomorea; species uncultured Rossellomorea sp. Next base: position 38,338 of record NZ_CANKZT010000008.1, on the reverse strand, counting down.
ATCACATCGCCTATCGTGTGGATGACCTCGATGTCGCTCTCGAAGAACTGAAGCATCAGGGGATCCGCACATTGGAGGATAGCCTTCGGATCAACAAGCATGGCAGAAGATTGATCTACTTGAACCCTGCTGATACGGAAGGCACGATCATTGAGTACTGTGATTATCCCGATGGGGAAAATATCTAGCCAAACAAAAACGCATTGGACTCCTCATGCGTTCAATGGGTTTTTTGTCACCTCAACGGCCACCGTCTGATATCGGGACATGGGGACAGGTTCCGTGTCCCAATTGTCTGTTTCACAGAACCTACTGCCTGGGACAACGAACCTGTCCCCATGTCCCTCTTAAAATGACTCTTAATTTTCGGGAATCCTACACGTCTCCCCTATTTCATCCTTTTCCCTCAAAATATTTTTACAATATTAGACAAAAACCATCAATAAAAGCAGACAGAAATGGAAGCATGTGTTAATACTTGTGTCTTTCTTTGTAGAATATTTATTGTTCTCAACTTTACATGCAATAGTTGTAGAAACTTGTAGGATAATTCAACTATTTGTTGACAGACTATTCTGATATATTTAATTTGTATCAAATATAAAGGAGTGGTGCTCTTGTTAAAAGTTCTATCTAAAGCTGGTTTATCTCTTGTTATAGCCGGGGGTGTTGCTGTGGCAGGCTTCCAAGCAGGTGATAGCCCTGCAAAGGAATCCAGCAAATATGATTTAAGTCTTGCCCATTATGTGGGTGCGTCTCCTGAACTGGCCGCAAAGGCGAAAGAGTTAGGGATTGATGTATCAAAAGCGGATCCCGCTGAAAAAATCGCTGGTCATGGTGCAAAGTTCCAACAAGCTGGGGATCATCATGTCGCTTATAAAGAGGCTACTGGTGATGTGCCAGTACTTGTTTTATTAGCCAAGTACAAAGATGGTGATGAGCCAATCGGTGACATGAAGGGTCAAGTTCCAGCGAAATACTATGAGGATTTAATTTTTGGAGATGAATATAATCCATATGAACTCGATGTATTTAAGCAATATGATAGCCAAGACGTACCGAAAGACCGTACCATGCAAAATGCTTACAAAGAATCCAGTTATGGGAAAGTTAACCTGGTACGTAAAGAAAATACTGATTTTGCATGGGTTGAGCTGCCAAAAGGTGCTTCCTACTATTTGGACCAGGAAGGTACATATGCTGAAAACGATGAATACGTAAATGGAAATGCTAATGGCGACGCCCACACAGGTGAATTCATCCGGGATCTTCTAAAGGCTGCAGACGATCAGATTGATTTCTCAAAGTATGCCGAAAATGGAGAAGTTCCAAATATCTTCGTTGTCCATGAAGGAACAGGGGCTGAATTCAGCCGTGACCCGGCACAGTTCTGGTCTCATAAATGGTCTCTATTAAGTGCCCTTTATTATGGGAAGTACTATGAAACGGGTAAAACTGCAGATGTCTATGCAGGTATGAGTCAAGGAGAATGGATAAATAAAACGGTTGTAGAAGATATGACGTACGATGGAGTTGTGGTTAATAACTATAACATCCAGCCAGGAATCGGCGGAAATGTTGCAGGATATGATATGGCCACGGACGGTTATAAAGATGAATTGAAACAAGGACCTTATCCTGCCCAAACCGGGGTATACGCCCATGAATTCGGACATGCCCTTGGCTTACCGGATTTCTATGACACTCTTTATACATCCGAAGGTGTTGGAAACTACTCCATGATGGCAGGCGGCTCGTGGATGCGTTTTCCAAATGCTCCAGCCTACTCTGGAAACTCACCGACACACTTTGATCCGTTCTCCAAGATTTTCTTAGGATGGGCAGAACCGAAAAATGTAGCACCTGAAGATGGTATTCAGAAAATCACCTTACCACCAATCAACAAAGCTTCTGCCGATAATGGAATCGTTAAAATGGAAGTACCGGGATCAAACGGTACTGAGTATTTCTTGTTCGAAAACGTTCAGCAAGACGGATTCAACAAAGGTCTAGTCCGTCAAGGTGAAGACTCACACGGTTTGGTAGCATGGCATGTGGATGAGAACATCATCAATCTTTATCAAACAGCGGGCTTCCGTCCAAACAATGTGGAGAACTGGATGAATAAGCGATTCCAGTATAATCAAACTCAAACAGCAAGTGACGGAACAGTTGTCACTCATTATGGTCTATCTGTTCTTCAATCGGATGGAAACTATGATCTCGAGAAAAACGTGAATCGTGGAGATTCCGGTGACTTCTTCAAAACCGGGGATAAACTGACACCAGTTTCCGGAAATGTTCACACGGGGTCGTATTATTTCTGGAAGGGCAATGGCTCAACGCCAGCTGATTCAGGCATTCATGTAACAGATATCGTAGAAAAAGAAGATGGATCCATTACTGCAAAATTCTACTACAGCACGAATGAAAAGAAAAAATAATAAGTAAAGTTTTGAAACCTGAGCCCAAAATCAAGGGCTCAGGTTTTTTCAAGCTAAAGTATCGGTCTTTTTGAAAGAAGAACCGTCCCTTATGTCCATCAGTACCTTGAGTAATAACGCCCCTGCTCCGCTTCCTCAGCAGCCTCCGCATCCGCCTTCGTCACATGAACCGTCCCGAATGGATGCTGCGGTGGCGCATAAATCGAATACAGCTTAATCGGGGTATCACCCGTATTGATCAGATTATGCCACGTACCTGCAGGAATGACGATGGCAAAGTCCTCTTCTACTTCACTCTCAAAATATAAATTATCCTGCCGATCTCCCATTCGAACGATCCCCTGCCCTTGTTCAAGGCGCAGGAACTGATCAAGATGAGGATGGATTTCGAGACCAATATCTTCGCCCGGATTGATGCTCATCAAGGTGAGCTGAAGATGTTTTCCCGTCCATAAGGCCGTTCGGAACGTATCATTCTGGACGGTGGCCTCGTCGATGTTCACCACAAACGGCGCAGGACCATAATCCTTCAATGTGAATCGCTGGTCCGCATCTGCCCCGAGATGACTCAATCGCTTCGCATGCTCCCATTCATCTTTACACGTATTCAGGAGAACTTCATACGCAGGTGAATGCTGCGCCTGCAGGCAGCCGATCCGAAACTGTTCATAGTCCTCTAATGCTGTTTGGTATCCTCTCTGCAGTCCCTCCCGGTAGGAACAAAATGGAATACTCTCGACCTGGTAAACAGGCTGACTTCCAGTAATGGAGGTATACAGATTGGTCAACTGCCACCAGTGTCGCTGTTCGTCTTCCATCATTTGAAGGAGGTTGTGCTGGTGATCCTGGTTCGGTGCAACACTCGCTAACCGGCCATAAAACTCCGCAGATGAAGCTTTTCCTTGGATTCCATTAAGGAGGACATCCACTAGCTGCTGGTGATTCTCCTGTCCGTTTCTCAGCATGGAGTCGTTATTATGAAACGTTGGATTCGCATAGGTATGATTTGGATAAGACATCGGAACATTGTACATACTGTTCATTCCTTTCAGGTTTTTACCACGTTATCATATGCGGTGCAGTAAGAGATGTGCTTCTACCCATGCCTACATTCCAGGTTAGTAATCCATCGATCGGGTATAGTACTATAACCTAGTTTGGAAAAATTAGTATTTTAAAAAATTTAAAATGAGGTGACAATCATGAATCATTGGTATTTTTCTTTCCTTGTTGGAATTGTCGTCTTCCTGGGATTGTATTTCATAGGAAAACAGGAGCTGTCCTTTATTCTTTTATATAGTTTTGGAGTATTTATTGGATTTTTTATTATGTACTTAATGAATAGGAGAAGAGAAAACAAGTAGCCGTTCAATCGTAAGCTACAGAAAAGGGTTCATCACGGCCCTAATTCTCGTTAGCATTTTTCGTGGCCAAAGCCTGCCCCATCACTATGTTATAATATTCTTACTATTCGTAACACATTAAGTAAGAGAAAGGAAGTTTGATTCCATGCTGCCATCTGAGCTAAGAACCAACATCAGGAACGGAAAGCACCAAACCCATACATCCGGTTTTTGCCAGGATTATGTCCAAACCAATCTCGTCGTTCTCCCTAAAGAATATGCTTTTGATTTTTTACTGTTCACCACCCGAAATTCTAAAGCCTGCCCCATCGTCGAAGTACTGGAAGCAGGTCAATTCGAATCCAGATACGCGAAGGGTTCAGATATTCGAACGGATATACCCATGTATCATGTGTATGAGGATGGCCGGTTGGTTGAAAAGAAAACGAAAGTCGATGATGTCTGGAGAGATGATTTCGTCACCTTTCTCATCGGTTGCAGCTTTACATTTGAAAGTCAGCTGATCAAGGGTGAGATTCCTTTGCGTCATATCGAGGAGAATAAGAACGTCGCCATGTATACGACAAACATCCAGACGGAAAAAGCGGGTGTATTCCAAGGTCCGACGGTGGTTTCAATGAGACCGATTCCCGATCACCTCGTACAGAAAGCAACAGACATCACCTCGTTATTTCCTAAGATGCATGGGGCTCCTGTCCATATCGGCGACCCTGGTGAAATAGGCATTGGGGATATAACACAGCCAGACTATGGTGACTTTGTCGGGATCAAGGATGGGGAAACCCCTATGTTCTGGGCTTGCGGTGTGACGCCTCAAGCAGTAGCCCTCCACGCAAAGATCCCCTACATGATTACCCACGCTCCGGGATGTATGTTTGTATCGGACTGGAAGAATGAAGACTATTTGAATGAAGAGAAATAAGGTAGGGACGGACCTCTGGATAGAGGTCCGTCCCTTTGCTTATCCTGATGGGACACGGTGCCTGTCCCCCAGTCCCATGATGGCGCTAATGGCTCCCATTTTTGTACAGACTTCTGCCCCTACGCCATTGCTATTGCTGATGACTTTCTTTAGTTGTTCAATATCGTCCAAAAGGTCGCGGGGATTTTGGTGTTGATTGAATTGATGTAGGGTTGCCCCAACAAAGGCATCCCCCGCCCCTGTTGAGTCGATGGAATGAACGGGAACGCTTGGTACGACGGCTGATTGTTTTCCATTTGAAATCAGGGTCCCATCTTTCCCTAAGGTGACGGCTACCGCATGAGCCCCCACTCTATGGAGGCAGTTGACTCCGTCTGAAAGATTGGAGTATCCGGAAATGAGTTTACATTCCTCTTCACTTACTTTGACGAAGTCAGCATTTCTTACGCATGCCTCTGCCAGCTTAATAAAGGCACGCACGTTATCTTTCCATAAGTCTGCTCGAAAGTTCGGGTCAAAGGAGACGAATTTCCCCTCTTCTCTGACTTTCTGGATAAAGGATAAGTAAGCGGATTTAAAGGGATCATCCAGTAAAGCGGTGGCTGAGCCGAAGTGAATGATGGATGAGTCCCGCCAGCGGCTTTCATTTAGCTCTTCCTCTTTCAGATGGGCGTCTGCCCCTCTATTAAACACGAAATCTCTTTCTCCATCATTTTTCAATGAGACGAAAGCAATCGTCGTTGGGTGAGTTCCATCTACGATAATCGAAGAATCATCCATGGTAAGGTCCATCATGGTTCGTTTCAGGAAATGGCCAAATGGATCATTTCCTACTTTGCTTAGGAATCGGGCGCTGCCACCAAGTGTGGTAATGGTCGCGCACACATTGGCTGGAGCTCCTCCTGCTTGTTTAGAAAAGTGTTCTCCTTGAGTCAGGTCGGTATCAATATCTGTACAGAAGAAATCGATGAGCAATTCTCCGATACACAGAATCGCGGGTTCATTCATTTATTAAGCTCCTTTTTATCCCCTTTTCCTTACTCCAGATAGAAGAAAGTTCAGTAAGGAATAGTTGTTCAACATTCGCTTTTCCTCCGCTAACCGTCAACGAAAGGGTCGTATTCGTTCCCTTCGGAAAGATAAGATTGGTGAAAGCGGCACGGCCTTCCTGCGCGAATACCTCTAAAGATGACGCATCCAGGAACAGCTGAAGAATAAGCTTATCGTCCATTAATTCCACATGACTGTCTGATATGCCGGAGAATGAATCAGAAAAGCCGTCTATGCCTGACTGTGTCCGATCGACAGATAAAAGATTGGTGAACCTATCATAACGAATACTGGTTCTCTCTTCTGCTGAATGATGGATATCAAGGCTGAACTCCTTTACCTTATCCACCTTTACAACCAGATTCATTTCCATTAATTCTTGATCCACTTCAATCGAATAGCATTCCTCATCCGAAAGCTTTATGTGCTCGCTGACCTTTGTTTCTTTTCTTATTTGCTTAAGCTCTGTGACAGGTTTTTGCAAAAGACGGACTCCATTTGCACTCGAAACCAGGGTCAGCTCTCTTGGAATCGTCATGGCTCCTCTCCACACTTCAGTCGGAACCTGGTTTGCATATCTCCAATTGTTCATCCATCCAAGGTAGATTCGCCTGCCGTCCTTTTCCGGAATATCGGACCAGCTCACTCCTGCATAGTTGTCTCTTCCATGATCAAGCCAGAGAATGATGTCACTGTCATGATTATTGGTAAACGTCCTGCCGTCAAAATCACCTACAAAGTACTGAGTCCTGGATCCTTCCTTATAGTCGGGATTGTCTCCGATACTCACCAGCATCACCCACTTTACATGATCGGGATTTCCGTCGACCATGAGTGGAAACAGATCCGGGCACTCCCATACTCCGAAATGTGCCCCTTCGTCCTGACCAAATTCACTGGCGAACTCCCAGTCGATCAAGTTGTGGGACGTATATAGAGTAATCGTTTGACCGGTGGCGAGTACCATCACCCAACGGTCAGAATTTTCATGCCAAAATACTTTGGGATCCCTGTAATCGGTAATGTTTTCATCAGACAGGACCGGATTCCCATCGTATTTATCCCACGTCCTGCCATTGTCACGGCTATAGGCAAGACTTTGCCTCTGCCTCGGGCGCTCAGAATCCGTATAGGTATCAGCACTTGTATAAATGACGACAAGTCCTCCATTCTCCCCTTCGAAGAAACCCGACGTATTCTTCCAGTCCACCACGGCACTTCCGGAGAAAATGGCACCGTGTTCGTCAGGATAAAGAGCAATCGGCAGTTCTTCCCAATGAATTAAATCTTTACTGACTGCATGTCCCCAGTGCATCGGTCCCCACGTGGTGCCATGTGGATGATATTGAAAGAATAGATGATATTCACCTCCGAAAAAGACCATACCATTGGGATCATTCAGCCACTTTTCCTTTGGTGAGAAGTGAAATTGCGGACGGTGTGTCTCGGAATATAGGTTTGTTTTTTCTTTATACTCATTTGTCATAAGGATCCTCCTTTACATCTAAAAGCTGCACGTTTGCTCATGCAAGGTGCAGCCAGGAATACGATTAAGATTAATTTCGGTCATATCCATCCTGCTTGATTTTCAGCCACTCTTGTAATCCGAGACGGTCCAGCTCTTTCAGGTAATCTGCCCATTCTTCATCGGCCTTCCCATTCGTGATCCATTCGGCCTTTTTCCGCTTCACATACGAAAGTAAATCGGTCTCGATCTTTGAAAGCTTATCTAATTCATCAAGGGAGAAGAATACTCGAGGATAGATATTTTCTGCCTTCATATCCGGTACCATGACTTCCTTCATCAGCCCCAGCCTCCAGGCCGCATCATCCGGTTTCGTCGTGACGACTCCATAGTATTCGTCCAAAATCGCCAGTGGTCCTCCTACAGACGTCTTTTCCCTTAACTCGACAGGTGCAGTACCTTCCAATGGGAGATGTTTCAATGAATTGGTTGCAGAATCCAGTTCAAAGATGTTTTGCTGTTTGTCATCTCCGTAGGTTCCCCAGTTATTTTGAACCGATTGAAGCGGATTATAGAACTGATCAATCCATTTCGCCGTCAATTCAAGATTCTGGTTCGCACTTGTAATCACCATTCTGTTACGGTCGAATCCCATGCCGTTGGTTCTTGTCACATTCTTCGTTCCATCCGGTCCTTCAAGGGCGGGCATGAGGTCATACTGATCATTCATCCCCGTGATGTTGGCCTTATCCCATGTGAAGTACATTCCGTAGCGACCTTCTTTTCCTTTCGACAGGTACGTGTTCCAGTCCTGTTCAAAGGCTTCTACGTCGATTAAGTCTTCTTTATATAACTCATTCAAATAATTGATGGCATCCTTATACCCTTCATCCGCTGCCGTCAGCTTTACTTCTCCGTCATTCGTGACGACGGTGTGATCCCAGTTTTCCCCTAATCCAAACGATCCGAATAAGAAGGACACATCTTCACCGCCATGATTGATGATGAATGACAGAGGGATTTCATCTGCCTCTCCATTCCCGTTTGGATCCTGCGTCTTGAATGCTTTCAGGACTTCTTTTAACTCATCGGTTGTTTTCGGCATCTCAAGGCCCAGTTTATTCAGCCACTCGACGTTGATCCAAGGGAAGTCATCGACGGAGTGGATGCTTTCTTTCCCTGAACCAAGCTCTTCAATCCAAGGGAAGGAATAGATATGTCCGTCCGGCGCCGTCATCATCGATCGATATTCGGGCGCATCGTCCAGTACCTTTTTCAGGTTAGGCATATGCTCATCAATTAAGTCCTCAACCGGTACAATCGCACCATCCTTCGCAAGCTTCAACAGCTCATAATCACTGTACCCCGCATTCATGATCGCGTCGGGAAGCTCACCGCTTGCTACCGCTAAATTCCGTTTTTCATTGAAGGTTTCCCCTGCTGTATAATTGGTCCAGTCGACCTTCACTCCGGTTTCTTCCTCCAGCCTTTTGAAAATCAGCTTTTCATTCGGATCATCCGGAGCGAGCGGTGAACTGGACGTCATCATTTTCAATGTCACCTGTTCCTCTAAAGGAAATTTCACATTTTCCAGTTCATAATTCTCTGAAGAAGCACTTTCACTGTTGTTGCTGCATCCGGCTGCCAGGAGCATGCCTGACATTAGAAGTACCGACATTGTCTTCGTCTTTTTCCCCATTATTAAACCCCCATTGATAAAATATAGATTATTTTAAAGATCCCACCATAACACCTTTTTCAAAGTATTTCTGGAAGAATGGATACATAATGATCAGCGGCAAACTGGCCAATACGATGGATGAATACTTGATCATCTCAGAAATCCTTTGGAGTTCCGCTGCCGCCTGCTGGTCAGCGATCATTCCCGGCTGTACTTCATTCTGAATAAGGATGGAACGCAGGACGAGCTGAAGCGGGTACAGATCCCTGTCTTCAAGGTAGATCATCGCATCGAAATAGGAATTCCATTGTCCAATGAAAGCATAGAGGGCGATGACAAAGATGATCGGTTTAGACAATGGAAATACGATGTTCAGGAAGATTCTGAACTCCGATGCCCCGTCGATCCTTGCCGCTTCCTTCAGTTCATTCGGAATTGATTTAAAATACGTTCTTGCCAGGATGATGAACCAGACGTTGATGGCATTCGGGACAATGATGGCCCAGATCGTGTTCAACATCCCTAAGTCCTTCACCACCATATAAGTCGGGATCAGCCCTCCGTTGAAGAACATCGTGATGAGAAAGAACACCATGATGAACTTGCGGCCGACGAGCCCATCAGCCGAGAGGGAATAGCCTGCAAAGATACAGACGCTCACGGTGATGAGGGTGAACCCAAAGGAATACAGAATGGAATTGATGAATCCTTTGACGATGGTCCCGTCTTCGAAAATCCGTTTATATCCTTCAAATGTCCAATCCGAACCGCTGATGAACAATCCTTTTTTCACAAGCACATTCGGTTCAAGGACCGACGCCAGTAGCACGTACATTAAAGGAAACAGAACGACGATCACGATTCCCCCAAGCAGGATTTTATTAATGAAAAGAATGAATTTATCGGACCTGGTGTATTGGTTCATCTCGTTTCCCCCTTTCTATAAGAGACCTTCGCCTTCGTTTAATTTCTTTACAACCCGATTAACAAACACTAGTAAGATGACATTGATGACGGCATTGAATAATCCTACTGCGGTAGCAAATGAATAGTCTCCCGCCTGCAGCCCCCGCTTGTATACATAGGTCGAAATGATTTCCGAGCTTGGCAGATTCATAGACGTCTGCAAGAGGTAAGCTTTCTCGAACCCAATTGCCATGATCCCACCAGCAGCCAGGATGAACAGGACAGCCATGACAGGCTTCAACGTCGGAAGATCAATATGCCAAATGCGTTGCAGCAGGGAAGCCCCGTCTACAGTGGCTGCATCATGAAGCTGCGGATCCACATTGGCGAGTGCCGCCACATAGATGATCGAAGCCCACCCTGCACCCTGCCATACACCTGACCAGATATAGATGCTCCTGAATGAATCAGGGTCCGACATAAACGAAATCGGTTTATCCGTAAAGACGGACAGCATGGCATTTATCGGTCCCGTCGGCGATAGGAAGAGGAAGATCATCCCCGAAATGACGACGACGGAAATAAAGTGAGGGGCATACAGGATCAACTGAATGTTCTTCTTCACTCCTGCTTTTCTGAGTTGATTCAGCATGAGTGCCAGGATCACGGGGATCGGAAACCCTATCAGAAGTTCAAAGGAGCTGAGTTTCAGCGTATTGACCAGGATATCCATGAAATTAGGAGACGATAAAAAGGTCGAAAAATGCTTCCATCCCACCCATTCACTGCCCGCGATACCCCTGATCGGGCTGAAATCCTTAAAAGCAATCGATGCCCCGTACATGGGAACGTACTTGAAAATGATCGTAAGAATGATAGCTGGCGCAAGAAATAAGTAGAGAATATAGTTTTTCTTCATATAATGGAGCTTGGTTTTCAATTTACTATTGGTCCTTGGTTTTGAAACAGGCCGGGTTTCAGCCTTGGCAAGTGGTTGCAATCCTTTGACCCCCTTTGAAAAAAATCAATCAAACGTCTGACAGCGGTTTCATTAAAAGCATTGAATGATGTCACCTCCTGCATTTTTTGTTACTACCAATCTGTCTGTTGCTTTCACTTTACTAGAATCCCAGAATGAAAACGTTTACTATTTTCGGGTAAAAAGGTTTAATTTTTTTGGAAGTTTTTCATATAAAAAACCCCTGGCATCTGCCAGAGGTTTCTATTCCATATCATTCAATTCTTCATTAATCTTTCGAACGGCTTCTTCTGCAGACGTTCTTACATCCTTCCCTCCGATCCCCACGTCTTCGAATAAGGTTTTGACTGCATCGCTGACGACAGGATAGGCGGGGGTAACCGGTCTGTTCTTTGAATACTTCTGTGCTTGCTGTACGAAAATATTCTTAGGATATTCATTGAACTCGGGAAAGGCTTCTGCAACAGAATAACGGGCCGGAACATCCCCGGTGATTTCCACATACTTCTTTGCTCCTTCAAAGCTGGTGACGTAACGGATAAACTCCCACGCTTCATCAGGATAGTCGGTTTCAGACGATATGCCGAGGGACCAACCTCCATTCGGAACTGCCTGATACGTTCCCTTAGGAAGGGCTGTAATGCCGAAGTCCTCCCCCAATCGGAAGTCAGGATTCATCATCGAGAGGCTCTCCACCATCCATGAACCGAGCACCGTCATCCCAAGCTTCTCGGTTTCCAGTGCCTCAGGAGGCATCTCCACTTTGGCGACTTTATGGACTTGATACAGATCCTGATAAAACTGAAGTGCTTCAAGTGATTCCGGAGAGTTCAAATACCCCCTCGCCGTCTGATTATCCGGACCCAGTACGTCACCACCGAATTGCCAGAGGAGCGGCATCTTGAAGTAGGACGGGGACTCTCCATCAGGAAATCCCTGGGCCGGATCGATTCCCGTGACATCCGGGGATAACGCAGATATTTTCTTTGCTGCTTCAAGTACCTCTTCCCACGTCATCGGATCATTCGGGTTTTTGGATGGGAGCGGCACCCCGGCTTTTTCGAATAAATGAATATTATAAAAAAGTGCCACACTTGATTCTACAATCGGTGATAAGTAGATTTCATCCTCATACGTGATTCCCTTTAAAGTCGGAGAGGCCAGATCCTCTATGTGTCCACCATTTCTCATATAGCTGTCCAAAGATAGAAGAGAACCTGCACTGGCATAAAGGGCGAGGGTCGGCGTATCGATCGTCATGATATCAGGAGGGTCACCCGCTGCGATTTCGGTTCTAAGCTTCAACTCATAATCACCATATGCTATGGGGACCATCTCTACTTCAATTTCCGGATGCTCCTTATTGAACTCATTCACCAGCTCGTCATATGCCTGATTTTCGAGGTCCGTCCCCCTGTTTCTCCAGAATGTCAGGTGGATCTTAGACTCGTCATCCACTTTTTCTCCTACTTGTTCTCCTCCACCATCTTGGAAGGAGGTGAAATAGAAGACGATGTATACCCCGGCCGTAACAATGAGAATCGAAGCTGTAAGATAGATGGCAGTTAATTTGTATTTCATCGCGCCTCCCCCGCCCTATCCGCTATCATGGATTTTCGATAGTCCAAGGGCTTCTGCCCGAATCTCTTCTTGAAAACGGTGCTGAAATAGCCTGAATTGGAGTAACCCACAAGATGAGCAATCTCAATGATCTTTAACTGTTCATCCATTAATAGGGACCGGGCTTTGTCCATTCGAAGATTTACGAGATAATCACTGAAATTCTGTCCCACCTGTTCTTTAAACATCTCCGATAAATAGGCTGAATTGATATGGAATTGATCCGCAAGGGAGGTTAAGGAAATTTCATTGGCGTAGTGCCGATCCATATACTGTCTCACATTCTCCACGATGGCGGTGCCATTTGAGGAACGGCGGGTTTCACTCACTTTTTCCGTAATCGACCTTGCTGCCTCCAGTAGATTTTCTTTCACCCGGTCCCTGGAGGTCAGTTCCCATATACTCAATTGACAGTTCCATATCATTTTCTTCATGTCATCGGAATACAGATCGTATTTCCTTGCCATGGATCCAAGCATGAACAGCACCCGGTTCGCAACAAAGGAATACGACATCATCGATTGCTGGTCACATTCTGCAAGACTCGCGAGGAGGAGTTTCTTGAAAGTGCCGAAATCACCCTGCTCCATACTGTTTGAAAGCTTCCATTCCGCTTCCTCCGTAAACTCGATGGTCTGCTTATTCGTTGTCCCATCGATGAGCTGAGACTTGGCGCCTGCTGAACTTTGACTCCAGGAAAGAAGCGATGAAATATACCCGTTCTTCAACTGAGATAAGCCTCTCACCTCTTTGCCTAACCCGATGACCGTTTCAAGTTTCAGATACGTGCTGACACTGCGTTGAAGCTCACTAACAAAAAGCCGAGCTTGATTCTCACCTGAATGATGATGACAGAGGAAATGGATCATATTCGGATAGCTCGTATCATAAAAGGACAAAACCCCCTCATGCTCATAGGATAATTCCCTGCACAGCATTCTGAAAGGGAGAAACAGCTCCCTTACCTGCTCACCTTCTAAGCTTCGAATTTCGACGGTGATAAACTGCACGACCGCATCCTCTCCTGCGAGTTCATCCAGCTTCAACTGCCGCAGTCTTTCCCCGGTGATGTTCAATTCCGCCCATTCATCCTTCACCAGATGAAGCAGGTACTGCTCCCTCATTTCCTCTGCATGATGGTGAATCAATTGGGTCATTCTGTCCGTTTCGATCCTTCTTTTCTTCTCGGCTTCGATTTCATGCTTGCTCTTTCTGAGGGCAGTGGATAATTCCTCTGGATCGACAGGCTTTAGGAGATAATCTTTAACGCCTTCGACCAACGACGATCGGACATACTCGAAATCAGCATAGCCAGACAACACAATGACCTTGATATCCGGATACTCGGCCGATAACGTCTTCACCAGTTGAATCCCATCCATGACGGGCATTCTGACATCGGTCAGGACGAGATCTGGCTTTTCTTCTTCTACGACCTGCAGCGCTTCCTTTCCATTCGAAGCCTCACCGACAATATCGTATCCTTCCTCTTCCCAATTGACCTTCCACTTGAGTCCTTTCCGAATCTGGATTTCATCATCGACCAGGATCACCTTCAGCATGAATATCCCCCCTTCCACTCTTTATGTACAAGGCAATGGTAGTGCCTTGCTTCTCTTCAGATGCAATGTGATAGGTAAAATTTTCTCCGTAATACAACTTCAAGCGGCCAAGGACATTTCTCAGCCCGATGCTCCGTCCTTTGCTCTCCAATACATTCCTCGATTCATGGCGTTCAAGAATATGCTTCAATTCTTCCACGATTGCCTCAGGGATTCCGATTCCGTTGTCTTCAATCACAATCTCCACCCAGTCATCCACTTTCTTCGTGGATATGTGGATAGAGGCTGCCGTCTTCTCTATGAAACTATATTTCACCGCATTCTCCACGAGTGGCTGTATGACAAACTTAATGATTGGTAGTGAGGCAGCATCAGGATCCTCCTGGATGGAAACCGTCAGAGCCTCTTCATAACGCAGCTTGAGAATTTCTGTAAACCTCCGTATATAGGTCATTTCCTCCCCAAGTGTCACCATGTCTGTTTCCGTATTGAGGGAATATCTCATGATTCTCCCTAAATGGATCGTGACGTCAATCACCTCTTTGTTTTTCCCTTGCGCTGCCAGCCCTCCGATGATTTCCAGGGTATTATTGAGGAAATGGGGATTGATTTGCAGGAGCAGTGCCTTGTACTCCGCATCCCGCCTGCGGATGTTCGCTTCATATTCAGTTTCAATCAGAGTGTTCAACCGGTTCGTTGTCTGTCCGAACACATCCACCACATACCCAATCTCGTCATTTGCCGTCTTGATCGAAGGGATGAAATCCTTCGCTCTTTTAAAGTCCCCTGTTTCCACCAGCTTCATGGCACCCGTCAATTTCCCTAACGGCTTGACAATCGTAGAAGAAAGAAGATAAGACGCCATAATCGTCAATAAGAAAATCCAGCCACTCGTCAAAAGAAGGTTCCTCTGAAGCTCATCGATCTTCGCGAACAATTCAGACTTGGTAATTTCACTGACGAGCACCCAGTCCCCTACCTTTACCTTTTGATAGAAGATCATATACTCTTCCTTCTCATAAGGGATTTCAATCAAGCCAGAGCTTCCGATCCCCGTTTTCATGGACTGCAAACTTTCTTTTACCACGCTCTTTGGTGTATCGATGCTGCCCGTCAGCACATTTCTGCCGCGGCCATCCAGCAGGTAAACCCTCCCGTTTTCCCCCAGCTTGATCTTACTTAACGCTTTCTCAAGAAGGGAGGATGGAAAGTTGACTTTAATCACACCGGATAAATCGAGGGTGTTGATATCAAATAGAGGAAGAAGATAACTGTTTACTTGGTCAGCCATCAAATCATTATGGGAACGCAGCCAGCGCTGGTCTTCTTCATAAAAATCGTTGAACCAAATCGTCTTCTCAAGAGGAGGAAGATTTCCCGCAGTGCCCGTCCCGTCGTTCAGATAAACAGACACGGACATCGCCTTGGAATTATTAATCATCATCGAGGATAACTCGGCCTTCAACTGGTTCTTCATCAAAAGCCGTTCGGCACTCGTAGCCTCTCCATCCTTTTCCTCGGACTTAATCCATTCCTGAGTCGTCGGGTTCACCAATACCTGCTTCCCTAAATCTTCTGCCTGGGAGGTGATCGAATCAATATATAATGAATATTGCTCCATCATCTCGATCGTCGAATCCTTCGTCCGGTCCTCCATGATGGACGTAAACCAGTTGGGGATCAAGATGGATAGAACCAGAAAAGGAAACGTCAGAAGCAACGTAAAGATCATAAATAATCGGTTGCGAAGTGAGAAAAACATAGCGCCTCCATTAATCGAGGCAGAATGATTATATTCTGCTTCCGTTTCTATCAGTGTATTTTTTTGAAAACTCAAACTACTATTCTTCTTAATTTACCATAGTATAGGAGGTCAAAAAAGATGGAAAATAAATTAGGGGATGCTTGGTGGGCGGTGGCAGTTTTTCAGTATGAAGAGAATTACACCATAAAAAAAACCAGCCATCACTGACTGGTTCTTCAACAATAATAGTACATTTTCAACAAAGTTCTTATATTGGTCGGTGGAACAAAGACGCTGTCCAGGAACTAGACAGAAGCATTCTCCGTCTTCAACGCCTTCTCACCTTTTACCGTAGCATCAGCTTTTCCTTCCGACTTTCCATTAGCTGTATTACCGGTTTTAAATAAGTTGCTCTTAAAAAATCCGAACGTTAATCCAACGGTAATGACAAACGTTATGGCCATCCCAATGAAGTAGAAGCTCCAGTGTTCTGGATAAACCGATAGGAAAGATAGTACTCCGCCTACTCCTACAGATGTTGCTTTCACTCCTTGTGCCGCCAGATACGCACTTCCGATTGCACTTCCGACCATTACAGCGATGAAGGGGTATCGGAATCGAAGGTTGATCCCGTAAATGGCTGGTTCGGTAACCCCTAGCCATGCAGATAGTGTCGCTGTTAAGGACACACCTTTTAATTTCTTATTTTGCTTCAGGATAAAGAACATCGTCAATGCGGCAGCCCCTTGAGCAAGTGTAACCGTTTCCCCGATCGGCCATAACGTAACATAGCCAAGCGTACCGGCCATTTGCAGGTTTACTCCTAAGAAAATATGATGCATCCCTGTAATAACCAGTGGCCCTGAGATAAATCCATATACTCCACCGGCAAATGCAGGTGATACTTCAAACAGATAAAGAATCCCATCCGTAATCCAGTTTGAACCTGTCATCGTAATCGGTCCGATGACACCAAATGTTAAAAGTCCCGCGAACACCAATGCAAGCGGTGCCACAAATAGCATTTGTAAATTATCCGGTATGAATCGCTTCAACTGCTTTTCAGACCAAGTTAAGATCAAAGTGGCAAAAATGACGGGTAGAACCTGTCCCTGATAACCGATCCTTGCAATGTCCCATCCGAATAAGCTCCAATATTCAACATCCCCGGGGTTTTCTGCGTATGCATAAGCAGACATCAGTGAAGGATGGACCAATAACAGCCCCAGTACGATTCCCAATAATGGACTCCCGCCGAACTTCTTCGCAGCGGACCAGGCAATGAGTACAGGCAGGAAGGTAAACGCTGTATTAGCAATCACATTAATGAACTCTGCAAAGCCAGTCCAGCCAGTATGAACATCGAGGAGTGATTTTTCATCATAAAAGATTCCCGGATTTGCAAGCAGGTTATTTAATCCTAACAGTAACCCGGCAGCCACGATGGCCGGCAGAATCGGAATAAAGATATCCGCTAAGACCCGGACACCCTTTTGAAGGACATTTCCTTTCTCTGCTGTGATCTTCTTCATTTCATCCTTACTTACTTCATCAGCACCGGTTTGTTGTACAAATTCTTTGTAGACTTTATCAACCGTCCCAGGACCGATGATCACCTGAAACTGACCACTCGCTGAGAACGTTCCTTTCACGAGTTCATTTTCCTCTAAAGCCTCTTTATCTACCAAACTCTCATCTACTAACACCAAACGCAGCCTCGTCACACAATGCGACGCATTACTGACGTTTTCTGAACCCCCTATATTCTTTATAATGTCAGCAACATTCTCTTTAAAGCCCATCTCATGACCTCCTCATTTAATCGCTTACATAAATTTTCTAACTTGTTTAAACAAGTTCGTTATAGTACAGTATAAATTGTTATCAAAAGTTGTCAAGAAAAATTGTGAAAAGGAGTGTTGAAAGTTGGATATAAAAGTCACGCCGATGAGCCACTTTGGTTCCTATATGGCACTCACATACCAGGAGAGCGAAGTCCCTGAGAAAAAAGGTATTTATGTTAATTCAGTACGAGGTAAATCCAAGCAGCACCAGAATGCACTCAAGATCATACCTACAGTGAACGGGATCCCGGTTGAGTACACATATAAAGCCGATGAATTTAAAATCTCCCTTTCATTCGACGGCGGAGAATTACAGCTTTGCTTTGAAGATTCAGAGAGAATCTTTGCAAAAGGCACTGGAGAGAACGTTGGGCTCACACTCGATACCCAGCCTGTTTTCAACTTTGAATATAACTATCTATTAGGGAATACCGGTGAAGAATTCTGCCTCATCAACAGCTACAAGAATCTGACCAAGTACATGATCTTTGCACCGAACGGCTCAGTCAGCCTGCAGCAAAATGTATTCATGGACACGACAGGCAGTACGAATAAGGCGGATAACCTGTCCAGTATACACATTACCCAAAATGAAGGTGACAAAGACTTCCTTTGTGTCATCGAAGACGTCCCGACCCACGGGGCTGTTCCGGAAAAAAGAGAATACACGTTTGAAGCAGCTTTAGAAAAAAGCACGAATCACTTTTCTGCTTTCTTATCAAAACAGCCGGATGTCCCTGAAGGATATGAACAGACACTCAGAGAAGCGGCTTATCTGAACTGGACATGTATCGTGAATGAGCAAGGTCTTTTAAAAAGAAAAGCCATGTATATGTCGAATGCCAACTTCCCTGGTGTATGGAGCTGGGACAATGCCTTCAACGGATTGGCTCTTGCCGGTGTCGACAATGAGCTCGCTTGGGATCAGATCCAGCTGCTATTCGATCACCAGGACGATAAAGGTCAAATCCCGGGGTCCGTCAGCGATTCGACCATCCGCTGGAATTTCTCCAAACCGCCGGTACAAGGTTTATTCGTGTTGAAAATGATGGAGAAAATGTCGCTGTCCACCGGGCAATTGGAGACCATCTACTCTCAAACTAAGAGACATGTAGAATTCTATCTTCAATACAAGGATTTTAATGGGGATGGCATTTGCGAGTACCATCACGGAAATGACTCCGGACAGGATAACAGCACCGTTTTCAGAGACGCCAATATCATCGATTCACCTGATTTGACGGCGTTCCTGATTAAATCGATGGATATGCTGGCCGTTGTTTCGGGTAAATTGGAGCACGAAGAGGATAAGAGGTATTGGGAAAGGGAAGCGGAACGATATACGAAGAAGTTCTGTGAGTACTTTCTGGTAGATGACCTGCCCGTCGCCCGTTTTACCAGAGACGGAAAAATGATCGAGAGTCAAGGGAGTCTGCCATTGGTATCGATTATTCTGGCCGACAAACTTCCTGAGGCTCCTCGAAAAAAAATGATTGAAGTCTTGAGCAGTGACCGGTATTTAACCAAATGGGGAATCGCTTCCGAAGCAATCGACAGCCCTCTATATGAAGAGGATGCGTATTGGAGGGGACCGATTTGGGCACCTACCACCCTCCTGTTTGTAGAAGCATTTGAAGAGTGCGGAGAATTTGAACTGGCAACGGAAGTAGCACGGAAATTCCTGGACCTTTGCAAGCACGGGGGATTTGCGGAAAACTTCCATGCAGAAACTGGAGAAGGATTAAGAGACCTGGCCCATACATGGACATCCAGTGTGTTTATCCACTTAGCTGCAAAACTAGCAAAATAGAGAAAAAAAGTGTACGAGATGAAAATATCTCGTACACTTTTTTATTTCCGCTGTGTCTGATCAAAAAAGACAAAATTCCCTGGTGTATGTCTGGATTGAGTATGCTCGAACATCACACCATCTGCATTAAAGATGTGGCTCGTCACAACCACGACACTATTAAATCCATCCAGCTTCAAGTACTCCTCATCCGCTTCCGTTGTTCGTTCCACAACCATTTTCCTCTTTGCCGTGACCGCTCTCTGGTTCAACTCTCTTTCCAGAAATTCATAAATCGAATCTTCCGCGATATCGATTGTGAGACCTTTTACGACATCTTTCCGGAAATAATTGTAGTCCATGATCACCGGATTCCCCTCTAAATAACGGACACGCTTGAGATGATACACGTCAACACCGACCGGAAGCAGCGTGTGCTCATGAATCGATTCATCCACGGTCAATTCCTCAAACACAACCACTTTCGTCTGATGCTTCTTATGATTTCGGAGGGCAAACTCTTTGAACGTCTCCGTCTCCCCAAACATATATTCATTCTGCTTGAAATCCTGATAAATCACACGGGCCCCCTGGCCATGCTTCGTCTGCACATACCCTTCATTGACGAGATTCCCAATCGCTCTGCGCACTGTATTCCGTGAGCAATCATACTCTTTCACCAGCGTATTCTCTGAAGGAAGCAATTGCTGATACTCATAGACATTCTTTTCAATTTTTTGCTTTAAATCTTCATATATTTCTACGTACTTCGTTCTCGGCATAATAGCCTCCTATGTTACCTATCCGTATGTATGATGCTTAGTGGCACCATTATATCCTATTGTTCCTATAGAAGATAGTAACATAAGTTAAAGGGGAAAATCCTCAAGAAACAAGAGGACCGTACCATGTCTCCCTCTATTCTAAATGAGAAAGCTCCCTATTAATCAATCCATTATATTCTTCCCAATCCTTCTCATCATTCTTTATGAGTAGTTTTCTCATATCCATGGAATCAATCAATCTTAATTCTTCATCCCTTCGCATTTCCAAGTACTCAACCAGTCCATTGAACCCTGTGAGAAGTTTATCTTTTCCGTAGCCATTCTTCATGTGATAGTCGGTGAAGAAGTCCCTCCAGCCTGGATCACGTTCTTCAAAAACCTGTTTAAAAGATTTACGGATGTCATCTTGATACAGATAGACCAGCAAAGGATTCAGAGGGTTAATCAAAGAGCCGATCTTGGATAAATGATGTTCCAGTCTGGGTACGCCGGCGTTATGTTTTGCAATAAATTTTGTAAATGGATTTTGTAGAAAACAGCATTCAAAAATATATACGGTGTTGCCAAAGTTCGTATCGTTAATAAATTCCTCCCAATAGTTGTATGACACTTTTTCATACGTTTCCAAATTCAATTCATACACATCATAAGAGGCTAAATCATCCGCGATAAGAGAGTTACCGCCATCCTCTTTCCCTAATTCGTGATATTGAATAAAATACCAGTCCTCTTTTTCTTTTGTATACTTCATGATTAGATCTTGCTCTTTTGGATATTTAGTTAAGAGCTCCCTGAATTGAGTATGATTTAAACAGGAAGTAAATTCGTAATCTGCAGGATGCCCTGGATTTCCCTCCTGATAAAGCTTTACATGTGATCCTGACTCCTCCAAATGATGTTTGATATAGGTAGCTGTTGTAGTCTTTCCTGATCCAGGTATACCTTCAATAATGATCAGCTTCGTATTCATGTCATACACTTCCCTTAGGTTTCTCTCTTTCTTGCCTTTTAGGCTCTACGTTTTCAATCTATTCCGCTCATTAGACATTCTTTATCTCGACCTATTTTTCCTTCTCAACCCCTAATTAAGAAATTTTCGGGACGGGTTTTATCTAATTTTAAAGAGATTAGGAGTTTTGGAGAGGCTGCAGGACGATTTTGGGATGATTACTTCGATGGAGTGTACCTTCGCGACAATAATCAATCCAGTTTGAACCACTTTCAATCCTGATTTCGGATTATCAATCCGGTTTAGGATTTAATGATCCGAAATTTGATTTATTAATCCGTTTTTCAATTAATTGATCCTCCGTGTCGAATTTTCTTTAGGCTCATTTGGGACTCAACAGGCGCTGCTTATTTGTGGAATATTATATTTTAATTTCAAATTCCCCCTTGCTATGAAACCCGTTTCATACTTTAGGCTAAAAGAAGAATGTGAGGTATCACATTCACCTTATACGATTGGCGTTACGTCATTCTGGCGGCGTGACAATCATAGAGGTAGAAGTGTTCATCAATCATGAACACTTTTTTTATTTCATTTAAAAAGAAATCACCCTAACCTCTCACCCTGGTAATCTATGCTACTATGGGAATAACAAGAAGGGGGATGAATCCACATGTCCATGTTCAATAAAGTGATTGCCAGTTTCGGCATTGGTTCCGCGACGGTTGATACAAAGGTGATGAATGTCCATATTCAGCAGGGTGAGATGCTCGCGGGAGTCGTTGAGGTAAAAGGCGGGAGCACGGATCAACGAATCGAGTCGATCCACCTGAAGCTGATGACGCTGTACGGCCATGAAGGCGGCGATCGACTGTCACCTGCCGTCGTGGAAATCCATCAGCTCAATGATCCCTTTACTATTTCAAAGGGAGAAAAGAAGCACATTCCGTTCTCATTCAAGGTACCTCTGGATACGCCGATCACGATGTTACATCCTGAAACGCAGAAGAACGTGCCACCGGTCTGGATCGATACGGGCGTCGATATCAAGAATGCTGTTGACCCAAAGGACAAGGATTACGTATCGGTTGACCCGACAACCGTACATGAAAATATTATTGATGCCATCAAGGTCATCGGATTTAAATTCAAGCAGATGGAGAGTCAGAACACCCCGGCATGGGTGAAAACGAACCGTCCTTTCGTACAGCAATATGAATTCACCCCATCCTTCGGGAAATACAGCCGAACGCTTGATGAACTTGAAGTCTACATCCTTCAGGGCGATCATGAAACCACCATCTACTTCGAAATCGACAAGCGCAGCAAAGGAACGATGGCTGCCTTGAAAGAAAAGTTCAACCTGGATGAACACAGAGGAAGCGTGACCCTCGACAATCAGGAGATCCTGGTTAACAGAAGCCGTGTGAGTGATACGTTTGAGGAGATTATTGATGATGTTCTTTAAATAAAATGGAGCCTGCCCCTCACCTCGTTTCACCGAGAAGGGCAGGCTCTTACTATTTCCGCTACTTTTTTACCTGGTAATGAAGCCACACCGAACCCTCACCGACAGGCTTCATCGTTTTCAATTCCAAACGGGTGACGCTTCCCAAATCGGTTAAATCCGGTGATTCGAAAAGGGATGGTGTAGCCGTTCCACCTATGGCTAAAGGGGCAATGACGAGGCTCACTTCATCAATCAATCCCTGTCTTAAAAACGCCCCATTGATCCCTCCGCCTCCACTAAGCCCCAATCGCCTGAAGCCTGATTCATAGAGTTTATGTAGCGCGAGAGGCAAATCGATGTAATCACCTCTGCCCGCTTGCAGGTAGGTAATTCCCTTACGTTCTAATTGTTCGATATAGTCCCCCGGAACATCCTCCCGGGTGATAACCAATAACCCTTCAGTCTGGAACCAGTCAATGCGTCCCTTCCCATCAAACACAATATACGCCTTTGATTTCCGGGGCTCATAAATCGGTTTCTCCAGTTCCACCCAATCGTTTCCCCACACAATCAGACTTTCACTACCTGATACCAACCCATCGCAATCCAATTCATCATACAGCTGATGCGTGATGTCATTCGCCTCCCCGTCTATCCCTGCTGCTGTCCATTCCATCACATTTCGGTTCGGAGCCGTTGTGATTTTCCCATCAATAGAAGAAAAGACGTTCAAAATGACTTCAGGTCTTTTCATTTGAAATCCCCCTTTTCACGTTCTATCTATCATGGTAAAAGAAATGTAAAAAAGAATGTCAGTGTTTTTTCATTTATTAAAGAAATTTAACTTTTTTGTTTAAAATGTTTGAATATTGAGACAATGGTTAGTATAATAGAAAAAAGGTCAAGGAGTTGATTTTTCATGAAGAAGTATTTGCTAAATTCACCACAGTCCGAGGTACCCGGCATAGACTCTCTTTTTGCAGAAATGATTTTGGACAAGGCCCTGCTAACATTCCGGAAAGAGCAACTCGAACAGAAAATCGACCAATCTTTACGTGATCGAAACAAAGAAGAATTCCTGCGGCTGACTGAGGAGTTAAATCAGATCCGTAAAGATCACGAGGAAAAGGATGTAACAGTATAAACGATTCATAAGATATAAATAAGCCAGTTGGTTTCTAATGGGAACAGTGCTCTTGCTGATTTTGGCAGGGGCATTGTTTTTTATGATTGCACCGAATACGGCGGTCTGCCCCCGGCGTGCCGATGTTTTATCCCAAATAAATTATTTTCCACTCCCGTAATCATGCCAGGTTGTGGTATTTCTTCATTATAATAACCAAAAGGACGGTCCACTTGCCCTCAGCATGCGAACCGTCCTTCTCTCAATCCAGTTCCCGAACCTCAATCGGAATCAATGTCCGTGCAATTTGCTCCCGATGAGCCTCGTATCTCTCCGGAAGCATCAAGCTATTCCCCATCGTTTCCTGGGATTCATCATGTGCAAACCCGGGAGGATCCGTTGCGATTTCAAACAGGATTTCACCGTGCTCCCGGAAATATATTGCGTTAAAATATTGGCGGTCCTGTACCGGTGTGACGCGGTATCCATTGTCAGCCACGACCTTTTGCCATTCCAGTTGATCTCTGTCATCGACTGCACGCCAGGCAATGTGATGAACGGTGCCGACGCCTGCCTGACCGCGTCCGATCGGGGTTAATTTCAGGTCGATGATGTTACCGATATCAGCAGGTGAACGGAAGCGTTTGAAATCTCCTTCTTCCCCGACGAGTTCGAGCCCCATGACGTTTTCCAATAGATCAGCCGTTTGATTCGGTTGAGACGATAAGAGAGTCGCACCGCCGAAACCTTTGATGGCAACTTCAGGTGTCACCCCTCCATGCGTCCAGGTATTTGCTTCTCCTTCTTCCCGTTCCACGATTTCCAGGTGAAGTCCATGTGGATCATCGAACTCCAAATACTCTTCACCGAATCGTTCCATTTTCGTGAACGGAATACTGAACGTTTCGAGTCTCTCTTCCCAGAAGCCCATTGCGCCTTTTGGAACGACATACGATGTCACTCCCACCTGCCCGTCCCCGATCTTGCCTTGATAGGCACCAGCCCATGGAAAGAATGTGATGATCGTACCCGGCTTCCCGCCTTCATCCCCGAAATACAAATGATACGTACCCGGGTCATCGAAATTGACGGTTTGCTTTACCAGGCGCAGGCCAAGGACGCCAGAATAAAAATCTACGTTTTCTTGCGGATGTCCGACGATGGCGGTGATATGATGGATCCCCATTGTTTGTTTGTTCATTTCATTCACTCTCCTATTAAAGTTAATGTTATCGATAATGTAGATTCGTATTCTTTGATTATTATCTCGAATTCGAGATATACAGTTAAAAAATAAATCTCAATTTGAAATATCTTGAATATGAGATAATTATATATCGTATTTATTTTGAAGTCAACTTGTTTTCATGTTGGTTAGTCATGACCTCGTTACATAAAATGATTGAAAAGATGCAATTGATAAATATATCCTTTTTGTGTAAAATTACACTAAAAGGATGGTGACAGCTCTTGGATATTGTATTCATGATTTTATTAGGATTTCCGGTCCTTTCGATGATCGTCGGTATGGTTGGTTATTACCTCTTTAAAAACATCCTGGTCTCACCAGTGGTGGTCTTTCTAGCGACGCTTGTTGCCACTTTTACTGTATTCAATGATTCGTTCCTGGTATGGGTTTTTGTGTATACCTGTTTAGCTTTTCTTTCAGGCTTAGTGGTTAAGATCTTTAAAGAAAACAAGGGGGCAATATGAAGAATTTTCTTTCTGGAATGTTGTTTAGTTTACTCTTATTACTCTCGTTTATTTTCATTCGGACGGTGGCCGGGGTGTGGGTATCTTTTGCATGGTCACTCTTTATCACGACCGCTGTTTTTCTTTTCTATGGAAGGAAGAAAAAATGGAGTGGAAAAGATATCGTTTTGATTTCTTTCGGTACCGGTCTTTTCTATATATTATTTGCTTCCTTTGGAATAAGTTTAGTCCCACCCGAACCTATAAGGGATCTGGGTGATATCGTCATGCCTTATCTGTATGCTGGTGTGTTTGGGGGATGCACAATGATCGTGCTGGTTTTATCAGGATTGGTCATTAACAAACAGAGATAGCAGCCCTTCATTAGTGTCGAATCTTCTTTGTAGGCACCCACAGAAAAAGCTGAAGAATCCTATTCTTCAGCTTTTTTTCAAGATATTCACTTTACACCCTCTGCAAGCTCCCTCATGGAGTTCAACGTAGCAGTCAGTTCTAAGAACCACTCTTCATCCCCTGTTTCCAAGGCAAGGTCAATGAGGAACTGTATCTGCTCCTTATTTGTGACGTGTGCATCAGGGATTTTATTCACCTGTCTGTTTAACAGGGGAATGCTTTTTCCTTCAATGGTTTTATTGTCACTGGTCACGATTTTCGCTTTTACGGCTCCCCCTTTGGTATCAAGGTTCTCTATATAGCCGATGACCAATTCACCAGTAAGTAATTTCCCTTTGACCCAATCCCCAATTTTCAAAATAGATTGCTGGTTAGACATACTTTTTCACCTTCTCAACTGTAATATTATTTGTTACATTTAATGTAAAAAGAAAGCCTTCTATGCTTTCTCTTGATTGATCATCTCGATGATATCTTTGATGGTATAGTCCTTTAAGTAATCACCCAGTTGTTCTTCTGCGCCAAGGAAAATCTGAAACAGGATATTTTTCATGTTCGCTCCTACGAGACACTTTTCGTTGGATGCTGTGCATTTCGGCTGCAGGGCGCCTTCTGATGTGATCTTGTAAATATCCCACAGATTGATATCGCTCAGTTCCCTTGCAAAAATGAATCCACCGCCCGTTCCTTCTTTAGACGTGATGAATCCTTGCTTTTTCAACAGACTAAGGACTTTGCGGATCCGGACCGGATGGACGCCGGCACTTTCTGAGATGGAATCGCTTGTAGACATGCGGTCCGTTTGCAGTGCCAGGTACGTTAAACTGTGGATGGCTAATGTAAAGTCGCTATTCATGGCCTGCCTCCTTCACGGATGTTACTGTAATGGTAACTTTTACAGTTTAGACTGTCAAGAATCCGGCTTTCGTTAATTGGCAAGCTTTTGCAATTCATTATATGAGAAGGTACGCACTTTCCTTGGCAGGAAGCTGCGGATTTCTTCATCGTTATAACCGACCTGCAATCTCTTTTCATCTAACATGATGGGTCTCCGCAGCATTTGCGGATTCTCCTTGATTACTGTATATAAATCCTGGAGTGGCAAAGAATCGATGTCTACGTTTAATTCCTTGAAAGCCTTTGATTGAGTTGAGATAATGTCTTCTGTTCCATTTTCCGTCAGGCGAAGAATCGACTTGATCTCATCAGGTGTCAACGGTTCTGTCAGCATGTTACGTTCCACGTAAGGTATTGAATGTTCGTCAAGCCACGCTCTTGCTTTCCTGCAGGACGTACAACTTGGTGTCAGAAATAAATTGACCATGTGTTTACACACTCCTTCTAAAATGTAATACAAAAAGTAACAGTTATGATAAAAAATATAATCTTTATTTCCGAGTACACTGTAATAATAATATTTACAGTTAAGGATGTCAACCATTTTTATGAAAAGAATCCTCCCCATTGAGAGAAGGATTTCTCTTGCTGCATTATTTCCGTGATACAGCTCCTTTGGCCGAAACGGCAGCAAAGGTGATCGTGATGGCGCAAACGATTACGATAGCGATCACTCCCTGCATCAACTCCCAGAATACCCACCCATCAATGAGAGCGGTGCGCATGCTTTCAAATACATAAGTAGTCGGGTTGATGGTAGCAGCGATTTTTAACCACTGCGCTTCAATCAATTCATAAGGAACGAACGTCGTACTTAAGAAAATCAGTGGAAAAAAGATGAACGTCCCCGCCTGGGCTGCCTGGGCATTTCTCGTCCTCAGTGCAATCCCGACGGAGTAACCGGCAAAGGCAAGGCCCCAGCCGATTGCAATTAACAGGACAAACAATACGCCGGCAAACCCGGTTTTGACTTCCAAGCCGAGTAAGAAAGCCATTCCGATGATCAGAAGGGTTTGAACCAGAAGCTGAAGCATCCCGGCGATGATCGGCCCTAACACGATGGCAAGGCGAGATGCCGGTGTGAGAAGCAACCTTGAGAAGAAACCGGTCTCAATATCTTTCACGATGCTCTGCCCCGCTCCCCCTGCTCCTCCAATGGCAGCAGATACGATGGAAACAGGCAGGATGAAGGCGAGATAGTCTGCCCCTTCAAAGGTTGGAAGTTCAGAAATACCGCTCAATCCACCTTCATAAACAAGAAGGAAGAAAGCAGATATGATCAAGTTAGGAATGAATGAGAATGGGTTTCGGATGGTGGTTTTGATATTCCGGACCGTCATCAACCATGTATCCTTGAAAACGTTATTCCCCATGGCTCTTCACCCCCTCTTTCGCCTCAGTCGTCAATTTCAGGAAGATATCATCAAGGGTGGGGGAAGACAATTGAATATCGATGATCCCGAAGTTTTCTGTGTCCAGGATACGGACGACCTCGAGAAGCTGCTTTGTCCCTTCTTCCACATATACAAGGATCTTGTCTTGTTGAGCGAGAACGTCGACTCCTTCCATGTGCATCCCGATCAGTTCAACGCTTCGTTGGATGCCATCAGGATCTTTCAATGTGAGGGTAATTAAGTCTTGACCGATTTCTGCCTTTAATTCTTTCGGCGAGCCCATGGCGACGATTTCACCTTTATTGATGATGCCGATCCGGTCCGCCAGGGAATCCGCTTCTTCTAAATACTGTGTCGTGAGAAAAATCGTCGTCCCCTTCTCCTTATTCAGCCGGCGAAGTTCCTTCCAGATCGCCGCCCGGCTCGACGGGTCAAGTCCCGTTGTCGGTTCGTCCAAGAAAAGGATATTCGGTTCGTTGACCAGAGTGAGGGCAAGGTCCAGTCTTCTCCTCATCCCTCCTGAATAACCGCCGATCCTTCGCTCGGATGCTTCTGACAGATCCACGATCTCAAGCAGCTCCTGAGCACGCCTTCTTCCCTCTTCCTTCCCGAAGCCGAATATGTACGCCTGTAGTTCTACTATCTCCCGTCCTGTCAGATCGGGGTCCACCCCCGTCTCCTGCAGGGCAACGCCAATATGCCGGCGAACATGCTCCGGCTCCCGGATCACATCATAACCTGCCACTTCCACTTTTCCTGAAGAAGCATTGATCAGCGTCGTCAGAATTTGGACCGTCGTTGATTTCCCGGCACCATTGGGACCTAAAAAGGCGAAAAACTCGCCTTCCCCGACTTGGAATGTTATGCCTTTTACCGCTTGTACGTTTCCTTTTTTAAACGTTTTGGTTAAGTTCTCAACCTCGATCTTGCCATTCATGAGCATCCCTCCATTCTCTCTATTCCTATTCGAGGAGGGGGTTGGTTTATCCTTTAATATGTGCAGGGTGATGTGCTTGAATAAACGGGAGATTGGACTCGTAGAAATCAATCTTTCACCCAATTCTCTTTATAATCTTCAATATAACGTTCAATGGTGATGGGCTTTGTATGGGTTATTCTTTCAAACTCATGAGTCACCCCTTTTGCCAGCCCTAACTTGGTTGGAAAATGGATGCCGATGACTACATTCACGAAATCCTCTTTTTCCCCTTTTTTCAACATATACGATTTAAATTCCTTAACAGTCGGATTGGAATAGTGAACCTTCTCCCCAAGAATCGTCGTCATACGATCAGCGACTTCATAGAAATCAAGTGCTCTATCCCCGGTAATCACGTGGTTCTTATTCGTATGCTCCCCAGGATTTTGAAAAGCGTGGATAGCGATTTCTGCAAGGTCACGGGTGTCGACGAAGCTGGTTTTCCCCTTCCCTGCAGGTATGAAAATCCTTCTTCTTTCCTTGATTTCATCACCCAAAAAGTCTTGCAGGTTCTGCATGAAATATCCTGCCCTTATAAAGGTATACGGGATGCCAAGTTTTTTTATATGCTTTTCGTTTTTATAGTGATGGATGAAAGGCAGATATTGAACATCCTTGACGGATAAGTAAACGATATGCTTGATTCCCTTGTGTTTGATAGCCTCGAGAAACGTTTGAAACTCAAGCTTGTCTCCAGGTGGATAGATGAGAAAGACCTGATCCACATCTTCCAGTGCCCCATCAAATGTAGTGGGCTCGGCTAAATCCAATTTAGTGAAACGGTATCCGTCTCCAAAATTCTCTTCTGCTTTTTCAACATTTCTCACAGCACATTTCATGGAAATGCTTCTTTCTTTCAATTTCTTGGCAACTTCTATCCCCACTT
Source organism: uncultured Rossellomorea sp. (assembly GCF_947488365.1). Lineage (NCBI taxonomy): Bacteria > Bacillati > Bacillota > Bacilli > Caryophanales > Bacillaceae > Rossellomorea > uncultured Rossellomorea sp. The sequence goes on along the minus strand of NZ_CANKZT010000008.1, from coordinate 8,399 downwards.
TTCCATTGAAGCCCGTAACGAGTATCGTCAATTTCATCTCACTCCCATAGTATATAATCGCATAAGTGTTATTCGTTCACTTTTTTTGCTTCTTTTATTCTTTTCTTCTGTGGACAATTTATCCTCTCCACCAAGGAACTTGAAGGCATTTATCAGCTATTTTCGATTTTACTTTTACGAACTCTAGAAATTTTGAATAAAAGCCATGTAACTTATTTGTAACTCCCAATCTTTACACTTTTGCTAGAAAGGGGCTGAATTTTTATGAAGATATGTAAACATGTTTGGGTTGTGACGATCGCTTTGGTGTTGTTAAGTGCATTCACACTGTCTCCAAGTTCATCTTTTGCTGCCGGCCAATTCTTGAATGGTTCCTATGGAGGAAAGCCTTACAAACTGTATGTCCCCGAGCAGTATGACGGAAGTAAGTCATACCCTTTATATGTCATGCTCCACGGATGTACACAAGATGCAAGTCAGTTCGCGACCGGAACAAAAATGAATGCACTTGCTGATGAAAAGGGATTTTTGGTCCTATACCCTGAACAAACCAGCAGTTCTAATTCAAATAAGTGTTGGAACTGGTTTGAGACGGCTCATCAGTCGAGGGGAAGCGGGGAACCTGCCATTATTGCCGGCATGGTGAACACTATAAAGGATGGTTATTCTATAAAGGATGAACATGTCTATGTTGCCGGACTATCTGCCGGAGCAGCCATGAGTGTCATCATGGGGGCTACATACCCAGACCTCTTCTCGGGGATCGGTGTGGGAGCAGGACTCGAATATAAAGCCGCTACCAGTACCACCGCAGCTTTTTCAGCCATGTCCGGTGGAGGCCCCGCCCCTGTTAGACAAGGAAGGACGGCCTATCAGGCAATGGGAAGTAGAGCAGCCGTAGTACCCGTCATCGTCTTTCACGGAACTTCTGATTATACGGTCTACCCGGTTAATGGGGAACAAGTGATCACTCAATGGTCCGTCACGAATGACTTAGCACAAGACGCTTCAGAAGACGGATGGATGGATGACCAGCCTGAACGAACGGTGAATGGAACCGTATCGGGGGGGAGAAATTATTCTGTGAATGAGTATGAAGGCGGGGACGGGAAGGTTTGGATGAAGAAGGTCAATGTTCAAAACATGGGGCATGCCTGGTCTGGAGGAAGTTCGCAAGGAAGCTATACAGACCCTCAAGGTCCCGATGCCAGCAGGATGATGTGGGAATTCTTCCATTCATTCTCAGAGGAAAATAGTGAAAATGATGAAGTTGCCCCCATCACATCAGCCAATCCCAAGGGAGGAACATACAGTCAGCCCATTCAGGTGGAGTTGCTGACAAATGAAGAAGCAGACACCTATTACACGACAGACGGCTCAGTCCCTTCTTCCCAATCCACCTTATATACTGGAGCAATTGACATCTTGGAGGATACAACCCTCAAATTTTTCAGTCAGGACAGCTCCGGTAATGTTGAAACCATAAAGCAAGAAGAATATGTCATCGATGATAGCGCCCCAAGTGAACATGTAACTCTCTCTTCCCTATCAGGGGAAGATGGGTTTGCAGGCCGCTTCACAGCCGATGGCATAGGAACCGGTGATATCAAAGTCGGGGACAAAGGAATGTACAATACAGACACTTATAGAGGACTCCTATCATTTGACACCACTGTACTGGGAGACTTGCCCATAGACACCGCCAAGGTCCGCCTTTACACCAAATCCTTTACAGGTACGATTTCCTCCATATCCATGGACATAAAAAGCGGAACCTTTGGAACTGCCGCCATTGAACAAAGTGATTATTCAGCCAGTGCAAGTCTGAGTAACCTTGTTAGCTTTCAACCACCTGCCGTTTCCAGCTACATCGATGTAGAGCTTCCGGCGTCCGCTCTATCGCAACTCAATCGCAATGGCAGGACTCAATTCAAACTGAAGGCCACAACAGCCGCCGGTTTTAACGCAAATTCCATTGAATTCTATGGAGGTGGAAATGGTGATTTGTCCCCGGTTTTATTGATAAACGGGCCGAACTAAACGATACATTCGTTAGTGCTGATTATAGTAAGATAGGATCAGTCGTCCCTGAACGACTGATCCTTTCTTTGACATTATGAATAGTGACTGGTTCCTACCTTGACAGAACTCTTCCCCTTCACCAGCTTCAATGTAGCCACGATTAAAAAGCTCACAATCACCAGTAAGAGCCATGAGCTTACCTTCCCCAGATGAACGAGACTCCAGGCATCGGTTTGGTTTGGATATTCCCAGGCTCCAAAGAAGGTTGCGATGTTTTCGGCAATCCATATGAAAAAGCCGATGAGTACAAATGAAAGGGCAAGGGGCATACGGTAGCATGTTCCACCAACCTGGTATTTAACCCAGGATTTCCAAAAGACGATTATGACAAGTCCTGATAACCACCATCGGATATCGATCCAATAATGATGGGTGAAAAAATTCAAATAAATTGCAGATGCAAGGGGGACAACGACAATGAACGGCGGCCACTGAACCAGTTCAACCTTCAACCTCCTCCACGCCTGGCAAAGGTAACTTGCCACACTCGCGTACATGAAACCGCTGTATAAAGGCACTCCGAATACTTTTGAATACCCATCCTCAGGGTACCCCCAGGAACCCATATGGACCTTGAACAGTTCAAGGGCCAGACCAATCAGGTGGAATAAGGTGATCACCTTCAATTCATCCCGTGTTTCCAGTCCTGATCGCACCATCACCCACTGCATGAACAGACAGATGATGAGCAGCCAGTCATACCGCGACAGAAAGGGAAGCGATATGATTTGTGTAAGAGCCAATGAGGCAAAAATAACGACGGGAAACAAACATGAAAGGGCCTGCTCCCTACCAAATCGAACGAGTTGTATTAGTGCTCTCATCATGTGTTCCTCCTATGTTTTTAAAGCCTCTCCTTTATTCAACTTGATTGTCTTCATCACCTTGATATTCCAAAATATCTCCCGGCTGACATTCTAAAGCCTTGCAAATTCCCTCCAGCGTCGAGAATCGCACCGCCTTTGCCTTTCCATTTTTTAATATGGAGAGGTTTGCCATCGTGATTCCAACCTTTTCCGAGAGCTCTGTTACACTCATTTTCCTCTTAGCCAGCATCACATCAATATTGATGATAATTGTCATTGTTTTCACCTCAGACCGTTAAATCATTTTCAGATTTGATATCGATGGCATTTTTCAGTAACTTCTGTAAAACAGCCGCAAAGACCGCAATCACCGCTGCACCGAATATAAAGATCATCCCGATCAATATGATACCAGGGGCATCATCAACCTCCGCCAAGATATAAAAGAGCGGCATCGCTGATACATATATAAGACTGATGGCAATGGCACTTTTCTTTATATTCTTTAACGCTTTTACGGATAATTCCGAGAACGCGTTGTTCTTGTCAATAAAGCTTAAAAGTTTGAAGGCTTGGAACAATGCAATGAAAAACGGTATAGCGGAAATATACATAACGACTAGAATGCCATATACCACATACGCAAGCCTCGAATCACTTTCTGCCACATCCATGGCTAACCAAGGTAATCCCAAGACGCACAAAGCAACAATTGGAATCCCGATAAGAAATAGAGCGATCTTTAAAAAGAGTGTTTCCCGTTTCATTAAAAGCACCTCGCTTATTGATTGTTAATTTAAATCTACCACCAAATTTATTGTTTATCAATAAATATTTATTTATTTTTAATAATTTTTATGGTCATCAGATAATTTCTAAGACAAAAAAATGGGATCTGCCCACCCTGCACGCTTACACTTTAACGTGTGGAGGACAAACCCCAATAACCATTTAAATAGTAAAATCGAACAAATGGGCATTTTCTCATTGAAACCGGCCAGCAGCCACATTTGTCTTTTACACCGACCTGATACGAAATCAGTAAGAGAGGAATGAAGATGAACCAGGGACAGACCCCCTTGGCTCTTATTCCACTATAAACCATGGGACCTATCCCTGTGATCCAGTTATTTCTCTTGGACAGGTAACACAACCGAGGAGTAAACGGAACCATTTATTTCAATATCCATTCTCCATTGCCCACTTTCAGGAAACCACAGCGTCACTGGCTGTTCCTTCTCCCGGGAATGCGGTAACGCTATCGGTGCTTTTTTTCCGTGTCCATCGTGAGAAAATAGAAGGCGCACTTTATCTGCACCTACGGCTTTTTCAGGAAGTATCAGATTCGTTTCAAAGTTTTCTTCCTCCACCACAAATGAATTGTATTCGATGCTCCCCTTCTCATCACCCAAATACAAATGACCATCTGAAACAAAGTCCGGGCTAGTATGCCATTTCGCCCTCTCTTCCCCTGAAAAATGGAGAAATACGAAGAGCAAGACAAAAGCCAAACAAGCCACTTGAGCTTTCCAAAATCCATTCACAGTTTTAAATGAGTTCATCATTTCCGAGTAAGGAGCCACTAGCTTTAATATAAGGAACGCCACATTAAGAAAGAGCAGCGCCAATGCGATAAATAAAAACACGAAATTCCCCCTTCCTGATCCACATGATAAGATAGGTCATTTATTATTTACGTTATTCTAAAGAAAGACCACAGATGCAATCCTGTTGGTTTCCACGCTTGCTTATTGATAGACGACCAGTTTTCTGGCTATATAAAACCGATCCCCAATATGATAAGCCATCATGTCTGCGGGACTTTCTTTTTGATCATCAATTTTAAAAAGGAGCGTGCCTTCCGGAAGACCCCTGGCTTCCCCATTCTCATCAACAGGGCCTTCCACCTCTGCTTTTATCACACCCACCTGTTCTGCTAATCGCTCTTCCTCTATTGGTTCATAGGTAGTGATATACTTATTACCTCTCCACATAAAGTGAGGGTCGGTGATTTCGTCCTGGTTGCCGCAAGATGCTACGAACAGGATCAAAATCCCCATTATAAAAAGGTGTCGTTTCACTGATTCCATTTTTGTGTTCTTCCTATTAATGTGGTATGAACAGGATCTACCTTGTTAAAATCTTGATTGGCAAGGTACATAATGGAATGCAGACTCGCTTCCTTTTTCTCACTGTTGCAAAAAGTAAGGGTGCACTCGCCGTCCCTTATTTTTACTTTTCCACTAGATTGTTCAATCAGTTCAAAGTCTAATAGGCTGCTTACTAAGGCAGGGTCTTCACAGAAGGGCATGTGAATCTCCATCGCTTGGATAGATGGGTGTTTTTCTTCAGTGACCACTTCCCGCCTTTTTTGAAGTTCGATCCGAAACTTCCAGGGAGTGGATATGAATGTTCTTCGTTCGCCTTCATTTACCTTCCACTTTAGTTCTTTCGCTCTTTCTATGACCTTTGAATACTCAGGATCCTTAACCAAGAAGCCGATATGGTCGAACATATCCCTTTTTCCGTGTCCAAATGTCAGATTGGTTTGACCTTTGACCATCTCGATGATTCTAAATCGAATGTCTTTATCCCGGAAATCCTCCCAGTTTAAAGGAGGATTGAATGTGTGCATTTCCCCATTGTATCGACCGACTCTTAACGTGGTTTCAAATCCTGACTCCTGATAAAACCTTTCCATTTCCTCCACTTTGTCCGTCCACCAGTGATAATGAAATAATTGCATTTCATGTCTCCCCCCTGTTTTCATTCATCCAACCGACAGCTTACTCAACCATCTCTCTTATAGGGATTAACCTTGCTTCACCGACCGTGCCCTCTTTTACATAGTCTGTTTCTTTATGAAAAGCATCAAAAATCTTATGGAAAACATTCGAGTGATTGTTAATGCCTTGAGCTTATTATTCTACTAACCTTCCTTTTCAATGAGGGCGAGCCAGTTACAGTAAAAACCAACTAACAAGGCTTAACAATACGATGAGCAGACCGATTGTTTTTTTATAAAACTGTATAGCGTACCCAACTAAGAAAAGAAGAAGGGCTGCCCATTTAAAGTGATAATACTCCGGGATATCTTCTGCAATGTACCCGATCCAGGTAGCAAAAGCCAGAAATAATACCAAAACCGGCATCAGAATGTTTGCAGCCGCCCAGAGAAATTTCATCTTGAACAACCCCCTTTCAATATATTGAGCCGGTTTCACGGCTTATGAGCCTCTGTTACCTTTTATGAATTTTGCATTTTAATAGGTAAGTAAACTGCTACGTCTTCCTCGCCATTTTCCAAAGGATGATAGGTCTCCACAATATAGGAATCCGATTTTCTATTATATCCCCGGTCATCCATCCACTGTACAAGTTCGCTATGAAGCTTGCCAATGTGATGGATTTTTCCTTTCGCCGTAACATATTCTTCTTCCAATTCGATATATTCCATCCCGACCGGAACGTTTGTGAATGATTCGCCCACCATGATTCCGACATAATAGATGCCTTCCAGATGGTCCGAAGCTCTCTTAGGTTCATAAAGGGCGATTTCAGGACCCTGCTCGGCTTCGATTTCATGTAACCTCTCTAGAAATTGCCGGGCAAGCTTCGGTACCTCCGTGTTAAAATCAGTGAAAGCTCCTTCTCCTTTTAATCCTACTACTCGGAAAGTCTTTTTCATCTTTTCAGCATTCACAACAATCTCTCCTTTTGATTAAGATAGTTTCCATGCCGGAATGAACGAATGGAAATTAAAGAAATAACTCATCGGTATATGGATGACGGTGTATATGGCAAGAGTGAGCAAATACGTCAAAAACCATTGAGGAACCGATTCTTGAAGGAACGAGTATAGCAAGAACTTCCCCACTGGAAATGGGACCAATACAATTAACCACATCGGGCTTCCCAAAGCTTCGGTCAAAGCCCCGAGTGAAACGACAGATAAGTCGGTGATGAACGCCTGCCAAATAGCCAATCCAGGGCTAAGAACGAAGCTTTCGATGTAATAAGAAAGACCTTTTAATGATGCTGCCAGAAAAAAATCAAACAGATATTTCATATTGATCTCCGTGTAGAGTCTACCTTATAATATTTTAACATAATTTTCCTGTAGCGATCATAAAAAAAGCCCCTCACTCAAAAGTGAGAAGCCCTTTCACTACCTCTTCCGTTGCATTAACTGCTGACCAATCAAATACCCGCCTGCCAGCACGAAGAAAATCAGAAGCAGGCCCGCAAACCCATCGGTAAACCCCGTTCGTTCAATGGCAAATCCGAATAGCGGAAAGCTGATCATGATGACGAAGCTCTCCATTAATCCGATCAGCGAAAGGAAAGTAGACCTGATATTGCTTTGCAGAAAGTTTTGCACGAATGAGCTGAAGATCGGTTCGAACAGACTCAAGAGCTGTGCAAGGATCAGGAACGATATCAGGATCGCCCAGTCCGTGGCGAAAATGAACAGGATGAAAAAGAAGAGAAAAATACCTAAGCCATAATATAAAATATTGAAGAACTTAAATCGCGCCTCCACCCTGTAAGCGATCTTCGCCATCAGGACACCAAGGAGCCCTTCGATTGTAAACACCGCTCCCACCACGACAGGCGAATACCCTAATTGAATGAAGTATTCCTGTCCGTAGAACACCATGATCACCATGACTGCACTCGCTAAGATAAATAGCACAACAGGCTGGTGAATGACCGTGTTATTTCTCCAAACGGCAACCCCTAATTTAAATTGATGAACCCACTGGTTATACCATCTTCCGCCGATATCCTCCGTCTTTTCACGTTCCGGCTCCTTCATGAAAAACAGTGGAATCACAGCAAGGACATGGGTGACGATGGTTGCACCATATACCCATTCCCAGCTGATCTCTGCCATGAATCCCCCTAGGAATTTGGCAAGGCTCAATGATAAAAGGGAAATGGCCGTCATGCTTCCGATTATCCTCGTGTAATCCTTCTCACGCTTTTCATTCTTCAACGTGTCATAAGCAAACGCCTGCTCGGCACCGGAATGAAAGGTCACCATGAGACCCATGGATAGAAAGGCCAGGGTAAACATCGAAAACGTCCCGCTCATCAGCATGAACAAGGCATAAAGGAGACTGAACACATTCCCGATCACCAGGCTGACCTTCCTCCCATACAAATCTGCGATCATCCCGGTCGGAACCTCAAACAGGACAATGGCCAAGTGGAGAAACGCCTCCAATATGCCGATTTCACCGAAGGTCATCCCCTTATCGCCAAGGTAGATGACCCACAACGCTCGGTCAAAGAACAACTGGGCAAAAAAGAGATAAAAATAAAGCAGATATATATTGTTTTTTGTTTTAATCATGTCATTTCGTCCTCTCATAAACATAAGGTTAATAGAAAAGCGGAGGCGGCTCGTTCAGAGGCGACAAGCATAAGATGAACATGCCGGAAAGGCGCTTTTTGCCTTTTTGGCATGTTTAACTTATGACCTCGAGCCTCTAGCCGCCGCAGCTA
>NZ_CANKZT010000007.1:0-155479 GCF_947488365.1 uncultured Rossellomorea sp. | reverse complement strand
GCTCTTTAAAAATAAATCTAGAATTAACGTTGACGTATTGTCTTGTTTTGTTCAGTTTTCAAGGTTCAATGTGTAAGTGCTCCGTTTGAAGCGACCTTTATAATATATCATTTATCGTTATTATCGTCAAGGTGTTTTTACTATTTTAGAAAAGTTTTTTCTGAAACAATTATGTAATGCCTTTCGGACAACAAATAATATTATACATACTATTGGACGTGTTTGCAAGAGGTAAATCCAAATAAATGAACCATAGGTTGGTTACTCAACCTATGGTTTACTTAATAGGCTCATTTAAGTGGTTTATAAACGATTGTATAATGACGCCCCCTAAATTTCTAAACAAAAACTTCTGATATATAAACCTCTTTTTGCTGAGACAGGTCTAAAAGATCTTCAGTTTTGTTTATTTTTACGATGGGCTTAGTATAAGCACCTGGCTTGGTGTACATCACTTCTCCGTACTGGCCGGTGGAGAGCCTTACTGAGGTACCCGTCCTCAGGTCTCCCAGTAGTTGAAGAAGACTATTGACGACTTTGATATCGAATTTACCGAATAAATCCTCACTGATCATATCCAGAACCTTAAAGACCGGCTGCTTACTTCTATATATTCTTTCTGATGACATGGCATGAAAAACATCGGCGATTCCAACAACCTGGGAGTAAAGATGAATACGGTTATTTTTCTCGGATGACGGGTAGCCTGTACCATCAAATCGTTCATGATGTTGGAAGATCGCCAGTTTTGTCTCCGTTTTTAACAATGGAGTGTCTTTAACCATTTTATATCCGTTGGCTGTATGGAGCTTCACTTCTTTAAATTCACCCTCTGTTAAAGGCTGTTCCTTTGTTAATATGTGTGGACTGACTTTGGCCATTCCACAGTCTGCCAGAATACCTGCTAAAGCCAACTGGTTCACCTGACCTGAATTTAAGCCTAACTTCTTACCCAGGAGCGCGCTTATGATACTCACCGATATGGCATGATGATAGAGATAATCTTTTTTTGTTGAATATTGATGGAGAGAATACACATATGTATGGTTACGTTCAGCCTTTTGAATAACCGGGAGTATTAATTCTCTCACTCTTGCAACATTTACAGCTGTGCCTGATTGCCAGTTCATGAATTCTTTCTTAAATTCCCTGATGGTCATCATATAGAGATCGAAGAAACCGAGTGGCTCATTGATTTCTTCCACCACTATCTCTTTATCAGTAGAGACTGGTGTTCTAAATGGATGTCCATCCGATTTTGTTTTCTCTATTATGAGTTCAGTAATATGAAACGCTTGAAGGATTTTCAAATGTTCTTCTTCAAGTACTGTATTCTTTGGAATAATAGGGGTCGCTGCCATTCCCATAACATCTTCTGCTACGATGCATCCTAATTGTATCTCTCCACGATGTACCTTCAACTATGAACACCTCACTTCTAACCTTTTTCTTCTAGTTTATTTTACCAAATTTAACAGGTTATAGTTATTATTCACAAAAAAAATAAGCCGTTTCCAGTTTGAGAGCCTCATTACTGGAAACAGCTTACCCTTCATTTATTCTTCTGTATCATCACTTATGTCTTCAACATCTTCAGAAGATGTTTGGTCTTCGCTGTCCGGTTGTTTAATTCCCTCAGCAGTTTCAACTGGTACTTCCGTTTCTTCTTCATCTTCTTTTTCAACTTTGGCAACTGTTGAAACAAATTCGCTTTCTTGAAGACGGATCAGCTTGACTCCTTGAGTGTTACGACCTGTAGTGGAAATATCATTCACGTCCATACGGATAAGGACACCATGTGCTGTGATGATCATTAAGTCTTCTTCACCTGTAACAGCTTTAACAGAGACCAGCTCTCCGTTACGTTCCGTCACGTTGCATGTTTTTAATCCTTTACCTCCACGTGTTTGAACTCTATATTCACTGGCAGGAGTACGTTTACCGTAACCATTTACGGTTACAACTAACACATCACTCTTCTCTTCCAGGATTTCCATTCCAACAACAATGTCATCGTCACTTAGGTTAATCCCTTTTACCCCGGTAGCTGTTCTTCCCATTGAACGAACATCCGTTTCAGGGAAACGAATGAGCATACCTTTTTTCGTTCCGATGATCATATCTTTTTCACCATCAGTCAGTTTGACGGAAATGAGCTCATCATTTTCTCGAAGATTAATGGCGATCAGACCGTTCGTACGGATATTGGCGAAATCTGATACCGGCGTACGTTTTGAGATACCCTGCTTGGTTGTAAAGAATAAGTACCAGTCGTCCACGAATTCTTCCACTCGAATCATGGCGTTGATCCACTCATCTTTTTCTACCCCAAGGAGGTTGATGATCGGAAGTCCTTTAGCAGTACGGCTGAATTCAGGAATTTCATATCCTTTCGCGCGGTATGCTTTTCCTTTGTTTGTAAAGAATAGAATCGTATCATGGGTTGATGTTGTCAGTAAGTGTTCAACGAAGTCTTCATCATTGGTACCCATTCCCTGGATCCCTCTTCCTCCTCGCTTTTGACTGCGGTAGGTTGAGACAGGCAGGCGCTTGATGTATCCGTTATGAGTAAGGGATACGACAATGTTTTCTCTTGGAATTAAGTCTTCATCTTCGATATTCTCAATTCCACCCGCTACGATTTCTGATCTTCTTTCATCATTGAAGCGTTCTTTGATCTCAATAAGCTCTTCACGGATGATTTCAAGAACTTTTTCATCATCTGCCAGGATCGCTTTCAATTCTGCAATCTGCTTCACTAGTTCTTGATACTCGTCTTCAATTTTTTCCCGTTCTAATCCGGTTAAACGTTGAAGTCGCATATCCAGGATCGCTTGAGCCTGCTTGTCAGAAAGGGAGAAATTCTCCATCAATCCTTGTTTCGCAAGTTCTGTTGTTTGAGATCCGCGAATAAGGGCGATAATTTCATCAATATGATCTAAGGCGATTCGTAAGCCTTCTAAGATATGGGCCCTTGCTTCAGCTTTGCGCAATTCGAATTCCGTTCTACGACGAATGACCACGCGTTGATGCTGTAAGTAATGATATAGACACTCTTTTAAATTCAATACCTTAGGCTGCCCATCAACAAGTGCCAGAAGGTTAATACCGAAGCTTGTTTGAAGAGCCGTTTGCTTATATAGATTATTAAGCAAGACATTCGCATTCGCATCTTTTCTTACTTCAATTACGATACGCATACCATTACGGTCCGATTCATCACGTAAATCTGTGATGCCATCAATTTTCTTATCACGAACAAGATCGGCAATCTTCTCGATCAGTCTCGCTTTATTTACTTGATAAGGAATTTGATGAACGATAATCGTTTCTTTCCCGTTGCTTTTTTGTTCAATTTCCACACGGGCACGCATGGTGATGGAACCTTTACCTGTTTCATAGGCGCGACGGATCCCGCTTCTTCCTACAATTAATCCAGCAGTTGGGAAGTCAGGTCCGTAGATGAATTCCATCAGCTCTTGAATCGTAATGTCGGGATCTTTACTTAATGCAAGGATTCCATCGATGACCTCTCCAAGATTATGAGGTGGAATATTCGTTGCCATCCCTACAGCGATACCTGAAGAACCGTTCACTAACAGGTTAGGGAAACGGGCAGGTAATACTTCCGGCTCTCTCTCGGTACCATCATAGTTATCTTTATAATCAATTGTATCTTTATTAATATCACGAATGAGTTCCATAGAGATCTTGGACATACGTGCTTCTGTGTAACGCATGGCCGCAGCTGCGTCTCCATCAACAGAACCAAAGTTACCATGACCGTCTACAAGCATGTAGCGATAGTTGAAATCCTGTGCCATACGCACCATCGTGTCATAAACAGCAGAGTCACCATGGGGGTGATACTTACCGATTACTTCACCGACGATACGGGCTGATTTCTTGTATGCTTTATCTGCCGTCATTCCCAAGTCATTCATCGCATACAAAATACGACGATGTACAGGTTTCAGACCGTCACGGGCATCCGGTAGTGCACGGGAAACGATAACACTCATCGCATAATCCAGGAAAGACGAGCGCATTTCACTACTTATATTAATCTCTTTAACATTCGATCTCGGTGTTTCTGCCATAGTAAAAGGGACCTCCTTTTAAAGAAAGATTTATACCTTTCTCATTCTTTACCTTGTCCGCTATGTAAAAGACAGGATAGCACGCATGTCTATCCTGTTTATTTTATTTTAGATATCCAAATTCTTAACGTAAGCTGCGTTTTCTTCGATGAAGTTACGTCTCGGCTCTACTTTGTCACCCATCAGGATATCAAAGGTTTCGTCAGCCTCAATCGCATCTTGAAGACTTACTTGCAGCAGGGTTCTTGATTCCGGATCCATCGTCGTTTCCCAAAGCTGCTCAGGATTCATTTCTCCAAGACCCTTGTAACGCTGGATTCCAGGTTTAGGTGTCGGGGAGATTTCTGCAAGGATGCGATCCAGTTCTTTATCATTGTAGGCATACTCGATTTTCTTCCCTTGTTGAATTTTGTACAAAGGAGGTTGAGCGATGTAGATGTAGCCTGCTTCAATGATATTTCTCATGTAGCGATAGAAGAACGTTAATAATAGTGTACGAATATGTGCGCCATCAACGTCGGCATCGGTCATGATCACGATTTTATGGTATCTCGCTTTTGCCAGATTGAAGTCTTCGCCAATCCCTGTGCCTAGAGCGGTTATAATCGCACGGACCTCGTTATTTGAGAGGATCTTATCCAAACGTGCCTTTTCTACGTTGATGATTTTACCCCGCAAAGGAAGAATGGCTTGGAAATGACGATCACGGCCTTGTTTAGCAGATCCGCCGGCTGAGTCACCCTCAACCACGTAGATCTCACTGATGCTTGGGTCTTTGGAAGAACAGTCTGCTAATTTACCAGGTAAGCTGGAAATCTCCAGGGCACTCTTACGACGGGTAAGCTCCCTTGCTTTTTTCGCAGCCAGTCGGGCACGTGCAGCCATTAGTCCTTTTTCTACCACTTTTCGTGCGACAACCGGATTTTCAAGTAAGAACGTTTCTAAATGCTCTGAGAAAAGGGAATCCGTAATCGTTCTTGCTTCTGAGTTTCCGAGCTTTGTTTTTGTCTGACCTTCGAATTGAGGATCAGGATGTTTAATCGAGATAATGGCTGTTAATCCTTCACGAACATCTTCCCCTGAAAGATTCGCATCGCTCTCTTTAAACACGTTATTTTTTCGGGCATAGTCGTTAATGACCCTCGTTAAAGCCGTTTTAAATCCGGACTCATGGGTTCCACCTTCGTGAGTGTGGATATTATTGGCAAAGGAATAAAGATTACTTGCGAAACCGTCATTGTATTGAAGGGCGATTTCAACTGTAATTTCGTCTTTCTCGCCTTCGATGTAAATCGGCTCTTCATGGATGACTTCCTTCGAACGGTTAAGGTGCTCAACATAGGACTTGATTCCACCTTCATAATGGTAGTCCCTTCTTTTCCCTTCTCCGCGCTTATCTTCAATACTGATTTGGATCCCTCTGTTTAAGAAAGCCAGTTCGCGAATACGGTTTGCAAGTGTGTCATACTCGTATTCAGTCGTTTCAGTAAAGATTTCAGGATCTGGAGTGAAGTGAATGATCGTTCCCGTTTTATCCGTTTCCCCGATCACCTTAAGATCAAAGCTTGGAACACCTTTTTCGAATTTTTGATAATAGATGTTTCCATCACGATGAACATGAACTTCAAGTTCTGTAGAAAGGGCATTTACAACTGATGCCCCAACTCCGTGTAGACCTCCGGATACTTTATATCCTCCGCCGCCGAACTTACCACCGGCGTGAAGGACCGTCATGATTACCTCAACGGCAGGACGTCCCATTTTTTCGTGAATACCGACAGGGATACCACGTCCATTATCTGTAACAGTGATACTGTTATCCTCTTCGATGATGACTTCGATTTCATTACAGTAACCGGCTAACGCTTCATCGATACTGTTATCAACGATTTCCCACACCAAGTGATGCAGACCTCTTCCGCTTGTTGATCCAATATACATACCAGGTCTTTTCCTGACAGCCTCTAATCCTTCTAAAACCTGAATCTGATTTTCATCATAGGACTGACCTTGTTGAGCTTGTTTTTGTTCCATAGCCATACTGATTCACCTACACTTTCTAACCTTCAGGGCTTTATATTTCTATAATAAATTCTCATAGTTTGAGTATTTCTTTGATCGCTTCTTCAACGTGCTTGATGCCAGTGGTGAAAGATACAACTGATTAGACGTGATAACAAGAGATTTATATGAACCCTTTGCAAGATTACAAAGGTTTTTATCTTTCGTTTTTAAAAAGTGTTGTATTTCTTCTGAAAATTGAACGGTGTCTCGATCAATAATTGCAATGATTTCATCTGTACGTACCATGACATCTTCTCCAACATGTATGTACAAGGTAACACCTCATTTCAGTCTTTTCATTGATCCGGCTTCCACTTCAAAAGTAGTCGCTTCGTTTAAGGTTTGATGATCAATTCCATCCACGTTTGTCGTCGTGACAAAGGTTTGGACTTTTCCCTGGATGGTATTCAATAAATGTGACTGTCGATAATCATCTAATTCTGACAAGACATCATCAAGAAGTAAGATGGGATATTCTTTAATTTCAGAATGAATCAGCTCAATTTCTGCAAGCTTCACAGATAGGGCTGTTGTCCGCTGCTGCCCCTGAGATCCGAATGTTTGAACATCCCGTCCATTCACAATAAATTGAAGATCATCCCGATGTGGGCCGACCAGGGTCACACCGCGATCAATTTCCCGCTCTCGGATACCATCAAATTTCTGCTCATATATATCTACCATTTTTGACCATTCTTGATTATCTGATACATCCAAAGACGGTTTATATACGATTTCTAAGGTTTCTAAGTTCCTTGAAATCCCGGAATGGATCGGTTTTGCCCAACTTTCTAATAGCTGAACGAACTCAAAGCGCTTCTTCGTAATTTTTACAGCCATCTCTATGAACTGTTCCGTCAAGACATCCAGCATGGTCTGGTCTTTTTGTTTTCTCGTTTGCAATTGTTTCAGATAATGGTTCCGTTGCTGTAATATTTTTTGATAAAGGCTGATATCATGTAAATAAACAGGAGAAACCTGACCGATTTCCATATCAATAAAACGACGCCTTACTTGAGGGCTCCCTTTTACTAAATGGAGATCTTCAGGCGCGAACATGACAACATTCATATTGCCGACATATTGACTTAGTTTAGATTGTTCAAGGTGATTACTTTTCGCTTTTTTTCCTTTTTTTGACAGGACAAGCTCCAATGGTAACGCGCCATTATATTTCTGAATCCTACCTTTTATTTTAGCATATTCCTCGTCCCAACGGATTAAATCTTTATCATTTGAAGTCCGGTGGGATTTAGCCATAGCCAGTACATAGATAGACTCCATAATATTGGTCTTCCCTTGAGCATTCTCTCCAAGAATTACGTTCACCTTATTTTCGAAACTCACGTCGATTGATTCGTAATTTCGATAGTTTCTTAATTCTAATTGTTCAATGTACATGGAAATAACACCCTTTATTATTCTCCAGCAACCACAAATACTCCTACTTCCGGAATTTCAATTGTGTCACCAATTGTGAGTTTTCTGCCTCTTCTTTGGTCTTGTTCGCCATTTATGTATACTTCATATTCACTTAAGAACCACTTCGCCATCCCGCCGGACTGAATTACTTCAGCAAGCTTCAGGAATTGTCCCAATGTGATGATTTCTGTTTCAATGGTGATCTCTTTCGCCACTAAAATCACTACTTTCCGTATAAAGTCTCTAATATCTTATTTTACTCTAAATGGAGTTAAGTCACAACTAACGAAAAATCAGCAAGGACTCGCAGAGCAATTTGTCCTTGTTATCATTGGATTTTTCATTGAATAGACGAGAGGAATTCCTTCAATTACCAGATGAAGTGTAGAAAAAGAGCCAATACCTCATGTGAAAGGCATCGGCTCTTGTCTATTCATTAGTACGTTCTAACTGGAAGAATCAACTGAAGGATCGAATCATCATGAAGTGGTTTCAGTACGAACGGTCTCATGGCTCCAGTGAAGTTTACATAAATTTCGGTTCCTTCAATGGCCTTTAACGCATCCATCATATATTTAGCACTAAAGGAGATCTTCAGTTCTTCTCCTTCAATGGACTGGCTTTGCACCTGTTCGATTACTTTCCCGATCTCTGGTGTGTTAGACGAAATCTCAATCATGCCGCCATCCAGAGTTGAAAGTTTCACTACGTTGTTTCTTCCTTCTCTGGCAAGTAATGACGCACGGTCTATCGCTTGTAAAAATTCTTTCGTATTCAGCGTTAGTTCTGTTTTTGTATCTGAAGGAATCAATCGACTTGTGTCAGGGTAATTCCCTTCTAATAATCTTGAGAAGAATAATAAGTGCTTCGCTTTGAATAGCACTTGGTTTTCAGTGATCACGATTTCCACAGGCTCTTCAGTATCATCAAGGATTTTATTCAGCTCGTTTAAGCTTTTCCCTGGAATCACAATATTGTATGAAGCATCATGATTTGTTTCAATTGGCGCTTTTCTCATCGCAAGTCTGTGACTATCTGTTGCAATACAGCTTAGTTCCCCGTTTTCAATCTGACAGTTTACACCTGTCAAGATGGGGCGTGTTTCTGAGGTGGACACTGCAAATACGGTCTGTCTGATCATCGTTTTTAGAAGATCGGTTGAAACTTTAATTCCGTTTCCTTCTTCAATCTGAGGAAGATGTGGGTACTCTTCCGGATCTAAACCGTTTAAATTAAATTCCGCCTGCCCCGAACGAATAACCGTTTGGAAATGATTTTGAACTTCAATTTCCACTGTATCTTTAGGTAATTTCTTAACGATTTCACTAAAGAACTTAGCTTGAAGAACAATTCCTCCAGTTTCCATGATCTCTACAATTTCTGAACCTTCTTCCTCATTCGGAATAAAAGATTCAATTGAAATATCTGAATCACTACCTGTTAATGTTACGCCATCTTCAGTAGCAATGATTTTTATTCCTGTAAGAATGGGAATGGTTGTTCTTGACGTTACTGCTTTCATGACATCTTGGACGCTTTGAACAAGATAGTCCCTTTGAATAACAAATTTCATGATTTATTCCTCCAATTTGCACATAATTTTATGGACTGAATCATATACTAATAATTTATTTAAAAAATAGTAATAGAAGTAGTAGGGCCTGTTGATATGTGGATAAGTGTGTGGATTCAACGTAAACACAGCCTATCCACATGTGGACAGACTGTGTGCTAGTTTGTCTTAGTTATTCACATTATCCAGTTTTTTTGTGTGTAAGATTAACTCTTCAAAGACTCACGAATTTCTTTCAGTTGCTGCTGAAGAAGAGCATCTGCTCCGAGTAATGTACTGATCTTCTCATGAGCATGAATGACAGTCGTGTGATCCCGACCGCCGAACTCTTCACCGATCTTTGGAAGTGAAGAATCCGTCATTTCCCTGGATAGATACATAGCGATCTGTCGGGGAAACGCAATGGACTTTGTTCGTTTCTTGGCCTTAAAGTCTTCCAGCTTCACATTGAAGTGCTCTCCAACGACACGTTGAATTTCCTGGATGGTGATAACCCGCGGTTTTGAGCTCGGAATGATATCTTTCAAAGCTTCAGCTGCCAGATCAGCGTTAATATCTTTATTTATAAGAGAAGAGTACGCAACAACCCGGATTAAAGCGCCCTCTAACTCACGAATGTTTGAATCGATTTGATTAGCTATATAAAGCATGGCTTCATTTGGAATGTCCAATCCTTCAGCCTTTGCTTTTTTTCGTAAAATCGCAATTCTCGTCTCGAGATCTGGCGGTGTTATGTCTGTAATAAGACCCCATTCGAATCGAGAGCGAAGTCTGTCTTCGAGTGTCGGAATTTCTTTCGGTGGCCGATCACTGGAAATGACAATCTGCTTGCTTTCTTCATGTAAGGTATTAAAAGTATGGAAAAATTCCTCTTGTGTTTGTTCTTTTCCTGCTAAAAATTGAATGTCATCTATTAATAAAACATCAACGCTGCGGTACTTATTGCGGAAATCGACTGCTTTATTGTCTCGAATGGAGTTAATGAATTCGTTCGTGAATTTCTCAGAGGATAGATAAACCACTTTAGCAGCAGGATTATGCTCCAGTACATAATGTCCGATCGCATGCATTAAGTGAGTTTTACCCAGTCCCACTCCACCATAAATAAACAAGGGATTATAGGCTTTTGCAGGTGCTTCAGCCACAGCTAAAGAAGCAGCATGGGCGAAACGGTTGCCCGAACCGATGACAAAGGTGTCGAATGTATATTTAGCGTTCAGCATATTTTGATTGATATCCTGCTGATCATCGTCTTTCATCGATTTCTTTGGCGGTAATTGAATATCAAACTCTTCCGGCTCCTGGTTTTGAGGAATGATGAATTTCACGACCAATTCTTCGCCCGTTATATCATACAAAACCCCGGAGATTAATTGAGAGTAGCGTCCTTCTAACCAATCCCGCGCAAATTCATTTGGAGCTGTAATGACAAGAGTGTCCCCTTGTATGGAATGTGCCTTAGTCGACTTTAACCAAGTGTCAAAGCTCGGTTTGCTTATCTTTTTTTCGATGCTTTCTAAGGCTTTGCTCCAAAGATCCCCGATATTCTCCAATCCTGATCCCTCCTTTTCTCAGTTTGTATAACTTCTGTACAACAATTATGTGCTATAACATCCGTTAACTCTCGATATCTAATAAAAATACAATGCGATGAATGTGGAAAATATATATAATAAGGAAAGAAAATGGTTTTTCGACAATATCCACCACTTGTGGACAACGTTTTACAAACCCTCTGAATAAGTTACCCACATGATATCCACAAATTGTGGATAACCCGATTTCGTAAATAGAGTTATTAAGAGTGAAAACACAATAATCATATCAAAATATCCTAGGGGGTGCAATGCTTTTTAAATTTTATCCACAACCTGGGGACCTTGTGGAATTGTTTTGTCCACAAGCTATGAACTTGTGAAAAAGTTGTCAATATGTGTTGTGGATAATTTAAAACGGTGTCGAATCCTATCCACAGGCAGGTTGAATAGAGAAATTGAAGATGATTTGTAGAAGGAGAAAGATCTAGAAGAAATTTCGTTATTTGAAAAAAGAGATGTTTTATTTTAAATAAAAACTGCAGGCTAAGTAAGTTGATTGGAGCGGAAATCAACCAGTACTCGCTTGTTGGAAACTATCAGCTAAGATTAACGATGATTACTAATGACTTACTTCAGAAAATCTATTAATGCAAGAACAGAAGCAAAAAGAAAAATAATATGAGTGTTGACTTTTTATGGGTACCGTCTTTATAATAGTGAGGAATGTCTTTAACTTTTATAAAGATATCCTTCAGGGAGGTGTCATAGATGAAAAGAACGTTTCAACCAAATAATCGCAAAAGAAAAAAGAACCACGGTTTCCGTGCACGTATGAGCTCTAAAAACGGACGCAATGTTTTAGCTCGCCGTCGTAGCAAAGGAAGAAAAGTATTATCTGCTTAGACCACTGAACTGACTCAGTGGTCTTTTTTTTCCTTTATATCCAAGGGGAAAGACGATTTGGCTCGTTCTTATAGAGAATAAAGAGAAAAATCACTTATAATTTCAAATGAATGAGCCAATAATGTCGAGGATACATCAAGACAAAAATGAAAATTAGGTGTGGTCAATGCGGAAAGATCAGAGAGTGAAGAAAAATAAAGAGTTCCAGGAGATATTTAAAAAAGGAACATCCTTTGCAAATCGGCAATTCGTTTTATATCTATTGAAGAAAGAAGAGCCTCAACCGTTTCGAATCGGGATCTCGGTAAGTAAGAAAATCGGGAACGCAGTTTGTCGAAACCAAATAAAGCGATATGTCAGGCAGGCTTTCTTAGAGTTACAAGAAGACGTACAAGATCAGTACGATTATTTAATCATCGCCAGAAAACCGGCGGCCGAAATGAATTTTCATGAGGTGAAGGGCAGCCTCACTCATGTGCTAAAAAGAGGAAAAGTGTTGAAAAGATCCTCTAATGGCAAACATGATAGAAAGAAGTCATAACATTTTACGATATTGACAGGTTTCGTCATCACAATCCTATGAAAAGATGTTACAATACGAGAGATTGTACTTTTTAAGTACGGGAGACCTGTTTTACATTTTACTTGAAAGATATTAGTTGGGAGGAAAATAAGGGTGAAAAAGAGAATTATAGCCCTGATGGGAATCATTGGGCTAATGGCTATACTATCAGGTTGTACGGAATACAATCAGCCTATCACACCTGAGAGTAGCGGAATATGGAATGAATACATTGTCTATCCTTTATCACAATTAATTACTATGGTAGCTGAGTTCATGAGCGGTTCTTATGGACTGGCCATTGTCATTGTTACATTGATTATTCGTTTAGCGATTCTGCCATTAATGATTAAACAAACGAAAAATTCAAAAGCCATGCAGGCTTTACAACCAGAAATGAAAAAGCTGCGTGAAAAATATAGCTCTAAAGATGCACAGACACAACAAAAACTTCAACAAGAAACGATGGCTTTATTCCAAAGTCATGGGGTAAATCCGCTGGCGGGTTGTTTCCCATTAATTGTTCAGATGCCGATTTTAATTGGGTTCTACCATGCGATCGTAAGAACAGAAGAAATTAAAGCTCATAATTTCTTGTGGTTCGATCTGGGTAACCCGGATCCTTACTATATTTTACCTTTAGTTGCAGGTGTTACGACGTTTATCCAACAGAAATTAATGATGGCGGGTACAGCGAATCAAAATCCGCAAATGGCGATGATGCTCTATATCATGCCAGTCATGATCATCATTTTTGCTATTAACTTCCCTGCAGCTCTATCCCTTTACTGGGTAGTTGGAAATCTATTTATGATCGTTCAAACGTACTTTATTAAAGGACCTGAAATTAAAGAAGCGCAAACCGCTAAAGCTGGTGGGAATTCGGGAGGAAAGAAAAAGTGAGAGAAGTAGAAGCGACTGGTCAAACGGTGGAAGAAGCCATTGAATCAGCCTTGTCTCAACTGAATATCACCCAAGAAGAAGCAGAAATTGACGTCATTGATCAAGGTAAAAAAAGTTTGTTCGGATTGTTTGGAGGAAGACCGGCAGTCGTTCAAGTCAAAAAAGCGATTGATCCGGTAAATGAAGCGAAAGATTTTCTTTTGTCTGTTGCACATGAAATGGGAGTTAATGCTACCATTGATGTGAAAAGAGATGGAAGAGATGTGGAGTTCAACATATCCGGTGAAAAAATGGCTCTCTTAATAGGAAAAAGAGGACAAACGTTGAATGCTCTTCAACATTTAACTCAACTAATTGCAAATAGGGTTTCCGATCAGTTCATCACCATCCTTTTAGATGCAGAGAACTATCGAGAAAGACGTAAGCAAACGTTAACAAACCTGGCTGAACGTTTAGCAGAGAAAGCGTTGCGCACAAATCGTTCAGTTTCATTAGAACCTATGCCTTCCTATGAACGAAAAGTGATCCATACAGCATTAGTCGATTCGACGACTGTTGATACACACTCAGAAGGTAGAGAACCAAATCGCTATATAGTGATTGCTCCAAAATAATAAAAGACGATTCCTTTCGGGGGATCGTTTTTTTTTTTGCTCATTTCGAAAACTTTATTGCTTTTTTACAGAGAAATGAGTCGTTTATTTCTCCTGCAGGACACTTCCTATGCAAGCTAACCCCTTTAATGTTCTTCCCCCGTTGTCGCGTCACAACTCTGTGGATTCTTATTTTCATCCCGGTTTATTGTTATTCACATGTGGATAAGTTAAAATAATAGAGATGAAGTATTGGATATGTGGATAACATTATTTGGTGGTTATTAGTTGGTTTCCTTTCTTTAGTATTAAATAGGATTGTGATATTCTAATAATTTGGGGAAACTTTGCTCAATACTAAAATTTTTTATATAAATAGACTCAGTTATAAGAGAGGTGAATACGATGGAGTTTGATACAATCGCCGCAATTTCCACTCCAATGGGAGAAGGAGCCATTGCTATTGTGCGTTTAAGCGGTGATCAAGCCTTCGATATCGGTGATAAGATCTTTAAGGGAATGAAGGGAAGCTCGATGAATGAATTTGCTTCGCATACCATTCATTATGGACATATTATCGATCCGGACACAGAGCAAGTGGTGGAAGAAGTCATGGTTTCTGTGATGAGAGGTCCCAAGACATTTACCCGTGAAGATATTATAGAAATCAACTGCCACGGGGGACTCGTGTCGGTTAATAAAGTATTGCAGCTCGTATTGAAAAATGGGGCCCGCCTTGCAGAGCCGGGTGAATTTACAAAACGGGCATTCTTGAACGGAAGAATCGACCTTTCCCAGGCAGAAGCGGTCATGGATCTGATACGGGCAAAAACCGATCGGGCGATGAATGTGGCACTGAATCAAATGGAAGGCCGACTTTCCAATTTGATTCGAAAGCTTCGTCAGGAAATTCTTGAAACACTGGCCCATGTAGAAGTGAATATCGATTATCCGGAATACGATGATGTGGAAGAAATGACGCATAATGTACTGTTGGAGAAATCGAAGCATGTCCGGGATGAAATTGACCGTCTTGTACGAACATCAGAACAGGGGAAAATTCTTAGAGAAGGTCTTTCCACCGTTATTATTGGCCGACCAAATGTAGGAAAGTCATCTTTATTAAACAGCCTTGTTCATGAAAACAAGGCGATCGTAACCGATATCCCTGGAACAACACGGGATGTGATTGAAGAATACGTGAATGTACGCGGTGTTCCGTTACGTCTGGTCGATACGGCCGGGATTCGTGAAACAGAGGACATTGTCGAGCGAATCGGTGTGGAACGTTCACGACAAGTATTGAAAGAAGCGGATTTAATTTTACTTGTGCTCAACTATGCGGATGAATTAACTCCTGAGGATGAACAGCTTTTCGAAGCGGTTAGAGGAATGGACGTTATTGTCATCGTGAACAAAACGGATCTGCCTCAGAAAATTGATATAGATAAAGTAAGAAAACTAGCGGAAAATCATCAGCTAGTCACAACGGCTTTACTTGAAGAGCAAGGAATCGATGAGCTGGAAGAAGCGATTTCATCTTTATTCTTTGCAGGGTCCATTGAAGCGGGGGATATGACGTATGTGTCCAATAGCCGTCATATTGCTTTACTCAATCAAGCATCCCTTGCGATTAATGAAGCAATCGATAGCGTAGAAATGGGAACTCCCATCGATATCGCTCAAATAGACTTAACCAGAACGTGGGAGCTTTTAGGTGAAATCATTGGAGATAGCGTTCATGAAAGTTTGATTGACCAGCTGTTTTCACAATTCTGCTTAGGGAAATAAACATTATTAAAAGGTGGACGCATACCAGTTGCGATCCTACAAGGAGGAAAAATAAAACCATGCAATATGACGCAGGGCAATATGATGTCATTGTCATTGGTGCTGGCCATGCTGGAGTAGAAGCAGGACTTGCTTCCGCCCGTATGGGAGCTAAAACGTTAATGGTCACCATTAACTTAGATATGGTCGCCTTTATGCCATGTAATCCATCCGTTGGTGGTCCGGCAAAAGGGATCGTTGTAAGAGAGATTGACGCTCTGGGTGGAGAAATGGGGCGTAATATAGATAAAACACATATTCAGATGAGAATGTTGAACACAGGAAAAGGACCAGCTGTCCGGGCATTACGAGCTCAGGCCGATAAATTCCTTTATCAACATGAAATGAAACGCACAATCGAAAATGAACCGAACATGACCTTGATGCAAGGAATGGTCGAGGAATTAATCGTAGAAGATGGTGAATGTAAAGGTGTTGTTACGATGACGGGTGCCGCCTACCGTGCGAAAACTGTCGTCATTACTACGGGTACATTCCTCCGCGGAGAAATTATTTTAGGAGATCTGAAATATTCAAGCGGACCTAATAATCAGCAGCCTTCTATTAGATTGTCTGATCACTTACATGAATTGGGCTTCGACACCGTTCGTTTTAAAACAGGAACGCCACCACGAGTGAATAGTTCGACTATCGATTATTCGAAAACAGAAATTCAACCGGGTGATGATGTTCCGCGTGCGTTCAGCTATGAAACGACGAAATATATCACTGATCAACTTCCATGTTGGCTCACATATACGAACGAACAGACTCATCAATTGATTGACGACAATCTCCATCGTTCTCCAATGTACTCTGGGATGATCAAAGGAACCGGACCACGTTACTGTCCTTCCATTGAAGATAAAGTCGTCCGTTTCCATGATAAACCGCGTCATCAGATTTTCTTGGAGCCGGAAGGAAGAAACACACAAGAAGTGTATGTTCAAGGATTATCAACGAGCTTACCTGAAGACGTACAGCAAAAGATTCTTCAAACCATCCCGGGTCTTGAGGAAGTACAAATGATGCGTGCCGGGTATGCCATCGAGTATGATTCCATCGTGCCTACACAATTATGGCCGACCCTTGAAACGAAAAAAATTAAAAATCTTTATACAGCGGGACAAATCAATGGAACGTCCGGATATGAAGAAGCAGCTGGACAAGGTTTGATGGCGGGGATCAATGCTGCGTGCCGTGCCCTGGATAAAGAAGAAGTCATCTTAAGCCGCTCTGATGCTTATATCGGGGTTCTCATTGATGACCTCGTGACCAAAGGTACCAACGAACCTTATCGTCTATTGACTTCCCGTGCTGAATATCGCCTGTTGCTGCGTCATGACAATGCCGATCTTCGTCTTACGGATATCGGTCATAAAATAGGATTGATTTCCGATGACCGATACGAACGGTTTACAGCTAAAAAAGAAGCGATCTTTTCAGAGAAAAAACGCCTGGAAGGAATCCGCATCAAGCCTACTGACGAAACACAGGCCGTTATCCGTGAATCGGGCGGCAGTGAGCTGAAAGACGGCATATTAGCAGCGGATCTTCTGAAGCGCCCTGAAATGAACTATAGTCATATTAAATCACTCGTTCCAAGTGAAATCGAGCTTGATCCCGACGTAGAGGAACAAGTGGAAATTCAAGTGAAATACGAGGGCTATATTGAAAAATCTCTTCAACAGGTCGATAAAATGAAGAAGATGGAAAATAAACGAATTCCTGAGAACATTGATTACAGTGCGATCAGCGGTTTAGCTTCTGAAGCGAGACAGAAATTAATCGAGGTTCAGCCCCTTTCTCTGGCACAGGCTTCCCGGATTTCAGGAGTGAATCCTGCAGACATCTCTATTTTACTCGTCTATATCGAGCAAGGGAAAATTGCAAAAGTATCCGGTGATCAATAGAGGTAAAGGAAGGATAATTTCATGAATGTAAATGAATTTCAATCAATGCTTGAGGAGAAGGGGATCCCCCTTTCTTCTCAGCAATTAAATCAGTTTGAGCGCTATTATGAATTGTTGGTTGAATGGAATGAAAAAATGAACCTGACGGCCATCACGGAAAAGGAAGATGTGTATTTAAAGCATTTTTACGATTCGATCAGCGCAGCTTTTTATGTTGATTTCTCGCAGGTGACAACCCTTTGTGATGTTGGGGCAGGAGCGGGTTTTCCGAGTATCCCTCTTAAAATATGCTTCCCGCACTTACATATCTCAATTGTTGATTCCTTGAACAAGCGGATTACGTTCTTAAACCATTTGTCAGATGAGTTAGGGCTTGAAAACACGAATTTCTATCATGATCGTGCTGAGACCTTCGGTAAAAACAAGGCTCATCGTGAAAAGTATGATATGGTTACAGCAAGGGCCGTAGCCAGAATGTCTGTTTTAAGTGAATTATGTTTGCCTCTTGTTAAAAAGGGCGGTTTCTTTGTAGCCATGAAGGCTTCAAACGTAAATGAGGAGCTATCCAATGCAAAGAAAGCAATCGGCATGCTGGGCGGACAAACCGATAAAATGTATTCATTCATTCTTCCGGAAGAGGAAAGTGAACGTAATATCGTGAAGATCGACAAAGTGAAGGAAACGCCTAACAAATATCCCAGAAAACCTGGGACACCAAATAAATTACCGTTAGAATAGTATGAACAGTTCTCCTGCCTTCATGGTAACACTGAACCTGAGCTTGGATGATCTAAAGCATAGGCAGGAACTCGTCATATTTTAGAGAATATTATTAAAGGGAGTTTCTTAAAGGTGGTGTAGGAAGATGAAGCATCCTTTCTCTCGTTTTTTTGGCCTAGGTGAAAAGGAGCAAGATGTTGAATCTGAAGAATCAAATGTAGTGGAAGAAGATCGAGATGAAGTGAAAAAGATACCCGTCTCACAAATCATCCCTAATCGCTTTCAACCACGAACTGTGTTTAATGATGAAAAGATAGAAGAGTTATCCAGAACGATTCACACTCATGGTATTATCCAGCCGATTGTGGTTAGACAATACGATGATGAACAGTTTGAAATCATTGCAGGTGAACGTCGATATAGAGCCGTTCAAAAGCTTGGCTGGGAAACTGTACCGGCAATTGTAAAGAATCTTAATGATACAGAAACAGCATCTGTTGCATTAATTGAAAATTTACAAAGAGAAGAGCTCTCTCCTATAGAAGAAGCAATCGCTTATGGAAAACTGTTGGAGTTACATGATCTGACTCAAGAAGCCCTTGCTCAACGCTTAGGAAAAGGACAATCGACTGTGGCGAACAAGCTTCGTCTCCTAAAGCTTCCAGAAGAAATTCAATCAGCCTTATTAGATAAAAAGATTACAGAACGTCATGCCAGGGCTTTAATCCCATTGAAGAATTATGAAAAGCAGATCCAGCTTCTTCAAGAAATCATTGAAAAAAGCTTAAATGTCAAACAAACCGAAGACCGGGTTGTGAAAATGCAAGAAGGAACGACTCAAAAGCCAAAACCTAAACGTAAAGCTTTCAGTAAGGACATGAGAATTGCTGTGAATACGATTCGTCAATCTCTTTCCATGGTATCAGACAGCGGAATCAATCTGGACTCTGAAGAAGAAGAACATGAGGAATTCTATCAGTTCACCATTCGTATTCCTAAAAAAAAATAGATTCGTAGTCTAAAAGTGAGAAACATATCGGATTGGTTTCTCACTTTTTTGTTTGGTTCTTTTTGCAAAGTGTTCATAAATATGTAATCTTCCAGAGTCTAGTTCTGTCGATTCAGAGCAAATACTGTCGTTTCGTGAACTATGGACTATTCACGTTTTCCTATTTTTAGAAACACTGTACTTTTTGAAAAATTGACAGACAATTAACGAGGAATTTTGATAGAATAGAAGAATACTGTGAAAAAATTTAGTCAATCTTAGGAAGTCAAAAGGTAGGTGACAACCTTGGGCAGAATAGTAGCCGTTACAAACCAAAAAGGTGGAGTGGGAAAGACCACAACATCCGTCAATTTGGGGGCTTGTTTAGCTTATATAGGGAAAAAGGTTTTACTGGTGGATATAGATCCTCAAGGAAACGGCACTAGTGGTGTCGGTGTTGAAAAAGGGGATGTCCAGCAATGTATATACGATGTGCTGGTGGATGATGTAGATGTCAGAGAAACCATTAAACAATCAAAAGTAGAGAATCTATCCATTGTACCTGCAACCATTTCATTGGCTGGAGCAGAAATTGAACTTGTTCCAACCATCTCCCGTGAAGTGCGTTTAAAGAAAGCGTTAGAGAAAGTGAAAGACGAATTTGATTATATTATCATTGATTGTCCTCCTTCATTAGGACTATTAACAATCAATGCTTTAACAGCCTCTGATGCCGTCATTATCCCGGTACAGTGCGAGTATTACGCTCTGGAAGGATTAAGTCAGCTATTAAGTACAGTTCGTTTAGTGCAGAAGCACCTGAATCATGATCTCATGATTGATGGTGTGTTGTTAACGATGCTGGATGCAAGAACCAATCTGGGGATCCAGGTGATTGAAGAAGTGAAAAAATATTTTCAAGATAAAGTGTATCGCACAATTATTCCACGTAACGTTCGTTTAAGTGAAGCGCCCAGTCATGGTGAACCGATTATCATCTATGATGCTAAATCCAGGGGAGCAGAAGTTTATTTAGAACTAGCAAAGGAAGTGGTGGCGAATGGCTAAAGGTTTAGGAAAGGGCATCAATGCTCTCTTTACCAATATCCAAACAACTCAAAATGAAGAGTCCGTACAAGAAGTGAGTCTGAAAGAAATTCGGCCGAATCCATATCAGCCACGAAAAATCTTTGAGCCACAAGCAATAGAAGAATTAAAAGATTCGATCTTAGAACACGGTATCCTCCAACCGATCATTGTGCGTAAAACAATCAAAGGGTATGAAATTGTCGTAGGGGAACGTCGTTATCGTGCAGCAAAAGCGGCTAAATTAGAATCGGTTCCTGTCGTGGTCCGGGAATTGAATGATCAACAAATGATGGAGCTGGCCGTTTTAGAAAACCTTCAAAGGGAAGATCTGACACCGATCGAAGAAGGTGCAGCTTATCAAATGCTCATGGATAAGTTAAAACTTACTCAAGAGGAATTAGCTAAGAGATTGGGAAAGAGCAGACCTCATATTGCCAATCATATTCGCTTGCTGTCCCTCCCTGCCCCTATCCAAGAACTAATTTCAGAAGGTAAGTTAACGATGGGCCACGGTCGTGCACTCCTTGGGTTGAAAAATAAGAAGAATCTATCAACGGTTGTGAATCGTATCCTTAAAGAATCATTAAACGTTCGCCAATTAGAAAAAATCATTCAAGAGCTGAATGAGAATGTTCCACGTGAAACAAAAAAGACAGAACGTAAAGATGTCTTTATTCAGGAGCAGGAATCCCTTCTACGCGAACGCTTCGGTACAACGGTCACAATTAAACAATCAAAGAAAAAAGGGAAAATCGAATTGGAATTTTTCTCGAAAGAAGATCTGGATCGTATCTTAGAGTTATTGCAGTAAAATGAATGTGAAAGGGACTGACTTAAATGGTGTTTCACGTACCATTTAAGCCAGTCCTCTTCCATATGGTACATAGAAAATACTATTCTTCGGGAAATAATCATAAGGGGAAACGTCATGGTACTTTTAGGAACGTTAGTAAATGGAATATGTATTATCATCGGTACTCTCCTTGGTAAAGTCCTTCACCGCATACCAGAAGATATGAAGGGAACCGTCATGAAGGCGATTGGTTTAGCCGTAATCGTCCTGGGATTACAGATGGGGTTGAAAAGTGAAAACTTCCTCATTGTCATCATCAGCTTGGCTCTCGGTGCTGCCTGGGGAGAATGGATGAATCTGGAGGACAAGCTTAACTCATTGGGAAACTGGTTGGAAAAGAAGCTTGGCAGTAATAAAGAAACATCCATATCTCAAGGGTTTGTTACAGCTACCCTGATTTTTGTCATTGGTGCAATGGCCGTCATTGGTGCATTGGATAGCGGTATCAGGGGAGATCATGACGTGCTTTTGACGAAGTCGATCATTGATGGTTTTACGTCTCTGATCCTCACGACGACATTAGGGATCGGTGTGATGTTTTCTGCAATTCCAGTCGTCCTTTATCAAGGATTCATTGCTTTGTTTGCGACTCAGATTCATCAGTGGGTACCTCAGGAACTGATGGACGCCTATATTGTTGAAATGACATCGGCAGGCGGCATTATGATCTTCGCTATTGGATTGAATCTTATTGGAGTCACGAAAATCAGAGTCGCGAATTTACTTCCCGGCATCATTGTGGTGGGGATGGTCGTTGGGATCATACATGCTTACCAGCTTTATATGTAAAGGGCGAAAATAAAGAAGGGAGATGACTCAGAACGTGTCTGTATCATCTCCCTTCTTTATTGCTGCAATTCTTCCCGCCATTTTTCAATACTGACGGCATTTCTGCGTTCCACGGAATGACCTGCTAACACAATGGCTTCAGCAATGGTCTTAGCCATTTTCATAACAAGGTTTAAACGTGTATTTTGTAAAACGAAAAACTCCATGAATCCACTGACATTTACGATTCCTGTCAGGTGAATTTCACCTACTTCTGGAAGCTCTTTATTCACTCCTGCTCCTGGCTTTAAAGGTCCTTCGCTTAATTGGATGGCCCCTACGCTTTTTAACCGTCCAAGGCACGCATCCACACCGATGATAAATGGATTTATATGCTCAGAGGCTATTTGACTCAGTTTCTCTTCCAGGTTCACAGCATGAATCGGATCATCCAACGTACCATAAACATGGAAAGGCTTAACGTTTTGTTCTTCTATTAATGACCCAACTAAAGGACCTAACGAGTCCCCCGTTGAACGATCAGTGCCGATACATACAAAAACAATGGGTCTTGTACGATAGTAAGTGGGAAGCAACGACGACAATTGAACGGAAAGATCCTGTGCCGCACGTTCTTCCTGATGAAGGACTCTAAAGGGTTCAGGTTTTCGTTCAAATAGTCCTTTTTTTAGATTCATCGCTTCCACTCCTTTTGGTATGTGTAAGAGGTATATTTTCCGGGGTTCAACTTTATCGGGCCTAACCACCAGAATCATAATTTCTAAGTATTATCAGTATACGGACGATTTCTTTTTTTCATACATAAGATGGATGGTTTTTTCATAAAATAAAAATTTTCTAGAAACTATTTTAATATGAGGTTATATCTACACAAGGAGAGGGAAACTTGATAAAATAAGGAATACTTCTTATTGAATGATAAGTGGAGGTTCGATATATGTCTGGAACTAAAACAGAAGTCGAAGAAACAGTCGATAAAATTAAAGAAAATGAAGCTGTAAATAAACTCATAGATAATGAGTTATGGATTTCTCTCGGTTCTGGTGCAATAAAGATTGCAGCCATTATGGTAATTACCTATATTGCTTTAAGGTTGGGAAGGTCAGCGATTCGAAACGTGTTTAAGGTTCGGTCACGCTCACCACTTAAATTCACCGAACGCCGTGAAGCCACTCTATTAAAGCTACTGGAGAATGTATTGACCTATGTGATTTATTTCATCAGTCTGATGACGATCTTGTCGACTCTTGAAATCGATGTGAAAGGACTCATCGCTGGTGCAGGAATCGTCGGTCTGGCCGTCGGTTTCGGTGCACAAAATCTGGTTCGTGATATCATCACCGGTTTCTTTATTATCTTTGAAGATCAATTTTCAGTTGGTGACTATGTCCGTATTGGTTCTGCAGAAGGAACTGTTGAAGAAATCGGCCTTCGTACGACAAAAATCAAAAGCTGGACCGGGGAATTGCACATCTTCCCCAATGGTAATATAACGGAAGTAACGAACTTCTCCATTCACAACAGCATTGCTGTTGTGGATGTCAGTATTGCGTATGAAGAAAACATAGAAGAAGCGGAGAAAGTGATGCAGGAACTACTCCTGACTCTACCTCAAAAATACGAAGATCTTGTTAATCCACCGGAGTTGTTAGGTGTTCAAACTCTTGGAGCTTCAGATGTTGTCGTGCGAATCGTTGCTGAAACGGTTCCAATGAGACATTGGTATATGGCGAGAATGATTCGTAAAGAGGTCAAATTATGCCTGGATGAGCATGGTATTGAAATTCCATTCCCTCGCATGGTGATGTATTCACGTCACGATCAGGATGACATCCAACCTCGTGAAGAAAAACAAAGAAAACTTGAAAGCGAATGAGGAGGAAAAGCCAGTGGAGCCAAAAACATTCACTCTAAATGACATTGTAGAAATGAAAAAACCTCATCCTTGTGGTACAAATCGCTGGAAAGTGATCCGGATGGGAATGGATATCCGCATAAAATGTGTAGGATGCGGTCACAGTGTCATGATCCCCAGAAAAGATTTTGCGAAAAAAATGAAAAAAGTCATCAGTAGCGGCACAGAAGAATAAGTATTCTTTTTTTACCCATAATCCTTTTGACCTAATCCAGCCTATATTCAAATTAGCCGGCTCAAGAGCATTCCATCGTTTTTTTACGATGGAATGCTCTTTTTATATCGCTCTTTTCGCAAAAATTGTTTACTTTTTAACATAAGTTCTGCCACGAACGGGGTCTCGGCACGTCCGTACTTCCACAAGAGTCTACGCAGTTCCCCTCACCATCTTCACGAGAGTTTTCGTGACAGAGCTACAAGGTGTCCCAAAACAAACTAACTAGAAAAAAGAATTCTTTTATCAAATGGAAAGAGGTTGTTGGCTTTTATTGATTTCTATTAAGGATACATGCTTAGAAAGTTGATTGGAGGGGAAGGATGCTCCACTCCTGCGGGAATAGCTGGACAGTCCGAAATGCGGAGGCGGCTTGCTCAGCCCCGACAAGCATAAGATGAATGGGCCGGGAAGGCGTTCTTTGCCTTCTTGGACCATTTAGCTTATGACCTCGAGGGGCTAGCCGCTGGAGCTGGACCGGTGAGACCCCGGAGGCTCACCGCGAGCCCCGCGGAAAGCGAGCATCCTGGAGCGGAAATCAACTATTACTTTCTTCTCTACAATAGCAACAAACTTCATGAAAAGAGTCTTTTATATATTCAGATTGTGAGTATATATACAGCCCTTTAACTAAAAGAACACCAGAAGCTTCACTTGTCTTTTCCCTCTATTATCTCTATAATTGTGAAAGGTTCGACCGTTTACTTGTTTTTCGATCTTACAGGATATTTTAAATAGATAAGAATATAATGAGGAGTGACAAAGATGGCTTTAACAGCTGGTATTGTTGGATTACCAAACGTAGGTAAGTCAACTCTTTTTAACGCAATTACAAAAGCAGGTGCAGAATCTGCCAACTATCCTTTCTGTACAATTGATCCTAACGTGGGAATCGTAGAGGTTCCCGATCACCGTTTAGATAAATTAACAGAGCTTGTAGAACCGAAGAAGACAGTTCCTACTGCCTTTGAATTCACGGATATTGCCGGGATTGTAAAAGGAGCGAGTAAAGGAGAAGGGTTAGGAAATAAATTCTTATCTCACATTCGCCAAGTAGATGCGATTTGTCAGGTTGTACGTTGTTTTGCGGATGATAATATTACCCACGTTTCCGGGAAAGTCGATCCGATTGCCGATATTGAAGTCATCAACCTGGAGTTAATCTTAGCTGACCTTGAAACGGTAGATAAGCGTCTTGCAAGAGTTCAGAAAATGGCGAAGCAAAAAGACAAAGAAGCAGTATTTGAGCATGACATCCTTGTAAAAATCAAAGATGCCCTCGAAGCTGAGCAACCGGCTCGTACAGTTGAGTTCTCAGATGAGCAAATGAAGCTTGTAAAACAGCTTCACCTTCTGACTTCAAAGCCTGTTCTTTATGTAGCAAACGTAAGTGAAGATGAAATTGCCGATCCTTCTGACAACGAATATGTTCAGAAAGTACGTGAATTTGCGAAAGAAGATAACGCAGAAGTGATCGTGGTTTGTGCAAAGATCGAATCTGAAATCGCCGAGCTTGATGATGAAGAAAAGGCGATGTTCCTACAAGAATTAGGAATTGAAGAGTCTGGTTTAGATCAGCTTATCCGTGCAACTTATTCTCTATTGGGACTGGCTACTTACTTCACAGCCGGCGTTCAAGAGGTTCGTGCCTGGACTTTCCGTGAAGGAATGAAAGCTCCTCAATGTGCCGGTGTCATCCACACCGACTTCGAAAGAGGATTCATCCGCGCTGAAACGGTATCTTATGATGATTTAGTTGCTGCCGGAACAATGGGTGCTGCCCGTGAAGCAGGAAAAGTCCGCCTCGAAGGTAAAGAATACCTCGTAAAAGACGGAGATATTATTCACTTCCGTTTTAATGTGTAAGTTTATCTGAAAATTTCTTTTGTAATGTCACTATTGTAGCCAAAATAGTGTTGACAGTTGATTGGAGTCGAGTGCCTGGAGCGGAAATCAACCAGCACTCACTATTCTATTAGCAATAAAATTTACTCGAAAAAAGACTAGAATCCAAATTCTAGTCTTTTTTTTACGTCTTATTGCAATAATAGAAGTCTTATGCTATAATTTTATTTCGTGAGTAATGAACGCATTGCTCCTTGTTCTTTCATAAAGAAAGGACCGCATAGACCACGAGGAGGTGACATTCAGATGAGAAAGTACGAAGTTATGTACATTGTCCGCCCAAACATTGACGACGAGTCAAAGAAAGCAGTAGTTGAGCGTTTCGATAACGTTTTAACAACTAACGGCGCGGAAATCATCGAGTCAAAAGATTGGGGTAAACGTCGTTTAGCGTATGAAATCAACGATTTTCGTGATGGTTTCTATCAACTAGTTAAGATGAGCGCTACTTCTGATGCAGTTAACGAATTCGATCGTTTAGCTAAAATCAGCGATGATATTATCCGTCATATCGTTGTTAAAGAAGAAGAATAATCCGTACGTTTTTTAAGATATACACTTCTATCATCTGTTTCACGTGAAACAGTAAACTAGAAGGAAGGGGTTGATTCTGATGATGAACCGAGTTGTATTAGTAGGGCGTTTAACCAAAGACCCTGAATTAAAATATACTCCAAGTGGAGTGGCTGTAGCTTCGTTTACACTGGCTGTCAATCGTAGTTTTACGAATCAATCAGGAGAACGGGAAGCAGATTTTATTAACTGTGTTGTATGGCGTCGCCCTGCAGAGAATGTAGCAAACTTTCTTAAAAAAGGCAGCTTAGCTGGCGTTGACGGTCGTATTCAAACACGTAATTTCGAAGGACAGGATGGACGTCGTGTGTTTATGACGGAAGTTGTAGCAGAAAGCGTTCAGTTCTTAGAACCGCGTAGTGCGAATCAAGGCGATCGTGGAGGAAGTCCGGGCTATTCGGGTGGAGGTCAACGTGACCAAGGAAATCCGTATAGTCAGAATCAGAATCAACAACGCAACAATAATAACAACAACTATACACGTGTAGATGAGGATCCATTTGCAAATGACGGTCAGCCGATCGACATTTCCGATGATGATCTGCCATTCTAAACGAACGATAATAAATCCAAACAAGATAGGAGGCGAAACAAATGGCAGGAGGACGTAGAGGTGGACGTAGACGTCGTAAGGTGTGCTACTTCACAGCAAACGGAATTACACATATCGATTTCAAAGATGTAGATCTTCTTAAGAAATTCGTATCTGAACGTGGAAAGATTCTTCCACGTCGTGTAACTGGAACGAACGCTAAGTACCAACGTAAGTTGACTCGTGCGATCAAACGCGCTCGTACAATGGCATTACTTCCATACGTTACTGGTGAATAATATCATCGGCTAAAGCAGCAGAGACTTGTCTCTGCTGCTTTTTTATTTGTTTTTGAATAAAGCCCTATATAAAGGAACGATAACACTCCCTCTTCTTTCTAGTATCCACCACTACTAAACACCCTCTTTTTGTTTCCCTTAATTCCCCTATCACTATAAAGAAATGGTGAAAAATGTCGATGAATAAGAGTATGTATAGATAGTTTTTTGGTAGTAAGAGGGGGAATTCATGTGAAAAAGAAAAAGACAAAGAAAAAAGTAGAGCATAAGAAGAATTTTCTTCTATCCTCTATTCGAATGAAGCTTATCGTGATCATATCCATTTTATTTATGGTTTCGTTAGCCGTTATCATTGCAATCACAAGCTTGCAGACAAGGGTGAAAACAGAGGAAGAGGTCATTCGTCAGACTCAAGGGATTGTAGGGGAACTAAATAATTCAGTTCAACTCTTCCTTGGACAATACGAAAAGAGCATTGATCAATATTCTATCTCGAATTCATTAAAAGATTATGCCAAAGTACAATTGCAAACAGAAACTGAAGTAGATAATACAGAGCTATATGCGAATATCCAATCTGATTTTGATAATTATTTAAGTTTATATGATGAAGCAACTTCCATCTACTTTGCATCGCCCAATAAGAAACTGAAAATCGTCCCATCTGTATCCTTACCGAGCGACTTTGATCCGACGAGCAGGGAATGGTATAAAGATGCTGAAGAAGCAAGGGCTGGCGTCGTTTGGAGCGAACCATATATAGACACGGCAACGGAAGAATACATCATAACGGCCTCAAGGGCGATCATATCCGAAAATAAAGTGGTCGGTGTAATGGGTGTCGATATTAAGCTGTCGAAACTTACCGAACGGGTCTCCAAAATGGATATCGGTTATAATGGCTATCCATTTTTAATCGGTCTTGATGGAACAGCCATCGTCCACCCAACAAAGCGCGGCGAGGATCTGTCCACATTACCTTTCATCAGCAAAATGTTAAAATCAGAAAAAGAATCGGACACCCTCCGTTATGACCTGGAAGGCGATAAAAAAGTATTAGTGTACAGTACGGTACCGAAGACGAGTTGGAAAGTGGGATCCGCTTATAGTATGGAGGATCTCATTCAATCATCGAAAGACATTGAACGCTTACTTCTGATTACGGCTCTTATTACACTGGTCATCATGCTGGTGTTGGTTGTCATCGTAGCCAATATGATGACGAAACCGATTAAAGAGTTGCAAAAAACGGTAACCAACGTTTCGTCCGGTGATTTATCGCTTCAATCAACGATTAACAGCAAAGATGAAACAGGATTACTGGCATCAGATTTAAATAGGATGATCGTGAATATGAAAGACACAATAAAAGTCGTTCAGGAATCGATTTATAATGTACGGGAATCTGCGGAAGGGTTAAGTGCAGTTTCTGAGGAAACAAATGCCTCAAGTGAAGAAATGGCAAGGGCCGTAACTGAAATCGCCAGCGGAGCTTCCCAGTCAGCAGCTGACTCTGATCGTGCGCATCTTCAAACAGAGCAGTTAGGGACAAGGATTGATGATGTTTATGAAAAATCAAAAGCCATGTCTGTACTTGCAGGTAAAGCAGATGTCATGAACCAGTCTGGGCTGAATCAGGTAAAAGAATTAGAAAATGCCTACCACTCTTCCAGTGAATACATCACTTCAATGGAAAAAGTCATCCTTAGCCTTGAAGCGAAAGTGAAGACGATTGAATCCGTTATGGGAACAATCACGGAAATATCTTCCCAAACGAACCTGCTTGCACTCAACGCAAGCATCGAAGCGGCTAGAGCCGGAGAGCACGGCAAAGGATTCGCAGTAGTAGCCGAAGAGGTACGCAAGCTTGCAGACCAATCCGTAAAAGCAACGGAAGAGGTTAAACGCACGATCGTTGAAATTCAACAAGGATCTCATCAAGCAGTGGACGAAATGGTGAAAACGAAAGAAACATTCGAGGTGCAAAAAGAAGTGATTCAAAAAACGAATCATGTATTCAACGAAACCTCACAATTAATGAAATCCATGCAGCTAGAGATTGAGAATATGTATAAGGAAGTGGGTCAAATCAATCTTGAAAAGGATGAAGTGGTCAACGTGATCCAAATGATGGCCGCAACAGCCGAAGAAACAGCCGCTTCCTGCGAGGAAATGAGTGCTTCGACAGAGGAGCAGGTAAGGGCTGTCCAATCCGTTACAGAAGCTGCTGAACGCTTAACAGACTTAAGCCAACAGCTTCAGTCTTCGATCGAACGGTTTAAAATTTCATAATATTCATTAGAGGGTGGTCCGGATACATTGCCATTCTTTATCTACTGCGTATACTCCTTTTTAAAGTGAGTGCATACTAGAGTAGATGAAGAAGAGAAGCATGTTGAAGGGCTCCCTCTTTTTTATGAAAATGAAGTAACTCTAACAGTAATAGTTATTGATATTCACAATTTGGCACAAGTTTTGGTGAAAGTGGCACAAGTTTAGTGGGAAGTGGCACAATAAACTCAAAAAATGGCACAAGTTTGGTTAAAAGTGGCACAACAATGTTAAATGGTGGACGTTAAAGTATGCTTGTCGCCTCTTCCCAAGCCGCCTCCGCTTTAGGTGTCATCCAGCTACGGCGGCTAGCCCCTCGAGGTCATAAGCCAGTCTTGCCCAAAAGGCAAAAAGAGCCTTTAGTGCAAGCTCGTCTTATGCTTGTCGGGGCTTCCCAAGCCGCCTCCGCTTTTGTTGTGAGTCATTAAGATGAAATCTATCTTCAAAATTGATATGATAGTGCTATTGCATGTTTTTGAATTTATCGTAAGGAGCGTTTTAATTGAAAAATCCCCGCGTTTTAACGGAAGGAGCGCTTATGCTCGCCATCTTTACTGTTTTACTGTTGTTGGCTTTATATGTTCCACTAATAGGAACGCTGGCCTTTTTCGTATTGCCACTCCCTCTTATTCTGTTTAGTTCTAAGTATTCGTTACTGAATTCTTTTTACGTATTGATCGTGTCGTTAGGATTATCCTTCTTGTTTGGAGGACTCATTGCGCTGCCTGTTGCCTTTATGGTAGCGACGACAGGGGTCGTGATTGGCTGGTGTGTTAAAGCAAAAGTAGATAAAATGAGGCTATTTATGGCATCGAGTCTCACACTTGTCATCAATATTGTGATTGGTTTTGTTTTTTCAATCCTATTCTTCGATGTTAATATTATAGAAGATAGCTTAGTGGAATCTAAGGCTGCCTATTATCAATTATTTGAGCAGCTTGGTCAGGAACCGGATAAGAAGCTGATAGAAAGTCTGGAAAGCTCGATTGACCTAATACAGACGCTGATGCCTACCTTGTTCTTGGGGATTGCCGTCGTATTGGCACTGTTGTTTATGCTGATCAATTTCCCCATCATGAAGCGCTTAGGGAGAGATGTGCCGGTATTCAAACCATTTAGAGAATGGAAGCTTCCTAAGAGTATTCTTTGGTATTATTTAATTACCCTGGTGCTTTCCATGATTCTGCAGCCGGAGAAAGGAACCTATGCCTATACGGCCCTTCTTAATGTTCTGTACGTATTGCAAACATTGATGGCGGTTCAAGGCCTGTCATTCCTCTATTTCTTCGCTCATTTAAAAGGATGGTCAAAAGGTATTTTGGTATTAATTACAATCATTTCACTTCCACTTCTTTATCTCGTGCGAATTTTAGGTATAATTGACTTAGGATTTGATCTAAGACAACGCCTACAACGTAAGTCATAGAAATTTAAGGTCCAGGAGCTGAAATCATGCCATCTTATTTTAATAAGCGAATGATCCGCTACCCATTGTACGGTCTTGCTATATTAACAGCTCTATTGTTAGTATCGGTTTCCTTTTACCAATGGATCATTTCGTTAATAGGGTTGATTGTCTTTGGAATTGTGTATTTTCTCGCATTCTATTTTGAGAGAAGATCGCACGAAGAAACAGAGGAGTATATCTCCACTCTATCCTATCGTGTAAAGCGTGTAGGAGAAGAGGCGTTAATGGAGATGCCCATTGGGATCATGCTGATCAATGATGAATATTACATAGAATGGACAAATCCTTTTCTAGCCTCATGTTTCAATGAAGACTCAGTCGTTGGAAGATCCTTATACGATGTGGCAGAGTCCCTTGTCCCATTAATCAAACAAGAAGTAGATTCAGAAATTGTAACGATTAATGAGAGAAAGTATCATGTCGTATTGAAGCTAAAAGAAAAACTACTTTATTTCTTTGATGTCACGGAACAAAAAGAAATAGAAAAACAATATCATGATGAACGTACGAATATCGGAATCATCTTTTTAGATAACTATGATGAATTAACGCAAGGGATGGACGACCAAACGAGAAGCAGCTTAAATAGTTTAGTGACGTCCATTCTGAATAAGTGGGCAAAGGAATATGGCGTGTTCTTGAAGCGGGTTTCTTCTGAGAGGTTCATAGCCGTCATTAATGAGAAGATCCTTCAAGT
Organism: uncultured Rossellomorea sp.; assembly: GCF_947488365.1. Classification (NCBI taxonomy): domain Bacteria; kingdom Bacillati; phylum Bacillota; class Bacilli; order Caryophanales; family Bacillaceae; genus Rossellomorea; species uncultured Rossellomorea sp. The sequence continues at coordinate 123,705 of NZ_CANKZT010000007.1, read as the reverse complement.
ATTGGAGAAGGAAAAGTTCGGGATATTGGATGATGTCCGTGATACCACGTCTAAGCAAAATGTCCCCCTGACTTTAAGCATTGGAGTGGGGACTGGGGTCTCTTCTCTGCCTGAACTGGGTACCCTGGCTCAATCAAGCCTGGATCTGGCGTTAGGTCGTGGTGGAGATCAGGTGGCCATCAAGCAAACAAATGGGAAGGTTAAATTTTATGGTGGAAAAACCAATCCAATGGAAAAACGTACGCGGGTACGTGCAAGAGTCATCTCCCACGCCCTTAAGGAAATTATGATCGAAAGCGATAAGGTCATCATTATGGGACATAAACATCCCGATATGGATGCCATCGGGGCGGCAATCGGGATCCGGAAAGTGGCTCAAATGAATCAACGTGAAGGATACGTAGTCTTAAACTTTAATGAAATCGATAATGGAGTGAAACGATTGATGAAGGAGATCAAAGCTAATTCCGATCTTCATTCCCGATTCATCACTCCAGAGGAAGCGCTTGAAATGGCTACTGAGGATACGTTGCTTGTGGTCGTCGATACACACAAACCTTCCCTGGTCATTGAAGAAAGACTTTTAAATAAAATGGATAAAGTCGTGGTCATCGATCATCATCGACGTGGCGAAGACTTTATAAAAAATCCATTACTTGTTTATATGGAACCATATGCTTCTTCTACAGCTGAGCTTGTAACGGAGCTATTGGAATATCAGCCTAAACATGAAAAAATTACGATGCTTGAAGCCACTTCCCTCTTGGCAGGAATTATTGTCGATACGAAGAGCTTCACGCTTCGAACGGGATCGAGAACATTTGATGCCGCTTCCTATTTAAGGGCACAAGGGGCTGACACCGTGTTAGTCCAAAAGTTCCTGAAAGAGGATGTCGAGACCTATATTAAACGTTCAAGGTTAATTGAATCGGTTAAATTTTTCCGTGAAGGCGTCGCGATTGCGAAAGCAGAGGATGATGTCATCTATGATCCCGTCCTGATTGCACAGGCAGCGGATACGTTATTGACCATGGATGAAGTGATTGCTTCCTTCGTCATCTCCAAGCGGGATCCGGAAACAATCGGGATCAGTGCCCGTTCATTAGGTGACGTGAACGTACAAATCATTATGGAAAACTTAAACGGTGGAGGTCATTTAACGAACGCCGCTACTCAAATAAAACAAGTATCTGTACTGGAAGCCGAGGAACAGCTGAAGGAAGCATTAAGTGATTATTTTGAAGGGAGAAAAGAGATATGAAAGTAATTTTCTTAAAAGACGTTAAAGGTAAAGGAAAAAAAGGAGAAGTGAAAAACGTAGCAGATGGCTATGCACATAACTTCTTATTAAAAAAAGGCTTGGCCGTTGAAGCGACAAATGCAAACATGGGTCAGCTTGAGGGTCAAAAGAAGAAAGAAAAGCAACTGGCTCAAGAAGAATTAGAAGAAGCCAAAAAATTAAAAGCGACGTTGGAAGAAATCACGGTTGAAATGAAAGCGAAATCCGGTGAAGGCGGTCGTTTATTCGGTTCCATCACGAGCAAGCAAATTGCCGATGCACTAAAAAAGTCACATGACATCAAAATCGATAAACGTAAAATTGAAATGAACGATGCCATCCGTTCCCTGGGCTATACGAATGTCCCTGTGAAGCTGCATACGGACGTTTCAGCAACCTTAAAGGTACACGTAACGGAAGAATAAGAATTTTTTCAAAGAAAATATACGAAATTTGGTAACTTCATTTTGAGAAAAACATGTTAAAATGAATATAGCTTGATAACAAATGTGATCTGGATACTATCCCGATCACATTTTTTCGGTAGGACTAAATTCTTATATTTTCATATATAGTAAGGTATTGACTTTGACGCAGGCAGCAGATGCCTATTGGCCTCTGTTGCCCCTTCGCAGTTGAATTGGAGGTTATGCATAGATGAATGAAGTGTTCCAGGATCGGGTTCCACCTCAGAACATTGAGGCTGAACAAGCAGTATTAGGTGCGATTTTCTTAGAGCCCAGCGCATTGACGACCACATCAGAAATATTGATTCCAGAAGATTTTTATCGTCATTCTCATCAAAAAATATACAATGTCATGCTGAATTTGGGAGACGGGGGAAAAGCCGTTGACTTAATTACGGTGACAGAAGAACTGGCAGCAGCGAAAGAGCTTGAAGATGTAGGCGGAGTCGCTTATTTAAGTGAGCTTGCAGCCTCTGTTCCCACGGCTGCCAATATCGAGTATTACGCAAAGATTGTGGAAGAAAAATCATTATTAAGAAGGTTGATCCGTACAGCGACGGATATCGCTTCTGACGGCTATGCCCGCGAGGATGAAGTCGACAGCCTCCTCAGTGAAGCGGAAAAAAACATCATGGAAGTAGCCCAGCGGAAGAACGCAGGTGCCTTTCATAATATTAAAGATGTACTTGTGCGGACTTATGACAATATCGAAACCTTAACGAATCGCAAGGGTGACGTAACAGGGATTTCCACGGGGTTTGCCGACCTAGACCATATGACGGCTGGTTTCCAGCGAAATGACTTGATCATTGTTGGAGCCAGACCTTCCATGGGTAAAACAGCCTTCGCCCTGAATATCGCTCAAAACGTGGCAGTAAAGGCGAAAGAAAACGTAGCCATATTCTCCCTGGAGATGGGAGCCGAGCAGCTCGTTATGCGTATGCTGTGTGCAGAAGGCAATATTAATGCCCAAAATCTCCGTACAGGTGATTTAACCGACGAAGACTGGAGAAAGCTTACGATGGCGATGGGAAGCCTCTCAAATGCCGGGATTTACATCGATGATACGCCTGGTATTAAAGTGGGGGAAATCCGTTCCAAATGCCGACGCCTCGCTCAGGAGCATGGTCTTGGAATGATCCTCATCGACTACTTGCAGCTCATTCAGGGTAGCGGCCGTTCAGGAGAAAACCGTCAGCAGGAGGTATCTGAAATCTCCCGTTCCCTAAAAGGACTGGCTCGTGAGCTTCAAGTACCGGTCATCGCTTTATCCCAGCTCTCCCGTGGTGTGGAGCAGCGTCAAGATAAGCGTCCGATGATGTCTGATATTCGTGAATCAGGAAGTATCGAGCAGGATGCGGATATCGTAGCCTTCTTATACCGTGAAGATTACTATGACAAAGAAGCGGAAAACAAAAACATCATCGAAATCATCATTGCCAAGCAACGTAACGGTCCGGTTGGAAACGTGTCCCTTGCGTTTGTGAAGGAATACAATAAATTCGTGAATCTGGAGCGGCGATTTGACGACGCCCCGGCTTAATAGAAAAAATCCAAGCCCTGCTGGTGCAGGTGCTTGGATTTTTTGTTGTTATAGGATCGTTGCATGCTGATGAGCATGAAGTCTTGTGAATATCCCGTCTTCCCTTGAAAGGAGCTCTTCATGAGTACCATCTTCAGCGATGCCGTTTTCGGTGACGACGAGAATGCGGTCCGCTTTACGGATTGTCGCCAAACGATGGGCAATGACAAGGGTGGTACGGTCTTTTGCCAGTTCATTTAAAGCCTCTTGGATGATCGCTTCTGTTTCAGTATCCAAGGCGGAAGTGGCTTCATCCAGAATTAAAATTCTAGGGTTTTTAAGGAACATGCGGGCGATGGACAAGCGCTGCTTTTGACCTCCGGATAGCTTCAGACCTCTTTCCCCGATTTGTGTATCAAATCCATCTGGGAGTGAGGCAATGAGATCCGTCAGATGAGCACGTCTCGTCGCTTCTTCTATTTCCTTCTGGGTGGCATCAAGCTTACCATAGGCGATGTTTTCCCGAAGAGTTCCCGTAAATAAGAATACATCCTGCTGAACGATTCCAATTTGAGCACGCAGGGATTCCTTCGTCATCTCCCTGATATCGATGCCATCAATGGTGACGGCTCCTTTTTCTATATCATAGAAACGTGGAATCAGTGAGCAAATTGTTGTTTTTCCGGCGCCTGAAGGACCGACAAAAGCCACGGTCTGCCCAGATTGAATGGTAAAGGATAAATCCCTTAGAATAGGGCGGTCCGGCTCATAACCAAAGGTCACCCCATCAAAAGCAATATCCCCCCGTAAAGCAGGCACTTCGATTGCATGTGGACGATTTTCAATATCCGGCTCCATATCCATGAGCTCAGTGAACCGCTTGAAACCGGCCATACCCTTCGGATACAGCTCAAGGAGTGCGGAAATTTTGTCGATTGGTTTAAAGAGGACATTGATATAAAGAATAAAGGCAACGAGTTCTCCATAAGAAAGCACGCCGGAAAAACTTAACCAGGCTCCGTATACTAGAATGATCAAGGTCATCAAGCGAGTGGTAATGTAGATACCGGATAAATTCACGCTCATCACGTTATAGGCTTTCAGTTTGGACGTGCGGAAGAATTGATTATTTTCATTGAAACGTTCCATTTCATATGATTCGTTCGTAAAAGACTGAACCACTCTCGCCCCGGAAACACTGTCTTCAACGCGACTGTTTACATCGGCTATATTTCCGTACATTTTCGTCCAGGCTGCGTTCATTTTAATGTTCGAATACGAAATTAACCAAACAAGAAATGGAACAATAATAATAGCAACCAGGGCAAGCTCCATATTTATTGTGAGCATGATCCAAAACGCACCAATGAAAGTCATGACCGCGATGAACAGATCTTCAGGTCCGTGATGGGCAAGTTCCCCTATGTCCATCAGATCGTTTGTCACACGACTCATGATATGACCTGTTTTCGTATTATCAAAGAAGCGAAAGGATTGCCTTTGGACATGGTGAAACAATTCCCGTCTCATATCCGTTTCGATATTGATCCCAAGCTTATGTCCCCAATAGTTCACGACGAATTGCATACTCGAACTGAGTAGATACAGGACAAGCAGGCCGGCAGAAACGGCCAATATAGTACTCCAGTTTCCCTCAGGCAATAGGGAGTCAATAAACCACGATACAGCCATCGGAAATCCTAATTCTAAAAGTCCGACCAACACGGCACAGGCAAAATCAATGTAAAAAAGCCGCCGGTGAGGCCGGTAATAGCTAAAGAAACGTCTAATCATGAAATCGTCACCTCGGTATTCAATTGTATATAAAATTCAAAATGCTTATTTTAGATTAGCAAAAGTTTCTAATATGCGCTATCAAAACCTGATGATACTCCCTCAATTTTTTATTTATCTTAAGATTCTTAAAGTAGTGGATTATCCAAGCGTAAAGTATACATTTATACGAACATAAATATAATTACCTATATAAACGTTCGTGTTTTCATTGACTTTCTTTTTTAGTGTTGATAAAATGAGTTTGTTTGATAAAAGAGGGAATACTAATTCCCGTCGGAGGTGCTTAATATGTCTTCAGTAGTAGTAGTAGGTACGCAATGGGGAGACGAAGGAAAAGGAAAGATCACTGACTTCCTTTCTGAACATGCAGAAGTTATCGCGCGTTACCAAGGTGGGAACAACGCGGGTCATACGATTAAGTTTGACGGAGAAACATATAAATTACACTTAATTCCATCAGGTATTTTCTATAACGAAAAAACATCCGTAATCGGAAATGGGATGGTTGTCGATCCTAAAGCACTTGTGAAAGAGTTAAAATATCTTCACGATCGCGATGTGAAAACAGACAACCTGCGAATCAGCAACCGTGCACATGTGATTCTTCCATACCACTTAAAGCTTGATGAAATCGATGAAGAACGTAAAGGTGCCAATAAAATCGGTACAACGAAAAAAGGAATCGGACCTGCTTATATGGATAAAGCCGCACGTGTCGGTATCCGTATCGCAGATCTTCTGGATCGTCAATCTTTCGAAGAAAAGCTTGCTCGTAACCTGGAAGAGAAAAACCGCCTTTTTGAAAAATTTTATGAAACAGAAGGCTTCAACATTGAAGATATTCTGGACGAGTACTATGAGTACGGTCAACAAATTAAGCACTATGTTGTGGACACATCCGTTGTATTGAACGATGCCATCGATAACGGTCGCCGCGTATTATTTGAAGGAGCTCAAGGGGTTATGCTTGATATCGATCAAGGTACATATCCATTTGTTACTTCTTCTAACCCGGTAGCTGGTGGAGTAACAATCGGTTCTGGAGTAGGCCCGACAAAAATCAACCATGTAGTCGGGGTTTCAAAGGCATACACAACCCGTGTTGGGGACGGACCTTTCCCTACGGAACTTACGAACGAAATCGGAGATAAAATCCGTGAAGTAGGACGTGAGTACGGAACGACGACTGGCCGCCCTCGCCGTGTCGGCTGGTTCGACAGCGTTGTTGTACGTCATGCCCGTCGTGTTAGCGGGTTAACAGATCTTTCTCTAAATTCCATTGATGTATTAACTGGAATCGAGAAATTAAAAATCTGTGTAGCTTATAAATACAAAGGTGAAGTCATGGAAGAATTTCCTGCTAACCTGAACATTCTAGCTGAATGTGAACCAGTGTATGAAGAGCTTCCAGGATGGACAGAAGACATTACAGAATGTAAAACGTTAACAGATCTGCCAGAGAATGCCCGTCACTACTTAGAGCGCGTATCTCAATTAACGGGTATCCCTCTTTCCATCTTCTCAGTTGGACCGGATCGCTCTCAAACAAATGTAGTTCGCAGCGTGTGGAGCCCGAATTAATCAATAAAGAAAACTCTCAGCCATTTAGGGGCTGAGAGTTTTTTATTGATTTAATTGTTCGTACACTCTGTCATGGCATACGACATAAAGAACGTCATCAGCATGCAGCTCACGGTTCATGGCATCAGTGAAATCCATATTATCATTCACAGCGAGCAGGATAGCTCCCTTTTCAAGCAGCTCCTCAGAAGCCTCCTTGATGGTTTTCCAATTCTCTTTTACTCTAAACTCGTGAATATTATTACCGTATCGTTTACTAAGTAACTGCCTGAATAAATTGGTCGTTCCTGGATGAAGTGTTGCTTTTGCCATCAATAGGGAAACAGAATCATTGGATAAAATAAAATCCTCAACGGCAATATGCTGGAATTTAGGAATATGACGATCTTCAGACACTTCCACAATTGTGTGGACTTCTTTCTGATGAGTCTTCGATAAACCTTCAACGGCAGACGCAATCAATAATGTTTTTCCATCGGTAAGCGAAGGGTCTTCAATCTTTGAATCCGAGAATATCGCCACACGTTTTGCCTCGAAGATATTGGCTTTCAGTAATACATTCTCATCGGAAGGATCACCTTGTATGAAATGTACCTGCTCATGCTCAATGGGTGTTACAGGAAGCATATCAATGAGAACAATCTCAGCATCTGGCACATGAGCAAGGATTTCCTCAATGGCTCTCTCCGTTTTCTTCGACCAATTGATGTAGATATAATGATCTTCATATGTATACACTAACTTTCCCTCCCTCTTGAATTTCTGAAATGTTGTAATGGAATCAACGGTTTTACTGATCAACACCCCAATAATCCCGATTCCAAAGATAAACAGGAAGATTCCCAATAAACGTCCTCCCACCGAAACGGGAAAATAATCTCCGTATCCGACAGTGGTCAAGGTCGTCATCGTCCACCAGAACCCATCAAAAAGCGATGGAAATGTTTTAGGCTCCAAAAAATGACTGCCAAAGGTTCCCAACAGGATAATAATCAGGGATAATAGAAGAATGAAACCGAAGTCCATCTTCGTAATCTGTTTCCAAAGCCTTTGAAATATAATCATACATACCCTCCTTACGAAAAAAATCATAGTTCAATAATACCAATGAATCCCTGGGAAATGAAACCTTTTCCTCAGTGGTTCGTATATTTATAGGAATCATATCCTTCCAATCAGGAGGCTGGTGTCGACAAATGAAACAACCTGTACTGGAATACCGTTTACGAAAAGGCAACGAAACGTATGAAGCGATCTATCATTACCCTGATATCGAATTAGAACAAATCCTGGCAAGAAGGGAATGCGAATTCTTTGTAAAAGAAGGTGTGACGTATCGTCAGCTTTCTTCAGCGATTGAAGGGAATCGATTTATACTATATGTAGAAATATATGAAGAAGAACCTGTTACGGATCCCCTGTTTCCACCTGAAGGATTAATACTGGAGATTCGCGAACTGAATCCACGAAGCAACCACCCTATTTTAAAAATTGAACACCATGATTATCATCTCGATATTCTAAGTGTGATCGGTTCTGTTTACTATTATATTGACGGGGCGGAATGGGAACGTGATTCTGCTGAAATCGATGAGGATCGCTATGTGTATATTTTATATGTAAAAGCAACGGGCTATAAGCTAGAGGAGGAAAGCCAATGAACAAAACGAAGAAAATGATGGCCGGGGTAGTCGCGTCCGTAATGGCGATATCAGCAACCGGCTGTGGAAATCAGGACCTTCCACCTGAACCGACGGATGTTGACTGTGACGACTGGGATTGGGATGACGAAAGCGGCACGTATTATTGCGATGATGACCGTTCCCCTCACTTTGGCTACTTTTGGTTTGCTGGCAGGATGTTCAAAAACAAATCCAGTCTAAAAAACTATTCAAGCTATAAATCGTACTCTAAGAGCTACAAATCAGGTATCGGAAGCGGTTCTAAAGGCGGATTCGGAGGATAATATGACAGCCTCTCACCGTGAAAAAAGAAACTCTTTCTATGAGCGTATTCCTGAATTTTGGCATGATTTGTATGACATGGAGTACTCATTATTGGATATTAAGATGGAATCACGTGACACGATTTCAGCGATACATGAAGCATCCCGAAGAGTGTACAGTATTTATCAAAAAAGTGCGGATCTACTTCGTGAGTTGGAAGATCATACCCTTCTGGAGCTAGGTTTTCCAGAGGAATCCCTGTCCTATATAAGGTTTAAGTCCATTCCTCAAGAGTGTATTGTTGGCCGATTTGATTTCGTTGTAAGCGGAGAGGAAATCAAGCTATTAGAATTCAATAGCGACACCCCCACCTTTATCAAGGAGCTTTATCATGTGAATGAAAAGGTTTGTCAGTATTTCGGGTGTTCAAATCCTAATGAGGGATTCGAGACGGGATTAGCGAAAGAGCTAAAGCGGGCACTCTTATCATCCTGGAAGTCTTTGCAACGGGAAGGCGAACCTAAGATCGTCTTCACCTCTCACCAGGATCACGAAGAGGATCACCTGACAACAAAATATCTACAAAAGCTTTCAGGTGTGCCGTCTGAATATGTGAGCCTGGATCAGCTGCAAATTCGAGAAAGTGGCCTTTATACTCCTCAAGGGGAGCGGATCGATGTATTGTACCGGCCGACGTATCCTATCGAACATCTCATTGATGATAAGGACCCTCTTACAGAAGAGCAAGTGGGCTTGGACCTGATGCAAATGGTAATGGAAAAAAAGCTTGCCATCTTGAATCCCCCCTCCGCATTTTTACTTCAATCTAAAGGAGTTCAAGCACTTATATGGGGTCTTCATGAAGCATCTAGTTCCTTCTATACAGATGAGGAACATCAATGGATCAAACAATACTTTCTTCCAACCTACTTAGATGCTGATCATTTCGAGAAGAATGGGATCACCTACGTTCAAAAGCCTGCATTTGGCCGAGAAGGAGATACGGTCAAAATCATGGAAGCGACAGGAAAGATCCTTTTAGAAGATAAAAAAGAAACTTATAAGCAGACCCTGCCAGTGTTCCAACAATTTATCCCTCTGCCTGTTACTGCGATTAAGACGGATGAAGGAATGAAGGATGCAAGCTTGATGGTCGGCAGTTTCATTATTAATGGTACGGCCGGTGCAATCGGAATACGGGCTGGTAACGCCATCACCGATAACGAATCATACTTTCTGCCTGTAGGGTTACAGGAGAAATAAAAAGGAGAGAAACTCATGCAAATCATAACAAGTGAAGCATTACTCAGCTTTTTAGCTCACGTCGGAACGGGCCTAGGACTAATGATCCTCGGAATCACGGTTTTCGCCTTTACCACCAAATTCTCTGAAGCTACCTTAATCAGGGAGGGAAACATTGCCGTTGCCCTCAAACTATGGGGAAAAGCCATCGGACTCGCCATCGTCATCTACACCGTCTGGGCTAACAGCCTGAATCTGCTTGACGCCTTTATCTGGGGACTCATCGGGATCGCGACTCAAGTCATCGCATACTGGATCATTGAGTACGTTCTGACACCTAAGACGAATTTAGCGAAGAAAGTGGAAGAAGGCAATATTGCCATCGGATTCAGCCTATTCTCAGCTGCGATTGTAGTGGGATTGGTTGTGGCTGCAAGTTTGACTTATTAAGGGTTGATATGGAGGTCTGCTGTTGGAGCGCTTTTGTTGGTGCTCTGGTGGTGGGTCTTTTTTGATAGTAGACTCTAGGTATTTTCGGCGTAAATGCATTTTTGAAAATAAATTTACAGTTTTGAAAATAAGAGTAAGGTTTTTGAAAATAAAATTCTATTTTTGAAAATAAAAGGTCAAGTTTTGAAAATAAACCTCTCTCACATCACTTTATTGCTAAGATATCATCAGAAAAAAGCAGGATTTCTTTAATAAAAGTAGAAAATAAATAAAAAATCAGTATTGGAGTGATGAAATGATCAGTAAAGAACGTCATTTTCCGATTAAAATTCAAAAGTTGCAGGTCCTGCTCTTACGTATCCTTGAGACCCATTCTAAAACAAACTTTATTAAAGAAAACCTCTCAAAAAGTCTTGCCGGTTATAATGGTGAGAAATCAATCGACTATTATTTAAGCCTTCTCCCCGACAAATCCTTTTATATTCTTCATGATTTACGCCTCTTACTAAACGGTCTTTATTTCCAGATTGATACGTTACTATTAACTAAAAGCTTTGCACTCATTTTAGAAGTGAAAAATTTAGCCGGGTCGATAGACTTTGATTCAATCTTTAATCAAATGATTCAGAAGAAGAACGGTGTTGAATTCGCATTGCCTGATCCTATTATTCAAATTGGCAGACAAGAATCTCAATTTAGATCATGGTTACATGAGCATCATTTCCCTCCAATCCCTATTCGTACACTCATCGTTATCAGTAACCCACAAACAATTATTCGTTCACATGATAAGAATGTAAGTCAAAAAGTCATCCACGCGGCTTTGCTTCCCCAAAAAATTTCTCAAATCTATAATGAATCTCAAAATAATATTTTACTAGATAAAGATATTAGAAGGATGATTAAGCTTATTAAAAAATTTGATACCCCGCTGAATCCCTCGGTACTAAATCAATATAATATATCCAGGCAAGAAATAATAAATGGAGTGTTTTGTGAAATTTGTAGTTATCTTCCCTTAGATAGAGTGCATGGATACTGGTTCTGTCCTAAATGTAAAACAAAATCGAAATTAGCTCATCTTAAGTCACTCGAGCATTATAATCTTCTTTTTGGAGAAGAAATTACCGGACAGCAACTGAAAAGTTTTTTAAGGATTTCTTCACCCGCTCTTGCAACAAGAATATTAAACTCCGTATGTATAGGGTATCGTGGAAAAGGAAAAGGACGAGTCCACACTTTGCCATCTAAGCAAAAGTAGCTTTGAGAAATTACTTCCTATCGGGCATTTCCCCAAAATTATTCCCTAAGAAATAATTTTCGACAATAAATCCAAAAAAACTATTGCCCTCGACATTCATACTATGATAATATTAATTTCGTTGTCACGAAAGCGGCTTTGATCAAGCTTGCTAAACGTGTTTATATATATACTTAGAGCCATTAGCTCAGTTGGTAGAGCATCTGACTTTTAATCAGAGGGTCGAAGGTTCGAATCCTTCATGGCTCACCATTTTTTCTTTACATGGCCCATTGGTCAAGCGGTTAAGACACCGCCCTTTCACGGCGGTAACACGGGTTCGAATCCCGTATGGGTCATTTTTATTTTCTCGAAGTGAGAATTGATAGTTTAAGTGATGTAACTTCATGAAAATATTATGCTAGCAAGTTTTTTGCTGAAGTAAATATTGATAGCGATTTTGCTAACACAAAAAACTCTGGTCCGGTAGTTCAGTTGGTTAGAATGCCTGCCTGTCACGCAGGAGGTCGCGGGTTCGAGTCCCGTCCGGACCGCCATTTACATATTTAGATTCTTAAAACAATATGGCTCAGTAGCTCAGTTGGTAGAGCAATGGACTGAAAATCCATGTGTCGGCGGTTCGATTCCGTCCTGAGCCATCTTACAAAAAGTACTGCGACGACTTTGACTCTCGTAGTACTTTTTTATTTGCGCTTGTAACATGAATGTAACAAGAAACCACGAATTTCATCTAATTTCTACCAAGATTGTTTCAACGGCTAATCCATCTTTAGACCCATGCAATTCCCACTGCAATGCTAAAAATACGAAAAAACGCTTACATCGTCCTCTAATTAATTATACAGTTTTATTACAATCCTGATTCCATGTCCCGGATTTCGTCGAATTATGGTAAATTAGTAAAGTACGAATTTTATAGAATTTTACTAAATTAGGCTTAATGAACTACCGTAACTGGGATTTTTGCTTTAGTTTATAGGAGGCAAGTCAATGAGTTTTGGAGAGAAGTTATCACCCATTTTAGAAAAATATAAAAAACTTAATATTCGACATAGATCTAATCAATTTGTAAAAAAAGTAGGGATTACCACGCTCGCTCTTTCTACTTTGACATTTTCATCGGCGGCAGCGAATACAGGATCGGATGAAGATCTGCAAACGATCTATCATGTATACATGGGTAGTGAGTATGTAGGAGCTGTTACAAGCCAGGAAGAAGTAGAATCCGTCTTGGATGAGAAGCTGGCTGAAGCGAAGAAAGAGTACACTGAATATCAGGTGGATTTTAATGAAGAAGTAACGTACATACCTGAGAATGTGTTTACAGCTACGAAAACAAACAATCAAAAGGTTATTGAAAGTCTAAATGAATCTGTATCAGTTGAAGCAAATGCTTTTGCTGTAGTTGTGAACAATAAACCGGTTGCTTATGTAAAAGACGAAAAGGCTGCTGAAGAAGCGTTAAAGTCATTTAAGCTCAACTATGTTTCTGAAGATGAGCTAAACGAATTGGAAACGCGAAAAAATGATTCTTCATCTACTCCTTTACCCGCTTTAAAGGAAAATGAAACACGTTTATTAGAAGTTTCTTTTAAAGAAGAGGTAGAGATGAAGAAGACGCAAGTGGAGCCGGAAGAAATGATGTCTTCTGAGGAAGCAGCAGATCTTCTTAAGAAGGGTACGTTAGAAGAAAAGAAATATAAGGTTCAAGAAGGTGATGCTCTTGGTACGATTGCAGAAGAGCATCAGTTAACTACTGGGAAATTGCTGGAGTTAAACTCAGAGTTAAAAGAAGACGATGCCCTGAAAATTGGTTCAGAGCTAAACGTAACTGTATATGAGCCACTTGTTCATGTTCTTGTTAAGAAAGAAGCAAACAAGATCGAAAAGATTGCCTATGAGAAAGAAGTAGTTGAAGACTCTTCTATGAATAAAGGCGATACGAAAGTGAAGCAGGAAGGTCAAGATGGTGAAAAATCCGTTACGTTTGAAACGTCAGAAGTGAACGGTTCTCAAATCGAGAAAAATGTAAAAGAAGAAAAGAAACTAAAAGATCCAGTGAAATACATTGTCATTAAAGGAACAAAAGCAACTCCGTCCAGGGGATCAGGAAACTTTGCATGGCCGACAAATGGCGGCTACATCTCCTCTAAGCAGGGACCAAGATGGGGTAAAGTTCATAAAGGGATCGACATTGCGCGACCAGATAATCCTACAATCAAATCCGTAGATAACGGAAGAGTCGTTTCTGCCGGTTGGGACGATGGCGGTTATGGAAATAAAGTTGTGATTGATCATGGAAATGGATATAAAACGATTTATGCTCATTTAGATTCCATTTCAGTCTCTGCCGGTCAAACGGTGGAAAGAGGCCAAAAAATCGGTATCATGGGTACAACTGGTGAATCTACAGGGGTTCACCTGCATATCGAAGTTTACAAAAATGGATCACTTATTAATCCATTGGATGTTTTGTAATTTTATATAGGTAATCAAGCATGGGACTGACACAATCATTTTATTTGTCAGTCCCCTTTGTTATATTTAGATTGTAGTCAAAAAGAAATGAAATAAAGGTTATGATAGAGTAAAAGATGAATTAATATGGAGATAGTGATAAATTTAAAGGAAGAATCCTATACTAATCACAACTTTTTATGATAAATTACTTTTTTCTAAAGGAGATCAATTGATATGGAAAAGAAAATATTAGTCGTTGACGATGAGAAACCGATTGCAGATATACTACAGTTTAATTTGAAAAAAGAAGGCTATGAAGTACATTGCGCGTACGATGGAGATGAAGCGGTAAAGATGGCGGAAGAAATTAGGCCGGATCTGGTCCTTCTTGATATTATGCTTCCCAATCGTGACGGAATGGAAGTTTGCCGTGAAATCAGGAAGAAGTATGAAATGCCTATTATCATGCTGACAGCGAAAGACTCAGAAATTGACAAGGTATTGGGATTAGAACTTGGAGCCGATGATTACGTGACGAAACCGTTTAGTACACGTGAGCTCATCGCCCGGGTAAAAGCGAATTTGCGACGTCATCAGCAGGGTGCGCAGCAAAACGTTGAGGATGAGAACAATGAAATTACCGTTGGTTCTTTAACCATTCATCCTGATGCGTATGTTGTTTCTAAAAGAGGGGAAACGATTGAGCTGACACATCGTGAGTTTGAACTTCTTCATTATTTAGCGAAGCATATTGGACAAGTGATGACCCGAGAACATTTGCTTCAAACTGTTTGGGGTTATGATTACTACGGAGATGTACGTACAGTTGATGTTACCGTCAGACGTCTCCGCGAGAAAATAGAAGACAACCCAAGTCACCCTACCTGGATCGTAACTCGTAGAGGAGTCGGTTATTACTTACGAAATCCTGAACAGGAGTAATTTGTAATGAAGAAAGTTGGTTTAACTCGTTCAATCCATCTTAAATTCGTTTTGATTTATGTTCTGCTCATACTTCTCGCCATGCAAATCATTGGCGTATATTTTGTTAGAGCCCTTGAAGAAAAACTTGTCGATAATTTCCAGACGTCTATTAAAAATAGAGTGGAATTATTAGAGTATACAATTCGTGAAGAAATAGTAAAGAAACGCAGTGAAGATGATCCCACACTCGAAGAGGACATCGGGAGAGTATTAGATGATAGCAAAACGTCGGATATTTCCGAAATTCGAGTGATTAATAATAGAAACAAAATTATTGGCACCTCTGATCCCAATAACCAGAGTTTAGTCGGTCAGGTCAGCGGAGAAAAAGAGGTTAAAAGAGCCCTCGCTGTGGGCTTAGGTCATGAGGATATCTATCTTGATGATCAGACGAAAGATCGTATCTGGGTGTATGCAGCACCAATCACTTCAAATGAAGAAGTCATTGGTGCTATTTATCTTGTCGGTGAAATAGAATCGGTTTATGACCAAATGAGTGAGATCAATAAAATTTTTACGAATGGTACATTAATTGCTTTAGTCATAACAGCAGTATTGGGAGTGTTATTGGCTCAAACCGTAACGAGACCGATATCTGATATGAGGAAACAAGCACTCGCAATGGCAAAAGGAAACTTTTCCAGGAAAGTAAAGGTCTACGGTTACGATGAAATAGGTCAGCTTGCGATTACATTCAATAATTTGACAAAACGCCTTCAAGAAGCCCAAGCAACGACGGAGGGCGAGCGAAGAAAGCTTTCATCTGTACTTTCTTATATGACGGATGGTGTCATTGCGACAGATCGAAAAGGCAGGGTCATTCTGATTAATGATCCTGCAGCGGATATGCTGAATGTTTCACGTGAAACAGTTGTTTCTCAACCCATTGTATCCTTATTGGGATTGGATGAGGAATACACGTTTGATGATCTATCCAATGAACAGGATTCGATCATTTTAGATTACAGTACGAAAGAAAAACCTTATATTCTAAGGGCGAATTTCTCTATCATTCAAAAAGAGACCGGGTTTGTGAACGGTCTTATAACGGTATTACATGATATTACCGAGCAGGAGAAAATTGATTTAGAGAGACGGGAATTTGTGGCAAATGTTTCCCACGAACTTCGCACGCCGCTTACAACGATGAGAAGCTACTTAGAGGCATTGGCTGAAGGGGCATGGCAAGATGAAAACATCGCACCTCAATTCCTTGATGTTACTCAGAATGAGACGGAGAGAATGATCCGTTTAGTAAACGATCTTCTTCAATTATCAAAAATGGATAGTAAGGACTATCGTTTTAATAAAGATTGGGTTGATTTCATCCTCTTTTTCCATAAAATCATTGATCGATTTGAAATGACAAAGAATGTGAATGTGACCTTTAACCGTTACTTACCAGACAAAGCCATGTTTGTGGAAGTGGATCAGGATAAAATCACTCAGGTTTTGGATAACATCATTTCGAACGCTTTGAAATATTCACCTGAGGGTGGAACCATTACATTCAAGGTGCAAGAAAAGGACGGATATATTGAAATCAGTATTTCAGACCAGGGATTAGGGATTCCGAAAGAAAATCTGGAGAAAATCTTTGAACGTTTCTATCGTGTCGATAAAGCCAGAACAAGACAAATGGGTGGCACAGGACTTGGCCTTGCCATAGCAAAAGAAATGATTTCAGCACATGGTGGTGACGTATGGGCGACGAGCATTGAAGGAAAAGGAACTACCATTACATTCACTCTCCCATATGATTCCACTCAAGAGGATGATTGGTCATGAATTATGAAAAAATCAAATCGATAATTCTAACGCTGCTCGTATGCATCAGTATATTCCTTACCTTCAATCTTTGGACGTATCAACCAGGCTACGATACGATTAATAGCGATGAAGCGTACGATGTGTCTGTGGGAGACAAGATACCCGAGAATGAGCTTAACAGCGTTTTAATTAAACCATTTAAACTTTTCTATCATTCAGGAAATAAGACAGTTGGTACTTCAAATGAAACCGAAATCAATAAGGTTATTGAACAATTAAGAGGCTGGACTCTATTCGATCTGAAAGATCTTTCAAGAGAGTATAATATGTCAGAGATCAAATCTGTTATACACGGTGAGAAAAAGATCGAAATTGTTTTCCCGGACAATGTTCCACTCTCGATTTATAGTCAAGTGTTAAAATTAGAGGAGAAAAGTACACTGAATGGTTCCTTTAACCGTATCATTATCGATTTAAATAATAATGGTTCAGATACAGGTTCCGTGTATTTTGTTTTATATGAAGAAGGAGAAAAGAAATTTTATGAAAGCCGGGTAGACCGTGCCAGTTTAGAAGCTTTCGAAAAAAGCTTTGTTCAAAAAGCCGTTTATAATTTTGATGAATATATGGAGCAGCCATTAAATAATGAAAAAACGATTTTTCTGCCCAAAAATCCTGAGGATTATATAAGCTATAGATATTATTCAGACCTAGATTCCCCAGAAGAGTATGTACAGGCACTGTTTAGCGATCCCAATAGTGTAGATAAGGGATTTACCGAGCAGGGAGAAAAATATACAAATGTGTATAGTATATTAAAAACGAATAAAGAACATAACACGTTGTCTTATGTGAATCCATCCGAAGAAAAAAATGGAGGATCATCTGCCACGGAGCTGCTTCAAAAAAGTATGGAGTTTGTCAATGACCATGGTGGCTGGACCGAAGACTATCAATATTTCTCGATGAGCCCTCTTGAGAATAAAATCGTATACCGGCTGTTTATGGAAAGCTATCCTGTTTTTAATGAAAATGGGATGGCTGAAATTTCTCAAATCATGGGTCAGGAGTCGATTAACGAGTACAATCGTCCATACTTTAAATTAGATATTAATCTGCTTCCTGATAGAATAGAAGAGGTTAGATTGCCAGCAGGATCCACCGTTTTATATCTTCTGGCAAAGGATGATACAATCAACCTTGAGTACCTAGAAGATGTCATTGTCGGATATAAGATGACAAGGGATTCGAATGAATCAAATAGAAAATTCCTTGTATTTGAACCTTCCTGGTATTATAAATACGATGGTAATTGGTTACGCCTACCTTTGGAAGATGAGGAGGGCCTTGGAATTGGACTGGAGTAAAACGAAGAGCATTTTCATTATTGTCTTTCTTATTTTGGATATCTTTTTGATGTCGCTGTTCATTAACAAAGTTTCTGAGAGCAATCCCGAAACGTTGAGCCAAGTATCCTTTGAAGAACAATTAAAGACTGATAATATTGATTACCCAAAAAGTCTATCAAAGGATCCGATAAAAGAAGCCTATATTAGTGCAAAAACAAAAACGTTTTCAGAGAAGGAAATCGAAAAGTTAAAAAATCAAGATGTCAGTGTCGTCACGGATAATACAATTCATTCAACCTTAGAGGAACCATTTCCCATAAGTGAAAAGTTTTCACCTGATGAATTAAACGATTTTATGAAAAATCAGGTCGTTAACGGTGAAAAGTACAGCTTCTGGAAATATAATAAAGATGAACAAACGATCATTTACTATCAGACGTATAAAGACAGGCAGATTTTTAACAACTCAAATGGTAAAGTGATTCTTAGTCTAAATAAAGAAAGTGAAATCGTCTCTTACAAACAAACACTGCTTGAAAATTTAGAAGAATTAAGCGGCAAAAAGAAAAGCCTGCTTACTTCTCTCCAAGCTCTTCAGGTTTTGTGGACCAACCATAAGATAAGCTCGGGTAGTAAGATCAAAACACCTGAACTGGGATATTACACTTTTTTATCACGCGAAGAATCCCAAGTCCTGGCACCAACCTGGCATTTTGTCGTTGAATCAGGTGACAAAAAAGAAGACCTATTTATTAATGCAGTTGAAGGACAGATTTTCGAAGTCACCAAACCAGAAAAAGAAACATTGGAGTGAGAGATATGACCATGCATTTTAGTGTACTTGCCAGTGGCAGTACAGGAAATGCGATATTTGTGGAGACGGAAGAACATTCCTTTCTTGTCGATGCAGGATTAAGCGGCAAGCAGATGGAGGGGTTGTTCAGTCGGATAGATAGAAAGATAGAAGATTTGTCGGGTATTCTTGTTACCCACGAGCATAGTGATCATATCAAGGGAATTGGTGTACTTGCGAGAAAGTACAAGCTTCCTATCTACGCCAACGATAAGACATGGAATGCCATGGACGGGTTAGTAGGGAAAATAGATACGGAACAGAAGTTTTCGTTTGATATGGAAACAGCCAAGCACTTTGGTGGATTGAGCATTGAGTCCTTCGGGGTTTCACATGATGCGGCAGAGCCAATGTTCTATATTTTCCACCAGGGAGAGAAAAAGCTTGCCCTGGTAACGGACACGGGATATGTAAGTGATCGGATGAAAGGAATCATTTCCAATGCCGATGCGTATGTATTTGAAAGTAATCATGATGTGGGGATGCTCCGAATGTGCCGGTATCCTTGGAATATAAAGCGTAGAATTCTGAGTGATTATGGCCATGTATCCAATGAGGATGCGGCCATTGCCATGAGTGAAGTGATGGGTGATAGAACCAAAGGAATTTATTTAGCCCATCTCAGTCTCGATAATAATATGAAAGATCTAGCAAGGATGAGTGTCACCCAGACACTCGAGTCAAAAGGAATAGTAGTGGGAGAACAAATTGATTTATTTGATACGGACCCTAAAGTACCAACACCTTTAGTTGCGATTTAAACCGATTCAAATGTTTATGATTTTTCTTTTGAAGGTATGAAAAAGGTGAGGGCTGCTGTCTTCACCTTTTTTTGTCTTCTAAGCAAGACACCTCCACTTTAGGGTTTACATATCTATCAACTTTATGGAATTACTTTCATTTTTTTCATCATTTTTTAATTTAATCTGACTATAATCATGCTTGTAAAGATAAAATAACAAAAGGAATAGAACGTAGAAAGGATGAAGTTAGATGGGATATTATGATTCAGATCATAATTCTGAAAGCCGGAGCAGGCAAAAGGGCAATCGGGGAGGAATGTTCCTTGCCGGGTTATTGGGAGTTGTACTTGGAGCAATCTTGGTCATTGTGGCGATTCCTCAGTTAACCAACTTTGATATCTTACCCTATTCAATTCAACCCGACGAAGACCTGAAAGAAACGGATGAAGATTATCATAATGGAACCACTCAAAATGTTTCCGTCGATGTCACAACGGATGTGACGAAAGCCGTTGAGAAAGCTGGCGATTCTGTTGTAGGAATTACGAACATCCAATCTCAAAGCTTCTGGGGACAGGGGGAAGGACAAACCCAGGATCAACAAGCAGGGACAGGATCCGGGGTAATGTATAAAAAAGAGGGTAATAAGGTTTATATCGTAACCAATAATCATGTTGTAGAAGGCGCAGATCAGCTTGAGGTGACGCTTGCGGACGGCACAAAGGTACCGGCTGAAATGCGTGGTGCGGATATTTGGACAGACCTGGCTGTAATCGAAATCGATGGCAGCCAAATCAAGAAAGACGATATTGCTGAGTTTGGAAATTCAGATAAGCTGAAAGCGGGAGAGCCAGTTATTGCGATTGGTAACCCACTGGGACTGCAATTTTCAGGTTCTGTTACACAGGGGGTTGTTTCGGGTGTTGAGAGAACGATTCCGGTCGATATTAACCAGGATGGGATGGAAGATTGGAATGCAGAGGTTCTGCAAACTGATGCAGCCATCAACCCGGGTAACAGTGGTGGAGCGTTAATCAATATTTCCGGCCAGCTGATCGGAATCAACTCCATGAAAATTGCACAGAGTGCGGTAGAAGGAATCGGACTTGCCATCCCGATTAACTATGCTCAGCCAATTATTGAAGATCTTGAGCAGTACGGTGAGGTCAAGCGTCCTGCAATGGGTGTGACACTGGAGGATGTGAATAAGATTTCTGCCTATCACCAGCAGGAAACATTGAAGCTTCCGAAAGAAATCAACTATGGTGTTATGATTAGACAAACCGTTCCCAATTCTCCAGCTGCCCAGGCCGGATTACAAGAGCTCGATGTGATTACGGAGCTTGACGGAGAGAAAATTGAAAATGTCATTGAGTTAAGAAAGCATCTATATAACAAAAAAGACGTAAATGATCAGATGAAGGTTACGTTCTATCGAAACGGTGAAAAGAAAGAAGTAACCATGAAACTTACTGACGAATCCAGGTTATAGAATGTGGATAAGCGAAAAGCAGGAAGGCAAAGCGCCCTTTCCTGCTTTTTCTTTACATGATATGATAATTGTGGATAAGTATATAGAGTATATTTTGAGTTAAGTATAGGAGGAAAAAACATGATTTACTGCTGCTTAGAGCATGTAGAATTAGCTATGGATATTGTCGTGGATGAACATGAGGTAGCCCCTCAACTAACAGAGCTTCCTGAAAATGAAAAGTTATCCACAACCTGTGAATATTGTGGGAATAACGCAATATATATAGTGGCGAACTAATATTCCCATACGATATGTGGATTGGATTTGTGGATATGTGGATAAAGTCTGTGGATAACGTGTTTGTAAATTGTTTGTAAAGCGAGTGTGGATAGTGAATATCACCATTGTAACGGTCGGGAAATTAAAAGAGAAGTATTTAAAGCAAGGAATAGGTGAATATGTAAAGCGCTTAGGTGCTTATGCAAAGATAGAAATAGTGGAGCTTGCCGACGAAAAAGCCCCGGAAGTATTGAGTGAATCTGAAATAGAGCAAGTGAAGAATAAAGAAGGCGAACGGATCTTAGCTAAGATCTCTCCTGATCATCATGTCATTGCCCTGGCCATCCAAGGGAAAATGCGTTCATCGGAAGAACTTGCCGATAATCTGGACAAGCTTGCTACTTACGGGAAAAGCAAAGTTGCGTTTGTCATTGGTGGTTCATTAGGTTTGAGTGATGATGTAATCAAGAGATCAAATGAAACCCTCTCGTTTTCCAAAATGACCTTTCCCCATCAGCTGATGCGACTGATCCTGGTGGAGCAGATTTATCGGGCGTTTCGCATTAATCGGGGTGAACCGTACCATAAATAAAAAATCATCGAATAAATTCATCTACAGGAAATGGATGTCTTCCCTATTGACAAAACACCAAACTCCTACTAGAATAATCAACTATTCGAGAGAATAATAATAACCAAACAGTTTAATTACGTAGAAAGCTATGATTGCTATGGATAATACTATAGCAGGAGCAGCTTCTGGAGAGACCGCGAGAGTTTTTTGCGGCGCCGAAGGGTTCATAATCTCAGGCAAAAGGACAGAAGAGTATCGGATATTTATTTTGGTGTGCCCGTAATGATTGTTGCTGCTGGCATACAAAATCGTATTTGTTATTCTTATGACCATGAGATTGGAGCGCATCCAGTCTCTTTTTTTTGTATTCATTTATTGCTCGATGTATCACATTGGAAGGCTGTAAGGAGGAGTTAAGGTTGGAACAACGAAAATTAAAGAGGGATTTATCGAATCGCCATGTTCAGCTGATTGCCATTGGCGGTACGATTGGTACGGGGTTATTTTTAGGTTCTGGTAAAGCGATACAGCTTGCAGGTCCCTCGATCATCTTTGCTTATTTAATCGTGGGTATTGCCCTGTTTTTTGTGATGAGAGCGCTTGGAGAGTTGCTGTTGTCCAATGCGGGTTATCAGTCGTTAACGGATATTGCGGAAGAGTATCTTGGAGCCTGGGCGTCCTTTGTAACGGGCTGGACCTATTGGTTCTGCTGGATCATGACGGCCATGGCCGATGTGATTGCTGTTGGTGTATACGTGAACTATTGGTTCCATATCCCGCAGTGGATACCGGCACTCATCTGCGTAATCATTTTATTGGGACTCAACCTATTGACGGTGAAACTCTTTGGGGAATTGGAGTATTGGTTTGCTTTAATCAAGGTCATGACGATTCTTGCGTTGATCGGTGTCGGTGTTGTGCTGCTGGTGATGGGATTCAAGACGGATGCAGGGGCGGTTACGGTTACGAATCTGTGGGAACATGGAGGTTTTTTCCCGAACGGAATTTCAGGGTTTTTACTTTCATTCCAAATGGTCATCTTTGCCTATGTCGGTGTGGAATTAGTAGCCGTATCGGCAGCAGAAACATCTGATCCACATAAAAATATCCCATCGGCCATCAATAAAATTCCTTTGAGGATTTTATTTTTCTACGTCGGCGCGCTGATTGTGCTCTTATGT
The DNA here is from genome assembly GCF_947488365.1 of uncultured Rossellomorea sp. Taxonomy (NCBI): domain Bacteria; kingdom Bacillati; phylum Bacillota; class Bacilli; order Caryophanales; family Bacillaceae; genus Rossellomorea; species uncultured Rossellomorea sp. The sequence goes on along the minus strand of NZ_CANKZT010000007.1, from coordinate 100,493 downwards.
ATTAACCCATGGACGGGTCTAAATGCTTCAGAAAGTCCGTTTGTTAAAACATTCAGCTTAATTGGAATTCCCCTGGCTGCCGGAATCATCAATTTTGTGGTGCTGACATCAGCGGCTTCTGCCTGCAACAGCGGCATGTTCTCCACGAGCCGGATTCTATATAATTTAAGCCATCATAACCAAGGGCCGTCTCAGTTTGCAAAACTGAATAAAAATCATGTACCAAGTAATGGGTTATTCATCTCCACACTGGTCATATCCGCAGGAGCCCTGTTAAGCAAACTGTTACCAGAGCAAGCCTTTGGGATCGTGACAACCATCAGTGCGATTTGCTTCATATGGGTGTGGGGTGTGATTCTGATCAGCCATATAAAGTATAAGAAAACACGTCCGCAATTACAATTGAAATCAACATTCAAAGCACCACTTACACCTTTTGTGAATTACGTCGTGCTCACAATGTTTGCTGTGATCCTGGTGATTATGCTGTTTTCTGAGGCTACTCGTCCAGCCTTATTATTGACTCCCCTTTGGTTCATTCTTTTATTTATCTTATATGGGATGAAGAGAAAAAAGGAAAAACATCAAGGGTTGATGCATCAATCGTAGTAAAAATCAGGTATGAAGGATACTAACGGAAAAGAAAAGCGGCCCTGCTTTTCAAAAGGTTGAAAACTCGGAACTAATTGCAGTTATGCGGAGAACGGGTGAGCTGGCAAGGGATTATGCAGAGAGACATCGTGTCCCGAAGTGGTATGATGACGCGGATGCATTGATTAACGACCCTGAGGTGGATGCGGTTTATATAGATACGCCGCCGGACTCACATGAGGAATATACGCTGAAGGCAGCCGCAGCGGGGAAACCTGTCTATGTGGAGAAGCCGATGGCACGTAACGCAAAGGAATACAATGAAATGGCGGCTGCCTGCAAAGAAGCTGAGGTTCCTCTATATGTGGCATACTACCGCCGTGGATCTTTAGTGTCAGCGTAGCAAGTCTCTCCAACAAAGAAAAGAAGAAGTTTATCCATATTGAAATAAACTTCTTCTTTTCTTTAAACGTACGAATGTATTAACGTGCATCAGCAGACAATAAAACGTTCTTTTCCACTTCCAATTTCCGATACACAAGGGCAATGAACATCGCCGGCAAGCTGCAAGCAAGCATTCCGATGAAGGCGTATCTTGGCTCAATTTCATATAAAAACCCTCCGAATATCGTAAACACCGCTGTGCTCCAGCTAAGTGCAAAGGCTGAATACATGCCTTGAGCCTTTGGGATGAGTGTATGCGGAACGTTTGTTGTTAAGTATTTCATAAAAGCATAGTGCCCCATAGCAAACGAAAATGCATGCAGCGTCTGTGCAATACAAAACACCATAACGTTTGGAAACGAAAACACTAAAACCCACCGCAGAGAAGAGCCGGCTGCAGCTAGCGCCAATAAGGTTCCAGGTGAGAATCGATTAAAGCGTTTGTCGGCCATTGAAAAAAAGATAATTTCTGCAATGACGGCAATGTTAATAATGACACCGATGAGATAGATGGGTGCATGAATTTCTTGTAAAAAGATGTAGCCATAGTTGTAATAAGTAGCGTGGGCTGCTTGAAGTAGCACAACAATAATAAGGACAACCAAGAAATGTTTCGTCTGGAATAAATCAAAGATATAGACCTTTATGGATTGGTTTACTTGCGGTTTCTTCGATAAAATCTCTGGGGCACTCGTTAAGCTAAGAGCGACAAAGCAGCTGGTTCCAAGCAATAGTGCCCAAAAAATAACGTTATCACCAAACATTCCTGTAAAAACCGTTAACAGTATTCCTACCGAGACAAATCCGATAGATCCCCACTGTCGGCTTTTCCCATAGTGCTTCAATTGCTTACTTTGCACAAGAACGCCGGCAACGCTGTCTAAAGCCGGCATTAAGGTCGGGTAAAAGATGTGTAGTATAACGGTTACGATTAGTAAGGCGGGGAATGAGTCAGCCGGAATATAGCAAAGAATCGCGATCAATGTACCGATTCCAGCTATGTTTAAGAGTGTTTTATTACTGACCCTATCTAATACATATGGAAAAGCAAAAAGTGTGGAAAGACCCCTCGCCACCAAACCGATACTCATGATAAAACTGGCTTCTGAAACCGAAATGCCTTTCGTTTGTATCATCCAGCCTGACCAATAAGGCAGAAAGATTCCCCAGGTCAGAAAAAAACTAAAAAAATGTGTGCTCATCCAACGTTGTGTATTCATTTGTATCCTCCTTATCAATCGCATGATATCATGAGAATAAAGAAGATTAATATGAGATATCTCATATTTTCGAGGTGGAAGATGGAAATTTATAAAGGTGAGAAAAAGCGGTTATATTTAGAAAATCTCTCAATCGCTCAACGATTTTCTTTTCATATTGAAGAATTTATTGAAGTGCGGGAGTATAAGCGGGATGAATGGATCATTCAAGAAGGAAAGAGACCTGATTACTTATATTATGTGACAGAAGGAAAGGCAAAAATATACGTCACGCATCAAAATGGAAAAGTATCGCTCATTAACTTTATCAATGCTCATGATTATATTGGTGAGATGGAATTATTAAACGATGTGTACTATACAAAAGGAATTCAAGCATCCACAAAAACAGTCTGTTTTGCAATGCCTTTTTCCAAGTATCGAACCAAACTGCTTGAAGATACAAAATTCCTTCGTGAATTGACAAAATTCTTGAGTCTGAAAGCAACGTTAATGGCAGCCAAGTATTCACAGAGCCTTGCTTTTCCCTTGGAAAACAGGCTTGCAGACTTTATTTTACAAACGTCCGATAAAGGAGTTTACCTGGAAAAGCACGTCATTGTTTGTGATTATTTAGGCGTCTCTTACCGACACCTGCTGCATGTCCTGACACAGTTTTGTGAAAAGGGGTATTTGCAAAAAGAAGGCAGGAACTATCGGATTAAAAAGCAGCATGCTTTGTATGAGCTTGCCGAAGCGATAAAGAATAAATAAATGTTGATCTCTTGAGTTCTTGACATCTGATATGTTTAGATACAAAAGGTGAACCTTACCATATAGTAAATGGTGAAAGTTGCTGAAAAGGTTGGAATTAAGGAAGGCACGGAGGGTTGAAGAAGAGTATTTTGATTCAGAGGAGAATCCTTGTGATTAATGCACTGATTATCACAGTTGCGGCCATCTTTGCAATAAAAGGCCTAGAAAGGTGTAGGCAAAACCAATGAAGAAAGTGGGGAATCTACTGCTTCGAACATTTTGTGGAGCAAGGTCATCGCTATTCCGAAGTCAACGTGGACAAGTCTCCGACTCGGAAATCTCCATGTTTACGGTTACTTCGCTTTGGGTTGTTTGATGACTTCGTCCTGCCACATTTAATACAGATAGATGATAAACGCAAAACCGGCCATCATAGCAACAATAGCTATTGTAAACAAAGTCGATTCACCCGATACCAGTCCCATCCGTTGCCATACCCGGTAAACGATGTACATAAATAACCCATCCAACAATCATATTGACAGTCAAATACATCCAAAATTCCCAGAAAGTAAAGCGGAATATCCAGATAACTATAACTAAATATGCTCCATACAACCAAGGGACCGGGACGACTTTATCCCACCCGAACAGAATTAATGACATGAAACAAATTATTCTCTGGTCACTCTTGATATTGCCTTGGGCGTCCTTGTTTTTTTGAAAATGGATACGGTACGCAGGTACATGCCGGTCGCTCTATTTATGACAGTTATTCATACCTTGGCATATCAAGCGGCTTACCATTATGGATGGTGGAAAGAGACAGGTTCCAGACCCTGAAGTATCCCTGATTTAAAACTTTAATAATTATGTCGCCTTAATTAGGTGCCATTAAGCATTTACTCTTAATCCAGATTCTCTTTAGGTTTTTTTTTATGCTTTCTATTTTTAACCTCGGTAAATAGGTTATCTGAGGTACTTGAATGTGTTTTTGAATTATCATTGGGGGGATTAGATTGATTTGATTCAATCAATGCTTTCAACATTTGAATATCCTCTTTCGTAGCATATTGCTTATCAGATTTCAGCATATAACCTAATTGCCCGTTTGATTCTATTGTTGCCCATTGTAAATCAGTAAAATGTTGAATCTTTTGTTGTCTCATTCGTACTTCAAGCATATCAACAGTTAACCTCAGTTTTTTTAAATTGCTTTCATTAACTTGTCCATTTTCGACTACTAAAAGTGATTTTCCATATATTAAAGTTTCTAGAGTATTCGACCTCAAAACCATATACTCAATAGAAATAAGCGTAAGTACCATTAAAAAGGTAATCACCATCGTAATCCAGATGTTTCTGTCACCCACAGGTTGAATAATCAATGATCCGACCGCTATCATCATGACAGTCTGAGCAACCGTAAGCTGTGAGATTGACTTTCTTCCAGCTAACCGTAAAATAAGGACTCCTCCAACGACGACAACAATTGCTTTCCATATGAAGTGAAAATCCATAAGCATCCGCCACCCTTTCTGAACAATCAATTGTGTTTAGTGCTTTTTTTCTTTTTTTCTACATTTTCTATGGTTTCTCCAGGTGGAAGATTATATAACCTGCTCTTAGGGTCATATATTTTTTGAGATGGCCATAGTCCATGATGTCCTGAAAATAAATAGCTGACTAAACATGCAACCAAAAAGTACTCTAATCCTTTACCGTTAAACATCTCAATTGCCAGCAGGAAAGCAGCTATAGGGGTATTGGCCCCCCCGGAAAAAACCGCGATTAATCCTAAAGCGGCAAGAAATGACATAGGTAAGTCAATGAACGTGTGTAAGGCATTACCTAATGTTGCCCCGATAAAAAATAAAGGGATGGCTTCCCCGCCGACAAAGCCGCTGCCTAGAGTTACCGCGGTAAATACCAGCTTGCCCAGGAAAGCAAAAGTCGGCACCTCTTCTGAAAAAGATTGTTGAAGCATTTGTAATCCCCGGCCATTGTAGTCTTGTGAACCCACAATTAAAGTTAATGCCACAATGACAATTCCTCCAAAAAAGGCTCTCTTCATATGGTTTCTCTTAAAAATCTTTTCAGAGAAATTTTGTATTCCGTGCCTCAACTGACAGTACAAAACACTCATGAGGCTAAAAATGACTGCTAAAAGAATAACTTTTAAAAACGTAATAGACGATATTTCCGGTACTTTTTGTATAATGAATTCTTCGTGTTTATGTCCCCAAGCTGCTGTAGTTACATAGTGGCCAACAAAGCTGGCCGTAACACAAGGAACAAGTGCTTCAAATTTCAGTTTGCCTAAAGCTGCCATCTCAATCCCAAAAATAGCACCAGTTATGGGCGCTCCAAAGGCAGACCCAAAACCAGCACTTATACCGCTCATAATGAAAATTTTCTTGTCGAATTTGTTTACCTTGAAAAATTTGTTGACTGCTGCAGATACACTCCCTCCCATTTGGACAGCTGCCCCTTCCCTACCCGTAGAACCACCAAAAAGGACGGTGATAAAAGTCCCCAAATAGACGATCGGTCCCATTCTTCGCGGTACCTCTTTTTTTCCATGCACTGAGTCTATCACGAGGTTATTTAATTCAGCGGTGTCATTCAAAGTATTATTCAAAAATACCTTTCCATAGTTCATATATATGTATCCTATGATAATTCCTCCAAAGGGAAGAAGGAAGATAAGCCAATCTCTTTTTGATCTTATATCATCTCCTAGATAATCGTTTGTCTCTAAAAGAAAAGTTGTTGCCGAGCCAACAATTAAACCAATTATGCTTCCAAAGAAAATCCAATGACCAAGAATTAAATAAAAGTTTTTATGTTTTAGAAGTATCAATAATTCACCTTATTTCTAATTTAGTGGGAATATTGATTCTAGTTTTACCCAGTGTATTAAAATTATTAAAATAAGTATGGAATAACTAAGGATTGAATGAAGCAATTGGTATCATACCTTTCAGAATAAATGTGTCCTACACACTAATCTAAAGATTCTCATATAGATACATGAGGTGAAGTGTCACAAACATTCAGACTAGTAAACCTAAGTTCTATACCCTTAACAAAAAAAGGGTCAATTTTTTGCTTTCTCTAGGTTTCTGCCACCTTGAAAACAGACTTTCCACTTTTTTAAAAGCTCAAAATAGTATATAATTATCAGATAATGGTAGATATTTTGATCCCAAAATCATTATAATAGATTATGGTATGGTTATAATAGAACAGGTGAATTCCAGGGTGGCGCCTTGCTTTAAGTGAGACCCGAGCAGGTGCGCTTACTCTTTTTTGAAAATATAAAGAGTAAGGAAGGTTATCATGAGCAGCATACAGAAAAAGACAGACGTAATTTTAATTGGTGCCGGAGTCATGAGCGCGACTTTGGGATCATTGCTGAAAGAGTTAGCACCGGATTGGGAAATTAAAGTGTTTGAGAAACTGGCAGACGCGGGGGAAGAAAGCTCGAATGAATGGAATAATGCGGGTACAGGACACGCTGCATTGTGCGAGCTTAACTATACGTCAGAGAAACCAGACGGATCGGTAGATATAAGTAAAGCGATTAAAATCAATGAACAGTTTCAGCTATCAAGACAGTTTTGGTCCTATCTTGTAAACAAAGGTTTGATAGGTAATCCGCAGGACTTTATCATGCCTATACCTCATATGAGTATGGTACAAGGGGAAAAAAATGTAGCGTTTTTGAAGAAACGATTGGAAGCGCTCTCAAGCAACCCTCTGTTTCAAGGGATGGAATTTTCCGATGACCCTGTCAAACTGAAGGAGTGGATTCCGCTTATCATGGAAGGCCGTACATCGAATGAACCGATAGCGGCGACCAAAATCGACTCTGGGACAGACGTCAACTTCGGGGCTTTAACACGAATGATGTTTGACCACTTAAAGAGTAAAAATGTCGAGATGAACTACAAGCACAGTGTGAAGGATCTTAAACGTACAAGCGACGGGTCGTGGGAAGTTAAGGTGCATAATATTGATAGCGGCAAAATCGAACACCACATGGCAAAATTTGTCTTTATCGGCGGTGGGGGCGGTAGTCTGCCATTACTGCAAAAAACCGGTATTCCAGAATCGAAACATATTGGGGGATTCCCGGTAAGCGGACTATTTATGGTATGTAACAATCCGGAAGTAGTGGCGCAGCATCATGCTAAAGTATATGGTAAAGCCAAGGTGGGGGCACCTCCAATGTCCGTTCCGCATCTTGATACTAGATATATCGATAACAAAAAGTCGTTACTGTTTGGACCGTTTGCAGGCTTTTCGCCCAAGTTTTTAAAAACAGGTTCAAATCTTGATCTGATCGGTTCCGTCAAACCGAATAATGTCCTCACGATGCTCGCGGCAGGTGCTAAAGAGATGTCATTGACCAAATACCTGATCCAGCAAGTATTGTTGTCGAATGAAAAACGCTTGGAAGAATTACGGGAGTTCATACCAAACGCTAAACTCGAAGATTGGGATATCGTAGTAGCCGGCCAACGTGTGCAAGTGATCAAAGATACTGAGGCAGGTGGTAAGGGAACACTCCAATTCGGTACGGAAGTGGTCAGTGCCGCTGATGGTTCAGTCGCTGCACTACTTGGCGCATCCCCTGGAGCTTCCACTGCCGTTCACGTTATGCTTGAATTATTTGAAAAATGCTTCCCGCAACATATAAGCGAATGGGAACCGAAATTGAAACAAATGATTCCTTCATATGGGGTGTCATTAGTGGAAAACCCTGAGCTGTTTAAAGAAATTCATACTTCAACGGCAGAGACGCTTGGTCTAAGCGAGAAAGAGTTAGCTTATAGTTGATTCTCTGTATGTTTTTTAAAAGATCATTATAGTTAAAAACCCAAGTCGACCAGTCCCTGTCGGCTTGGGTTTCTTTATTGTACTTTACTAGATTTTAATCGTGGTACCGTCAAATTTTGTGAGGGTGAATCCCTCGAACTTCTCATTATAAGTGGCCTTGTAATCACGAAGGATACCAATGGCTATCGATTCTCCAAGTTGGAACCCATTCATACCGCTGGCACGATAGTGAACACCGGCGGCATCCCGTCCATTCGCAATATTATAGGCAAGTTTATTCAATTCACCGCCGACAGTGAGAGGTGGACCTTCATACCGATCCAAGGACAGACCGTCGCTTGTTGCTACGACAGGATCAGGAATGACGAATGATTCGTTGAACAATGCCTTTAGCATCGTCACCATCGCCCCGACAAATGAAGCATGTCCAGCGGGATAAGATGGATGTGTAGGACAGCCTTCTGGGTAAGCCTGAGGTAAAAGATAGGATCCATATTTTTTATAGGTTTCCTCTACTGCCTTTGAGTTGAGTACATCAGGATGAATAGGATAATCGGCTTTTCCTATCAGCTTGTTGTGGATGCGCCCACCGAATTCCTCAGGTCGAAGCCGTCGATGGACCAGCCATTTTTGGTACCAGGCTGCTTCTAAACCTGGACGGGCTGCTCTTGTCACAAAATCCAGTATATGTGGAATTCCAAAGGTAGGGAAACCGATTTGTGTGTCAGATTCGAGATAAGGATTATTCTTATCCCATGCGGCAGTCCCATAACCGAGCAGGATCAAACATGCACCAAATCCACTTTCAATGGAGAGATCGTTATGAACAAATTGAGCCATATCTCGTGCATTTCGAATATAACGAGGGATAGGATCATAATCAGGACCAGGTGGTATGGAACCATTCTGAATGGCAAGCCAATCATCGTAGTCGGTTAAAAAGTCTTCCCCTTCCTTAGTTGTTCGATAGCGTTGGGTAATATTAGTCGCCACATAAGGGATGTCTTTCCAAAGAAATTGTGAAATATACGGACCTGTCAATGCTCCTTGGAGATTGTCCCGGAATAATGTCCCGGTGGTGACTTTACCATCAACTTTAGGCCCGCGAAAATCTGATAAGGTAGATAGCTCATTTGCAGCTGCAATCGTTAGAGGATTCGTGTCATATTCGTTGAAAGGGATATCCCGTGTAAGTGCTTGCCAGTAAAGCTCCACCATTTCAGCAGCGATTTCTGGACTACTGAAGGACGGAGCCGGCGGTATAACCAATTGGTGACTGTCCGGTCCAACCATTTCAAATGCATAAGCAGCTTGAGGGTCTACCAGTTTCCTTTCACCAGCAAGTGGAAGATTTTCAAAATCATCTGGATCGCCAGAATTCAGAATCTGAATATATTTGTCATAAGCCTCAACATCTACCTCCCCGAGTTCATTATGAGGTAGCCCTTTTGAAAAATTGGCTATTTTCTCAGGATATTTTACCTCGTCTCCATTATTTGGGTGGCTCGGTGTGGGAAGTAGTTTATAGAACAAGGAGGCCCTTACACGAAGGATGAGGACCTTCATTCGTCGTAACCACGTTGATAAATACTCTATTAACTTAAATTTCAAATGTCTTACTCCTTTCTATATGATTTTATTACCATCGTATGTAATGAAATCAATAAGGAGTGGACATACCTACTGGTTTTCCCGCAATTTAATAGTTAAAAGATAGGTAGTGTTGTCAAAACCTAAACTATTGTGCCGTTTTATAAACAAAGCCCGAAATCAAAGATGATTCCGCGCAATATTGATAGGATATGCAAGCTTTCGTAAATCGCCACTAACACCACACAATGATTCTGTAAGGTGTGGTTTGAGCGGGTATACTCATCGTGCTGGGGCCATAAATCACAATAAGGTTTCGATTGGCAGGGTATCTTGAAAAAGATTGTCCGTTGGTTAATACAATTTGAGTGTAGGGGGATAGATTTACTCTTAACATGCCATCGCTGCTCTCCAACTGTGAGTTGAAATAGTCTACCTTCACATTTTGTGAAGGGTTATCTTTTACCATGACAAGAGCGCGGTATTGTGGTGGATAAATAAGGGGAACAGGTGCATTCACGTCATAATAGCCGGTTACCCTGTCCCCTGCTGCCACCATGACATGGTCCACAAAGTAGGTGGTTGGTGACACGACAAAATTCACCGAACCACCTGATCCGTCGTCTACAGATATTAATTTATAACAGCCTTCCCCTTCACCATTTTGTCCTGTCACAAAATCACTGATCATGGTGATGGTACCGTAGAAAGAATTAAAATTTATCATGCGAATCCTCCATTCATAATGAATTGAGTGGTCCGGCATTCAAGCTTAATGAATCATGTCTTCCCTGCGAAATTTCGAACCAAGTCATTGAAAATCCATATCCATTAACACAATATAGTTTTAAAGTAAGGAGATTATCCCGAATAGTGAAAAATAATTTCTTTCTCCTTTTGTAAAGATTTCATGAAGAAAGCCCCGTTATAAAGGATTTTCCATTGCCATCTAAGAATGAATACTGTAAACCAGGTTTCTTAAAAGGGGTGTCAAACATGAAGTGGAATACTGCTATTCGAAAGCCTTTTCTTATGCGGGTATGGGAAAACTATCCGAAGACTTGGAAATTTATCATTGATGTAGGCATTTTAGTAAAGTACAAAACGTTGAATATTAAAAAGCTGCCTAAAGCATTAACACTGCCCAGTTCCACGGTTCTATATATAGATTCCGAGGAAAATCGCGGAAGGGCGCTGCTGATCAGCAATGGGGTGACCCAAAAACGGCTGGCTCGATTCTGGTCCGCTGCAGTGAAGAAAATGAAGCCCGACCTGGTGATAGATGTAGGCGTGAATTATGGGGAGTGTATCTTCTCTATTCAGTATTCACCTGAAACCAGGATAATAGGCGTTGAAGCGAACAGCCGCTTATTACCGTTTATTGAACAATCCAAAGAAGTTCACCCTAACCGGTCACAAATAGCAATCTATAACGCAATCGCCTCGGATAAAGACAATGAAGAAACGGTTTTCTTTGTTGACCGGAATTGGTCAGGTACTTCGTCAGCCACTTATAAACCTTCTCATAAGTTATTAGAAAAAATACCTGTCCAGTCCATCACCATTGATACCATTTGCAGTGATCAAACCTATGAAACAGTCCTTTTTAAGGTGGACGTTGAAGGATATGAAGCGTTTGTATTAAGAGGGATGACTAACTTATTCAAAACTAGTAAGTCAATTCTTGGCTTTATTGAGTTCAATAGCGAGTACATTGAAAAGCTGGGTATCAATGTAGATGCGTTTCTCCTGTTTCTACAAACGTACTTTACAATCTACGTATATAAGAAAGACCATAGTCTGGTAAAGGCAGACCATTATAACCATATGGACCTGAAAAATTTATTTGGAACAGATTATATTCATACTGATTTTTTATTAATGAGTGATGAATCCTATATCGAACGAATGCATCTGGACAAAGTGTGAAGTTCCATCTCATCCTGGGGTGGATTTCTTCATTCACGATAGGATAGGTGATAACCCACCCTGAATTGAATTTGGAAGCACCAAAATAAATCCGTCTCGATTCGAGGCGGATTTATTTTGATACCACTCATATCATAAAACGTACTCGCTTCTTCTCTCGACACTCCAAACAACATACTCTCATGGAACGGATCTACAATATTCGAGAACATGATGACGGCTAATCCGAACTTCCGGTCCAGCCAGGAATGCTTTACAGTTACTTGTTGTATTCGATCTTGGTGGGGAACGAATGATTCTTATCCCTCCCTTAAAAATACGCTTTTGTAAAGGGATTTTCATTTTCTTGGAAAATACCTACTAATAAATAGGTTTCAATCTACAGAAAATGTGCTACTTAACAAGTAGTTCATATTGTTCATTGTTCAACGAAAATGGAAGCAAATAAAAGAAATAGGTAATATGAATCACGATTACATACGTTAAAAATAAACAGATTCTATCATTCTGACCCAATTTCATCCGTGTTATAGTTAAAAAGATTGGAAAAATTTAATAAATAAGAGTAATAGAAATCGAGTGAGGTGAACGTTCTTGTCTTTATTTTATTACTACGGGTTGTTGAGGGAAAAGCGGGAGCACCTTCAAAGACTTCAGGAATGTCAAAGCAAACTTCAAGGGAACAAACAGGAATTTGCAAGTTATCGGGAATCCATTACTAATCCTGAATTATCAGCATTCACCTGGCAAGGATCGCTTGCAAATAAATTTGATGAAATAAGACTTGAAGGAATGCTTCATTACTTTACAGACATTGAACATAACCAGTTTAGTGAAGTGTTCTCCATGCTGAGCAGTAAGATGCAAACCATACGAAGTGAAATCCAGGCGATTGAACATACCATTCTCAGGTTGGAATCTGAGGCAGAAGCAAAAGCCGAATAGATTGAAATGCATTGAATAGAGCGGGAGGTAGCTTGTATGGGTAATGAAATCAGGGTAGTACAAGGTGAGATAGACCAACACCTTTCAAAGATGAAATCCTCTGCAGAGTCTCTTCAACCGGATGTACCTAAAAACATTGGTCATGAAAATCATCTTGAAGTGGTAACAAAATTGAACGAGTTAAACCAGAGCATGGAACAGATGGTACAGAGTTATAAAGAACTGCTTATCAGAAATGAAGAACTGACACGACAAGCTGTCCAGGATATGGCGGATGCCGACCAGGAACTGTCTTCACATATCAAAGCCAGGTAAGGAGAGAAATTGGGATGAAAACACTGGATGTCATGTCTTTGGAGTCAGGATTAGAACAAGTCCTTCGAAAGGTAAACCAGCAAAAAGAACAGATGATTGAAATCGAATCAGCCATAAATGACTTTATTTCTCAAGATGCCTCTTTCAAAGGAAAAGCGGGGCAATCGATACGGGCTTTCTACCAGGATTCCCATCAATCCTTCCTGGAGTTCTACCAGCAAATGGTGACGACATATGAGTCGACCCTGGAAGCCATTAAAAATGAACTACAAGGGTTGGAGCCGGCACAAAATGGATATATACAGGAAAACTTTTTGCAGCACGATATGGAAAATGGATTAAATAGGGGTAGGGATATGGTCATGGACTTAACAACTGAGTCCAATGAGACGATTCAAAGTGTTCAAGATATCGTCTCATTACCAAGAATACAGGACGATTTTTTCCTTCAACAGGTTCACATTGCGAGGCAGCAAAAAGATCAAACCGTCGAAAAACTCCACCAGTTTGATCAAAGTCAGTCTGCTAAGCTAGAGCCAATCCAACAAGATGTCCACAAGATGAACCAATACATTCACCAAATTCAAGGTCTCTTCTCCAACGGGAAAATCTCAATCGATACGTATCAGCCCAATAGCTGTTACAACCCTCAATATATGTCCGAGAGCGGGTCGACAAACCCTTATTTCGAGCTGACCAACAATCCCCGATTTGTCGAGAATGGGGTTGAAGCGGCTGATACCGTAAATGGACTGCAGCCTGAATGGGACCCGACACCGACGTTGGGAGTCAATTTTGATCAGTGGCGAGAGCAGCCGATTAATGCCGCGACGAATTTGGGTATTGCGACTGCTGCCGGTTATGGCGCTGCGAAGAGTGTGAATTTAGCCAGAAAAGGTTTTGGTGTGACGAAAAACAGTTATACTACCGCACAGGGCAAGGATAGAGTAAGGTTAAAAGTAGATAAACCGGAATTATATAAAATTAATAAAAGAAACTACTCAGGTACCAATGCGACAAATTATACAAAACTTTATAAATTAGTGGACCCCATGACCAGTGTCAAAGAGTCATTTAAGTGGGCTGGAAACAGAATCGGTTACATAGGTGTGGGAACAACTGTTGTGGGTGATATCGTCCACGGGGTTCAGCATAAACAATCAGGGAGTGAAATTGCCGGTAATGTAACGGGAGATGTAGCAATAGCAGGTGCTTCTATTGCAGCATCTGCCATGGCAGGTGCCAAATTTGGAGCTATGGCAGGCGTAGCATTTGGTGGTCCGGTTGGGGTTGCCGTCGGAGCAGTAGTGGGTGCTGGAATAGGAATTCTAGTAACGACAGCTCTTTCAGATGTTAAATTTATGGATGTTGATGGTGATGGCGAGAGTGATTCAATTGGAGATGCAATTAAAAAAGGGACCACAAGTATCATTGATAAAGTTGGATCTTGGTTTTAAACTCAATTAATTCAATATGATTGGTCTTATGTTAAAAAGAGGTGTTTATTTGAAGAAAGCTAAAATAGATGAGATTACATTATCTTATTTAAGATTTCAGAATCCAAAAGAAAATAGGGGGAATATAATCGTTTTCTTTCTCATATTTTTGGATTTCATTGGAGTCATTTTTCTATTAGGCGAACCAATGATTCCCTTGATCTTTTGGTCAGGAATCATTCCAGTCATCCTAATACACTTATGGGCCATTCCAATTATTATTGCTCCATATAAATTTGAACACTCATACTATCTATTTTTTGGAGTTTATGGTGTTATTAATACCTTTGTTTACTTTTTAGTCATTCAAAAACTTATTTATAATACTTTTCAAGTTGAAGGAATGGTACCTGCATTCATGGGTTTGGTAATCTGTGTTTCTCTACTTGTAGTCTTGAATTGGATTAACATACGTTCACTATATTCCGGTACATACTCACGTCTTCAAAAAGGAGAAAAGTCCTTAAATCTTTCGCCGATAGCTGCTGCCTCAGGTATAGGCTACGTATTAGCCCAATTTATACTATCTTCCTTTTTTGTAGAGTCGATGAAAACACTTATTATTATAGGGGTTTTTTCGTTACTCTCTATAGCTACAGCTTTCTTTTCAACGAGTATTCACAAATTTTTCTTTATTAAAAGAAACATGGAAAAGGTAAAGCAAGTTTATCCTGAATTTGGATTACCTAAAAAGCTAAGAAAAAACACATAGAGGGGATGAAGACTATGTTCCTAAAAAAGAAAAAAGAAGAAAATCGTTTCTGTATCGCTATTTTCACAGAAAAAGAAATGAGTGATGAAGATTATGACTACCAATCAAACAAAATCTTGGATGCAACAGAAGAAAATGTGGTGGTTGTGACAGAGATTGAACCGCAAAATGAAATGGTCGAGGAGTTAAAGAATGCTTTTCCTAACACTAAGATAGAAGTGCCAAGTTACGGCGTCTACAAGTTTGACTCTGAAAAATTAGATGAAGAAACAAAAAAGATGGAGAAGAGGAACAAGTGGAAAAAGTTCTTTAACAACATCCATCCTGATGAGTACCTTATCGTTGAACATAAAGTAATGTACGATATCAACCAGGTTTTATATTATACGACAGATATTAACAAGGTCATATCATATATTCATGAAAATAAAAAAACAGGTTAAAGGGAACACAAATGAAATAACAGAGTGAAGACTCAACCTTTTACCTGCAGAATTTGCAATTCCCCAGAGAACACAGAAGAAGCGTCATCGGATTTTTATTAATTTTAATGGACTTTGTAGGATTATTGCCGCTCCTGAGTATTCCCTTTTTTGCCCCGCTATTTTGGGTAGCTCTTATTCCGATAATATGTATCCATATTTGGGCTCTTTTATATATAATTGCCCCTTATAAATTCGAAAAGTCTTATTACTTGTATCTTGGTGTTTTGGAATTGTAAATACGTTTGTGTATTTTCTGGTGATTCAGAAGTTCTTATATAGGCATGTTGGTGTTGAAGGTAGCAGTTATTTTGTAATAGGGATACTATTAATGCTTTTTCTACTGGTTTCAATACAAATTATTAACGCAAAAATGCTATATTCAGGGACGTATACTAAACTTCAAAATGGAGAATCAAAGTTTAATGTATCTTTAATAATAGCCGCTTCAAGTTTTGGATATATTATTGCGCAATTTCTGATGTCGTATTTGGTTACTGATTCTGCCTATATGATTGTTATGATCACAGCTTACTCGGTCATATCCATTGTAACGGCTTATTTATCAACTTATATCCATCGCTTTATTTTCATTAAAAAGAACTACGAAAAAGTTATAAAGAGTTATCCTGATTTCGGAAAACCGAAAACATCGAGGAAATTCGGTTAAGACATAGGTTTATAAAGGGGGACTACAATTGTCTAATTGGATAGTGACCAGCAAGGACTTATATTTACTGGTAAAGATGTTAGGCGGGAAAGTACTGATAGGAATAACAAATCCATTTCCTCATTATCAAGAGGATGAATTAGAAAAAGAATGGGAAAAGATGTTCAAAAAGCTTAATAAGATGGGGCTGGTGGATTATATCCAAGGAGAATTAAAATTCGAGGATCAATTTATCGAAGCCATGTGGGTACTGGCAAGAAGCAATTTAGTTGCAGAAATCGTAACAGATCATCAGGAACAAAGTGTTTTTTATTTTAGTGATGATCGGGTCATTGAATGCCTGAAAGAGAATGAGTTGGGCTATAAGGTGATTAATCACCCAGCCCCCGACTATACAATAAAACAAATTATTCTTCCCCGAATGCTGATGGGTATTGAAAATCGATCTGTTCGATTAAATGATCCCCTGTATATAATCCCAAGTGATTATCTACTCTACTGTGAACGTCAAACCTTAATCAACCTGAACCAGATAGCGATTAATAATAATGTAGATTCGGATAGTTTACTAGTAAAGCATTTTAATAGATCAATACAAAGAAAGATTCATACGAATCGATTAATGATGTTCTACAGAAATAAATTTGATTGGAATATTGAAGGTGTTCATGTCCTATCATCCCCCTCTTTTAATTGGACGTTAAGAATGGTGAGTAAAGACGGTATTGAGTGGTTGGAAGCTCAGCAAGCAACGGGCGAAAAATTAGTAAGGGAGATCGTTGGGGTATTGGATAGAGTAAAGGAAAATGATTTAGTAAATTAACATCCCCCCTTCTGGCGAAATGGGTCTTTCAATGAATGAACATATCAAGATGGAAGTAAAGAATAAATTTCACGTGCATGTCCATAATAACCGTGAAGACAGGAGGTGTGGACATGCCAAATCAAAACGATAACAAACTAAAAAAGATTCAATCTGAAAGCTTCAAACAAGGGAAATCCCAAGAAGAATACGCTGCGGAACTTGAAATGAATAAGATGAAAAGCCAGAAAAGGAAGTAACGTTGAACTACATAAAAGAGCCATCCCGGTATCATACCAAGGGATGGCTCTTTCCGTTTACAGCGATGCTTTTATCACTTTTTTATAATACAGGACTGATAATATGCCAAAGATCGAGTATAACACCGTATATAACCCCATCACGATGATCATCGGAGTCCAAACCTCTGCACCGAACAGGAACCACCCGGATTGAACCGCGAAGTAACTGTGCAGCAGACCGGTGAGGAGTGGGATCCCGAAGCTGAAAAGCTGCTTGGCTTGAATGCCTCTCAATAAGTCACCCTGAGTGAAGCCCAGTTTTCTTAAAATCGTATAGTTCGGTTTCTCATCTTCACTTTCGTCCATTTGCTTAAAGTACAGGATGCATCCGGATGTGATCAGGAAGGTGAGACCCAGGAACCCGACGATGAACATGATGAGTCCGATATTTTGTTTCTGTTCGGCTTTCATATCATACTGTGAGTCGTTTGCCCATCCTTCGTCGAGTTTTAACTCATGAAAGAGGTCGTTTGCTTTCAAGATATCTTTTTCTTGTTCAATCGTCACCCCGATGTAAAGGGAGGATTCTCTCTGTATTGCAGGATCTAAATCATTCTTCAAGCGTTTGAATACAGTGTCATCCACGATCACGACAGGTGAACCACCCGCTGTAAAATACCATGAAATCGGGTAGTCATCACGCATTCCCAAGTACTTGAGCTTGGTGACCTCCGTTTTTCCTTTCAGCTCCGTCATTCCTGAATCATGTAAGGGAATGACCTTTTGAAGTAAGTCGCTATAGCCTGTAAAGACCGTTTCATCTTCTTTTACTTCGACGCCTTCAACGTTTTTCTCGCTGATGACCGAGTTCGGCATGGCATCCAATGAACCGTTCAGTTCGCCAAATTCAGAGTCTGTAATGCCTTTCAGGTTGACCAACACTTCAATGACTTCGATTTCTTCCTTCTTGAATTCAATGCCATTATCCAGTAGGGCTTCTTTAAAGTGTTGGAAGTCTTGTGTATTTGTAAATGAAAAATCGGTCGGAACATTATTTTGAGCTGTTTTTTCAGCCGAATAATAGCCGATATAGCTCAGGGACAATAATGCTATAGCCAGTGCCGATACCGTCGTGATGATCGTCAGCAATAAAGCGTTCGATTTCATCCGGAACATGATGGATGAAAGGGACAGAACTTCATTGATATTCAGATATCCATCTTTCTTCTTTCGTATCATGTTAAAAATAAAGCTCACGGATCCCTTATAAAACAGGTAAGTACCGAGAATGACCGAGCCAAGGATGAAGAGCATGGCTCCAAACAGCTGAGGCATGGTCGTGAAGTCCCCGCCAAACAATTTGGAAGACACATAGTACCCCGAGGCAATCAGGATCATCCCGAGGATCCCGAGGATGATTTCAACCTTGGACATTCTTTTCACTTTAGTTTCCGTTGATGAACGGACTCTGAACAGTGATAGTATGCTTTGCCTTTTAATAAAGACAAAGTTCATCAGCATGATCAGCAGGTAGATCGCGCAGAAAACAAGGATGGTCTGGATAAGTGCCTGGGTTGAGAAGTGGAGTGTGGCAATCGCCTCGACTCCGGTTATTTTGAATAAGATCATGATGATCAATTTTGAGAAGGAGAATCCGATCAAAATGCCGAGTATCAATGACCCGAAATAAAGGATGAAGTTCTCCACGCTCAAAATGCGGAAGATTTTATTTTTTGTCATTCCTATTAATTGAAATAGGCCAATTTCTTTACTTCTTCTCTTAATGAAGAGAGTGTTGGCATATAAAAGAAAGATCGAGACGATTGCCACAAGTAGTACGGAAGCGGCACGAACAGCTGCGCCGCCTTTAATGGATCCCTTCGTTGCATCCATGGATGGATCATACTGCAGGGTGACAAAGGCAAAATAAAGCGCGACACTAAAGACCAGAGCAAATACATAAAGATAATAATTCTTGAGGTTCTTCTTCAGATTTCTGAAGATGAGCGTACTAATGTTCATTTTGCACCCCGCCAAGCACCCCTTGGGTTTTCATGATGTCCTTGAAGAAGTGCTGTCTTTGCTGCTCGCCTTTCGTTAATTGTGTATAGATCTGCCCATCCTTGATAAAGATGACCCGGCTGCAGTAGCTGGCTGCAACGGGATCATGTGTGACCATGACGATCGTGGCTTTCAGCTTTTGATTTAACTCACTCAGCTTGTTCAAAAGATCAGAGGCTGACTTTGAGTCGAGTGCACCTGTTGGCTCGTCGGCAAAAATGATGCTTGGTTCATGGATGAATGCCCGAGCTGCTGATGTACGTTGTTTTTGTCCGCCTGAAATTTCGTTCGGGTACTTATCTTTTAATTCTAGAATCCCAAGCTCCGAAGCAAGATCATTGAATTTCTGATCGGCTTCCTTTTTAGGTGTCTTGGTGATGGATAAAGGCAGAAGAATGTTCTCTTTCACTGTCAATGTGTCGAGCAGGTTGTAATCCTGAAAGATAAAGCCAAGGTGATTCTTTCGGAACTCGGCGAGCTGCTTCTCTTTCATCATCGTCATTTCATTGCTTTCAATTTTAATCGAACCTTCGCTCACTTTGTCGATGGAGGAAAGGACGTTTAAGAGAGTGGTTTTCCCCGAACCCGATGCCCCCATGATACTGACGAATTCTCCTTTTTGGATCGACAGGTCGATTCCCTTTAAGACTTCCTGTTTATTGAATTTATTGCCGTAGCTTTTATGAAGTTTTGTTGCTTCTAATATCGTCATCGTGAAAAACTCCTTTGATTTGATACTCTCATTATAAAAAGCAGGAAGATTCTTTTCCTTTTATTATCCGAACAAAACAGAAAAGCATGTGACATTATTGTCACACGCCGGTAAGATGGACGAAATCATTTTTCTTTGGAAAGGTGAGGGTTACCTTGGTTCCTTCACCCCTTTTGGACTCTACACTTATGGAAATCAGCAATTGCCCCGAGACTTTTTTGGTTAAATATAAGCCCATGCCTGTGGATGCATGATCATTGTGATCGGTCGTAGATGTAAATCCTTTGTCAAAAATCCTCGGCAAGTCCTTTGGGTCAATTCCCCTGCCAAAATCCTGAAACGTGAGCGTCGTATTATCATCCTGTTGCCCGCTTTTAATGATTATATCTTCACTTGTGCTATATTTCACAGCATTGGTCAGGAGCTGCCTGATCATAAAGGCAAGCCACTTGGCATCACTTAGCACTTCTTTTGTTTCCAATCGAATATCAAATCCAATTCCTTTCTGTATGCACCAGGATTGTAACATTTTAATTTCCTGGAAAATCACTGTTTCGAGATCGGTTTTCTCAATATAAAGATCATTTTCCATAAAAGCCATGCGCTTATGATGTAATTGTTGATCCAAAAGGAGATGGATACGCAGCCATTCGTACTTTAATGGAGCTTTTAACGGTTCGTTTCCCATTCGTTCTATCATTAAATGCATGGCAGTTAAAGGAGTTTTCACTTCATGAATCCAAGATAGGAGTTCATCTTTTTCCTGTTCAAACATCATCTTGTTCTTGGAAGCGGCATGTCTTAGGAGGTTCGCTTGTGTGTTTAGAGCATCCGAAACAATTTCTTCAAATGGAGTTTCAGGTACGCCCACCCCAGTAATATTGAGGTTGTGATCCCAATCGTTTAAACGTCTATAGAAACTCGTTTCCTTGTGATAGCGAACAATAATGAAACAAATAAAAAATAGAGTGGATAAAAAGATCATATACAGGATTGGCTGTAGTGGAATCGCTGTATCAATATAAGCGACAAAGATAAATAATAGCTGAAGAGTCAAGAAAAAAAGAATCCAGCTTTTTCTTTCCCATAAATATGTAAAAATCATACGGTTTCCTCTTCAAAAGCCATATACCCCTGGCCGACTTTGGTTTCGATAAATCCACCCAGCCCGATTTCTTCGAGGCGCTTTCGAAGACGATTCACATTGACAGTTAACGTGTTATCGCTGATAAAACGTTTATCATCCCACAAGCTGTTAATCAAGTTATCTCTGCTTACAATCTTATTCTTCTGTTCAATAAGGAGTTTCAGAATAAACATTTCATTTTTAGTCAATTCGATGGAGCCCTTCTCATTCGACACCGTGTTGCGTTCATAATCCACGGTAGCCCCGCACCACGTCTTCAAGCTGATCAGGTCGGTATTGTAGTTGTACACCCTTCGAAGAGTCGCCTGTACCTTTGCAACCAGCACATCGAAGTGAAAAGGCTTCTGTATGAAGTCATCTGCCCCAAGCTGCATGGACATCACCATATCAGTTGGATGATCCCTGGATGACAGGAACAGTATCGGCACATTCGAATGAGACCGGATCATCCGGCACCAGTGGAAGCCGTCAAACTTAGGTAATTGAATATCAATGATCACGAGATCGGGCTTAACCTCAGAGAACTCTTGCATCACTTTGTTGAAATCCGTGATTCCATGTACATCATAGGACCATTGGGTAAGCCGATCCTTGATCTCGTTAAAAAGGGTTGAATCATCTTCGATAAGTAATAATTTGAACATTTAAGTCACCACGCTATCTTACTATTTACATAAATTGTATAGGAAAAAGAGATTGTTTGCCAGAAGCCGAAAGCATGAAAGAGCCGGGAGAGAAACACAAAGTCTCCTATCAGAGGCTGGCCAAAACTTAGACATCTTGTGAAAACGGGTTAACCGTTATTATGGAACTTGTCTATATCATTTTCAAAAGCAAGAAATTGGTTTATGAAAGTAAAAATTAGGATATATAGTAAGTAATTATTACTAATAATCGTAATGTTGAATACCTCCATCACTTTTTCATAACGACTGTTGACTCATGTACGGACAAGGGTATGTGACGGAATCTGCTTCGTTCTATCGACCTAATGGAGAAGGAGTTACTTTATACCAATTGACCCAGTTCAATATATTCCTGTAGTTATATAGTTTTCTTTTTTCTGTAAAAATTGTGTTTATATAGATATTTATAATAGTATGATATTGGAAGTGTGTGAACATTTGTAAAAAACAGGAAAAATTCTCATATCTTCTAGAAAAGAGTTACATAATGTCATAGGTTTGCTTCTTATTTGGGTACTCTGATTTGATATAGATGATTACCACCAACAATTTCATTTAAGGGAGAGGAATTACATGTCAGGAATTATTCGTGTTACCCCAGCTGAATTGATTAGTATGTCTAACCGTTACACTGGCGAAAGCAGCCAGGTCGGAGAACAAATCTCACGCCTGGATAATATGATTTCAGAATTGGAAGGTATGTGGGAAGGGGAATCAAGCCGTGCGTTTGCTGAGCAATATCAAACACTGCGTCCTTCATTCCTGCAAATGCAGCAGCTGCTTGAAGACATCTCAATGCAATTGACTAGCACTGCTAAGTCTCTTGAAGATGCAGATGCTCAAATTGCCAATCAAATTCGTGGATAAGTATATCCCCATCCATTTTAAACATGAAGGAGCGCTTATCATTATGTGGCGCTCCTTCCTTATGAGGTGAACCCGGACATGTATATTGAAATCACCATTGATTTAGAGCGATATGATAATAAGTGCTTTGATCTCAGGTTATCAAACTATCATACCGTAAAAAAACTGATTGAACTTGTGTGGCAGTCACAGAAGCTTACAGCTGAACCTAGAGAAGGCTATTGGATTCGAATTGTGAATAGAAGACAAGTGATTCCTGGTCACACACGGTTGATTGATGCAGGAATTCATTCTGGAGATCGAATTGAAATTTTATAAAGGAGACCAATGGAATGACACAAAAAAGTGGATCATACCTACAAGAAAAGCTGGAAGCCGTTGTACATAGAAAAGAAAAAAGAATGACTTTGATCTTTCAAAAAGAAAAGATCAAGTTGGACGAAATAGCGGAAATTCACTTTCTGAAGAACATTAACCCGGCCATACAAAAAGAAATCACGATGGAAAATGATGAATTATGCATCGTGAATACCATACCTGACTCCTTCTCTTTTTATCCCCAATTAAAGGCGAATGAGAAGGAACGGTTGATGTCTGCCTATCAACTGGTACAAAATGTACGAAATCATACCTTGTCGCGCCTGCATCTCATTATTTGCCCGGACAATATTGTGTTTGACCAAGGATTGACTCCACACTTCATCCATTATGGTGTTAAGGAGAGCCTGCCGCCATATGAAAAAAATGCGGATCTGTTGTTAAAGCAGACAAAAGCTACGGTAGCAGCTATTGTGGATCGCCAACATACGTTTGATGATTACTTTAAATTCAGTGAGACGTTAAAATTGTCACCAATGACTAAAGATATCTTAGAAGCCGAAAGCATTGAAGATGTCGGAGAAGTGTTAAACCGCTATATTAAAGAAGCCAAAAAGTCTGATACCCTCCTCATGACTGTTAGTAAGAAAAAATGGAAGATAAACCGGTATGTACTGCTGGGAGTGTCATTACTTTTGATACCAGCACTTATTTATTCAATTTATTCTTTTTTCTTTATGTTTCCAAAGCAGGAAAGGGTAGTAGCGGCCCAAGAGAGTTTTCTCCTTAATAAATATAGTGATGTGGTAACAGAGCTTCAGCCTTATGAGATCGATGAAATCCCGAAGGTCACTCAATATCAACTTGCACTCTCCTATATCATTAACGAATCCTTAACGGAAGACCAAAAAGAGAATGTACGTAACACCGTCTCTCTTCAATCGGACCCGCTTTATTATGAGTACTGGATCAATATCGGAAGAGGAAAGGCTAAGGAAGCATTGGAAACAGCCAGGTTCTTGGAGGACCGGGATTTAATTCTGTTTGGACTTTTAAAGTACCGTGAGCAAGTCAAGGCAGACGGAGATCTTGATAGCGAGGAAAGACAGCAGGAATTAGATGACATTGAAAGTGAAATATCTGAATACGAGGAAGAAATGAAAGCATTGGAAAATGAACAGCCGTCTCAACCGGCACAAACAACGGATGATCCGCAACAATCTGAAGAGAAAAAGACACCTGAACAAAAACCGGAGGCTACTGATGGAGAGAATTCCACGTCTCCAGCTGAAGCTGATAATAAGAAAGAATCCTGACTAACAAACTAACTGGGGGGTGAGCATATGTATGCCCTATGGCTATTTCACGATCACTACTATCAGTCGATCATGATTGAAGATGAAAATAAAAAAATCACTTTAGGTCCGCGACTGGAAGATACGATCACGATTTTATCGTTGCCTCCGTCTGCCAAGTCCATTCTAGTGGAGCATTCCGGCGATGCTTTCAGGCTTTATCAAGACGGAAAAGAAGTGAGGGTTCTTGAACCAGGTCGCACAGAATCCTTTCTTGCAGGTGATAAGGAATTACAGATGATGGTTACGCCATTTTCAACAAAGTCAAAAATCTATTATATCGGTCATAAGGAAGAAATCAGTATATCTACTGAACAAACCGATGCCACCATTTATTATAAGAAAAAGGATCCCATTCAAAACTGCCATTGGTATAAAAACGGTGATGGTGCATGGGTAATGGATGCCGATGAGGCGTCGTCTCTTTATCTGAACGGACACCTGGTTACTGGAAAACATGAGCTTGAGGTTGGAGACATTTTATTTTCTCCTTTTTTAACTATTACCCTATTAGAAGACGATTTAATCGAGATACATAGTATAGATGACTATCAAACTGAATTAATGGAATCTACACGTCCTACCTCAGAAATGCAGAAGAAATACCCGAATTATCGGAGAACGCCACGAATGATTTATGACCTTCCTGATGAAAAGGTTCAATTGTCCTTTCCGAGTCAGGAATCGAGCGATACAAACCGGAGTCTGTGGTTGATCATTCTTCCCCCATTGATGATGCTAATCGTCATGGCCATAGTAGCACTCGTGATTCCACGTGGGATTTTCATTATTATCTCAATGGTGATGTTTACTACCACTTTAGTAACATCCACCGTTCAATTCTTTAAAGATAAGAGCAATAGAAAGAAATCCAAGGAACGAAGGAAGCGTATCTACACTCATTATTTAGAGAGTAAGAGAAAAGAACTTCAGGAGCTTGCCGAGAAACAGGCAGACGTTCTGCAATTCCACTTTCCTGCTTATGAAAGAATGAAGTATCTGACAGATCAGCTTTCCGATCGCCTTTGGGAAAGGACCCTTGAAAGCCCGGACTTTCTTCAGTTTAGATTAGGAAGTGGGAAAGTACCTGCAAGCTACAGTATTTCAGTGAATTCTTCCGATATGTCGAACCGTGAAATGGATGAGTTATTAGAGGAGTCCCAGAAGTTAGAGATGGTCTATCGTGAGATTGATCACTTACCTGTAACAGCTGATCTACATAAAGGGGCCATTGGGTTAATCGGTAAGGAATCCGTCTATAAAAATGAGATTCACCAGCTAATCGGGCAATTGGCTTTCTTTCATAGTTACCATGATGTCAGGTTCGTCTATATTTTTCATGAGGAAGAGTATGAGGACTGGGAGTGGATGAAGTGGTTGCCACACTTTCAATTACCTCAGTCATTTGCTAAAGGATTCATTTATAACGAGAAAACCAGGGATCAAATCCTTTCTTCCATTTACGAGGTCCTTCGGGAAAGAGATATCGAAGAGGACTCAGATAAAGTGCGTTTTTCACCACATTACGTTTTTATCATTACAAACCATCAGTTGATCTCCGACCATGTGATTCTGCAATACCTTGAAGGTGAGTATTCTCACTTGGGAATGTCCGTCATTTTCGCTGCAGAAGCGAAGGAGAGCTTGTCTGATAATATTCATACCCTCGTCCGTTATATCAATGACAAGCAAGGGGACATTCTGATTCAGAATAAAAAAGCGGTTAAGATTCCATTCGAAATGGATGAATACAAGCATGAAGGCAATGAGCAGTATGCAAGAACCTTGAAGACGCTTAATCATCAAATCGGTATGACAAACTCGATTCCTTCAAGTGTTTCCTTTCTGGATATGCTTCGAGTGAGAGATGTTGATCAGCTGCCTATTCAAGAGAACTGGCTATCCAGAGAATCGGCTAAATCGTTAGCTGTTCCCGTTGGTTTGAAAGGAAAGGAAGATATCGTCGAGCTGAATTTGCATGAAAAGGCTCATGGACCCCATGGACTACTTGCCGGAACAACCGGTTCAGGGAAGAGCGAGTTTTTACAAACGTATATTCTTTCTTTAGCGGTTCATTTCCATCCTCACGAAGTAGCCTTCTTATTAATTGACTACAAGGGTGGAGGAATGGCTCAGCCATTTAAGAGTATCCCACATTTATTAGGAACGATAACGAATATTGAAGGAAGTAAGAATTTCAGTACGAGAGCCCTTGCTTCCATCAAGAGTGAGTTGAAGCGCAGGCAGCGCCTATTCGATCGTTACGAAGTGAATCATATCAACGACTACACACGCCTTTACAAGCAAGGAAAAACGGAAGAGCCTCTTCCTCATTTATTCTTAATATCAGATGAGTTTGCTGAACTTAAGAGTGAAGAGCCAGAATTCATTAAAGAACTTGTAAGTGCGGCCCGTATCGGTCGAAGCCTGGGAGTTCATCTTATCCTGGCAACTCAGAAGCCTGGAGGAGTCATTGATAATCAGATATGGAGTAATGCCCGTTTCCGTGTCGCCCTGAAAGTTCAGAATACGGAGGACAGTCGTGAAATCCTTAAGAATGGGGATGCAGCCTCGTTGACTGTAACAGGAAGAGGATATTTACAGGTGGGAAATAATGAGGTGTATGACCTGTTTCAATCAGCCTGGAGTGGAGCTCCTTATCAGGAGGAATCCTTTGAATCAGAGGATGAAGTGGCGATTGTGACGGATCTGGGGTTGATTCCTTTATCGGAAGTATCGACTAATCCAAGCAATCAGAAGGAATTGATCAGTGAAATTGACGCTGTTGTCGATCGAATTGAAGAGTTACAGAAACAAATGAATGTGATAAAGCTTTCCAGTCCATGGCTCCCTCCTCTGGCTAATCGTTTGTACCGTACATCATTTGCCCAGAGAGAGGAGAATAAGATCTTACTTTCTATGATTGATGAACCTGAGAAACAGAGTCAGACTCCGTACCATTATGAGGTGGTTGAGGACGGGAATGTCGGTGTCTTTGGTTCTTCGGGATATGGGAAGACCCAAACGCTTATTACCTTATTGATGGGGATGGCCACTCAGTTTACACCTGAGGAAGTTCATTATTATCTTCTCGACTTTGGAAACGGTGGCTTACTGCCTTTAAAGCAGCTTCCACATACTGCAGACTACTTCCTGATAGACGAAGAAAGGAAAATCGAGAAATTCATTTCCATATTGGATGATGAATTAGCTCGCAGAAAACAACTTTTCCAAAAGAAAGAAGTAAGTTCAATAAAGATGTATAACACCATCAGTGAAGAAAAGCTGCCTCTCCTTTTTGTAACCATCGACAATTTTGATCTGGTTAAGGAAGAGATGCAAGAACTTGAAGCGCAAATTAATCAGTTTGCAAGGGACGGACAGTCATTGGGAGTGTACATGTACTTTACAGCGACCCGCGTTAATTCTGTCCGACAATCTTTAATGAATAACCTTAAAACCAAAATCGTCCACTATTTGATGGATAGCTCAGAGGCATACACGATGCTTGGACGATTGCCTTTTACCCCGGAAGCCATTCCAGGCAGAGCGATTGTTAAGAAGGATACAGCTTTCTTTTCTCAAGTATTCCTTCCAACCGAAGGGAAGGACGATTATGAGCAGTTGAACCTTCTAAAAGAAGAAATTCATTTATTGAAGGAAAAGTATAAGGGATCAATGTCACCAGATCCAGTGCCTATGCTGCCGACAGAGTTGACGATGGTCAACTTTACCCAGTATACCGATTCAGGAAGAAAAGAAGGACTGCTACCGGTTGGCTTAGATGAAGAACTAGTTAAGCCCGTGTATGTAAACTTCAAGAAGACAAAGCATTGTCTGGTATTGGGACAGGCCCAAAAAGGAAAAACGAACGTACTGAAGGTTTTAGCCAATACAGCGTTATTGCAGGATAGTGAACATATAGCGATATTCGATTCCATCGACAGGGGATTATCCCACTTGATGAAAGAAGAAAATGTGGTCTATATGGAAAACAAAGAACATATCACAATGTGGCTTACCCGTGTAGAAGAATTATTTAGTTTAAGAGAAGAGCAATATAACCTGTCCATACAAAAGGGAAGTTCACTTCCATCCTTCTCGCCTGTCTTCCTCATGGTTGATGGATATGGAAGGTTCCTGCAGAATCTGGATGCATTGCTTCAAGACAGAATCGTTAAAAGTATGAAAAATTATAGCCATTTAGGCTTCTGCATGATTGTTTCCGGAAATAACAGCGAATTAACTAAGGGATATGATGCTTTAACAGTTGAGATGAAACAGATTCGACAAGCTCTAGTGTTAATGAAGAAATCCGAACAAACCTTGTTCACGCTCAGCTACGATCGAAGAGAAGCCGAAATCCAACCAGGGTTTGGTTATTATGTAGAAAACGGTAAAGAAACAAAAATTCAAATACCACTTATGGTAACGGAAAGGAAAGTACACGCATGACAGAGAAAGTAAGCCTATTTAAACTTTTATTAGCCGTCATGATGATTCTTGCCACTCCCCTTCTTTTCTTCCGTTCAGTTGGTGAAAATCCTCTGAAGGTGAAAGAAAACGCTACTCAGGCCATTGCCATTGTAAATGAAGACGCAGGAACAAAAGTGGATGGAGAGCCTTTGGCATTTGGGGGAGACGTGACGTCGATACTTGAAGATCAATCGACATTTGAGTGGACGGTCGTAGGAAGAAGTGCAGGAGAAAACGGTCTTCAGAGTTCTAAATATGATGCCGTTGTGTATATTCCTTCCGACTTCTCTGATAAAGTCATGACGTATGATGAAGAAAGACCGGAAAAAACAAATCTGAATTATAAAGTCCAATCGCAACTAAATGCTGTAAACAAGGAAAAGGTTCTATTGGAAATTGAAAAGGCTACAAAAAGGGTCAATCATAAGATGTCCTCTCTTTATTGGAATTACGTCTCTGCAGACATGGAAAATATCCGTGCTGAATTCGATGAAATTTTACAGAAAGAGCAGGCTTTCCAGGAAACGATGTTAGCGTTCTACAAACCCAGCTCAAAAGATCTGGCCGGACAAATTCAACAACAGACATCGATGCTATCGAATCTGCAAAACTCGATTCAGCAGGCAGATAGCCGGGCACCGCAGCAGCAAAATACGCTGGAATCCTTTGAACAAAGTCTTTCCAGTTTTGTTGAATATGTCAATCAATATAGAGAATATCAGGATAATCAAAAGCAATTACTTGCCGATATCCAAGCTCAATCCGTTCAGATGATCAATGAATCAACTGAAAATCAGCAGCCGCGCTATTTAAAATCCAAATCACTATTCTCGGAAGAAAGTGATGCCTTAACGGCAGGATTGACTCAGTTGAATAGCAATATGGATACAAATCAACAGGTATTTACTGATTTACAGCAGCGCAGGTTTGAAGAAGTGGGGAGACAAGTAGAAGACTTCTATTCCTTTCAGGAGAGAGTGTTGAATTTCTATCAGCAATTACAAGACACTACGACGTTAAATAACCTGCAAGGAAGTATTTTTGAACTTAACAATAAGCTGGCTGAAGGAGACGGGGAGATCTTCAATCCACCTGCTCCTCCTGAAATTCCTGGGCCGCAAAAAGACGGAGAGGAACCTGACCCTCAACAGGTCGTCATTTCTTCTCAGGAAGGTGAGCACGAACCGGGGGGGCCAAACGACCCACCACCTGCTCCTCCGAATTTAAATCCGGAAATAAATGAACTGACTGCCATTTCAACAGAAATCGATGCGTTGAAAGAAACACTCACTAATTTAACAGAACCAACACCTGAAGCTATAACGGAAGCTGTGACGAATATTCAAACAATCAATGATCGTATCCTACAGGTTCGAACGCAGCTGCAAGGAAAAAATAATAGCTCAGAAAACCCTCTTCAGGCTGAAGTGGATAGACTATTGGGAGAAGTATCAAGACTTCTTGAAGATAATCAGACATTGATTGATAAAATCGATGAATTGACCAAGCAGGTTGAAACCCTTACAACTGAAAATCAAGAACTTAAAGATCAGATAACGACATTGACTGAGACGAATGAAGCTTTGATAAACCAATTGGAGATGTTCTCAGACAATATTGCGAATATCGTTGCCGAAATCGAGGATAAAGAAAGTTCCATCCTGAACTCAGCCGCTTTATCTGAAAATAGAAGAAACACCTTATATGGCTATTTTTCTCGCGGGATTAATAACTATAAGCTGATGGATCTTCTACAATATTACTCTTACCTGGATCGGTATGAAGCGACTCTTAACGGTATGTTAACGGAGAATGGAGTGAAAGCGGCCGTACTTCAGGATGAAGAGCTGAAAAATGAGGTAAATGAGATTCTGAAAGTAAGTCAGACTGAACAAGCGGAGTGGGAACAATTAAATACAGGGTTGCCGAATACAGAGGACGCTCTCAACACACTTCAAGACTCATTTACCGTCTTTGCGGCAGAATACAATCAAACCCTTGATGACCAGCAATCACAGCTTACAGAGAGCCTGAATGCGATTAATCAAGAAGCAACAAACGTATTGAATCGAATCCAACAGCCGGAGCAAACGGCTCCAATGCCTGTATCAGGGGCAGCTGGCCCTGATTTAGTGGGGAACCAGAAACAAATTGGAAGTGAAATCAAGTCTATCCATTCCTTCCTGGATACAGTGAGTGAAAGCCAAAATACAATCGTATCCTATACCAACGAGCTTCAATCGAATGTTTCCAATGTTCAAAGTGATGCGGATACACTGAATAATAAGTGGGCAACAAATGTAGCTTCCACTCAATTAATCCGTGATGATGTGTTTAGTGTACTGGGGAATGCGTTCGTTGACGGACAATCCAATGGATATGTGTATGATTTCTTGACGAACCCCCTTAATGTAAATGGAGATGTTCCGGAAGAGAAGAAAGCAAGTGCTCTGCCTCCGGTCGTTATTTTGTTTATTATCTTGTTATCCAGCTTGCTTATCGGATACACAAGTTATTACTTCCAAAATGCTCCTCTCTGGATTCAAGGAGTGATTTTCCTTCTACTGAATTTAATTGTAGGGTTTGTCATTAGTCTGTATGGATTAGATATCTATCCATTGGTGGAATCCCGTTCAGTCGAGTGGACGATCTTTACCATTCTCCTTCTACTAGCGGGTTCAGGACTAATCCGGGTTGCTTTTGTCACACATCGTTTGTTAGGATGGTTTGTTTCGGTAGGAATCATCGCCCTGTTTGTTACACCGTTACTTGCATTAACTACGCCTAATTTTAATTTCAAGGATCCTATGTCCACCGTTTATATGTCGATTCAATATGGGTCAGACTCATTATTCAATCAAGCGGTCATTGTATTAGGCTTAGTCGTTATTGCATTAACTGTTGCTCAGGTTTTATTGGATAAACGCTCTAATCGAATCAAAGATGAGGGAACGGAAGCGTATGAGGGGTAAAGTACTTGTTCAACTGACTCTGGTTGTCAGCATGATCATGATGTTTTCACATCCTATACTTGCGAATACTGACATAAATGACTTAATCCCGAACGACTATCAGAAAAATAAATTCAAAAAGAATAGTGACCTCATCCATGATCAATCATCAACAAATCAAAAGATACAAATTCCTGAAGAACAGAAAAGCCTGACGTTTGAAGGGAATTCAAATAACGGATTAAATGAATTGAAAGAAAAGATATTTCAAAGTGAAGAAAAAGATACAAATACGATAAAAGCTAAAGCCGAAAACCTGAAACTGTTTAGTCAATCCGGATCAGCAAAGTTAGGGAGCCTCGAAGAAGGAAGTTCATCATCTTCTTCCCTCTCTCTTTTGATTGTTGTATTTGTAGGCATTTGTGTGTTCCTACTCATCGTTGTTATTGTCATTTGGAATAGAACGGCTCAGGGTAAACAAAGTTTGAGGTAAGAAAAAGAAGAGGGTCCGTTTGAAACGGGACCCTCTTCTACTATATGTTAACCTTCATATAAGTATAATAAGGTGATTGTGAACTATATCACTTCGAGAACGCTCAGAAGCTATGTGTTACGTCAAAACAGGCATGGCTAAGGGTAATGTGGTCGGGCAAGTAAAGAAGCTCAAATAAAGCAATCTGGCGAAAGGTTTCTACATAAATACTTTATCTCTAGTAAACGTATGCCTAATCTCACTATACTGTACAATAAGATTACTAGAAAACCTTGGCACAAGGGTGTGTCGGGGTTTTCTTTTTTGTTCGCTCTTTTCGCAAAGATTGTTGCTTTTTAACATAAGCACTGTTAAGGCTCTGTCAATTAGTGAGTGCTGGATGGTGAGGGGAACTGCTCCGCTTGCAGCTAGCGTTCGGCCGAGCCTCCTCAGCTTAGCCGAACGGGGTCTCGGCACGCCCGTACTTCCGCAGGAGTCTGCGCAGTTTCCCTCACCATCTTTTACGGGTTTTTTGTGACAGAGCTTCAAGTTGTGCTAGAAAACAAAATTACTTGAAAGATACTTCCTTAAGACAAACAATCTCTCCTTAACTTAAATGAGATTATTTGCTAGAAAGCTACTTTTAATTGTTTTTGATTAAGGATACATGCTCAGAAAGTTGATTGGAGCGGAAGGATGATCGACTCCTGCGGGAATAGCTGGACAGGTGAGACCCCGGAGGCTCACCGACAGCCCCGCGGAAAGCGAGCATCCTGGAGTGGAAATCAACTAGTACTTTCTCTTCTACATTCTTCTACAATAGCAACAAACTTTACGAAAAGAGCCTTTTTGTTCAATCCTCAAGGAAAATTCAATACCAGGGTTGTAAGCGGTAACAAAAATTAAATTGACTCACTTTGTTTCTCCGTATATCATTATTTTAATAGCGTCTATTTAACGACTATTTAGAACTGTCAAAAAAATAAAAGGGGTATAGGGGGAACAAACATGAAAAAAGAAATGCCGTTTTGGATGGCCATTATCCCGCTCAGTGTCATGATCGTGGTCATGTTCGTCACGATTGTCGTTCTTGAGCAGGGTCCGCATATTCCATTAATCATTGGAACAACGGTAGCAGCCATAGTAGCCTGGCGGGCAGGTTATACGTGGAATGAAATTGAAGATTCTATGTATAAAGGAATACGCCTTGCCCTGCCGGCAGTAGTCATCATCATGCTTGTTGGACTGACTATTGGTGCCTGGATCGGTGGAGGGATCGTGGCTACGATGATTTATTATGGTTTGAAAATCATTACACCATCCCTCTTCTTAGTTTCCATCACGGTTATATGCGCTGTTGTCGCACTGGCGATTGGCAGCTCATGGTCAACAATGGGGACAATTGGAGTTGCAGGTATGGGAATCGGTATAAGTATGGGAATTCCAGCACCTATGATTGCCGGAGCGATCATTTCCGGCGCCTATTTTGGGGACAAGATGTCACCGCTTTCTGATACCACGAACCTTGCTTCTGGATTAACGAATACAAATTTATTTGTACATATTCGTCATATGCTCTATACAACGGTTCCGGGATTACTCATTGCCCTTATTGTTTATGCCATTCTGGGAAGAAATTTCGGTTCAAATAAAATTGATACAAACGATATTGAACAAACAATCAACGTGCTTCAGGATAGCTTTGTGATTTCACCGTTTTTGTTATTGATTCCATTAATGGTCATTATTCTAGTGGCTAAAAAGGTACCTGCCATTCCAGCTCTGGTAGTGGGGATTCTACTTGGACTTTTATCCCAGGTATTCATCCAAAGTGGATCATTTTCTGATGCATTTGCTGCCTTACAAAGCGGCTTCGTCATTGATTCAGGTAATTCAATGGTGGACGATCTTTTTAATCGGGGTGGACTGGATTCAATGATGTATACGGTTTCCATGACCATTGTAGCGATGACCTTTGGAGGGATATTGGAGCATACAGGAATGCTGCAATCCATTGTGAACCAGATTTTAAAGGTGGCCAAATCAGCGAAAGGATTGGTGGCATCCACCGTTGTTTCTTGTTTTGCAACAAATGCCACCTGTTCAGAACAGTATATTTCCATTGTTGTTCCTTCAAGAATGTATGCTAAAGCATATGAGGAAAAGGGTTTGCACTCGAAGAATTTATCCAGGGCACTTGAAGATGGAGGAACCTTAACCTCTGTCTTTATACCATGGAATACATGTGGAGTGTTTATATTTGGTACATTAGGCGTTCATGCCTTTGAATATGCCCCTTATGCCGTGTTGAACTTTGTAGTGCCTTTACTATCCATTGCATACGCGCTAACCGGTTTTACGATTACAAAACTTTCGAAATCTGAATTAGTGAACACCAAAGATGAAGATGAAATGACCTTAAACTCGTAAGTATTTTAAAAGGGGAGATGAAGTTCGTAAATGGAACGGGGACGACCTTGTTGATAGGTCATCTCTTCTCCAACTATCCTGATCGAACCGTGATCTACCAGTTTTTTGATTATACGTTCAGTTGAGCGACGGGTAATTTGAAGATAATCAGTTAACTCGGCAGCTGTAAACTGTGAGGATGAACGCTTTCTGCTGAATTCTATCAATTTAGACAGATTTCCCGGACTGATTTTAATTTCCTTGGCAATATCAAAGAGTTTTGGATGATTATTCTTGAGACGCTGCAATTTAGCCTCTTTAGGATAAGGACCAAGAAGGTTTTTATCATCTGTTAAAATATATCCACACTTACCCAAGGGGTCATTCTGAGCAAAACGCAGGGCAATTCCAGCGTTTTGCTCTGCTTCTATTGCCGTTGTACCATAGCCGAATCCAATTTTCATTCGACCATTCCACCTGGATATCAATTCCTCGAAAGTGTGATGAGAGACTAGTGACTCTATATGGCCCACAGTGCTATGAAGTAAATAAGTATGTTCATCAATTGATTGTCCGGAACCTTGAATATCATGGGTGAATGATTGTAACCATTGGTTAAATTCCTGATGTGATTGATCATGGGATAGATAGATAGCTGAAATCGTGGAAGCTTTTCTTTTGTTTAGTAGAGCGATAGATTTTACCTTCTGAAAGCCATTTAACAAAGACCTGATAGGGTCTACCATTCTTTCTGTTGGAACTCCAAGTTCTTTCAGGCGGTCATATACGGCGTGGATGCTTGTTAACGCCACATCAGTGTTTCCCAACTGGTGAAGTGAGTAGTGGTATTGAACAATGGAGGTTAAATCCAGCTGATAAGGAAGCCGTTCTTTATATTCCAAAACATGAGCAGCAGGAATGGAAATTCCTATATCCATCGATACATGTTTGGTGTATAAAGCTTCCATCAAATCAATCGATATACGGTCAATCGGAATTTTTTTGTGATAGGTTATAGACAATAATGAAGAAGCGACGGCCATTTCATTCTGTTCCAGGAATAAGGAAGGAACAGATAATTGATCGCATATCTCTTTTGAATAATAATAGGGCAAGGCACCTGAGAAAAAAATGGCATCACAAGGCTTTAAGTGTTGGATCAATTCTTTGGATTGATAGGGATCTTGATAAGTGTAGGGGTCTATTTCGATGTCAGTCATGTGAGGTTCTATGGAGTGTAAATCCTGGATAAAGTCTTGAGACCCGATAACAGCAATTTTTATCTTTTCCATGCTTCCACCTACTTTCGGTTTAATTAGCGACTATATAACGACATTATACCAATTTGCAAATAGTAGTGTAAATGAAAAGGAGTTATGACCTATGAAAATTATCGGATTAAACGTATATGCTATTCGTCTGCCTCTTCATGTTCCTTTTGTGGTAAGCTACCATACTTATCATGATATGCCTTCCATCATTGTAGAGATTGAAACCGACGAGGGGATCACAGGGTACGGGGAAGCAGTGGCAGATGAGCACGTTACAGGAGAGTCCTGGGAGAGTACTTATCATGTATTAAAGAGCACTCTAGGGCCTGCAGTGTTAGACCAGAATCCAATGAATATAGAGAGACTTCATGTTCTCATGAATGAATCCATATATGGTGTTCCAACTGCAAAAGCAGCCATTGACATTGCCTGCTTTGATATCATAGGGAAAAAGCTCTCTCAGCCTGTTTATCAATTGATTGGGGGACGTTATCATGAAGAATTTCCCCTTACACATGTTTTAAGCATCGCAGAGCCTGAAGAGATGGCAGATGAGGCAGCGCTCATGGTGGATAAAGGATATCTTTCTTTTAAAATGAAAGTAGGTACGGAAGTAAAAGCAGATGTCGAGCGTATACAAAAGGTTCGTGCAAGGGTAGGGAATCATATTGCCATTCGGGTTGATGTAAATCAGGGATGGAAAAACAGTTCGCAAACGTTAAAGGCTCTCCGCTCATTGGAGGGCATCGATTTGGATTGGATAGAACAACCGGTTCTCGCTGATGATATCGACGGAATGGTGACTGTAAAGTCCAAGACGTCCATGCCTTTAATGATTGATGAAGGTCTTAAAGGAACAAGGGAAATGCGAGAAATCATTCAAAAACAGGCAGCTGATAAAGTGAATATCAAATTAATGAAATGCGGTGGGATCTATCCTGCTGTAAAGCTTGCTCATCAGGCGGAAATGGCTGGAATGGAGTGTCAGATAGGCTCCATGGTAGAGTCCTCTATCGGCTCTGCAGCAGGCTTCCATGTTGCTTTTTCAAAAAGGGTCATCACAAGCGTAGAGCTGACGGGACCATTGAAATTTTCAAAAGATGTGGGTAATCTTGTCTATGATGTTCCTATTATTCGACTTTCTGATAAGCCTGGATTAGGGGTTGAGATAAATAAATCGGTGTTGAAAGAACTGACGGTGTTTCAAGATTCGATTGGATGAGGAGGACAGCGTGTGAACGCACTTCACGAAGGAAAGTTAATCAAGGAGAACAGATTGTATACTGTCCATAAATTATCTATGCTCCACATTGAAGAAATTCTTTCATTGCAAGATATAGTAGTCGCTGATTTAGAGGATAAAACACGTTTACAACCCCTCGCGCGAGTTGAATATGAGTATATTCTTAAGGGGAAGGGCTTGATGGTTGGTGCTTTTCTGGAGCAGGAACTTATTGCGTTCAGAGCGCTTCTTCAACCTGAAATCGATGAAGAACATTTGGGATTGGATATAGGATTAAATGAAGATGAGTTAAATCAAGTCATCTACCAGGAAATCTCGATTGTAGACCCCATTTACCGGGGAAATCGATTGCAGCAAGTGTTAGGCGCTGTCATTATGGAGGAACTTCCCAACCTTCCCGGTGATTTCACGTATATTAGCTGTACCGTAGCTCCCTTTAATATACCAAGTTTGAAAGATAAATTTGCTCAAGGTATGGAAATAGCGGCCTTAAAAAATAAATACGGCGATCAAATGCGCTATATATTTGTTAAAAAAGTAATGAAACAATCTGTGCAAGCCGACCGGAAACGATTGATCATTCCAATGGACGATTTTCACACGCAGCAATCACTCCTGACAACAGGTTGGCGCGGTATTGGCATGAAGAACCTTCAAGAGAAATATCATATTGAGTTCGTTAAGTATCAATGAACCTTTATCAACAGTAGAACTAATGTACTCATAGGAGCAGTCTCATTTTAAGGAGGCTGCTCTTTTCTTATGCCATTTTTTTAAAAGATTTGTTTGAACCTTTAGGATTCCTATTATTTTCACCATTGTAATAATTTAATAGATTACTAGAGTAGTGGGTTGATAGTTACAAATCCTCCACTAAAATATGGATGTAAACAAAAATGTATACAAGTATACAAATACGTACACAATTGTAAACAAAAATGTATACAAGTATACAAACAAGTACACATATTGATATATAGGGATGTGTACAAAATATGTATACAACGATACAATTTGTATACATATTGACCTTGATTACGCTGCGAATATTCGATAGAAAAGTAGGATTGACCGGAGAGGTGAAATTGTATACTCTGAGAGTAAGAGTTGAAATTTTTTGACAAATTCTTACTCATGAATGAAAGGATGATTTTAATGACGAATTCACGAATTGCAGCCATTGACGTTGGTAATGATTCTCTTAAAGGTATTTTTGGAAAGATGGACGCTGAGGTAAATATTCCGAACGTCATTGCCAGGGATATTGAAGATCGCCCAATTATCGGAATCGAAGAGCTGGATACACAAGACCCACTTGACGGCATACATATCCGTGTCCACTCCCCTACTCTTAAAGATAATAATGCGATTTATCGTGTCGGTAATCTGGCAACGAAGAGCAATAACTCTACTGAACTGGATCCGGGCAGCAGTAAATCAGAAGAAGATCAAACACTGGTGATGCTGTTTGCTTCCATTGCACTTGATGCAGCACGCAATGATTCTAATTTTAAGAAGAATAATAACGTTATAGAAGCAAATTACACATTGGGTACAGGTCTTCCACTTCGCGAAGTAAAGGAAGGAAAAGATGTAGGGTACCGTTCTAGACTGTTAGGTTCAGTACACCAAGTTGAGTTTCTGGTAACTCCTCGCTACCAAGGCATCAAAGTGAATATTAAATTTGATGAAGTAAAGGTTTATCCTGAAGGGTTTGCCGCATTCATCAATCTTGTTATGGATAACAATTTAAATATCATCAATAAGGACCTCATTGATAAACGCATCTTAATTCAAGATATCGGCGGCTTATCAACGGATATCGCTGTGATTAAAGATCGAAAAGTAGATGACGATAAAGCTCAAGGATTCAACCTTGGTGTGTCTGAGTCCCTTGAATGGATCCGTGAAGAAATCCGCTCAAGACACGGAATTGAGCTGGACAGCCGTCGTGATGTGGTAGAAATCATCACGAAGAAAAATGATCGTAATCATATTATGGTTAAAGGAAGCCGTACAAGCGTACACGATATCGTTGACCGTATTATGCTTGAACTTGCTAAGAAGCAATATCGTCACCTGCGCAATATGTGGCAAAAGAATTCTCAAACTGAAATCTGCTACTTCATTGGCGGAGGATCAAGTGTTCTTAAAGAATATATCAAAACGCTTAATAACAATCTTGATGGTTACAATATCGACTTCTTTGAAGATGAGAAAGAAAGCATTTGGATGATGGCGAATGCTTATTATAAGCTAATTGCAGACTTCTCAAGAAAGAATCAAAAACAAGCACAAAAAGAAGATCAAAAATTAGCGAAAACCAAATAGGGTGATTGTATGAATGGAAAAGGGATGTCGAGGGGACAGCCGATTACGTTTCGAA
Organism: uncultured Rossellomorea sp.; assembly: GCF_947488365.1. Taxonomy (NCBI): domain Bacteria; kingdom Bacillati; phylum Bacillota; class Bacilli; order Caryophanales; family Bacillaceae; genus Rossellomorea; species uncultured Rossellomorea sp. The sequence continues at coordinate 61,121 of NZ_CANKZT010000007.1, read as the reverse complement.
TTCCTTCTGATACACCTGATCATGTTTTAAAGCATTTACAAAAACTTAAGGAAACGGAAAAACGAAATTTCTCCAGTAAAATTGCAGAGCTTGTATTAAATGGAGTAAATGATACGATTTCCAAACAGAGAGAAGCCATTACGATCCCCCTTCCGAAGGGATTGGATAAATCCCAGCGTGACTGGTTGAAGCATGAACACTCAGAAGCGTTGTTAGGCAGTATCGTGTACCAGCTGTTATCAAACCCGGTTCGTACTGCCTCCCTTCTAGCTTCCTTAAGCAGTAATTCATTGGATATTGATGAAGCCCTCTATCTTCAGGAAGAATCTGCGGCAAGTCACGATTCTTCAAGAGAGTGGTCCCTTGATCAAGTGATGGATGATACTCCAGAAGAAATAGTAGATGAGCGCTCTTACTCTACTGACGAAGAATTGGACAACTTTGACTGGGACAGTGCCATGAAGCCCCAGGAAACCGTTGAAGAAGAACCTAAAGAAGAATCGATGGAAGATCTCTTAGGTGATTTTCTATCCCAAATGAATAAATAGGAAAAGAACCAGAAGCAAAGCTGAAAAGCATAATGCTTCTGGTTCTTTTTTTGCAAAGGCTTATCATGAGAATCAATTACCCCCCCTCCCCCGATGAAAATCACACTTCTCCTCTAAATTCAAACCGATTCCTCCTTTAGAAACTGTAATCTATTTGTCTTATTTGAATTATTCCTTCTACAAAAATCCTTACAAGCTATATAACTGTAAGAAAGAAATATTACAGAGTGAAAGAAACGCAATCAAACATGTATAAAAAATGGCAGTTTATTTCAAATGATTCCCAGGACCTAGTTTAGGGTAGGTGTAAAACGAGGTAAACACCGATTAAACCGAATATAAAATTTGCACACAGTCATTGGCTACACCAATAAAGAGGAGAGATTCGATGAGTATTCAAAAAAGTAACGATAGCTCAAGTCTCGCAGAAGTAATTGATAGAATCCTGGATAAAGGAATAGTCATTGATGCATTTGCCAGAGTTTCCTTAGTGGGAATAGAAATTCTTACAATAGAAGCGCGAGTCGTCATTGCAAGTGTAGATACATGGTTACGATATGCAGAGGCAGTTGGGCTCTTAAGAGACGAAGTCCAAGAAGAAGGTTTAGCCAAGCAGGAAAATGAAAGAGGAACAGCGTTTAGCATTTAAACAAGTAAATTAAATATAGTTTTACTATTTTTGTAGAAAAGAGGATGAATATGGCAGAAACAAAAAGCAGTCAACAAGTAGAAGAAACGAAAAACATTGAAGAAAACGGAGAGCAATCAGCTGAAAATAGACAATCCATGAATTATGCGATTATCGGTGGAGTAGTCGGAGCTGGTATCGGGTTACTTTCAAATCCAGGTACAGGAAAGAAAGTAGTGGACAGTTTAGGGAAATCAGAAGTGATGAAAGCAGCAAGTAAGGAATTGCGAAGATCAGCACAGGAATTTCTGACAGAGCAAGCCATTATCACATTAAGACAATCTGCTACCGGATATATGAGCAAGCTGGAAGGTGGCAGGCTTGCACCTAAGAAGAAAAAAGAAGAGGTATCGGAAAACACTGATGCCAAGGCAGATAGCGGTGAACATTCTTCTAATAATTCAGAAGAATTAGAAGAAATCAAAGAAGAAAACAAGAATTTGAATGAGCGTTTAGAACGTATTGAAGAAATGCTTAACAGCTTAGTGGAGTCTAAGAAATAATCGCATCCCTGAAGGGGGCATTACATGAGTAAGCCGGTGAAAAAAGCAGTTGGGAAGATGGCTAAAAAAGCATACGATCACGCCCCGGAGCCCGTGAAAGAAAAAGTGAAAGATTCGATAAAAGAGAAGGCGAAAGAAACATTTGTAAACAGTGTCGAAGGCGGTATTCAATCAAAAGCCAATGAAGCATCTGAGAAGTTAGAGAAGGCCAAAGAGAAAAATGCTGATAATGTTCATACCAAAGCTGAAGAAGCAAAGGAAAAAGTACAGGATGTCCTGCTCTCCGTTCGAGAAAAATTAGGCAATGCAAAAGAAGCAGGAGAAGAATTTCAAAAGAAAATCTCTTCATCCAATGATAAACAAACAAAAGTTAAAGGTGTCGCAAATATTAAGGGGGCGAGTGACATCAAGAGCTCCTTTAATATTAAAAGTTCTACAGAAATTAAAAGTTCGGAAAATATTAAATCATCGAAAGACATTAAGACCATCTGTTCTTAAACACCGGAAGGAGAATAACAATTGGCTATTCAAAAGAGTAATAATAGTTCGAGTTTAGCGGAAGTAATTGACAGGATTCTCGACAAAGGTATCGTCATTGATGCCTTTGCAAGGGTATCTGTAGTTGGGATTGAAATCTTAACGGTTGAAGCAAGGGTCGTCATTGCCAGCGTAGATACATGGTTGCGTTATGCAGAAGCTGTTGGCCTGCTTCGGGATGATGTCGAAGAAAACGGTCTTGCTACTCAGCAGAACGAAAGAAGCTCCCAGTTTAGTGTTTAAACAGGGGCAGTGGAGAAAAGAAAGTGAAAGGGGGCCATTATTGGCACCCTCCCGCTTTCATAACAGTAGGAGTAGGAGGCGACTATGGTTATCAAAGAGATTATGAATAATGTTACCGACTTCTTCAATGAACATGTAGCCCCGGTCCATAAGATTACGTCAGTGGAACTGACAGAAGATGAAGGCTGGAAGCTTCAAGTCGAGGTAATTGAAGAAAAAGAATATATGAAGAAATATGCTAAAGACGAAATGCTTGGAACATATGATGTTCAACTCAATAAAGAAAAGGAAGTCACATCATTTAAACGACGGGATATCCGTTACAGAAGTGCCATTGGACAGGAAATGTAGTGGATGAGCGAGTAGGAGGGAATTGTAAGTGACGGTCTTAACAAAACGGATCAAAAAGGATAGCAGGGCATTAATACAAGACGATGAAACGAAAGAATTGCTTTCGCGCTCATTGCAATACCTTAAAGCTGGATATCCTGTACATTTTACAGGTCCTTCCGGAGCCGGGAAAACCTCTCTTGCAATCGCTCTGGCGAAGAAGAGAAAAAGACCGGTTATGCTCATGCATGGTAACCATGAATTAAATAATAAAGATTTAATTGGTGATTTCACAGGGTATACGAGTAAAAAAGTGATCGATCAATATGTTCGATCAGTCTATAAAAAGGACGAAAGTGTCACCGAGACATGGAGAGACGGGCGATTACTGGAAGCAGTAAAGAATGGCTATACCCTTGTATACGATGAATTTACAAGATCTCAGCCGACAACGAATAATATCTTCCTATCTATTTTAGAAGAGGGGATCATCCCTTTATATGGATCGAAATTAACGGAACCTTTTATTCGCGTACACCCGGAATTTGCAATCATATTTACTAGTAATCCTGCAGAATATGCAGGGGTTTACCAAACGCAGGACGCTCTCCTGGATCGGTTAATTACCATTAACGTAGATTACAAGGGAGCAGAAAAAGAGGCAAAGATTGTATCCGAAAAAGCAAACTTGGTTATGAGTGAAGCAAGAGCGATTACAACCCTTGTATCTACATTACGTGATCAATGTACAAACGGAAAGAACGGACCGAGCTTGCGTGCTTCCTTAATGATCGCAAGGCTCGCCATTGAATCAGACATTCCCATAGACGGTAAGGATTCAGACTTTCAACGTCTATGTATTGATATAGTAGCACATAGTCTAAGTCGATGTATCGACGAAGAAAACCCACAAAAAAAAGCAGAACGATTAATTATAGATGCATGTAAACATATGAAGGTATCTGAGGAATAAAGGAGAGTTTCATGATGAGTAAGGAAGAAATGGGAATCTATATATTTTGTGCCATTCAAACAGAAGAAGACGATCAATTTGGCTCCATTGAAATTGAAGGCGAGGAACGCGAGACGTTCACGATCAGATATAAGGACTCCGCGATGGTAGCAGCAGAAGTACCGATGAAAATCTATCATCCCAAGAAGCAGAATCTTCTCATGCACCAGGGTGCCGTATCACGGGTGATGGATCAAAAGGATACGGTCATTCCGATCAGCTTCGGGAATGTCTTTAAATCAAGAGACGATGTGCAGGCTCTTCTGGAAAACCTTTATCCTCAGTTCGAAACCCTTTTCCCGGCAATTAAAGGGAAAATCGAGCTAGGGTTAAAGGTTATCGGTAAAAAGGAATGGCTGGAAGCGATGGTTAAAGAAAACCCGCAGGTAGAAAAAATGGCATCAGCCGTTAAAGGGAAATCTGAATCTGCCGCGTATTATGACCGCATTCAGCTTGGAGGAATGGCTCAGAAGCTATTTACTTCCCTTCAAAATGAGGTGAAGCAGGAAGTCTATGCCCCCCTTGAGGAAACAGCCGTATCAGCAAAGGCAAATGACCCTTCAAGTGAGAAAATGCTTCTCAACGCTTCTTTCTTAATTGATCGGGACCAGGAAGAAGTGTTCGATCAAAAGGTCAATGAAGCCCATGAAAAATGGAAGGATAAGGTCGAATTTAATTATAGCGGCCCTTGGCCGGCTTACAATTTTGTCAACATACGCTTGAAGGTTGAGGAAGGCTGATGATTCATAAATTGGTGAGTGCACCAATTAATTTAGTCATTAAAGTCGGCGAAAAGATTAAAGAAGAAGCAGACAAAGAATTGTACGACCTTCCTACCATTCAACAAAAATTGATTCAGCTTCAAATGATGTATGAATTAGGTGAAATCCCTGAGAAAGCATTCCAGGAAAAAGAAGATGAGTTACTAGCACGATATGAAATTGCGAAACAGATGGAAATGGAGCAATGGGAAGAACTAACGAAAAAGAAATAAGGGTGATCAGATGAGCGATTTACTTTATTTATACGGCTTAATCCCAACAAAAGAAGCAAATGAAAAGGCCCTTCCCTCCATGAAAGGATTCGATGGAGAAGGTGAACTATATACGATTGAAAACGGCGAAGTGACAGCAATTGTCTGTGATCTGCCACCGGATGAATACTCAGAAGAAACCATTAAGGACAAAGTCGATAACGATATGGACTGGCTTCAGGAAAAAGCGTTTCATCATCACGAAACCGTACTGATGGTTTCCAAGATGTATACCATCATTCCCTTGAAGTTCTGTACATTGTACAAGAACAAGGATAGCCTTATGGCCACGATAGAAGGCAATCGAAACAAGCTGGAAACGACCTTCGCACAGCTGGATGGTAATGAAGAGTGGAACGTCAAAATCTACTGTGATGATAAGCTGCTGAAGAAGCAGGTAAGCGAAAGCAACCCGTCTATCGAAGCCAAAAGAAAAGAAATCAGTGAATTACCAAAGGGCAGGCAGTTCTTTGAAAAGAAAAAAATCGATCAGCTGATTGATCGGGAACTTGAAAATGAAAAGAATCGTCTCTGTGAAGAGGTTCATGAAAAGCTGAAGGAACATTCCCTCCATGGAAATATCAAAAAGAATTGGAGTAAGGATGTCACAGGCAGACAAGAACATATGGCTTGGAACAGTGTGTTTCTCCTTCCAGTATCCAATGTTGATGAATTTGTAGAGGAAATTAAGCAATACGAAGAAGAACTGGGACACGCAGGTTGGAAAATTGAAGCATCAGGCCCTTGGCCACCTTATCATTTTTCTAGTTTTTCTTAATCACAAAACAAGGAATGAGAAATATGACAGTTAGAGAATCAATCGAGAACAAAGATATTGCCCTTATAGATATATTGGATGTCATTCTCGATAAAGGTGTGGCGATAAAGGGAGATTTGATTATATCCATTGCAGGTGTCGACCTCGTGTATCTGGATTTGCGAGTGCTGATTTCCTCAGTAGAGACATTGGTTCAACACAAGCAAGGGACGCGTAAAACGGTAACGTCCGATCAATTCGATAAAGAAAGGGAGGGATTGATTCATGCCACAGGCCAGCGGGACAAATGGGCGAATTAATTTCGACCCGGAAAAAGCAGAACAAGGCTTAGCGCAACTTGTATTGACCGTTGTAGAACTATTAAGGCAAATCGTCGAAAGACATGCAATGCGGCGTGTCGAAGGCGGTACTTTAACGGATGAACAAGTGGAGAATTTAGGCATAGCCCTGATGAACTTAGAAGAAAAAATGGAAGAGTTAAAAGAGGTATTTGGTCTTGATGCAGAAGACTTGAATATAGATCTTGGTCCTTTAGGGAGCTTAATGTAATGCCGATTAGGGAGGTTACATGATGGGAATGGAGCATCCGGTACAATCCAACACAATCGTGGATGTATTAGAAAAGATTTTAGATAAAGGAGTTGTCGTAGCAGGGGATATTACGGTGGGAATTGCCGATGTCGAGCTGCTCACGATTAAAATCCGCTTAATCGTTGCTTCCGTAGATAAAGCGAAAGAAATAGGCATGGACTGGTGGGAAAATGACCCGTACTTAAGTTCCAAAGCCGCAGATAACAACACGAAAGCACTTGAAGAGGAAAATAAGAAATTACAGGAACGATTGGAATCACTTGAAAAGAAACTGGATACGAACCGTCTTAACACGGCGGAAACAAACTAATTGGAGGTTTTACCGATGGCAGAAAAAAATACGCAAAACACAACAGTTGAGAATCAAGGACAAGAAAAGAATTCAACAAACGAGAACAAAACAAGAAGAAGCGGCCCTATCAAGAGAACCGTAGCTGGAAGTCTGTTGGGAGCAACTGTAGGATATCTGGCAACACCTGAAAATGGAAAAAAACTATTAGATCGTATCGATCAAGAGAAAATCAAAAGCAAAAGCCTGGACTTCGGGAAAGCAGCAAAAGAAAGATCCAGAAAAGCCGCTGTGTCCCTAAAATCATCAACAGCCAATCTGTTTAAGCGTGATAAAGATGAGGAAGCATCTGAAGACACGGAAACGGCCGTAAATTCAACAGAAACAAACAGCTCTGAAGAAGAGTCAAACCAGGACTATGATGCGCTTAAACAGGAAAATGAAGAACTTCAGGACCGTTTGCAGCAATTAGAAGAGAAAATGAATCAAATTGCCGCGACACGTGAAGATGGAAGTGATGAAGAGGAAGACGAGGATGAAGAAGAAAAAGAAGAAACCTCTTCAAGTAAGAAAGCTTCTAAAAAGTCTAAAGAAGAAGCAACAGATGAAGAAGATGACGATGAAGAAGACGAAGACACTAGTGAAGATGAAAATGAAGAAGATGAAGATGATAGCGATGATGAGGAAGAAGCCTCTAGCAAAAAGAAATCTAACGGTAAGTCAGGCTCTACAAAGGGCAAGAAACGTTCTACCCGCAAGTCAAGCGCTAAAAGTAAAAAATCTGCTAAGAAAGATGATGATAAAGACGAAGATCAAGAAGAAGATACAACACTCTCTACCGAAGACGACACAGTAGCTTAACGATAAAGGAGATGTGAAGATGAGTTTAGAATCTGGTACAGGAAAGGATAGCATCTTAGAATTTTTTGTACAGGCATCAAACAAACATGACTTTTCATTAGACATCACGTTAAACGTCAAGGGAGCCGTCATAACGGGTACCCTTGTTTCTGCAAAGGAATACTTCGACTCATTAAGTGAAACCTTCGAGGATGGCAGTGAGGTAGCACAGAAGCTGAGTGAGGAGCTTGCCAGAGCCGGGGAATCTGTAGATGAAAACCAAAATGCTGAAGCCCACTTTATTCACTTGAAGAACACAAAGGTATATTGTGGCGACAGCAAGCCGACCCCTTCAAAAGGGAAGATTATGTGGCGTGGTAAATTAAGTGAGATTGATGGCTTTTTCTTAGGAAAGATTTCTGAATCGAAGAGTAGTAAATAATAAAGAGCAACTGAACATAGAGTTCAGTTGCTCTTTATTATTTGAAAGAACGATACTTTGAATTATTTCCCGGGCAGAATATAACTTCAATTAAAAACAAGCTCCTTTCCAATGCTATGGAAGGGAGCCTATCAATGTTTATTTCTTCTGCACGTTGAGCGTTTCTGTACTGTTTGCTGGAATGGTAAGTTGTACTTCAAGATACTGCTTACGATCAGATGCATAATTCTGAAGAACTTCGCCTGTTGATACGTTATAATTTCCTTCTGTCATATATAAGGGGATGGTGACGGTTAAAGGTTTGTTTAAACGATTTGTCACTTCCACCTGTTGTGATGACGCACTCCCGTCATTACTTGTCTGGTAGGCAGCATCAAAGGACATCGTCCCACCTTTGGTATCACCATTTTGATAAACAGGGATTGAGTGGCCGGTTTCTTCATAATTGTAAAATTCGATCTGACCATCTTGAACAGAAAAACCCCTGAATCCGACCCACGGCTTACCAGTTAATTCAATCGCTGTGGTCGTTGTATATAAAATGCCATCTTCTTTCGTTACGTTATCAATATGAGTGTGCCCGTGGAGACTAACGGTTACATTGTTTTCTTTCATGACATTGATTAATTCTTTAGCATTTTCTCCATGCCATTGCTGGTCATATTTGATTCCCAGTTTTTCCCCGAGTAGTGCTTTGCCAAAGCAGGATCTACAGAGGATGGATCTTCTGGATCACCAAGATTCCGAGGGGAACCAATATGAGTATCCGTCATATGCAAGAAGGTAAAATCCTTTTTGTACTCGTCCACTACTTTAACGGAATGTGGTTGTTCATCGTTGATCCTTTGTCCATTTCCAGTGTAGGCTACTTGTAAATCATATAGCTTTTGTGGAGTATTTTCAGGAATCGTGACAGTGACATCAACGATGGAGGAGCTGTCCTTCCAATGAGATTGTCCTTGTTGAACTGATTTGACAGGTAAATCATACTCACTAGTCTGAGAAGAGTGGTTTGTCTGCTTTAATTTGACACTCCATGATCCCGCTTCTTTACCCTGTGTGTCGATTTTTAAGGTAAGGTCCTCACCTTTCTTTTTAATGGCTGGTGTTGCGAATAGCGGGTAAATAATCTGGTTTACCTTCGGATCCAGGGAGATATTTGGAGCGGAATCCAGATAATGAGTACTGTTGCCGATACCGCCATCCCTTTCACCAGCTGAACTAAAAGGGGTTTCCAGTGCTTTCGCTGATAGAGGAAGAATCGATAATATTACAAGTGAAGCGAAACTTTTTTTGAACCATTTTTTCATTTTGGCTGCCTCCTTTTCTGCTTTAAGAGTATCTACCATATGTAAAGGAAGTGTTGATTCTTTTTTACAAATGAGGATTGGGAATGATTACCGACTTTGATTGGATATAGAGGTTTTCCGTTTGCTTAAAACGGGTAAACAACCTATAACAAAGGAGGTTACCTGCATGAAACGTTTAATTGGAAGACTGATCAAATGGGGACCTATTATTTACCCGTTTTATAAGAAGTATCGGAATAAAAGAAGACATAAGAAATCTATGACGTATTAAGAGGGCAGCCATCATTGGCTGTTTTTTTTTATATATTTTTAAGGGCAAATAAAAAACCCCTGGAATTCAGGGGTTTCAGTGTTTTTTAATGAGAAGTCTTTCTCATACCTCTTAACAGTAAGCTTAACAGGAATACAAAGATAATAGCTCCCAGTAAGGCTGGAATGATAGCGATTCCTGCAAGTGATGGTCCGAAGCTTCCTAGAAGTTCTCCACCGATCCATGCACCGATGATACCTGCGATGATGTTCCCGATGATTCCACCAGGAACGTTTTTACCTAATATAAGACCAGCTAACCAACCGATGATCCCACCTACGATTAAGTACAAGATAATACCCATTTTTCTAACCTCCATTTAATGTTTTTGTGATGTGTTGTTACTGATTTAATTCCCTTTTCTTGTGGGATTAAAACCTAATATGTCGTTACTTGGAAGATTTTTTGCAAGATATACATGACATATTTAAAGGCAGGCAGTTTATCCTGATATTCCTCATATTTAACGGTGTAGGTGCCATCATCGTTGTTCCAGATACGGTTAAAATACTGATCAATATCCGACATGGTTTTGCTGTCAGTTGGGGCCACAATCTTTATGTTCTCTTCTAAGTTATAATCATCTAAGTTTCTCGATGTGTAATTACTGGATCCCCCGATGACAGTACTCTCTTTTTTCCCTTTTATATAAATGAATTTAGTATGGTATTGTTCCTTATTGGTGTTATACCACCGAATTGTAATATGGTCATTGTCCAGGTTGTGCAGCTCTGATGCGATTGGCAGGTTGGGTAACCCTATCTTTTCTTGACCGAAGGCATTCTGATTGGGGTCAAGCACTAATCGTACCTCTACTTCACGGTCTGCAGCATCCCCTATGGCATCGATAATGTCCCGATCCGCAAGATAGAACATCCCGATCCAGACTTCATCTCCTTTATTGGCATTATTCATAGCGTTTACGACACTTGTTTGAACTTTCTTTTCAGTAAGGATTTGTGCTTTAACGGAGCTCTCTTTAGAAGAAAGCTTTTTAATAGACTGATCTAAGTCTTCCTCTGTAGGAAATGCCTCTACGTTCCCCCCTGAAAAAGCAGCGACTGCCTTTTCGGCTTTTACCATGTCCTTGAGGATTTCTCCCTTGACCTTGAATCCGATATTAGAGTGAAACCCACTTGCATCGTGGGGATTGGCGGAAAGTATTAGTCCCTCCCTTTCAGTGATGACGACTTTTCGGTGATTGGCTTTAACATTTAATAGTTTTAAATACGATCTCATGGTTACCTTGGGTGCAGATGAAGCCATAGGGTTAGGGAGCCAGCCATAGCCATCCTGACCGAACCAGCCCAGAGCGGTCCTCCACACCCCCGAGTATATGATATTGGGATCCCTGAGGCGGTTTAGATCGGTATAAATGACTTCAGCCCCGAGATCCTCTAAAGGCTCTAATTGCTTTGCGGAATGGGACCCATACGTGGTATTGACGATATCACTGATGAAGACAACCTTTAAATCAGGTTTCTTCTTCATCTGTGCTTGAATCGTTTTCGATAATTTTTCACTGATTCTCGGGTAATCACGATCACCCTTTGTATATCCATTTACTAAAAATAAGTCCAAGATAAGAAAATCCTCTGCTTCTTCAATGGTTTGGTATACTTCATCAAAGATCGAATGGTCATAGAGTTCTTTCCCATCCTTTTGGTATGTAAGGTCGTATAAGAACTCCACATCCTTTTCGGGTATGGTATAGGTATTACCTGCATAGGATATTCCCGGAGGCAACGGCTTAACGCGGTGGTATACCATAACGACGGTAAGGATCAATAGGAGGACACCCCCGATCCACCAGCTTTTCTTCTTATACCACTTTTTCTTTGTTTTCAATTGAATTCCCCTGTTCTACTGTTTTTTTCTTACTATACCCTTATTGGTAGTGGAGGAATCCATTCAGGCTAATATGAGCACTATTTATTTACAAATAATAAGGTCCAGGCAGATATACTGCCTGGACCAGATTTTATTGATGGTTGATTCTCTTGCGGTACAAGAATAATAGAATAAGGGATAGTGTCATTAATACGATCAGAACAAGGAATGTATTCTGAAATGAACGGACTGGGAAATCTGCTCCGCCCATCTCGACAATGATTCCTCCTAGAACAGAACCAGACGCACTGCCTACGAAGTGGGTAAGCTGTTTCATGCCGATTCCTGAAGCAATCAGCTCCTTACTCATGACACGGGATACTTCATTGGTCGAGCTTGACGAAAGACTTGAAAAGCCAAAGCTTGTAAACATATAAGCCAGCATAATCATGTATTCATTGAGGGGTGATAAGATATAAAAGATGACGGTTGAAATGATCAGAAGGATATGAGCAAGGAACATCACCCTCATATTTCCATAGCGATCAATCAGTCTCCCGACATATACAGCTGCCACTGCCGACAGCATCGCACCCGGAAAGATAATGAATCCAACTGCTGTGGGATTTTTACCAAATACATGCTGAAGCATAAGAGGCATGACGATTAGAATCGCAAAGTGAGTGGCGAAACCCAGGAAACTCATATATAGAATCTGACGGTATCCTTTGTCCCGTATCAAACTGGGTTGAATAAAAGGTAGTTCGATCTTATGGATCCGAATCCACAATCCTCCAAAGAATACAACGGCACCTGCGAAATAATACCAGTGGAACGTTGAAATGAACAGCAGAAAGAACGTAATTCCGATTCCGGTTAAAAGGCCTCCCCATACATCAAAGTACCCTTTCCTGGTCGTCTCATCCGGCAGGAAGCGGTAGAGTACAGGTATCATTCCAAGGACACATAACGTGATTAGAAATAAATAGTTCCAACTTAAATAATCGGTAATCACGCCACCTACGACGGGCCCTAATCCAAAGCCCAGGGAAGAAGCTGAGGCAATCATAGCCAATGCCCGGCCGCGTCTTGCCATCGGGACAAAACGTCCGGCAAACACCATGGATAACCCAGGAATGGCTGCAGCACCTGCCGCTTGGAATAAACGGGAGATCAATAGCCAGGTAAAGGTATGAGCAAAGAAACCTATGAACGATGCCAGCCCGAAAATGGAAATGCCCAGGATAAGCAGCCTCCTGATGGGAATGTAGTCTGCCAGGCGCGTATATGTAATGGTGCAAATGGCGAGTACGATAGAATATCCCGATACAATCCAGGCTCCTTCAGAAGGGGCTAAAGAGAAATCCTTTAAGACATTGGGGAGTGCTACATTAAACATGGTGGTATTCATGACAACCAGCCAGACGGTTAAGCTCAAGAACAGAATCGTCTTTGTATAGGAAGGAGATGCCTGTGCATGTGGTAGTTCTGCATTCATCGTGACCACCTCCATAATATATTTAGATACTCGAAGTAATATATCATAAAAAACGTGAATGTGAAATGAATTCGCTTAGAGGTGAAAAAGTTTAATTTATTTAAAATGGTCTATTATATAAGAAGAATGAAAGAGGAGGATGCGTATGTCAAATCTCAATATAAAGGCTTTTGTGTTCGATGCGTATGGAACTCTTTTCGATGTTCATTCCGTCATTGAAAAGTGTAATGAACTCTTTCCTGATAAAGGGAAGGAAATCAGCCAGGTGTGGCGCCAGAAGCAGTTGGAGTATAGTTTTTTACGTCAATTAATGGGTACGTATACGACTTTTTTTACAATAACGAAGGATGCTCTCCATTATGCGGCTAAGCAAGCAGGAGTTGACCTTACTGAAGTAAAAGAGAAGGAATTGCTGGAGGCTTACCTGGAATTAAATCACTACGAAGAAGTAGGGAGTGTATTGCAAGAACTGAAACTTTATCAAAAAGCCATCTTTTCCAATGGTTCACTGGATATGCTATCTCCTCTTGTTGAGCAATCTTCCTTTGGGCATTTGCTGGATGAGGTTTTGTCAGTTGATGAAGTGAAGCAGTTTAAACCAACCCCGATGTCTTACCAGCTTGTTCTTGAAAAGCTTGGGATCAGAAGAGAAGAAGTGTTGTTTATGTCTTCTAACCCATGGGACATTGCAGGAGCGACGAACTTTGGATTCTATACGGCTTGGATAAATCGTCAGGATAAAGTGATGGATGAATTAGGGGTCAAACCGCATTTTGTATATAAGGATTTAACCGGTATTCTGGAACATATGGGGTAACGAATAGGGATTGTTCTGTCTTGGAGATAAGATAGAATAATCCCTTGATTTTTTAGTAAGCTAAACCAATGGATTCATCCATATGCTTCTCTTGAACTATGCTTTGAAGCAGGAAGTGAGCGACATCAGCGCGGCCAATCTTTCTTCCCTTCGACGGAATCAATTCTACGTCTTGACGGTACGATTTCGATAGAGGCTGGGTAGTCAATTGCATGGGTCTGGCAATCGTATAGTGGACGCTGCTTTTCATTATTTGTCCCACAGCATTCCTGTGATCCATTAAAACATTCCGAAGAATGAACTGAATGATCTTTCCTTGAAGGCCTGGTATTTCTTTATGAATACCAGCTGATGCCACATAGGCAATTCTCGTGATGCGATGTATCTCCATCCCCTTCAGGATATTTGTGGTCATATTGGTAAGGACGTTTGTTTTCTTCAATCCATCGGAACCTAAACAGGATATAACGGCTTCTTGCCCCGTTAATGCTTCTCTCACTTCTGTAGCGTTCAGAGCATCCCCTTTTACGAAAGTTAATTGCGGACTATCTTCTTCCAATTTAGAAGGATTCCGAACAAATACAGTGACTTCATGGCCATCTGCCAATGCTTGCTTCACTACTTCCTTGCCTGTTCCGCCGGTTGCTCCGAATACAATCAATTTCAAGAATCTTCCCCTCCCTTTCTTTTATTATTCATTGTATAGTACAGATAGATAATTAGGCTAGAATGAAGCTAGTAGTTTACGGTTTTAGTAGGAATAGTGACTATGTATATCGAAATTTACTGCATAAGGGGAGGATGATTATGACTGAAAAGCTGATAAAGGTGACCGGTGTGGAAGTGGATTCGAATACAAAGTGTAAACATTACCGAACAAGGAAGGATATCATCGCCATTAAATTTAAATGCTGTAACGCCTATTACCCTTGTCATACATGTCATGATGAAATGGCAGATCATGAACCTGTCCGATGGGGGAAGGATGAATGGAATGCCAAGGCGGTACTTTGTGGCGAGTGCAAAAGTGAGTTAACGATTTTACAGTATATGAACTGCCAATCGGTATGTCCCCATTGTCGAGCCTCTTTTAATCCGGGGTGTCAACATCATTATCATCTTTATTTTGAAGGATGAGTTTGTGTGAGAACGAAGGGTCATTAAATGTTTCACGTGAAACGAAAGGAGCGTTGAAATGGAGAAAGCAACCTTTGCTGGAGGATGTTTTTGGTGTATGGTGGAACCCTTTGATGAGCAGGAAGGAATTGAAAGTGTTGTATCCGGTTATACAGGGGGTGATATGGCCAATCCAACTTATAAAGATGTGACGTCAGGAGGGACAGGACATTATGAAGCCGTCCAAATTACATTCGACCCTGATCGGTTCCCTTATGAGAAACTGCTCGATCTTTATTGGAAACAAATTGACCCTACTGATTCAGAAGGGCAGTTCAATGATCGGGGTGACTCCTACCGTACAGCCATTTTTCATCATAACCACAATCAAAAAATGCAGGCCGAGGAGTCAAAACGAGAGCTGGAGAAGAGTGGAGTATTTAAGGAGACTGTTGTGACACAGATTCTCCCCGCACGTGAGTTTTATCCTGCAGAAGCTTATCATCAGGATTTCTATAAGAGAAATGCCTTTCGCTATGCACTTTATAAGCGTGGATCCGGACGAGAGGATTTCTTGAACAAATATTGGCCAAAAGATCGATCCCATTTAAAAGAACATCTGACGGAAATGCAATACTTCGTTACACAGGAAAATGGAACAGAGCCTCCTTTCGAAAATGAGTATTGGGATAATAAAGAGGAAGGGATCTACGTGGATATCGTTTCAGGTGAGCCTTTATTCACCTCAAAAGACCAGTATGATAGTGGGTGCGGCTGGCCAAGTTTTACAAAGCCTGTCATGGATGCAAGCGTCAAAGAACAATATGATCTCTCTCATCGTTCTACAAGAATCGAGGTAAGAAGCAGGGAAGCCGATTCTCATCTCGGGCATGTGTTCACAGATGGACCCGGTCCTAAAGGTCTTCGGTATTGCATCAATTCTGCTTCTTTACGATTTATTCCTAAAGGGAAATTAGAAGAAGAAGGGTATGGGGATTTTTTAATTTTGTTTAAAGGCAGATAAAAAGACATGGCAGCACAAGAGCCGCCATGTCTTTTTATCTTTCTATCTTCTCTTCAACTTTTTCCCAAAGATTTTCAATTCCTTGTACACGCTTAATAGACGTTATGGCTCCTTGATGTAAGCCTTCATGCCAGTTAGCAAAGGAAAGAACTTCACCCAAAGTGGTAAACGTAGTATGTTCACCAAGGACAAACGGCTTCTCTCCTGTTTCATCCAAACGACCGGAAAACGCTTCTTTCATCCTTTGCGGTTGTGCCTCCAGTTTCTCACGAAGTTCCTTCAGTGTAGGGGGTGTGAGCGCATTCCAAGTGGAAGGGCTTGTATGAAAGCCAAATAACTCCCCATATTCAGGTGGAAGTGTTTTACGGTCGTTTTCCCCTACAAAGGAGAATAACAGGTTTTCCTGAGACAGCAGGATATGTCCTAAATTCCATCGGATAGAATTTCTGAATCCTGGAGGCATTTCATCCGCCTGCTGTTCCGTTGTCGCATCAAGAGCAGCCAGTGTGCGAAGCCGAATGAATTCCATTTGTTGAAATAACATTTGTTCTTGCATCATCTATTCCTCCTAATCAATTTCTCTATAACGTATTCGAGGTCGGCAGTGAGATTCCTCTACGAAAAGATGAACGGATCAGGAGAAAAAAGAAAAGAATAACCTGATGCAGCGGTACTGCCGGTTATTCTTCAATCAGCTAGTCGTTACTAGTCTTGTGGTCGGTTTTTCTTCGTATTCGCTTGACCGGTTGTAAACTCCACTAATTCAGAACTTGTTCGATTTTGTTTAGCATTCGTATTACTTTGAGCATTACGGTTACCTTTTTTAGTACGTCCCATTCAGAATCCCTCCCCAAATAGTAACTCAAGCCTTTATAGTTTGAGACATAATCGAGGAAATATTCTTCTGTGAGATACGACAAAATATGTCAAATACTTTGGAAATCCGGTTTATTTCCCAGGCTATATTCGACAATAATCGGAAGCTTCCTTCCAGAGGTCCGTCCCTCAATCGGTCACTTCAAACCTGGTGAGAGGTTTCTTCGCAGGGCCTTCAATCACATCCCCATCAATGGAGAAACGGGATCCGTGACAAGGACAGTCCCATGTGTGGTCACCGTGGTTCCATTCGGTTTCACAGCCGAGATGGGTGCACGTAGTGTCTACGACGTGCAGCTTTCCTGTTTCATCCCGGTATCCACCACAGCGTCGCCCGTTCAGGTTCACGACATCGCCCTCGCCTTTTTGTAGCTCCTGTACCTTTTTAGTTGGGACTTGAAGCTTTCCTTTAATAAGTTGTCCAGCCACATTTATATTCTCTTTAAAGAAATGCTTAATGCTAGGGTCGGCAACAAATCGGGAAGGAGTGTACACATCAGCATAAATATGATGATTTCCTAAAATCTGATCAGATAGGATCTGCCCCGCTAGAGAACCGGATGTCATTCCCCATTTTTTAAAACCCGTCGCTACGAAAATGGATGGATGTTTTTCCGTTAACTTACCGATGTAGGGTACTTTATCTAGTGTAATGAGATCTTGAGCAGACCATCTGTAACGTACCTCTTCTACTCCAAGGACTTCCTCTCCGAACTCCTTCAGTGCATTGTAATGCTCCAATGTATCTTTACCTTGTCCCGTTTTATGATTATCCCCACCGATTAATATAAGCTTTTCCCCATTTTCATCGTCTTCAGAACGGAGGGAACGGGTAGGGTCTTCTGCACTTAAGTACATGCCTCCCGGGTAATCCTTTTTCGCTTTCACTCCAAGGATGTACGAGCGTTCGGCATACATTTTTGTGAAATAGAAGCCCATGCCATCATAAAAAGGAAAGTGAGAGCAGATGACTACATGCTCGCTATCCAGGTGATATCCATCATCCGTCACCACTTGTGTGGAGTCTCCTTCGTTAATGGTTTTAGCGGGTGTTCCTTCAAATATTTGACCGCCAAGTCCCGTATAAGAATCAATCAAGGCTTTTAGATACTTTAAAGGGTGAAACTGTGCCTGTTCTTTCATTACGACTGCGTTTTTAATGGATAAATCGATCGGGAGTTTTTCGATGAGCTCTCCCTGAATCTCTAACTTCTGATACGCCTCGTACTCCTTCTCGATTTTTGTGGCATATTGATCAGTAGTCGCGTAAACATACGAGTCCTCTTCTGTAAAATGACAATCTATCTTTTCGCTGGAAATCGTATCTTTAATAAACTGAAGAGCCTTTGTCTGAGACAGGTAGTATTTCTTTGCAAACTCTACTCCAAAATGCTGGATGAGTTCATCATAAATCAATCCGTGTTGTGCCGAAATCTTAGCCGTTGTATGCCCCGTTGTCCCGTTCAATAAGTGGTCAGCCTCAATGAGAGCCACTTTTTTCCCGCCTTTAGCTAACAGATAGGCAGTGGTGATACCTGCAATCCCTCCGCCAACCACGGTTACGTCCACTTTTATGTTTTTATCAAGCTTTTTAAATAAGGGGAGTTTAGCCGTTTCCCTCCAATAGGGTTCCGGTGTTTCGGAAAATGCATTTTGATGATGTGTGTCCATATGAACGCTCCTTTATCTTTCTATTCCTTACCATTCTTTCCTGAAATGTAGAAAAAATAAGTCCGAAATAGCAAAAAAAGAGACTGGCTCTCCTAAACGAGTCAGTCTCTTGAAATTTAAGGATTATGAATTTTGTAGGACAGAACCATATTTCTCAGCAGAATCAACGGTTTGTTTTAATAGCATGGAGATGGTCACCGGGCCAACTCCACCTGGTACAGGGGTAATCGCGCTCGCTTTTTCATAGCATGCGTCGTAATCGATGTCTCCGACGTTCCCTTTGTTATAGCCCGCATCAAGAACGACAGCACCTTCTTTTAACCAATCCCCTTGAATGAAGTTAGGTTTACCGACTGCTGCCACCACGATATCTGCAGTAGCGAGAATGTCAGGCAGATTCTCTGTATACGAATGACAGGTCGTCACCGTTGCGTTTCGATTCAACAGCATCATGGATACAGGCTTTCCTAGAATCGGACTTCTTCCTACTACGACAGCGTGTTTACCTTCAAGGGATACACCGTAGTAATCGATGATGCTCATGATCGCGGCAGGTGTGCAAGATGGATATTCACCAAACCCAAGAGAGTTTTGACCGAACCCGAGGCTTGTGACTCCATCAACATCTTTCTCAATGGAGATTGCTTCAAAAGCAGCACGTTCATCAATGTGGTGAGGAACAGGGTGCTGCAAGAGAATGCCATGAACGGAAGAATCTTGATTAAGCTCCCGGATCACGTCCAACAATTCAGTTGTTGTCGTTTCCTTAGGAAGATGAATCCTTCTTGATTCCATTCCGATCTTCGCGCACGCATTGCCCTTCATCTTCACATACGTAGCAGAAGATGGATCGTCTCCAACAAGCACCGTGGCAAGGCATGGGGTAGTACCATTCTCCTTTAATACAGCGACTCTCGACTTTAGGCTTTCCTTTACCTCAGATGCAACAAGTTTCCCGTCTAATACTAGTGGTTCCACTGCAATCCCTCCTGATTATAGTAAAAGAAGACAAGGGTATCCCCTTACCTTCTGCCCAGGCGAACGGCTAATGGCTCATGATTTATAAGATTCGCAGCTCCCTTGTGGTTGATTCCACATTTTCGCCAGTCACTGCTCTATTTATTTTCAATTTGATTATAACACGAATATAAAATATATTTCTAGTATTAATGTTCGTGTTTTTATGAAACTACATCAAAAGGCTGATAGCTTGCTACATCTAATTTTCTATTCCCCATGACCACTTATAGACGATTTGTCGAAAGGAGATTTTTCATAAACTGTGAGTAATAAGAGTTATGAAAGGGGAAATAAAGATGTTGAAAAGCAAAGTAGTCATGATAACCGGAGCTTCAAAAGGGTTGGGAAGGGCCCTTTCCCTACAATGTGCCAAGGAAGGAGCAAAGCTTGCGATCTGTGCACGAACGAGTGGACCCCTTCGGGAGTTGGAGAAAGAATTGATAGCGTTAGGGGCAGAAGTGGTAGCCTTGGAAGCAGATGTTTCTGATTCCAGGGATGTAGACCGTTTTGTTTCTGTTACGGAGGAAGTATTGGGAAGAGTCGATGTTCTTTTTAACAATGCATCTGTCTTTGGACCTGGTCCCCGCCTTCTGGCTGATTATCCTGAAGAAGAATTCCTTGAGGTGCTAAGAATCAATGCATTGAACCCATTTTTAGTAACGAAAAGAGTCCTGCCGGGAATGATCAGCCGGGGTAAAGGATCAATCATAAACTTAACATCAGAAGCGGGTAAAACAGGCTTTGCTGAGTGGGGGGCATACGGAATTTCTAAATTTGCCGTCGAAGGATTGACTCAAACATGGGCCGACGAACTCAGTGATACAGGGGTAAGGGTGAATATGGTCGATCCAGGGGAAATGGATACGGACATGCACGACAAGGCTGTCCCGGAATGTGATTATCCCCTTGCGAACCCTCATGATCACCTTGACCTCTTTTTATATCTTGCTTCCGACGCTTCAGAACATGAGAACGGGAATCGATTTGAAGCACTGGAATTTCAGTGGAATCGAGGCGGGGAGAATGAATGAACTGGCTAAGACCTTTGATATCCCATCCCATTTAAACGCATCGACTCCCATTGAGCTTCAAGGATTCGAGCGAGACGAAGTAAAACTGATGGTGTTGAACCGGGAGACCGGTAAATGTGATCATACCCAATTCAAGCAGTTACCCGAATTTTTAAATAGGGGGGACGTACTGGTTTTAAACAACAGCCGGACCATTCCTGCCTCTCTCAAAGGGAAGCAAGGAAACAGGCAGTTCGAAGTTCGTTTATCCAGAAAAGTAGATGATAACTGTTGGGATGCGCTTATCATAGGAGACTTCCATCAAGCGGGGGAACCGATTTGTTTTTCAGAGGGAGTCCGGGCAAACATGGTGGGTGAGGGAAGTGAAAAACCACTTGTGCAATTGGAATTTAACAGGAGTGGTGTTGAGCTTTTTGATTTTATTTACAGAAACGGAGAGCCGATCCGTTATGAATATATTGATAGTCCTTGGCCACTTGATTGCTATCAAACCGTATATGGATCAGTCCCTGGATCTGTGGAAATGACATCTGCCGGAAGGGCATTTTCTTGGAAGTTGATACAATCCTTGAAGCAGAAGGGAATTGAGGTCGTGTTCATACAGCTTCACGCAGGCTTGAGCTATTACGGAAATGATCGCTGGCCGACACCAAAAAATCATCCGGAAGAATACCATGTAGGTTCAGGGACAGTGGACCAAATCCTCAAGGCAAAAAAGAGTGGGAAGCGGGTCATTGCAGTGGGCACTACAGTCGTTCGTGCCCTTGAGACCATCATGACGCAATATGGACAGTTAAAGCCTTCTGAAGGGATAACAAACTTATATATATCGGGGGATACCCCCCTTCAACTCGTAGATGGCCTCATCACGGGGCTCCATGAACCGGAAGCGAGTCATCTGGATCTCTTAAAGGCTTTTATTTCAGAGGAAAAATTAATGAACGCCTATCAAACTGCTCTGTTAAAAAACTATAAATGGCATGAGTTTGGCGATATGAATGTAATTTTGTAAGGAGAATGGCTATGAGAATTCATCATATGGGAATGAATGTAAAGAGTTTAGGGCGGTCGAAGGAGTTCTATCAATCTTACTTTGGGTTTGAAGAGGAAACGTATTTCGAATGGGGGTGTGAGAAGATACTATTTATGAAAAAGAACGATTGTCGGTTGGAGCTCATCGAAGAGCTTGGGGAGGATAACGGTTCGAAGCGGACATTTCTTCATTTAGCCTTGGCAGTCATCGATCTGGAAACGGAGATTGCTCTATTAAGGGAGAGCGGGTTAGTACCTGTTGAGGGTCCAGTTGTACTTGAAAATGGCTGGAAAGTGGTCTTTTTCTTTGGACCTGACGGGGAAATTATAGAGCTGGTTGAAGGGTAGAGAATTTTTTTGATGAGCTGCGTTGATTTCATGGATTTTCCACCATGATTTCTATTGTTTTATCAATGAAGAATGAGGATTTAAGTGGTTTTAATGTGTTCTCTGCTTTTTTTCGAGGCGCAGCTTAGTGAATCCAGCCGAAATGGGCGATAATCCAGCCGTTTTTCGTGAAAATCCGGCGGGAATGGTCATAAATCCAGCCGTTTTCAATGAACATCCGGCCGAACTCACAAATAATCCAGCCGATTAACAAAAAAATGTAAAAAAAGAACAGGCACAATACCCTGAATGAATTATCCCCACCAACCCCATAGGTTTTATGAAATTTTTTTGTTTCTTATTCTGTGATACATTTATCCGGGTAATAAATGAAATGACTATGGTGTAGGAAGGGATTTTCATGAATAGAGAATTTGTATTACGTTGGTCGTTCTTCTTTACTGGCCTCCTTGTACTTGCGTTTGGCATAAGCTTGACGATTAAAGGGAAAGACCTTGGGATCGGACCTTGGGATGTGTTTCATTATGGGCTCTTTAAGCAGCTTGGATTGACGATTGGCACATGGTCCATCATTGCAGGATTTTTGATCTTATTCGTGACAGGTATCGGAACAAAGACATTTCCTAAAGTCGGAGCCTTTATAAATATGTTGTTAATCGGTATTTTCATAGATTTATTTAATTATGTACTTCCTGACCCTCAATCGTTATTGGCACAGTCGATTGTGTTTGCGATTGGGATTGTGGTAATCGGGTACGGTATCGGATTATATGTGTCAGCTGACTTGGGGGCAGGACCCCGTGACAGTCTGATGCTGCTCGTAGTTGAGAAGACGGGCTGGAAAGTTCAGTGGGTACGGAATGGAATGGAGATCATTGTGTTTTTCTTCGGCTGGTTACTGGGTGGTCCTGTCGGGATCGGGACGGTCATTATCGCACTGGGACTCGGTTCCATCGTCGGGTTTTCATTACCTCAAAGCAAAAAGCTTCTTCACTTTTTCCTTATGAGACAACTGACAAAAAGAGACAATCCTTTAGCTAGCTGAGGGTTGTTTTTTTTGTTTAAAAAAGGTTTTTTACCCGATATTAAAGAAGTATGAAGAGAGTTCTGCAGACGGGAGATGTTTTGATTGGAGAATATGCTGGATGATCAATTTAGTGGGAAGGAACCTGTTAAGAAATGAAAGAGCTGGTAGACTACTGTTATCTCTGTCAGAAGCCTCTTTATTGTTTAGACGGCTTTTTTAACGGTGTGCAAAAGGAGAATGGAAAAAGCAGTTGTTTTGAATGCGAAGAACAAAATCAAAAAGGGGAGAATAAGGATGGGGCATGAGTATTCAGATAAAATCATCACTCTATTAAAAAATCATCAAAATAGTGAAAATCGAGAAGCCATGGAAGCGTATATGAGGAATCAATTTCAGTTCTTTGGCATTAGGACCCCGGAGCGAACGGCGTTACTGAGGGATTTTCTAAAGGAGAACGGTAAGCCACCGGTTGAGGAATTACCTGACATTGTTCGTTCCCTTTGGTCTGAACCGCAAAGGGAGTGTCAGTATATCGGTCTTTCCCTTCTGGACAAACAATCCAGATATTTAACGAAAGACCACCTGCCATTTTTGGAAGAAATCATCACAGATAAATCCTGGTGGGATACCATCGATCATATTGCTCCCAATCATGTAGGGAAAATCTATCAAACGGAAGAAGATGACGCATACTTAGAGAAATGGATTCATTCCGATAATATGTGGTTGAATCGGATCTCTATTTTGCATCAATTGAAATATAAAGGAAAAACAGATCAGGATCGTTTGTTCAGATACATATTATTGCATAATGAATCAAAAGAATTTTTTATTCAGAAGGCGATTGGCTGGGCGCTCCGGGAGTATTCAAAAACGGACCCGGAAGCGGTACAGCAATTCATTGAATCAGAAAAGCTGGCACCGTTAAGTAAGCGGGAAGGAATGAAGCATATCCACAGAAGGGCCGGGGAAGGGAAAACCGTTGAAAAGTAGTGAGTGTATTAAGCATTTGGACATGACACTCATCTAATGTAAGTAAGGGGGATTCCTATTTTTAAATTAGGTATTCACCCCGTCCTCAATCTGGTATAAAGTAAGGACAGATATATGTGAGAGGGGTATTAGGATATGAATTGGAATGATTGCATCGAGAGAACAAACACTCACTCTGTGAAATGGTCGTTTCCTGCCGAGGATGTAATTCCTATGTGCATTGCAGATATGGACTTTCAAGTGTCGCCTGCCATTGTCGAAGCCATGAATCGCAAGGCTCAGCATGGCATATACGGTTATACGACATTTAGTGATCGATACTTTGAGTCTGTCATTTCATGGTGGAAGAGGCGCTTCCAAATGGATATAGAGAAAGAGTGGATCAGCTTTAGCCCAGGAATCATTCCGGGTATCAATGTATTGTTGTCCGTGTTAACGGAGCCTGGAGACGGTGTAATCATTCAGGATCCCGTTTATTATCCTTTTTACAGTACGATCGAGAACCATGGCTGCTCGGTTATGAAAAATACGTTGCTCTATCGTGATGGAGTATACTCGATCGATTTTGACGACTTGGAAGAAAAGGCGCGTCATCCCAGAACGAAACTTCTTATTCTCTGCAGTCCTCATAATCCTGTTGGACGGGTATGGACGAAAGAGGAATTAATGAAAATTGGTTCGATCGCTAAGCGGCATGACCTATGGATCATTTCAGATGAAATGCATGGGGACCTGGTATACAAAGGATATGAACACGTTCCTCTGTTTAAAGGGGATGAAAGCTTAGTAGAACGCAGTATTCTATGTGCGGCTCCAAGTAAAACCTTTAATATCGCGGGGCTTCAAACCTCCATCCTGCTCATACCGAACAAAGACCTGAGAGATAAGTATAATGAAAAGCTTACAGGCTATGGACTGATGAGACCGAATGTGTTTGGGATTGAAGGAACGATTGCGGCTTATGAGGAAGGCGAACCTTGGCTAAATGAGCTATTAATGGTGCTTGAAGAGAATAAACAATACGTGCTGAATTATCTGGATCAGCACCTTCCAGAGCTGAAAGCAATCCTCCCGCAAGCCACTCACCTTATTTGGATTGATTGCACGGAATTAGGAATGACAGGTGAAGGGCTGTGTACGTTTTTCTTAGAAAAAGCGAGGGTGAAGTTTGATGAAGGCTTTAAGTTTGGGCAGAGCGGACACTCGTTTGTCAGAATGAATATTGCCTGTCCGAAAGAGCGGATCGACTTGGCATTAAGGAGAATGCACGAGGCGATACTCGAGTACAGGGTCAACCGAAAGGTCATAAAATAAAGAGAGGATGAACAAATGGATGTCATTTGTTCATCCTTTCTTTTTAAAAGAAATAAAGCACGAGAGCACCGATACTCCCTGACAACAGAACGTATAATAACATCGGAACAACAGTTATCCGGATGATCTGACCTTCTTTTCCACTAAGCTGAACAACAGATGCAGCAGCAACTACATTCAGCACACATACCATATTTCCAGCGTTTGCTCCAAGTACCTGTAAGGATAAAACGGTTTGCGGATCTGCTCCGATTTGATCGGCAACACTAAACTGAAAGAGAGAAAACATCATGTTACTAAACGTTGCGCTTCCAGAGATAAACGAGCCGAGTGCACCGATGAGAGGAGCGACAAAAGGCCATCCTTCCCCCACTAAACCCGACACTAAAGTGGCAAGTTCCATTGGCATACTCACTAAATCACTTTCATTGACACCGGAATTAATGAAAATCCTTACCATGGGAACGGCAGCCATTAATGAGATGATACTTCCTTTAATCGTAAATAAAGATTGTCGGAACGTCTCTTTCATTTGTGGCTTGCTCATTTTATGAATCATGAATGTCAGTGCCATGACCAATACAAAGATTGTACCAGGAAGGTAAAGTGGCTCAAACTGAGTGGAAATGCCTGTTCCTAAAATATTGCTCCATCCTACTTTGACGCTTCTTAGCCACCCTTTAACAGGTAGAAGATCCAATCTTGTTAAAACCAACAGGAAAGCGACAAGCAAGTAGGGAATCCAAGCTAACCATATCGGCATTTTCCTCCCAGGAACGGATCCTGGAACAGGAACTTCTTTAGGGTGCGTTTCAAAGTCCCAAACCTCATCTGGTAATAAGAAGCCCCGCTTCGCTGCAGGAACGACGATCAGCAGGCCGACTAGTCCACCGATAATGGAAGGAAACTCTGGTCCTAAGAAAGTGGCTACCAGTAAAGCCGGTAATGTAAACGATAGACCTGCAAAAAGAGAGAACTTCCACAGAGCAAGCCCATCTTTAAAGGAGCGCTTCGGACCGAAAAAACGGGTCAGCATCACGACAAGCAATAGAGGAATGAAGCTTCCTATGAACAAATCGATACTCACAGCTTGACTGGCTACACCGCTTAAATAATCCATCATAGGTTGAGGTCCCACGGTTTGTTCCACTTGCCCTGCAAGGTTTCCTCCCTGTCTCAATCCTTGATCGATCCCTACCATAACGGGAGTACCCACCGCACCGAACGATACGGCACTGCTATCTGCAATAAGAGCGAGAGAAACGGCTGCGAGGGGCGGAAACCCTAACGCAACAAGCAACGGGGCTGCCAGGGCCGCAGGCGTTCCAAATCCAGCGGCACCTTCAATAAAAGAGCCGAATAACCAAGCGATTATTATGACCTGCACACGGCGGTCCGGGGAGATTATAGAAAATCCATTTCGAATGGTTTCCATGGCTCCGCTGTTTTGCAAGGTATTCAAAAGCAAGATCGCTCCAAAAACGATCCAAAGAATAGTGAAAGCAATGATCATTCCTTCAACCGTGGCAGCACTGATCTGTATCAGTGGGATTTTCCAGAATACAATACTTAAAATGACAGTCAGTAAGAAGCTGACAGGCATCGCAACAGAAGCGGGTAACCGCAGAATAACAAGAAATATGAGAACGGCTAATACTGGGGTCAATGAAGTTATGAGTTCAAAAACAGACATTTCCATCACCTGCTTTAAGATTATATGTTTATTCTATTATAAGTTTGTGAAATTATTCACATAATATGTGGATAGTTTATGACAGATGAAGAAAAGATAGTAGATTATTGTTTTGATTAATTGCATGAAGTAGCATATAGAAACACAAACTAAATCGATAAGATATATTTTGTCCATCACAAAAAAACATGTTAAACTAAGAAGCAGAATAATCATTAGCAATCATAAAGAATCAACTGATAAATTTTGTGTTTTTGGAGTGGACATTTGTTTTTAAAACGCTTACATAACAGGAGGATAAGTACATGACAAGTAAAACATTAGATCATTTTCTACAAGAAAATCTTGAGGATTTAAAATCAAGAGGATTATATAATGAGATCGATCCATTGCAAGGTGCAAACGGACCGATGATTACGATTAATGATAAGAAGCTTGTGAACCTTTCTTCTAATAACTATCTGGGGCTCGCTACTGATGAACGCCTTAAGAAGGTAGCGATCGAAGCGGTGAAAGAATACGGTGTAGGTGCTGGAGCTGTCCGTACAATTAATGGTACCCTTGATCTTCATGTGAAACTGGAAGAAAAGCTCGCGAAGTTTAAAGGAACAGAAGCCGCGATTGCATATCAATCAGGATTCAACTGTAATATGGCTGCCATTTCAGCGGTTATGGATAAGAACGACGCCATCCTTTCTGATGAACTGAACCATGCTTCCATTATTGATGGCTGTCGTCTTTCGAAAGCAAAGATCATCCGTTTTGGTCACTCAGACATGGAGGATCTTCGTGCGAAAGCAAAAGAAGCGAAGGAATCTGGTCAATACAACAAAATCATGATCATCACAGACGGAGTATTTTCAATGGATGGAGATGTATGTAAACTTCCTGAAATCGTTGAAATTGCTGAGGAATTTGATATCATGACGTATGTAGATGACGCTCACGGTTCGGGTGTCCTTGGAAAAGGTGCAGGAACGGTTAAGCATTTTGGCCTTTCAGACAAAGTGGACTTCCAAATGGGTACGTTATCGAAAGCAATCGGTGTAGTTGGTGGATACGTGGCAGGAACTCAGAACCTGATCGACTGGTTAAAGGTCCGCTCACGTCCATTCCTATTTTCTACATCCCTTACGCCGGCGGATGTAACGGCTTGTACAGAAGCACTTGACCTGATCATGAACTCCACAGAGCTTCAAGATAATATGTGGGAAAACAGCCGTTATCTGAAAGAAGAGCTGACGAAACTTGGATTTGACATTGGGAACAGTGAGACGCCTATCACTCCGGTTATCATCGGTGAAGAGCAGGCAACCCAGGACTTCAGTAAACGCCTATATGAAGAGGGTGTATATGCCAAATCCATCGTGTTCCCAACAGTACCAAGAGGAACAGGCCGTGTGAGAAACATGCCTTCAGCAGCACATACGAAAGACATGCTCGATCAAGCGATTAAAGCATATGAAAAAGTCGGTAAAGAAATGGGAATTATCTAATCCCGCTTTATGAATAACGTGATAGGGTATGGCTATAAAAGTCAGCCCTATCTGTATGAATATGAAATCATTCTATCACCATAGGGAAATGCAGGAGGAAATACGATGAAAAAGATTTTATTAACGGGTGCATTAGGACAAATTGGTTCTGAACTTACCAATAGACTACGGGAAGTATATGGTTCAGATAACGTTATTGCAACGGATATTCGTGAGACAGATAGTCCGGTTGTAAAGAATGGGCCATTTGAACAACTGGATGTCACGGATGCTCAAAGAATGTTTGATATCGCAAAATCAAATAATGTAGATACCATTATTCACTTGGCTGCTTTATTATCTGCAACAGCAGAAGCAAAACCTCTCCTTGCTTGGAATTTAAACATGGGTGGACTTGTAAATGCCCTGGAAGCAGCAAGAGAATTAGAATGTCAATTCTTCACACCAAGTTCGATTGGGGCATTCGGTCCAACAACACCAAAAGATTCAACTCCACAAGACACCATCATGCGCCCTACTACCATGTATGGAGTAAATAAAGTGTCTGGAGAACTTCTATCTGATTATTACTTCACTAAATTTGGTGTGGATACAAGAGGCCTGCGTTTCCCGGGACTGATTTCATATGAAACATTGCCAGGTGGTGGAACCACTGATTATGCAGTAGAGATCTATTATGAAGCAATCAAGAACAACCAGTATACCTCATACATCGGGGAAGGAACCTACATGGATATGATGTATATGCCCGATGCCCTTAATGCGATTATCGACCTTATGGAAGCGGATGGCTCAAAGCTTGAGCACCGTAACTCCTTTAATGTGTCAGCCATGAGCGTAGCACCTGAGGATATTGCAAAAGCGATCCGCGTCCACCAACCGGACTTTACGTTGGATTATAAGGTAGATCCTGTTCGCCAAGGCATTGCTGAAAGCTGGCCGAACGCCATCGATTCAAGCGCAGCCATGAACGAATGGGGATTCAAAACAGATTACAACTTAGCCAAAATGACAGCCGATATGTTAGAAAAGTTAAAAACGAAGTAAACAGAATGATTCCTGAGAAGCAATAGTTTCTTAGGGGTCTTTTTTTATTCCTTAAAAAGTATTCAACCTCTATCCAACTTAAAATTCTTAAATACGACAAAATATGACAATTGTTAATAGCAAATTGAAATGGAAATGGTATACTAAAAGGAAGCAACAAATCTCTGTTCCCCTCCCTTTTAGTGGGAAAAAATGGTGAAAACCTATATAAGTTATGCTAAAATTCAGAAGTCTAAGGATTTTACATAAGGGGGATTCAGATGAGAGAAAAGTTAAAAGTATTTGGTATACCTATAGGAATCATGCTCCTATTCATAGCTGCTTTGTTCTTTCACCAACTGCTATTAGTGAAAGAGTTACCTCAGCCCAACTGGAGCCGTTCTCTTCCATTCGATTTCACATCTAAAGAGAGACCACAGATTTTTCAAAACAATGGAAAGCTTTACTTGTCGAGCGAAGGGAAGGTCCACTCGTTTACAATCAATGAGGATATGCAAGTATCTGATGAAAAAGTCATGAAGACTAAGATTACTAGAGGTTATCCATTTTGGTCCAATGGGAATGATGTGATTTATTATAAAAATGGAGATCTGGTTCTGACTCAAAACAATGAGGATCAAATCCTCTCAGGAGATATTACAGGATTAGGAGCAGCCTCAAATAACGTTTATTATTGGAAGTACAATCAACTTTATGAATATAACATGCAAGAAGGTTCTTCTAATGAAATCTACACTTTTCAGTCTGAAATTTCTGATATTCATATAGGAGACAATGGAAGTGCCATCATTCAGGTAAAACAAGATGATACTCATGACTTCATCCACTATTTGAATGAAAACCGGGAAGTAAGTGAGAAGCCTTTTCTCCTGGTAAATACGGCACCGAATAAAAAGATGGATGGTTTAACATTTAAAGTAGCAGACGATCGGCTCACCTTGCTATATAATGAGAAATCACGCACTCAGGGCACACTGTCCTACAATGTATACAAGGTTCAGGTTCCATTAGAGGAACTGGGATCATCGATTTTAACCGGAAGTAAGATTGAATTTGAAAATAAAGATACCGGGGAAAAGTTGACGAGTCCTGGCGGGGTACAGTTTGTAAGCGTTGAGGGAGAAGATTCTGTGGTGTTCACTTCAGAAGGACAGCGGATTGGTGATAACAATGCGGTGAGCCTGTATTCGGCCCCTTTTCAAAATCAAGAAATCCTAGAAGGCTCTCCAATAAGCACGACAAAGCATGTCACATATTCTCCAGTGCAATTAACAGACGAGGCACTGGTTTGGTTTAATTATGATGGTGGTACATATGAACTATACGGGGCATCTCAGAACGATCAAGTTGTTTCAGAAAGTACGAACTGGTCAAACAGATCAGTGAAAGAAGCATTGAACAACGGCGTTCTCATGATGTTCAGCAGTCTGGTGACGATATTGACATCCTTTTACTGGGTGCTTCCATCACTCTTTTTATTAATATTATTGTATATATTCAGACCAAATGTGTTTGAAAAAGACGGGATCAGCTGGGCCGAGTATGCATCGATCATTATTTTTATGCTGATGCCGATCAGCTATACAGGCAATGCGATGAACGCTTATTTTTACCAGGTGGCTCCGGAATACTTTGTGTTTCCCGGAAGTGGCTACGCACTATTATTGGTGATTAGTGCGATCACCTGGGTAATCTGGAAACTAGGTCGTGATCCTGATTGGGGATCCTTTGCAGGTGCCTTTTACTTTATGGGAATCTATATATTATTTTATATTACTTCGATCGGTCCATATATATTTAACTTATTTTAACGAACAAAAGTATGAGTGAGACGGGTGACGGGATGAGAGAGAAAAAGAATCGCATAATGACACACACATTCTATAACAAAATAATGATCCTCATGGCTCTATTTGTCTTTCAGCTCACCGTTGTACTCATTCTGGATGAGCCATGGAATGTAATCGCAGCCCTTCTATCAGCCATTGTGGGGGGAACGGTTCTGGCTCTCTTATTAAGAGAAGGGAGATCGTTTCTGGCAGAGCATCAAAAATTACTGGAAGAAGAAAATCAGCTCTCTACTCTTCTTCATTCCCTGCCGGATTTTGTGTGCTTTAAGGATGGAGAAGGCCGTTGGTTAAAGGTCAATCAATTTGGTCGTAGGTTGTATAATCTTGAGGGAATCGATTATGTAGGAAAGACAGACCGTGATCTGGGGAAACTCGTCCCATTCTTTAAAGACGCCTTCGACTATTGTATTGACTCCGATGAACAATCGTGGAAAGCGGAAAAAGTAACGAGATGTGAAGAGGGATTCTACCTTCCGAACGGTGAATTCAAGACTTTTGATGTCATAAAAGTCCCATTATTTCATTCGAATCACACCAGAAAGGGATTAGTCATCATTGGCAGGGATATTTCACAGCAGAAAATAGCAGAAGAAATGCTATTAAGAAAAGAAAAGCTTTCTGTGGTCGGAGAACTTGCGGCAGGAATCGCCCATGAAATCCGAAATCCCCTAACAAGCATCAAAGGCTTCATTCAACTGCTGGAAGAGAATAAGCATGTACCGGACCATTATCTTACCGTCATGTCTTCCGAGATGGATCGAATCAATCAAATCGTCGGTGAGTTACTCATTTTATCCAAACCTCAAATGAGGGAATACCGACTCTTTGATATGAGTGAAGTTCTTCATTATGTGATCAAGGTAATGGGGCATGAAGCGATCCTTAAAGGAATATCATTAAATGTCCAAGTACCGTCATCTCCGATTTATGTATTTGGAGATAAGAATCAATGTGTACAGGTGTTTATTAATATTATTAAAAATGCGATCGAATCGATGGATGAAGGAGAAATCCATGTCGATTGGAACGTTCTGAACGATATGATCACCATTGCTATACAAGACCAAGGGGTTGGGATACCCCCTGATCGTCTAAAGAGACTGGGAGAGCCGTTCTTCACCTTGAAAGAAAAAGGGATGGGGCTCGGGCTGACCATTAGTCAAAGGATCATTGAAGACCATAAAGGGTCTATACTCATTGAATCAGAAATGAATAAAGGAACAAGAGTAGAAGTAACCTTGCCGGTGAAAAATAAGTGAAATCAAAGGCTGCCTCATATTGGTGCAGCCTTTTACTATGCAAACAGGAGGAAACCAAGTGACGAGGACATTGCAAGCTGTCATTTTTGATATGGATGGAGTCATCACAGACACCATGCCTTTTTATTTTCAAGCCAATCAAGAGCTGATGCGTCCCTATGGGATTCAATATACTGAGGAGCAAAATAATAAACTAAAGGGAATAGGTAGAAAAGAAACGGTCCAACATTTGTTGAAGGAAGGAAATGTTCAAGTTTCAGAGAAACAAATCACCGAACTGGCCAATAAGCGTAATGAGATTTATCTATCACTGATTTCAGAACTTACACACCAGCACGTTTTACCCGGTGTAATAGAATTTTTAGAAGAATTGATGAGAGAAAACGTACCTGTCGCACTTGCTTCTTCAAGTCGAAATGGACCCTATGTACTGGAGAAAGTAGGGTTACAGGAGTATTTTCCTGTCGTTATTGACCCGTCTTCTTTAAAAAAAGGAAAACCGGATCCCGAAATTTTCTTGAAGGCGGCATATGCTCTTGGGGTACCGGAAGAAAACTGTGTGGGCATTGAAGATGGCGAAGCAGGGCTGCAGGCTCTTCTGAATACGAAAATGTTTACAGTCGGAGTAGGGGCAGATGACTATATGAAACATGCTCATTGGACTATCTCTTCGACTAGTGAGCTCAGCCTGGAGCAGTTAAGGGAGCGGATGAAAAAGGATTAATGAATAGGAATGTACATGAATAGGATGAAAGGAGCGTTCATACGGGCTTGCTTGATTAGACATAGTTATTGGCTCTTATTCAGAGAAATAAAGGAGATGTGAAGTAATGTCGAAACCAACCGTCCTCCATTCCTTTCATCCATTAGGTCAGCTAGAACAATTCCGGAAGGATCCACTAGTGTTTTTAGAAAAGATGGCAAGGAAACACGAAGAGAAAGTTCAACTCCGTTTTGCCAATCGAACCGTTCATTTACTGATGTGCCCTGCATTGGTGAAAGAGGCACTCGTCACCCAGTCAGACTCCTTTCATAAATCAAAGCAATTCCGAGAACTGTCCCTATTGATTGGAGAAGGACTTGTGACGAGTGAGTCTCCGCTACATACAAAACAGAGAAAAACGATCCAACCTTATTTTACCCCGCGTCATATTCAGCAGTATATGACTGAAATGATCGAGTCTGCTTCTTCCATGATGGAAGGCTGGGAGATAAACTGTTCCCGGGACATCTCCAAGGATATGATGGAGGTTACCCTGGCGGTCATTACGAAAACCATGTTTAATATGGATGTAAAGGAAGGCCATCAGAAAGTTGGTGTGCACCTTGAAACCATTATGGAGACTGCTACAAAACGAATACGATCCTTCCTTAAGCCACCGCTATCTTGGCCGACTGCTGAGGTGAAGCAATATAAGACATCCATTCAAGAATTAAAGCGGGTGGTGGAGGAGATCATCCATCAAAAAGAGTATCATCGAGATGGGAAAAAGGATTTACTTCACGCCTTACTTCATGCCCGGGATGAGGAAGGCAACAGTATGTCCAGAAACCAGCTTATGGACGAAGTAATGACCATCTTTGTGGCTGGCCATGAAACGACAGCGAATCTCCTTTCCTGGTTCTTCCATGCGCTTGAGTGCGATAAGAAGGTGAAAGAACAAGTTTATGAAGAAGTCGATAGAGTGGTAGGAACCGATGAATTAAGTAGTGGGCATCTCTCGCACCTCCATTATACGCGGCAAGCACTTCAGGAAACACTACGCTTGTATCCTCCCGTTTGGATGTTTGGAAGAATCGCGGTTAAAGATGTTATGATTGGTCCTCACCATATCAAAGAAGGTGAGAATGTCCTTGTTTCACCATATCTGATGCATAGGAATGAGAAGTATTTCCCCGATCCTTCAACATTTGATCCTGAGAGATTTCTAGAGGCCAGATTGAAAAAGATTACGCCCTATGCCTACTTTCCTTTTGGGGGAGGACCCAGAGTCTGTATAGGAAATCACTTTGCCTTACAAGAGGCATTGATCATTGCTGCCTTATACGTGCAACGCTTTTCGTTTGAAATGTCCGTCAATCAGAAGGTGGAGTGTCATCCTCTCATTACGTTAAGGCCCAAAGGCGGAATAACTATGAAGGTAGGAAAAAGGGTATAACCGCTTGTAAGTAAAGTCTGTTTTGTAAAGGTTTTAGTAATACTTCTATCAATGCATATTAAGAATGTGGAAGCACAGAGTGGATTGTAGCGGAAGGCAATTGACTCCTGCGGGAAATAGAGGAAAGGTCGAGACCCCGCAGGGCAAAGCCCGAGGAGGCTTGACTTCCTCCCCGCGGAAAGCAATTGCCTGGAGCGGAAAGGAACGGTCAACGATTTTTTAACACTTACACTCATTTTATGCAAAGCAAATGGGTGAAAACCAGCGGTAAGCGAGTGACTGAAAAGTTTAATAGTAACAAAGGAAATAAAAAACCCAGGTTCAAATCTGAACCTGGGTTTCATTCATCCATCAAAAAATCATATGAGCAATCGCAACAATGACAAGTAAAGTCAAGAATGTACGCTGTAAGAAGATGATCACTAAGTCTTTGAAATCAACCGGAATCTTAGAACCTAGTAATAATCCACCCACTTCAGACATGTAAATCAATTGCGTTACAGATAAACAAGCAATCACAAAGCGTGTTAAATCACTCTCAATTCCAGATCCGAAGATGGCTGGAAGGAACATGTCTGCAAAACCGACAAGAATCGATTGAGACGCTTCTGCTGCTTCTGGAATTTGTAAAAGCTCCAGTAATGGAATAAGCGGCATACCGATGTATTCAAAGAACTTCGTGTTTTCCGCTACAATAAGCGCCGTTGTACCGATTGCCATAACAATTGGTGCAACACCCATCCACATATCCAACACATTCTTCATGCCGTCAGTGAAAAATTTAGAAGTACTGTTGTTGTTTTTTGCTTGAACAAGGGCTTGCTCGTATCCATAACCAACGCGGCTATAGCCTTCTGGAATGACCTCCATCGTGTTCTTGCCTTCTTGTCCATTATAGTATGTGTCAGGCTTACGGGATAGAGGCGGGATTCGTGGCAGTACAATTGCTGCAATAATTCCTGAAAGAGCTACTGTAAGGTAGAAAGGAATGAAATAATCCCCAAGACCAACCTCTGAAATGACGACTAAACTAAAGGTAATGGATACAACGGAGAAGGTCGTACCAATGATTGCTGCTTCCTTCTTGGTGTAGTACCCTTCCTCATACTGTTTGCTTGTCAGTAGCACCCCGATGGTTCCATCTCCCAACCAGGAAGCTAAACAATCGATGGAGGAACGTCCTGGCAGACCGAATACGGGCCGCATCACTCTCGTTAAGAGAGCACCGAATAATTCAAGTAAACCGAAATTTAATAA
Organism: uncultured Rossellomorea sp.; assembly: GCF_947488365.1. Lineage (NCBI taxonomy): Bacteria > Bacillati > Bacillota > Bacilli > Caryophanales > Bacillaceae > Rossellomorea > uncultured Rossellomorea sp. Next base: position 25,309 of record NZ_CANKZT010000007.1, on the reverse strand, counting down.
TAAAGGTAGAAAAAGTCCGGCAAATAAAAATACAGAGAAAAGAATGGTAAGAAGTCCATCCGGGTTTAAAAGGAGTCCACCCGTTGCGTCAGACCATACCCATTCAGGTCCTAATTTGAATAGCGTCATGATTGCAAACACAGCACCAAGGACTCTGACAAAAACCCATACAGGTCTCACATCGAATAGGCTCGTGAAAAACGGTGATTTTTCAATAAAGGCTGGATGTAAGAGCTTTGTGATCAACGTTCCTAATACGGTAAGGATGATTAGTCCCGTCATGATCGCAGGTATATAACTACCAATCCAGTCCTGTAATAGCCCTGAAAGAACCGCGATTGGTATCGTGATTCCGTCTTCCTGTGGAATCGGCACCATAAAAAGAAAAATTCCCAATAGGGAAGGAATGATAAATCGTAAATGACTTGTTAATGTAAAGCGATGTTGATTCATAAATTCACCTCAGATGTAGTTATAACGGAAAATGAAACATTATTCATTTTAATGCATACATATAAATTTGTCCATAGGAAGTTCTCAGTAGGGAGATTATGCATTACCTAGCTGTTTTTCCCAAAAGGTGTGAATGTGAAACATGAAATGCCGAATGTTCGATCTTGTAAATAATGTATACGAAAAAGAAAGCGCTATCTTTCAGTACCTCTCTATTTTACTAAAATTTTTAAAAATTTCAATTATAAGCTGAAAAACATTTCACTTATTTATTTTCATAGAGTTAAATATAGGATTTTAGGATTAAAATAAATGCTCTTTTCACAATGATTGTTGTTTTTTAACATATTCTCTACTAACCTTAAATAAGGTTGTTTGCTAAAATTCTTGTTTTACTGATTTCCATTAAGGATACATGCTCAGAGAGTTGATTGGAGCGGAAGGAGGCTCGACTCCTGCGGGAATAGCTGGACAGGTGAGACCCCGGAGGCACAGCCGAGGAGGCTCACCGCCAGCCCCGCGGAAAGCGAGCCTCCTGTAGCGGAAATCAACTATTACTTTCTAATCTATAATAGTAAAAAATTATACGAAAAAAGACAAAATAAATAATTAAAAATCTCGATAAAGAGGTTTATATGTTGGTTAAGAGGGTATTAGGAATTCATACCTTTGTTAGTCAGGAGTTGTAATCAATGACATCTTTAACAAAACTTACGGAAGAACAATTGGCTAATGTCTACCAATTAGCACAAGAAGAAGGATTAGAAGAAGAATTTATTGAGATGTTAGAAGGGGAGCTAGAGAGAAGAGAAAATGTTCGATAGAATGGAAGCCAATATAGAACATAATGAACGGTCATAGATAACGGCTGGTCTCTAAGGGGATCAGCTTTTTATTTTCATCAGAAGAAAACACCTTAAACTGTCTCACCAGAGGCGAAACGGTTCAAGGCGCTTTTGACTTTTATATTATAAGAATAATAGTCCCAATGAAATGACGACTCCACTAATGACAAGGATGATAACACAATATCCCATAATATCCTTTGCCTTTAATCCCGCAATTGCCAGAGCAGGCAATGCCCAGAATGGCTGGATCAGATTTGTCCAGGCGTCCCCCCATGCCACTGCCATAGCAGTCTTTGCGATAGAAGCATCAAGGGTTTGAGCGGCATCAAGCATAATGGGAGCCTGGACGGCCCATTGTCCTCCTCCTGAAGGGACAAAGAAGTTCACAATCCCGGCGCTGAGGAAAGCGAAGAAGTAAAAGGTCATATCATTTGAAATCGATACAAAGGCCTCAGACATCACGACAGCAAGACCTGATGCCGTCATCATCCCCATGATTCCCGCGTAGAAAGGGAATTGAATGACAATCCCGCTTGCGCCCTTGATCGCTTCTTGAACAGCCGCAAGGAACCGCTTAGGGGTCCCGTGAAAGAGAATGCCCAGGAATAAGAATAGAAAATTGACAATATCTAAATTAAGGGCGAAACCATTTTGAATAAAGTATGAGAACAGGAATGCAATCCCGAGAACGGCGACAATAATCGATAAAACCATACTGTTTTCCAGACGCTCAGCAGGTGTTAACGCCTCTTTTTCCAGAGTGGCAGCTGTCTCATTAAAGAGCTCGGGATCTACGGTTACGGTCTCTTCTTTTGACGGCATCAGCATTCGGTTGATGATGGGAAGAACAATGAATAGTGCTAAGACAATCAGGACATTGAACGTAGCGAATATCGTCTCACTCGTAGAGATGACACCGATCATATCCTGGAAAGGATGATCTGCAGTCGCGATGGATAACGGAATGGAACCTGAGAAACCTGCATGCCAGACAACAAATCCAGAATAGGCACTGGCAATGAGCAATCGGTAATCGACACCTTTCACCCGTTTGGCAAGCTCTTTCGCAAATAATGCCCCAATGACCAGCCCAAAGCCCCAGTTGATCCAGCTTGCAATCATAGAAACGATGGTAACGATGACAATCGCGGAACCGGGTGACTTCGCAAATGACGCCAGGAAACCAAGGAACCGTTTAAAAAGTGGACTGCTTGCCAGTACATACCCTGTAACAAGCACGAGAACCATCTGCATTGAAAAGGCAAGCAGGCTCCAAAAACCATTGCCCCAATACTGAACCATCTCAAGGCTCGAGCTATCAGTGAAAATAAGACCAAACCCAAATACAACCAATGTTAAAATGACAACAAATAAAAATGGATCAGGCAGATAGCGTTGCATAATCTTGTTCGATAATGATATAAGTGCTTTCATCTCATAATCCCCCTTATTTAATACACACCCTTTCTATTCTTCTATAATTGCGTGTGAAAACCCTTTCAATTAAGTGAATTAACAGAAAATTAACTCACGTGTATTAATTTTGTTAAGAGTAAGGTACATCAGTACAAGAGGATAAATAATTCATGATACAATGGCTAAATTAAGAATACTCAACCATAGAAAGGTGTCTGCTTATGATTACATGTATTGCAACAGATATGGATGGAACCCTTTTAAATGAAAATCAAGAGATCAGTGAAGCAAACAAACAGGCCATACTGGATGCTCAGCAAAGAGGAGTTGAAGTGATTGTTGCCACAGGAAGATCGTATGAAGAAGCCAGATATGTCATAAAGGAAGCTGGCATCTCATGCGATATTATTTGTGCCAACGGTGCCGAGGTTCGAAATAAAAAAGGTGAAATCGTTTATCAGGCCGGTATTGAATCAACACGGGCGAAAGAAATCGCCGCTGCACTAAACGAGACGGGCATTTACTTTGAAATATACACTGATCAAGGAACGTATACTGAAAACTATGAAATGGGGATCGAGCTGATTGTCGACATTTTTACAACAGCCAATCCAAATGTGTCGGAAAAACAAGTGAGACAGGCAGCAAAAGAACGATTTGAAAAAGGTCATATTAAATTGGTCGATGATTATGGGATCCTTTTCGAAGATTCTTCTCAACTTGTTTACAAATTTCTTGTTTTCTCTTTTGATGAAAAGCAATTAACAGAAGCGAACGAAAAATTACATGAAATAGCTGGCATCGCGATCAGCTCATCTGGTAAAGAAAATATTGAAGTGAATAGTCTGGAAGCTCAAAAAGGAGTCGCTCTGCAAAAACTTCTGGATGACAAAGGGCTTTCAGTCAAAAATGCAATGGCCATGGGCGATAACCTTAATGATCTATCCATGATGAGAGTAGTTGGAAGACCAGTTGCCATGGGAAATGCCCTTGATCAGGTAAAAGAATTCTGTTCGTTTATCACCGCAACCAACCGTGAGGACGGTGTCGCAAAAGCGATTCAAGAGGCTCTTCAACAGACGGCTAAGTAATGAGAACATCTTACTTTGTCCATAATGGTTAAAAAGTGAATAAGGGAGCTAAAAAATTGAGAAACCAAAAAAATCGCAGTTGGTTCTTATTCGTCATTGGTCTTACCTTACTACTTAATGCCTGCTCAATGGGACAGCCAGATGGACAGCAGGAAGAAAGTGAATCCGTCAGCAAACCGAGTGTCGAAAGCAACGTGATCGCCCAGGACCTCTCCATTCCCTGGTCGATAAATAAGCTCGGTGATGATTTCTACCTCACCCAGAGAACGGGTGATATTGTTGAAATACGTGATGGAAAAAAAACGGTCGTGAAAACCAATCTTTCAAAACCGTTATCGAAGCGACCTGAAGCGGGATTACTGGGATTTGTGCTTCACCCGGACTTCAAGACTAATCAACAGGCTTATGCCTACTACACATACGATGAATCTGGAGACCCTTACAACCGGGTAGTGGTATTGCAACGAACGGAAAACGGGTGGAGCGAGGAAAAAGTGCTACTGGACCGAATTCCAAGCGGTCAATACCACCATGGGGGAAGACTTGAAATCGGTCCGGATAACAAGCTCTACATTACGGCAGGGGATGCCACCCAACAGGATAAGGCCCAGGATCTCTCCTTTCTTGGCGGAAAAATTCTTCGGATGAATTTGGATGGGGGAATACCGGACGACAATCCATTTAAGGATTCATACGTTTACAGTTACGGCCATCGCAATCCTCAGGGACTTGCCTGGAACGAAGCCGGGGAGCTATATGCAACGGAGCACGGACCAAATGGATATGATGAAGTGAATCGTATCGAAGCTGGTAACAACTATGGCTGGCCAAAGATTACAGGGGATGAAAAAGAGGATTCATTGATTTCGCCTCTCGCTCACTCCGGCGAACCTTCATGGGCCCCGTCAGGAGCTGCCTTTTGGAATGAGGATTTAGTGTTTGCATCTCTCGCTGGTCAAAGTGTGAAGAGATTTGACCCCGAAACCCGGAAGGTATCGGACTTGCTTACAGGTTTCGGCAGGATTCGCGATGTATTTGTGGAAGGGGATACCCTTTACTTTGTCTCAAATAACACAGATGGCCGCGGAATTCCCCGTGAAAATGATGATAAATTGTATGAAGTGAATTTGAATTCACTTAAAATTGAGGAATAGAGGTTTGGAACCTTCTTTAGCATTGAGCTGGGGAAGGTTTTTTCCTTTCAAAAAAATAACACGCTCTTCAGCGTGTTTATGAATTCTTATTCTCATCATTGTCTTTAAATTTTAGAATAGCGATCACAAACATCCCAAAGCTGAGCATCAGAGATAAAACTTCAAATGTATTCATGTATACATCGCCTCCTTACTTAAAGGCTTCCCGGACTAAGGATTGTCCTATACGCTTTGAAAAAATAAAAAAACATGAAACCTCTAAGATAAGTGTTTCATGTTTGATAATATACTCAGGATATGACTGATACAGCATCAACGTATAGAAAAAAAGGTTGAGCATCGCGGCTCAACCTTTTACATGTGCTTCATTCACATTAAGCAAGATGATACTCAATGAAAGTAAAATCAACGTTACCCAATAATTGTTATTCATTAATAGGAGAGTAATTCCCGAGCAGCTAAGCAATACAGCGATGGACCCCCAAACAAATTTGATCAATTTACATATCCTCCAGCTTCAACTATTTCTCGTTTTTACTAAACGCTTTAGATAGGGAGTGGATGGCCAATTCCAGCTGCTCCAATTTCTTCTCCAGTTTCACCAATAAAAAGAGTGTGACGGCAATGGGAAATCCGAAATTTCCTAGTAATTGAACAAATACGGAATAATCCATTGTAACTCCTCCTTAGGTGCAAGCCGGCCTAAGCCAGCCTGCGTTTTGTTAAGGTTTGAGATTAAGTGCTTTTGCTATTCCAGCTGCAGTGGCGTTGGCCAACCCAGTAAGAAAGATTGGATCTTTTAAGAGATTCGTATCATTCACGCTGTCGATAAACAGGTTTTCCAGTAATATCGCGGGCATAGCGGTTTCTCTTAATACCGCGAAGTTCGCTTCCTTTTGTCCACGATCTCTTAATCCGTATTTTGAGTAAAAATTCATTAATTCCCCGTGGAGGACATCTTGTCTTCTTCCCGTTTCAGAGGCTGCTGAACCTGGATAAATAAAGCTTTCAAACCCTGTACCACCGCCGGCATTATGGTGAAGGGATACAAAGTAAGAGGCGCCTAATCCATTTGCAAAATCCGCCCGCTCTGATAATCCTGCGTATACATCCGTTTCTCTTGTTAAACGAACATCCACCACAAAGTTGTCTTCTAAAACTTTCTGAACCTTTAATCCGATATCCAGCGTGAGATTTTTCTCCTGCAGTCCGTTTCCAACAGCGCCTGGGTCTGTTCCCCCGTGACCTGGATCAAGTACAATGATTGGCATAATTTTATTTCCTCCCTTCCTTAAGCCCAGTAAAACGATTGAGAACCATAAGGATACTCGATACGGCTATCAACATGAACAAATGTTGTATATTTAATGATCCCGCTAAATCCGCATGTTTTGGCAATTTCAGCTACTTGAGCAGGCGTTTTCCTTGAAGGATCAACATCGGCTGCGATTCCGTAAGTGTGCATACTATTTGAGGCACCGCCGACATTTCGGTTATGAGTGATGCTTCTGAATCCAGAATTGATCACAACAGGCGGATTCCCAAGTTTTTTACGAAGAGCTTCAAGCTTGTACATTAATCGTCGTACATTCTCCTTAACTTGAGTAGAGCCGACATTTCCTCCCGAGAAGCCGCTTCCGTCCTTCGAATAGAATTCACTGAAAGCAAAGTTGACCGTCGAGCCGTCGCTTGCTTCAAGGGCGTTCAATTTGCTATGTGTTTGCGGTCCTGCGATTCCGTCAGCTGAAAGACCGTATGCACTTTGGAATCGTTTAACAGCAGCTTCCGTTCCCGGTCCGAATGCTCCATCCACCGACACATAAGTTTGGGAAGGGGAACCTGCTGCCCATCCTGCAACTCGAATCTGAAGTTCCTTTACATCGCTGCCTGAATCACCTTGTCGTAATGTTCTTGTCCAATTCATTCATCATCGCTCCCTTTGTATGTTTGAGGCAAAAAGGGATGAAGAGAAAGAAAGACCATCCCAATCTCTCTCACTCTGTTTTGTTTGCCTTACACTCTATAAAGAAGAATAGGGGGGCGAAATGACAACCTGCAGCCGGAAGTTTTTGAGGAAACTCGATTCAGCATAGAAAAAGGACAAGCACCCACAGGTTTTGTGAGTGTTTGTCCTTTTTTATTGTTTATTTAAATCAAATAATCCTGGTACATTCTCTAATGAATAATCCCTGACATAACGTATCACTTTGATCTTTAACTCTTGTTCAAGATCGTCTCTATTTTCTACTCTGGTTAAATACAATGATTTCTTTATTTTCGGTTCGAAGGTTTGTATGACGTTCGTTTCATATGCTGTGTTACATTGAGCTTCTTTTACCAGGTCATATAATATTCCCATGCTTTATGATTCTCCTTTTTCTAAAATTGTTTTTAAGGTGCTTAATGCTTTTCGATGAGTTTTTGATACAGCCTGTTGAGATATGCCAAGAATTCGTGATATTTCAGTATCATTGAATTCCTGTACATAAGCTAAGTCGAGAATTAGCTTTTGTTTGTCTGTTAACGCTTCATATGCCTGAAGCAATTCTTCATTCTCAAGGCACTCTGTTAAGGTCGAATAGTTTGCAAAAGGGGGTATTTCTGATGCAGGATCGGGCACAAGATCAATAAAAGATCCGCCTTCATGATCGACTTTGTTATCAAGGGTCAAAGGATGACGTTCACTATATTTCCTAACATGTTTGTCAAAGTTCACACTGTGAAAATAGAGGGATGAACTGACGTATGAGGTAAACCGAATATCAAAGTAATGGGCCTTAAAGGCTTCGTTTAAACGTTCTTCCTTACGCGCGCTCGGGTGACATAAAAAATCTTCTATTAATTTCTGATTTTCCGTTTGACTGATAAAGGAATCAACAGCTTTATTATGTTTGAGATGAGGATAATGACGATAAAATTTCCTAATTAACGAATCCATTTTTTCACCACCAACAGAACGTATGTTCGATTTTGAAGTAAAAAAAAGAGGAGAAAGATCTCTCAGCTTTTACTTTATAAAGAAGCGATAGGGTTCAATTCCACAACCTTCTTCTCAATTATCGTTCCATAGTACTATTTATTAAACCATAATTTACTGAATGGTGTAAGTGATGAATGCACTAATTTTTACTTTTTATCCACTTATTAACTTACTAAAGGAACACCGTTCGTGCTTGAACGGTGTTCTGTAAGGGGTTTATCAACGCATCACGCTTCCTCCTGAAATCTTCACCGACTCTCCAACAATATTCACGGCGGCATCACTTAATAGATACACAATCGTATTCGCGACCTCGGTCGGTGAGGTCAACCGTCCAGAGGGGATACTGTCTTTCGCGATCTCTAATTGCTCCTCATAGCTTCTGCCTTCTCGTTCGCCTTTTGATTTGATGGCGTTTCGTCCCATTTCGGTATCTACATAACCGGGGCAAATGGCATTCACTCGTATATTGTTTTCAATTGCTTCATGGGCAAATGCCTGGGTAAACCCGGTGACCGCAAATTTGGATGCACTATACGCACTATTGCCGTGAGTTCCTCTCAGTCCTGAAAGGGAGGAGATGTTGACGATGGATCCACTCCCTCTATCCTTCATTTGTTTATATACTGCCTGTGAGAGTTGGACCAATGAGAAATAGTTCAACTCCATGATCTCTCGTGCAACTTCTTCTGATAACTTCTCTACCATATCACCACCGCCTATTCCAGCAGAATTAACGAGACCGGTGATGGGGCCATGTTCTTCAATAGCGGATGATAGCAGCTGTTCCAGGTCCTGAGCGTTTGTAAGGTCTGCCTTATACATGAAGACCCTGTTTGGATCCTGACACTCATCTTTTAGTTGATTCAGCTTTTCTTCATTTCTGCCTGTGATGGTTACCTTGGCTCCGACCTGCACTGCCACTTTCGCCGTTTCGAATCCGATGCCGCCTGTTGCACCAGTGATGAGAATATGTTGTTCTTTCAATGTACTCTCGTGGAAAAGAAAACTCATTTTTCTACCTCCTTGTGCTGATAGTAGGTTTTACCCGTTTAGGTCAGGGGGGAAACGAACGGAGGGGTAAGTCATTCAGGGAGAATTGAAAATAAAATCTGGGATTTGAAAACAAATCATGGAAAATTGGAAATGAAATCAGAAATTTGAAAATAAACTCCTCCAAATAGGTAGGAGACGGCTTAAATTAAGCTTTCGAGTGGCAACTTCAGTTCTGTTTCCGGCTTTCTAAACTAAAAAAGAGCTCCAAATTGAATATTTGGAGCTCTTCCCACACTTTTATCCCTTCCCAATCCCATTCACAATCATCTGCACTGTCATCTCGATTTCCTTCTCATCATCCCAATCTTCTTCGGGAAGGAGGAGATACCGGACCAGGAGCAATCCGAAGATACTGGTGGCTGAAAACCGAACAACCGCCGGAGAAGGCAAGTCTATTATTTGTCCTTTTTCCTTGTAATAATCGACGAGTCGGACGAATTTCCCGAACACTTTTTCAGCGATATGCTCTTTGAATTGTTCTTTTAATTCCGGATGAAAAGGGATTTCCTGTATTAAAATCTTAAAAGCGGTCATGTTCTCTTTTAAAAACTCCTGTCGGTTAAGAATCATGGCTTTAAGGAAATCCTCATACCGATCATACTTCGCATCTAACACTTTATTAATATCCCGGATCACAAACGGAGCAATCAGTTTGGCCATCGTAGGAGATACGATGGAAAGAAGCAGGTCCTTCTTCGTCTTATAATGCCTGAAGATGGTTCCTTCTGCGACGCCGGCTTTTTTGGCGATTTGGCTGGTAGAGGTGGAGGCATAGCCTTTTTCAGCGAACATTTCAATAGCTGCTTCTACTATTTTCTGTTGTTTCTCCGTCAGTGTTTCCTCTTGGTCAAATAGATGCTTGAATAGATTATTATCTTCTAACATGCTTAAACCCCTAACTTGTCGTTTCTCACCCTATATTTTACGGTATTTTCGTAGGGCTGCAACATTAAGAACAATAAAGAGTAAAGAAAATCCAATAAGCACGGATAGGTTAAAGAGCAGGTTTTCAAAGGCAAAACCTCTTATCATCACATCCCTTAATGCATCCGCTGCGTAATAAAGAGGGGTGATCGGTCCAATCCAGCTTAGCCATCCAGAAATCGTATCCAAGTTAAATAATCCTGAAAAGAAAATTTGCGGTAAGACCACTATTGGAATAAACTGCATCATCTGTAATTCATTCTTGGCAAAAGCAGATAACAATATTCCTAATGTAAGAGCTGTAAACGATAGGGAGACAATGATAATCAACAGATTGAAAAAGCTTCCTTTCATCATCATGTCCAACACATAAATCGAATACCAGGAAATCAATGATGCTTGAAGAAGGGTGACGATGCCGAATCCAATCACGTAGCTTGCGACCATCTCCCAAATCTTGATCGGTGAAGCAAGCAATCTTTCAAGTGTCCCGGTCGTTCTTTCTCTCAAGAATGATACCCCGCTGATTAAAAACACAAAGAAGAAGACGAAAAATCCAAGAAGTACAGGGCCAAAGGAGTCAAACATCTCCATATCCTTGCTTCCGTACACATACTCTATTTGATCTGATAGTTTTTGAGAGTTGGCGGGAAACAAAGTTTGAACTTTCTTCATCACAGCCCCGTTGACAGTGGGGTCACTGCCTTCAATGACGATGGAAGGACTGGTTGGATCATCGAATGAAATATAGCCATCCAACTTGCCATTTTTAATATCTCTTAACGCTTTATCCGTACCTGGATATGTTTCAAAATCACTTGTATCGACCTTTGCTTCAAGCTGTTGTGGCAAATCCACAATCGCCACCTTGGCATCGTAATCATCAGAGTTAAATACGAGGGACAACATACTCAGAATCAATAAAGGAGCTAGAAACATCAAGGCCAATGTTCGTTTGTCCCTGAGCAGCTGTTGAAGAATCCGAATGACAAACCCTCTAATCCTCAATGGTAACACCTCCATTTTTCAAAAATACATCTTCAATCGAAGTCACCCCATAGGTTCCTTTAATGGCATCCGGCGTATCACTTGAAATGATTTCTCCATGCTGTAATAGACCTAACCGGTCGCATCTTTCTGCTTCATCCATCACATGGGTTGTAATGATAAGGGTTCTGCCTTCTTCCTTAAGACGTTGAAAGCTATCCCATATTTCCTTTCTTAAAACGGGATCAATCCCAACGGTCGGTTCATCCAAAAATAAAACCTCGGGATCATGTAAGAGGGCAATGGCAAGGGACAGTCTTCTTTTCATGCCTCCTGAATACTGATGAACAGGTTTATGAAGGTGATCCAGAAGGTCGACGGTCGTCATCACTTTCTCCATTTGTTCGTTTCGTTTCTTTTTCTTTAATCCATAGAGAGAAGCCATGAAAGATAAATTTTCTTTCGCTGTCAGCTCATCATATAGGGCATCTGATTGAGCCATATATCCGATGGTTGGGTACAGCTCTTTTGCTTTCAGCTTGTTCCCTTTGAAGGTTACACTCCCTGTCGATGGGGTTTCGAGTCCGATCATAAGTTTGATCAACGTCGTTTTGCCCGAGCCAGAGGGGCCCAATAATCCATAGATATCTCCTCTTGGTATGTTAAGAGATACATTTCTTAACACTTCTTGAGAGCCGAATGACTTGGACAGCCCGTTCAATTGGATGATGGAATTCAATTGAATCACACCTTTCAGAAGTTAGTGAGTGGTTACTCACTTTTAATATAAGGTATGCAGAGTGACTTGTAAAGTGAGTAATCACTCATTAATTAGTTGTATTTATTGTATTCACCAAATTACCCATTAGAAGAGCACAATAAAAAAAGAGCTCGAGCAAAGCCCAAACTCTTTTCATAATCATTATTCTACTTTGTCATTTCCCCACTGGTAACTCCAAAATCGTTCCACTGTCACCCATTTTAGGGCTTCGGGATCATTTTGTTGAATGCCTTTTTCCAAATCCTTCAGCATCCACGCTGTTTGAGAAATGTGAGCCTTCATGGCACCGATTTTTTGATCTTTAACAGGTGTGATATCAACAAGGATATCAGGCTGACCTAATTCTACTTCGCAATCCTTTGAGAAAGCAAGGCAGTGAAGCTTCGGTCTTGATTCTTTTGGCAAGCGTCGAACGGCACGGACCACGGCTCTTGCTGTTGCTTCATGATCGGGATGAACAGAGTAGTCCGGGTAGAACGTGATGATGAGTGAAGGGTTTAATTCTTCAATTAACTCTGTCACCATGTTTGAAAGTTTCTCATCATTTTCGAATTCAAGGGTCTTATCCCGGTATCCCATCATGCGTAAATCCTGGATTCCCATCACATCGGCCGCTTTTTGTAATTCTTTTTTACGAATCTGTGGAAGCGATTCTCTTGTTGCGAAAGGTGGGTTTCCTAAGTTTCTTCCCATTTCCCCTAACGTGAGGCAGGCATAGGTGACGGGCGTTCCATTTTTTACGTGAGTGGAAATGGTTCCTGATACACCAAATGCTTCATCATCGGGATGTGGAAAGATGACAAGTACTTGTCTTTCTTTTTCCATGTTGACCTCTCCTTTTATAGTTGGTTCATATCGTTTAGTTAAAAGGTGTCGGGCTGATTTCAAGGGCAACGGCAAGTTTTCCATCGGCACCGTGTCCTGCAAGTAACAGGCGACCCTGTTCATCAAATTCATAATGAGTCAGTCCTTCAGCATAAATCCAGCCGATCTCAATTTTCAATCCGACACGGTAAGGTCCGTCCCCAATGATTTTTCCGTGCTCATAGTTGACTTTCGCGTTTCTTATATAGGCTCCGGCAGAAAAGAAACCTTCATTAAAGTGAGAAGCATAGGCTCCGTTGGTAGTTTCTAAATGTATATAAACGTCCTGACGAGCAAGTTGGGTAATGATCCCGTGCACATCAGCAATCTTGATCGGTTCCATCTTTTTTCCTCCTTAGATACAGAAAAGACTCTTAACCATTATGTACTATCTTACTAAAATTCATGAGTGATTGCGAAAAGTATGATTGAGGAGGAGAGAGTGGAATTCGACAGGAGAGGTCTTTGTCCCTCAAAAAAAGTGCCAGGCACAAAATGGTTCTTTCGTGCCTGGCACCGGTCCAAGATTATTTTTCGAATCGGTTGTAAGCTCCGTGCATGACAGGACCTACGTATTCGTTCAGTTTGAAACCATGTTTGATGGCTGCTGTAACGAATGTTTTCGCGTTTTGTACCGCTTCTTTCACGTCTTGTCCATTTGCAAGGTTTGACGTGATGGCTGCTGCGAATGTACAGCCAGCACCGTGGTTGTACGTCGTTTCTACTTTTTCTTCTTCTAGCAGAGTGAATTCGTTTCCGTCATAGAATAAATCAAGAGCTTTATCGTGTTGTAATTGCTTTCCACCCTTGATGACAACATTTTTCGCCCCAAGATCGTGGATTTTCTTTGCGGCTTCCTTCATTTCATCAATGGTCTTGATCGGACCAGACCCGGCAAGCTGACCTGCTTCGAATAGGTTAGGAGTTACCACAGTGGCACGCTTGAGCAAATGCTCTCTCATGGCATCCGTTGTTTCAGGGTTTAATACTTCATCTTCACCCTTACATACCATTACTGGGTCGATGACGACTTTATCCAACCCGAATGCATCTATTTTCTTCGCTGCAAGCTCAATGATTTCAACTGTACCGAGCATGCCTGTTTTCATGGCATCGATTCCGACAGAAAGAACCGTTTCCAGTTGTGCTTCCAATGTATCAATGGATAGTGGATGAACCTGGTGATGCCAATGGTTGTTCGGATCCATTGTAACAACCGTTGTAAGAGCAGTCATGCCATACACGCCATGCTCCTGGAATGTTTTAAGATCGGCTTGGATCCCGGCTCCACCGCTTGTATCGGATCCAGCGATCGTAAGGGTTTTTTTTAATGTCATGGTTGCATTCCTCCTAAGAAAGTAACTCGTTATAATTGTAAAAGTAAAAGTCTGACTAAAGAATATAATAAGGTGCGGGTAAATACAAATTCTTTTGGCTATTACAAAAAAAGACGCCGGGAATGATTTCCTCGGGCGTCTTTTGGAATTGAATGAATCGTTAATACTTAGAATGGTTTCGCATTATTATTTGTTGCTTCTTTGGAAGCGACGATGACAAGTTTACCTTTATCCAGTTCTTCTTCATAGGCATCCGCTTCTGCCTGGTTCATCCCCACGGACTTCATTTTCGACCGTAATTCATCTCCGCGGCTGTTGAATAGATTACCCATGGACTCAATGATTCCCTGTTCTTTTATACCAGTGGATTCCGTATGGGTTGCCTCGGTGATGTGTTCAGAACGATGTTTGTCGTGTGCAAACACATAGATTTCATCTTTAGAGTAACCTTCACTTGTAAACATTTCTATTTCTCTTTTCGCTTCTACCACATTTTCAGCAGTTTGAACTTTATACATGATCATACCCTCCATTTAATTTTAATGTCTTGTCCCTTCTTTTCCCGGTTGTAGGAAATTAAAACTTCCATAATATAGAAATGGTTTTGGGAGAATAATTGTTTCCAAGATTCTACATTATTTCCTATAATAGAAGAGAGGAAGGTGAAGCATTTGACAAATCAATACAAGAAAATACAAGAAATTGAAGCGATTTTAGCAGATTTGAAAGCGAGTGAGAGAGAAACCAGTGCCTCTTTGGCGTATGAGAATAGAAGCAGTAGACGTTTTTCGGCTTGGAAATTAGCAACATCCGTTCTGTCCTTTTGGAAAAATAGAGTGTTGTTGATTCTCCTTCTTTTCATCCTATTAGTAGGAGGAGTATCCATAGGGGTCTATTCATGGCTATCCGGATCCACCTTTACAGAAGAGAAGGGGGCTTTTGTAGAGAGGATTCAAGAAATGAGTTCATTGGCGACGGCTCAAGGATTTGTAAAGGCTGTAATCGAACAGGAGGATAATCAATTATTTGGGAAAGACATCAATACAGATCTACCCGGGACAAAACGGAAGCTTCTGATGGTGGTCCCTGGAACCGTCCTGGCAGGGGTTGATTTACAGGGAATCGATGAAGACAATATAGTAGTTAATGAAGAGAAGAAAGAAATTCAATTAACCCTGCCACGTGCTGAGATTCTGCAGGACCCTTCCATTGATACTGAGAACATTAAGACCTTCTCCGTAGAAGGGATTTTCAGAAATGATGTGGACTGGAACGAAGGGTTTGCCCTTGCGGAAGTGGCCAAGGACCAAATCAGTCAGGAAGCGGTTGAGCAGGGGTTGCTTCAAGCCGCGGAGAAAAATGCTGAGAAATCATTGAAGGGTTTCTTTGAACAATTAGGCTATGACGTTACGATTCAATTTCAGGACTAGAAAGGATGTCTAACAGTGACGACGATTTTTCAAAACGATTGGGCAGACATTCTGGAAGATGAACTTCAGATGGAATATTATCAGACCTTGAGAGAATGGCTTAAAGGGGAATATGAAGCGAACACAACTTATCCTTCTATGCATGATATCTTCAATGCTTTTCATTACACAGCGTACGAAGACGTGAAAGTTGTATTGCTTGGACAAGATCCTTATCATGGACCGAATCAGGCAGAAGGCTTAAGCTTTTCTGTCAAAAAAGGAGTCAAGGTTCCTCCGTCATTACGAAATATGTACAAAGAACTTCAGGATGATATCGGATGCCCGATCCCTGCCCATGGCTCCCTGGTGAAATGGGCAGAGCAAGGCGTCCTGCTGTTAAATACGGTATTAACCGTGCAAGATGGGAAGGCCCACTCCCACCGGGGAAAAGGGTGGGAACAATTCACAGATCATGTCATCTCGATCCTGAATGAACGAGAGAAGCCGATGGTGTTTATTTTATGGGGGAAACCTGCTCAGGCGAAGCAGTCGTTCATTGATTCTTCCAAGCACTATATCGTCACGGCTCCTCATCCGAGCCCGTTATCCGCACACCGGGGTTTCTTTGGAAGTAAACCATATTCAAAAACAAACGAGTTTTTACGGGAACAAGGGATAAAAGAGATTGACTGGTGTATCGAATAACCGGATGTTTCACGTGAAACAATGGATGGCCCCTCGTATATGGAGGGGTTTATTTTGTAGGGGGGCGCCAAATGAAAAACGAGAAGCGTATAAATTGCTTTCAATGTCATTATTTCTATACCACCTGGGAGCAGGCTCATCCCCGGGGTTGTAAAGGCTACGGGTTCAAAACGAAATCCATGCCTTCACTGGTGGTTTTTCAATCCTCGGGGAGTCCTTGTCTGAAATTCAGGCCTAAACAGAGATGATGACGAGAAGATATTTGCGAAATCTTTCATTTAGAATTAGGATAATGATGTAGGTCATCTCTAGGAAGTACATACTCTAAGTAAAACGATAAATCATGTACGGGAAGACTTGTGGAAGGAGTCATCAATTGTGAATATCCCGCATCAATCATTAATAAAGAAAATAGAAAACGAACTCGGAAAAGCAAAATCAGCCGAAAAGTCACAGCAAATTCGTGAGCATGTGTATTCAATAAAGGCTCTATGCGAGGTTTTGTTGGAGGAAAACCACGGGGCATCTACTGCAGCACCTTCGTTTCAACTTCAACAAACATTGCCATATTTACAGGAATCACAACCGAGTCAGAAGCCTGTCACCATCCAGAAAGAAGAGCCTCTGGAAACGGATGATGGAGCGAATGGAAATTCTTTATTCGATTTTTAATCACTAAGTGAAGAAGGAGCAGGACCATTATGAAAACATTTATTATCATTGGAGCAATCAACGCCTTTTTATCTGTCGCTTTAGGAGCTTTCGGTGCCCACGCCTTGGAAGGGAAGATCTCTCAGAAGTATATTGACACATGGAACACTGGAGTCCTGTATCAAATGTTCCACGCCATCGGAATCATCATCGTCGGGGTCCTCATGGGAAATGTGACACCTACATCCTTACTGTCATGGTCCGGATGGCTGATGCTGATTGGAACGATTTTATTCTCAGGAAGCCTTTATGTACTGAGTCTATCTGGAATTAAGGTACTTGGAGCGATCACTCCTCTTGGTGGGGTGAGCTTCCTAGTTGCATGGGTGCTTCTGATTATGTTTGCAGCGAAAACATTATAAAATGAAAATACCCTGTAAGGAAAATGATTTCCTTACAGGGTATTTTTTTATCGTTGGGAATAGCCTTGCATAGAGCCGCCTGCTCCAAACGGATATTCATATTCAATTTCTTCATCAAATGTAATGTAGTCTAGATAAATCATTGGGATGAGGTACCTGGTCCCGGTTTGTGGATCACTCAGGATAAGATGATCACGGCCTGCCGCTTCGATGATTCCCTTGAAAATCTTTGCGTTCCACTCCTTGTTATTTTCAAACGTGGTATATACAGTCGCTACTTTTCCTTTGTTCAACCTGAGAATATTCTCGATATACGACTCTTCAATCGGAAGCATTCCAGGAACATTTTGAGAAGGTGCCGGAGCGCTCGTCGGTGGAGGTATTTGATAACCTCCACCACTTTGCTGCTGAGGATAATACTGGCCCTGACCTTGCCCTCCACCGTAATACTGACCATATGGATTATATGCTGATTGATTATACCCTTGCATATACGGGTTTGATTGTTGATTCGCCAAACCGAATACCTCCTTTTAATAAAGTTAATATACTTTTGGACAATCGCCTCTGGTGGGTTGATAGAAGCAGTGGGATTTGAATCGTCCTGAGTTTGCCTGGTTATACCATTGACCAGGACAGTCGCCTGCAGGTTTGAAAAACCATAGGGAGAATTGAGCAGGGTGATATCTGCCTCCTTTAATGGTCTTTCTTGCTAAATCGATTTCCTTTTGTCGTGCCCGTTGATAGAAGTAGCCTTTTTGAGTGGCCTCGAATCCACCTGGACTTTGAAACACCATGTCTTGAAGAGAAGCTAATTTCTTGAAGTCAAGGCAATCGGATCGTACTCGGTTCACCCCGACATTCCCTACCATCAGCATGCCAAGCTGTCCTTCTCCTTCGGCTTCAGCCCTCATCAGTCGAGCCAGGAGCTTTACCTCCTTCTCGTTATAAGGAATAACAGCCATATTCCCACCTCGCTTTAGGAGATGCTATATGTCTCACTATTTCATGTCTATGTGGGGGGAGAAAAATATATTCGTTTGTTTTTTTGAATGAGGGAGAGGCCATTTTTATTCAGATGAGTGGTTGTGTGAAAAATGGACCGTTCCTGTCCGTTCCAGGCACACTGATTGAAGAGCCCTTGCACAACCAAACTTATTGAACCACAATGTTTCCGAAAAGCGCCTTTTTCATAAAAAAACGACAAGCCGCAAGAGCTTGTCGTTTAGAGTGTATTTAGTTCACGTGAAGGAATTTCGCAATCGCTTCTTCTTTTAATAGATTACCTACGTAGAAGGTACCGAATTCGCCGTAGCGCGCACTTACTTCATCAAAACGCATTTCGTACACAAGCTTTTTGAATTGAAGCACGTCATCAGCAAATAAGGTAACACCCCACTCATAATCATCAAAACCGACAGAACCAGTAATGATCTGTTTTACTTTTCCTGCGTATTGACGACCGATCATGCCATGACTTCTCATCATGTCACGACGCTCTTCCATAGGAAGCATATACCAGTTATCATTCCCCTGGCGACGCTTGTCCATTGGGTAGAAGCAAATATGGTTCGCTTTCGGAAGGATCGGGTAGATACGTTCCTGTACATATGGATTCTCATAAGGATCGCCTTCAGAAGGCATGTAGTTACCAAGTTCCACAACGGAAACATAAGAGAATGTCGGAATCGTAAATTCAGCGATTTTCAGCTTGTTGAATTCATTTTCCAGCTCATTCAGTTCTTCCATCGTAGGACGAAGGATCATGAACATGAAGTCTGCTTTTTGACCAACGATGGTGTAAAGAGCGTGACTTCCTTCTTTTGCATCCTGCGTGCTGTTTAACTTATCTAAGAAACGGTGGAATTCAGCAATCGCTGAGGCTCTTTCTTCACTCGGAAGCATCTTCCAGGTAGTCCAATCCATCGCGCGAAAATCATGCAGGGAATACCAACCATCTAATGTTTGTGCCGGTTCTGCCAACGTAATCACTCCTTAAAGTACTTTTTCCAACTTTACTATATCATAGTTTGACCTTAGAGTAAGAATACAAAACCCAATGTCGATAAAATGGCACAAATAGTGGATAGGCAAGGGATATGTGGAACACACTATCTTAGTGGATTATTACATAGGCTTAGGGGTGTAGAGAAAAGGGTAGAAGGAAATAGGAATTATTAGAAAACAAAGACTTTTCCTATGAAACCGATAACATTTCCCCTTTTCCTTGAATTCCTATATGAGAAGAGTATTCTAAGATTGGATATGTATAAATCAAGGAGGTCCCTCTATTGAGCAACTTATTTACAACACTAACAGATAAAGTAAAAGGCAAAGAGTTAAAAATCGTTTTCCCTGAAGGTACAGATGAACGTATTCTGGCAGCAGCCTCCCGTTTAGCGAGTGACGGCATCTTGACACCGATCGTAGTCGGTAACGTGGATGAAGTCAATGCAAAAGCCGAGCAGCTTGGTGTGAAGCTTGACGGTTGTGACGTTGTAGACCCGGCATCATTCCCTGGAATGGACGAGCTTGTGAAGGCATTCGTAGAGCGCCGTAAAGGAAAAGCATCAGAAGAAGATGCGAAAAGAATCCTATTAGACGGAAACTATTTCGGAACGATGCTTGTATACACGGGCAAAGCTCACGGTCTTGTAAGTGGGGCAGCTCACTCGACAGCTGATACGGTTCGTCCGGCTCTTCAAATCATCAAAACAAAAGAAGGCGTCCGCAAAACGTCCGGTGTCTTCATCATGGTACGTGAAGAAGAGAAGTATGTATTCGCTGACTGTGCGATCAACATTTCACCTGACAGCCAGGATCTGGCTGAAATCGCGATCGAAAGTGCGAAAACAGCTGAAATGTTTGACATCGACCCACGAGTAGCAATGCTAAGCTTCTCTACAAAAGGTTCGGCTAAATCACCTGAAACGGAAAAAGTGGTTGAAGCCGTTTCCGTTGCAAAAGAAAAAGCACCGGAACTGACTGTCGACGGTGAATTCCAATTCGACGCTGCATTCGTCCCATCTGTAGCAGAGAAAAAAGCACCGGGTGCAGACATCCAAGGTAACGCGAATGTCTTTGTATTCCCGAGCCTTGAAGCAGGAAACATCGGGTACAAAATCGCCCAGCGTCTAGGAAACTTCGAAGCAGTCGGCCCAATCCTTCAAGGACTGAACGCACCTGTGAACGATCTTTCACGCGGCTGTAACGAAGAAGATGTGTATAAGCTTGCGTTGATTACGGCTGCTCAGGCGCTGTAATTTAATAGATGTTGTGAAGAAAGCCGGATCCTTTTGGGGTTCGGCTTTTTTTCGTTTGGGTGTGCTGGATTGGTTCCTGGCACCAGGAGAGACTTACCGTTTGGCTTGTTAAATATCACTCATTTTTTAACAGGCAAATATATCGGAACATTCATCTGTGAAAATGACCGTAGTTTTTAACAGGTAATCAACCTCAAACGAAAAGCGAACCCCCTTGGATTGTCCACCCCTTTTTAGCAACCCCGCCATTATATGATATAATGAGCTCGCATGTTGTGAGTGAAGGAGAAGCGTTATGGATAAGGAAAAAGCATATGCACTGCTTCGTCAAGATAGATGGAGAGTGATCGATCAATCAAGCTTGGGACCGATGTTCGGGGCACTGCAGTCGTTTGCCATGGATGATACGTTGTGCACGGCGATCGGAGCAGCTCAGTCAGACCCGACGGCACGCTCATGGGTTCACCATCATACGGTCGTACTGGGCATTCAGGATACAAAGCTGCCGTTTCTTTCTGATGCCTTGAAGGTGTTGGAAGAAGAAGGCTATCAATATATCGTAAGAAACTCCGGAGGCCTTGCCGTTGTATTGGATGAAGGAGTATTGAATCTATCATTGGTTTTCCCCGATTCAGAAAAAGGGATCGATATTAATCGTGGCTACGATGCCATGTGGTTACTTGTGAAGGATATGTTCAAGGACTTTGATGTGAAGATCGAGGCGAAGGAAATCACGCAGTCCTACTGTCCTGGAAGTTATGATTTAAGTATCAATGATCAAAAATTTGCGGGCATTTCTCAGCGCAGAATCCGAAATGGAGTAGCTGTACAGGTGTACCTTTGCGTCAATGGAAGCGGTTCTGAACGGGCGAGGCTGATTCAGCGTTTTTATGAGACCGGCTTGAAGGATGGAACGACGAAGTTTACGTTTCCTGTTATTGATCCTGAAGTGATGGCTTCTTTATCGGAACTGCTTGGAGTCGAGTTATCGATTCAAGACGTGATGCTCAGGTTCCTTCAGTCTTTAAAAGAGTTCAGCGGTGAATTTTATAGCAGTGCACTTCAAGGGGAAGAGTACGGAATGTATGAAATGTATTATCAGAGGGTCGTTGATCGGAATGAGAAGTTTTTGGGATAGAAGGGATGGCTGGACTTCGGTTGGAATGGGGTCCGGCTTTTTATGTTGGTGTCAGAATTGTCCACCCAACCAAAAAACCAGCACGCCCATAGACGCACTGGTTGGGAATCACGCTTATTCAGCTACTTTTTCTAAGTTTCCGTTACGGTCCATTTTGAATCGTGGCGCTTTGGCATCGTCTTCATCGAAAAGGACAAGCTTTCTTGCACGGTTCATGATTTGCATAAGTGTTTCGTAATCTTCCTGCATGGTGACGGAATTGTTTTCAAGAGCTTTGACTTTCTTTTCAAGCTCGCTGTTTTCTTTTCTGAGTTCGGCGATTTCTTGCTTTAATCTCTGATTCTCAATTTTTACATAGTCGGAATTCATGTTGGTTTGAGCCAGGTTTTGCAGGAACGCAATGACTTTCTCTAGTGTCACTTCACCCTTTAGTCCTGAAGGCTTTACCACATGGTTAGCTGCAGGTGCCTGCTGCGGAACGTAGGCTTGTTCTTCGCTTACTTCCACTTCAAAGTTCGGCGCTTCTTCGGACTCTTTCCCCAGTTGTTCCGTTTCTGGTACGTAGTTCTCGTATTGCTCGAATTCCATTTCTTCCTCAGCTTCAGACATTGATAGAGACATAGCGTCTAAATCTTCGAATGAAGGAGTAGGTGGCTGATATAAAAGCTTCTTCTTGCCGCCCTGATCTTTACCGAGGATGCGGTGGCGCTGCTTGCGTTGTTTTTTTGCTAGTTGAAGAGCTTTCTCGTATTGGTGACGCACCACTGCGTTCCAGCGGAAACCACATGCGGCAGATGTGCGGTTCAGTTTGTCTCCCACTTCTTCAAAGGCATTTAATTGTGTACTGCCTTCTCTTACATGACGAAGGACCGTTTCTGCTAATAATAGATCATTTTCTTCCGTCCAGGCATCCTGTCTTGTTTTCATCATCATTTCATCTCAACTCCCATAGTTTTCTTAAATGATTCGTTGGTTAAAGGATGGACAGTTTTATAGGTTTTTATACGAATATGTTAAATTTATTTTTTGTCTGCTAGTTTCGTTGTATAAGTGAGGATTCCCACAAGCTGGAAACGATGTTCTCTTGCAAAACATTGCAGAAAACTGTATTCTATAAATCGATGTTTACGACGAATGAAATCCATTTCAATAGATAGAAAGGGTTGTTGACAGATGGCAAACGAATTCCGTGTTTGCGATGATTGTCAGGCCGTTAACCTAAAAACCTTAATTCCCAAATTAAAAGAAATTGACCCGGAGGCACCGATCGATATTGCGTGTCAATCCTATTGTGGTCCAGGACGCAAGAAGACATTCGCCTTTGTGAATAATCGTCCTGTAGCGGCGTTGACTGAAGAAGAGCTAATGGAGAAAGTGATCAAGAAAATAAAGAAATAAAGGAAAACTTCCAGTGAGGGAGTTTTTTCTTTTCTATGGATAAAAATAAATAAAGGTTTGCGCCTCTTTGGAAAAGGAAACTAGTTAAGGGGTAGAGAATTATTATTTAGAGGTTTTGTCAAGCGTCCAACTTTTTTTGAAGGATTTGGAACGCTTGCGGTTGATCATTCAAAGGCCAAATACCTATTTTTTTCGACAAAATTCGAGATGAATACGAAGAAAAGAGTCGCTATAATAGAAATATGCTAGTTTAGGAAGAGGGTAGAAGATGGAGTATGCCAAGCAGAAATTACATGAAGAAAAAGTATTTAAAGACCCTGTTCATCGGTATGTTCATGTAAGGGATCGCGTGATTTGGGATTTGATTGGAACGAAAGAGTTTCAACGACTTCGCAGGATCAGGCAGCTGGGGACCACCTACCTGACCTTTCATGGTGCGGAACATAGCCGGTTCAATCATTCTCTTGGAGTGTATGAGATCATCCGCCGAATCGTGGACGATGTATTTGCCGGCAGGCCGGAGTGGAACCAGGATGAACGATTATTGTCTCTATGCGCTGCGTTATTACATGATCTTGGGCATGGACCGTTTTCTCATTCCTTTGAAAAAGTGTTTCACCTGGATCACGAGCATTTCACTCAAGCCATCATTTTAGGAGATACAGAGGTGAATGCGGTTCTCAGAAAAGTGGGACCGGATTTTCCGAAGCATGTAGCTGAAGTGATTGCGAAGACGTATGAGAACAAACTGGTAGTCAGCCTGATTTCAAGTCAGATCGATGCGGACCGAATGGATTATTTGCAGCGTGACGCTTATTTTACCGGAGTCAGCTACGGTCATTTCGATATGGAGAGAATTCTTCGTGTCATGAGACCCCGTGAAGACCAAGTGGTGATCAAACAAAGCGGAATGCATGCAGTGGAAGACTATATTATGAGCCGCTATCAGATGTACTGGCAGGTATATTTCCATCCGGTTACCCGGAGTGCAGAAGTGATTTTAACGAAGATTCTACATAGAGCGAAGGAGCTCCATGAAGAGTCTTATTCCTTTAAGCAAAGCCCGATCCATTTTTACTCCCTGTTTGAAGAAGAGGTTTCCCTTGAGGATTATTTAAAACTGGATGAAGCGGTCATTATGTATTATTTTCAAATTTGGCAGGAAGAAGAGGATCCGATTTTACGGGACTTATGTGAACGGTTCATGAACCGTAATTTATTTAAGTACGTGGAATTTGATCCGGCGAAGGAATATAAGAAGCACAGTGAGCTTGAAACCCTGTTTAAAAAAGCGGGGATCGATCCTGACTATTATTTAGTGGTAGACTCATCTTCAGACCTTCCATACGATTTCTACAGACCGGGCGAGGAAGAAGAACGGCTTCCGATTCATTTATTAATGAGAAATGATGACCTGCGCGAGTTATCGAGGCAGTCGGATATCGTCGATTCCATTTCCGGAAAACGCCGAACCGATCATAAATTATATTATCCGGTGGATTTACTATATGACGAATCAACGAAGAAAAATATTAAGAGACAAATACGTACGATCCTAGAACTGACATAAACGACGCGACACAATGAGGATCTACAAACGCAATACTAGGAGTAGGAGATGACGTACATTGTTGAAAGATCATGCAAAACTAATGAGTGCCTTCTTAGCCTCAGGTGAAGTGGTGGGAAGAAAAAAGCTTCAAAAGATGATCTTCATCGCGAAGAAGCTTGAATTCCCGTTTCAGGAAAAATTTCAGTTCCATTTTTATGGTCCGTATTCGGAAGAGCTTACGCTTCGGGTGGAAGAGCTCTGCAATATGGGATTCATCTCCGAGGTGAAGGAGAAAAAGGGCGGGTATTATCAATACCGCTACACCGTCACCAAAGAGGGAGAAGACTTCCTGCAAATATATGAAAAAGAAATGCCCTGCTTAGGAGATTGCCTGACCGATATGAACATTCAATCAGCACGCTTTCTTGAACTAGTTTCGACAGTCTTATATTTTGATAACCTTCCAAAAGAAGAAGTCGTGGAGAAAGTATTCACACTTAAGAGTAAGCAGAAATATACAACAGAAGAAATTGACGAAGCGTTCGCATACATCGAAGGATTAAAAATGAAAAAAATCGTCCAATAGTGGACGTTTTAATATGAATGATGGGGATCACTCTTTGGAGTGATCCCCTTTTTGGCAGGATCAGGTAAAATTTGGATAGGGTATCAAGCCGCCTCCGCTTTTCTATTGTACAGCTCCGGCGGCTAGTCCCTCGAGGTCATAAGCTAAATTGGCCAAAAAGGCAAAGAGCGCCTTTCCGGCAGGTTCGCCTTATGCTTGTCGCCTCTGGGCAAAGCCCTTCCGCTTTTCTACATGTCCAGCTCCAGGGGCTTGGGGCTCGAGGTCATAAGCCAAGTAACCCAAAAAGGCAAA
>NZ_CANKZT010000006.1:0-206555 GCF_947488365.1 uncultured Rossellomorea sp. | reverse complement strand
GCTGCCTCCCGTAGGAGTCTGGGCCGTGTCTCAGTCCCAGTGTGGCCGATCACCCTCTCAGGTCGGCTACGCATCGTCGCCTTGGTGAGCCGTTACCTCACCAACTAGCTAATGCGCCGCGGGTCCATCTGTAAGTGATAGCAAGAAGCCATCTTTCAACATTTCCTCATGCGAGGAAATGAGTTATCCGGTATTAGCCCCGGTTTCCCGGAGTTATCCCAGTCTTACAGGCAGGTTACCCACGTGTTACTCACCCGTCCGCCGCTGATTGATGGGAGCAAGCTCCCATCAATCCGCTCGACTTGCATGTATTAGGCACGCCGCCAGCGTTCGTCCTGAGCCAGGATCAAACTCTCCGATAAAAGTTTGAATAGCTCTTTAAAAATAAATCTAGAATTAACGTTGACGTATTGTCTTGTTTTGTTCAGTTTTCAAGGTTCAATGTGTAAGTGCTTCTTTTGAAGCGACTTTATTATCTTACCAAGTTGTGGAGTTTATGTCAACAACTTTTTAAGTTTTTTTCAAGTCGCCACTGCCCGCTCGTTGTCGTCGTTCAGCAGCGACATTTACTAATATAACAAGGTTTTAAAATGAAGTCAACGAAAAATTAATATTTCACTATAATTATTTTACGGCTCGGTAATAGCGATGATAAATCCCTTGTCCCTTTGTCTCCACATCTACGATTTCAACGAATCCTTTATCTGTCAGATATTCGATGAGCATGCTTAAATCCACTGAATAATGTTTGGCCTCTTGATGATTAAGAAGATCCTGGAACGTCCAGTGTTCTTTTTGGTCCAGGATGTTCAATAGATGTTCCGTCGAAACCTTCGTTCTTGAGTGGATAAGGAACTCGCTTGCCAGAAACAGCAGCTCAAGTCGTTTATCAATTTCTTCATCGCTTGTTACAAGCTCTTCATATAGTTTATAAATCTCAGGCTCGATTTGTTTTACTTGGTTCCATACTGTTACCTCTGGATGAAATCCATTTTCGATGACCGCGAGCCTTGCTAAATGATGCAATGAATGAACGATGTGATTGTAGGCATCTAAATAATGCTTACTTTCGAAGAATTCCTTACCGTCCATGTAACGACGAATCAACTTGGCAAATTCCATACCCATCTTGATCTTTCTTCCATAGAAGGGGAAATCTCTTAACTCTGTTTTAAGATTATGAATATATTCGTTGCGATCGAACAGTACTTTACCATTGAATAGCCAATCGATTACTTTGCGGTTGGACCCGAGTAAGATCCACTCATTCAGCTTAGCTTCCGTTACGATATGTAAGGCTGCCTTTTGCTCTTTATAGGAATAGTGCTTAATGAACACTGGTTCTTCAGCTTCTTTCACAACTAGAAAAAGGACAATATCAAAAGTATCTGTCAACGGGCTGGATTTCTTGCTTTGTTCTATTAAAAGCGCTCCTAAAGTATTGGGGTGACTAGTACGCTCTTGGTATAACGGTCGTAAAATGTCTTCCATTTCATACTCCTCCACATCACTCATTGGTTGGTTACTATTTCGACATTCAAAGGGGATTTCCTTCTCTGAATATAGTCATTTTTCGACAAAACGGTTTCGCATCCCTCTTATTACACCAAATATGGTATAGTATTTTTTTAGGAGGGACAAACAAATGGCTAAGAAATATTCGAGTAAAATCAATAAAATCCGAACGTTTGCCTTAAGCTTGGTTTTCATCGGATTTATCATTATGTACGTAGGTATATATTTTAGAGAACATCCATGGGTTATGACAACATTTATGCTGCTGGGTTTTCTGGGAATCATCGGAAGCACAGTTGTTTACTTCTGGATCGGGATGCTCTCCACTAAGGCCGTGCAAGTGACATGTCCTAATTGCGGAAAAGTCACCAAGGTCCTTGGGCGTGTAGATATGTGTATGTATTGTAATGAACCATTAACTCTTGATCCGAACTTAGAAGGCGAAGAGTTTGATGAGGGTTATAATAAAAAGAAGAGATAAACCTGCATGAGAAAAGACCTTCTATTGAAGGTCTTTTTTGTAAAATAAAAGAATGGTTCTACGGGAAGAACCATTCTTATCTAGTGGGTTTCCTTTGTAGAGCAGTCAGCGCATGTTCCGTAGATTTCCATACGATGGTTGTTCACTTTAAATCCAGTGACATGGGAAGCCAGTTGTTCCACTTCATCCAGTCCCGGGTAATGAAAGTCAACAATTTTACCGCAGCCATCACAGATGACGTGGTAATGATCCGTTGTCACAAAGTCAAAGCGACTGGAGGCATCACCGTAGGTTAACTCTTTCACTAAGCCTACTTCACGGAATACGCGTAAGTTATTATAAACAGTAGCGACACTCATGTTCGGGAATTTACCTTCAAGTGCTTTATATATATCATCAGCAGTTGGATGAGCCATTGAATCAATGAGATACTCTAATATCGCATGACGTTGAGGAGTAATACGGACTCCCGTTTCCTTCAATGTCGAAATCGCTTCTTTTAATTGTCCTTCTTCAGACATCGTCATGCACCTCTTTTCATAAGAATTATTATTTTATAATCTTTATAAATAGTGTACTAATCATCGGTCCCTTTTGTCAATCTTTCTCCCTAGTTACTCGTGTAAGTTTTTCTCTTGTTCCCCGAGCTGCTGGTTTATATAGCGGCCTGCAACGAAAAGGTAGTCAGAAAGTCTGTTCAGATAAGAAAGGACCAACGGATTAATGTCTTCATCAATGCCAACCGCTTCTCTTTCGGCTCTTCTCACGATTGTTCTGGCTGTGTGAAATGCAGCTCCAGCAGGCTGACCTCCAGGAAGGATGAAATTGCTAAGGGGCGTAAGGGCGCCATCAAGAAAGTCGATTTGCTCTTCCAGTTCTTTAATATGTGATTCTTCAAGCTTCCATTTCACTTCTTTCCCTGCAGGAGTAGCCAGTTCCGCTCCAACATGAAAGAGAATGGTTTGTACCTTATGAAAGAACTCCTCAAACTTTTCTTTTCCATCAAAGTATTCAGCTTTAAGGTAGCTTAGACCTAAACCAATCATGGAATTTGCTTCATCGCATGTCCCGTATGCCTCTACACGCTGATCTTTTTTTGACACTCTCGTTCCATATACTAAAGACGTCGTTCCCTTATCTCCCGTTTTTGTATATATTTTCATCCTAATATCCCCTCTCTGCATCAATCACGTTAATATAGTTTCCACTCTTCTTACTATATGTAGTTAAATTCTTTTTAAAAATATCAAGTGCTCTTGGCATGTATTTTTTTGTGATGCTGGATAGATGAGGTGTCACCGTTATCCCTTCATTCTGCCAGAAAGGATGATCCTTGGGTAGTGGTTCCTTGTCAAACACATCAAGATACATATGACCGATCAACTTCTTTTCATTCGCTTCAAGAAGAACGGATTCTTCTATCAAATCACCGCGGCCTATGTTGATAAATACAGCCGTGTCCTTCATTTGTTCAAAGTGAACAACCTTTAGGAGATGCTTCGTTTTAGCAGTACTGGGGAGAACGGATACGACGTAATCTGCGTGCTGCAGCTGCTCTGTGAATGTTTCCAGTGTGAACATGCTGTCAAAGTGTTCCGCGTGCGATCCGCTGGAGTTCACACCACTCACTCTCATGTGAAACGCTTTGGCCAACCGGGCGATTTCTCCTCCAATCGCTCCCGCTCCGAGTATAAGGAGAGAAGCTTGATGAAGTTCTGCGGTCGGAAGTCTTCGGCTCCACACGTTATCGCTTTCCTGTTTCAATACCGCTTGAAGCTGTTTTGCATACTGAAGCATTAATCCGATTGTAAACTCAGCCATAGGAATTTTATGGATTCCCCTTGCATTGGTCACCAGGATGCCTCTTTTTTTGATGGCTTCAAATGGCATTTTTTCCAGTCCTGCCGAAGTGACCATGATCCATTTGCACTTCGCACTCTTTTCAATGTGGTCGTCCGTTAGGTCTTCACCCATAGTGACAATCACCTCTGCGTTTGGAAGTTCATTTTCTGCTTCTTTGATTTTTTTATAAAAGAGAAATTCAACCGCAGGGAAGCTGTTTTTCATGTCTGAGACGAATTCTTCCTTGGGTTGAAATGTAAAGATGATTTTCATGTGGCTGCCTCCCATCACTATTACCCATTATTTTACCATACGGGAGAGCAATCGCCCTAGCTTTAGCATCCTTGAGGCATAAAAAAAAGAGGACCGACATGGTCGATCCTTCTACACGGATGAGACTGACTTATTTGAGGAGGTTGCCCTACTCTTACTATATGTCCTTACACGCTTTGTGAATGGACAAAAGCCTCGACCCAGTTAAAATAGGCTTGAAAATAGGCTTAGGAAAGGTTCTCTTGAATGTATTGCAGAGCTTCCTCCACATGTCCCTTCACTTTCACCTTTCTCCATACCTTTGAAAGGTTTCCTTCTTTATCGATAATGAAGGTGGAACGTTCAATTCCCATATATTCTTTCCCGAAGTTTTTCTTCAGCTTCCACACGCCGTACTCCTCTGCCACCTTGTGATCTTCATCTACAAGAAGAAGGAATGGCAATCCATGCTTGTCTACAAACTTTTCATGCTTATCAACAGGATCCGGGCTCACTCCTAAGATAACGGCATCCAGATTTTCGAAGTTTTCATGCTGATCCCTGAAATCACATGCTTCTGTCGTGCAGCCAGGTGTCATATCCTTTGGATAGAAATAAAGGACCACGTTTTTTCCCTGGTAATCCGAAAGCTTCACCTTTTCTCCATTGCTTGCAAGTAATTCAAATTCCGGTGCTTTTTGACCAACTGTCATGTATCTTCCCCTCCATTGGATAGTATTCTGACTTTAGCGTACCCAAAAGCAGGAAAAAACTCAAACCATACGCTACTTGTTTTCGTAGTTTAGGAATGATTTCACGACAAAGGCCGCAGGGATAGTGTAACCCAGCCATGATTCAATGAGGGCAATTCCTCTCCCGATCCCAATAGGTGTGACATCCCCGTACCCTACTGAGAAGAGGGTGATGCCACTGAAATACATTGTGGTAAAGAAATGATCGAGAAAGTCTCCGGTTAAAGGTTTCCCTCCTTCAACGAGAATCGGAACCCCTTCAAGCTCAAGGAGTGTAAACAGAAGGCCAAATCCGATCATGATCGTGATATAACTCATCCCCAGGAAGATAAAGTGATGAAATGAAACGTGATGCTCTTTCCATCTGGAAGGATAAAATAAAGCCCGTAAACTCATCACCATGCAGAACAGAATGAAAAAACCAATGATATAAAGCATGTACATACCCTCTTTTTTCTGCTTGTCTTAGTATATGTACGCTTTATACCTCAGAATCATTCTAGTTACCTGCACCCCTGTATCGTTTCACTCCTTCATTCCATAACACGATCGAGAAGATAAAAAATCCGATGCCCACAAAAGGAGTCAGAAACGAGTATGGATACCATTCCGTCTTTTCCAGGAAAAAGGCAGATGGATAGACTCCAACGAACGCGAATGGAAGAATCCACGTTAACACGAAACGAATCACTTTATTATAGATATCAACGGGGTATCTTCCATAGTTTCCGATATTGTACATCATCGGCATGATCGACGTTTTCGCATCCGACCAGAACCCGATGCTGGCAAGGGCGATGAAGATCCCTGCATACACCAGAGCTCCCCCAATGACAAAAAGGATAAATAAAATGGGTTCGTACCATTCAAAGGTAATATCCAGTCTTCCCCCGGCGTAAAACATAACCGAAAGGCCCGTGATCACTCCGAAAAGCGACTCCAGTTCCATTCGCTCTAAGATGATTTGAAACAAGCTGTGTATGGGACGGGTCAGTATCCGGTCGAACTCTCCCTTGACCACATACCTGTCGTTAAAGTCCCATATATTGAAGAACGAACTAAATAGTGCAAACGGGACCAGGAAGAAACCATAGATGAAAATAATTTCGTCTCTTGTCCAGCCGCTCAACAGCTGAGTATGGCCAAACACGACCAGGATAAATACGAGGTTAACTGCCTGAAACAGTAAATCAGAAAGAATCTCCACAACCAGGTCGGCCCTGTATTGCAGTCTGATCTTCATATATTGGGCGACGTATTGAAAAAACATCTTCACATAAAACATCGGTCACCCTCCTTGAATAATCATTTGTTTTTTTGCCATGACCCAGAGTATCTTGATAGGTATGAGAAGAACCAATGACCATACGCCCTGCATAAGTATCGCATTGAATGATTCAGAAGTAGTAAAGCCATCGGTGAAAATCATGCTGGGAACATAACTTATACTTTGGAACGGTAAGTATCCCATCACATTTTGCGCCCAAAGCGGGAAAAAATGAATCGGAAGCAATAAGCCGGAGAACAAATCAATGACCACTCGTTTCGCCCGGATGAGACCGTCATTATTAAATAAGAAAAAGGTCGTGATCCCCGTCAGCAAATTGATTTGTGTATTGATAATGAAACTAAACAGGATTGAAATCGCAAATAAGCCCAATGTATCTAATCCTGTACCGAATTGAAGCGGGAAGATGAGGCTGACAATAATCATTCCCGGGAACGAGAAAAATAACAGTCTGAAGATTCCCTCTCCGAGTCCCTGCATCGTCTTCATCCCAAGATAGTTATAGGGCCTGATAAATTCAACAGCCACTTTTCCTTCTTTAATTTCCTGAGCGATTTCACGGTCAATATTATTAAAATAAAAGGCCCTGGCCATCCAGGAAACGGCTACATAGGTGGTCATTTGAATGATTGACAACCCTTCTATATCTTGCTTTCCACCGTAAATAGCCTGCCATAAGAAATAGTAAGCACCTATATTGATACTATATATTAATATTCCACTATAATAATTAGTTCTGTATGCCAGCATCATGAGAAAGCGGATGCGAATCATTTCAATATACTTAGCCATGATACCCTCCTTCGCACTGGAGCTCACTATTAAATGGAATGATGGCTTCTATTCCATTACTCATCTTGTTACAGCTCCTTTTTCATAGATGTTTCGAATGATTTCTTCTGTTGTCGTTTCTTCTATTTTCATGTCTTTCACTTTGAAGTTCGCCACGACTTTCGTTATCAGTTGTGAGATTACTTCATCATCCGCTTCAGTTAAAGCCGAATAGCTCTGTTTTTTCTCATCGAAAGACCAGGAGATATTCTGATTTCCAGTAAGGTCGGATAAAGCAGTAAGTGACGTATCATCAAGAAATTGAAACACGACTTCCTTTTGGTCTCCCCAGTTCTCTTTCAGCTGACTCAGTGCACCATCATAAATGATTTTTCCTTCATCCAACATGACGACCCTTTCGCAAAGAGCTTCAATATCAGATAAATCATGTGTGGTTAACAAAATCGTCGTATTGTACTTTTCATTGATTTCTTTTAAAAATTGACGGATTTTCAGTTTCACTAGAACGTCTAACCCGATCGTTGGTTCATCAAGAAATAGCAAAGGCGGATTGTGAACTAGCGCCGCCGCTAACTCGCATCTCATCCGCTGTCCCAGGGATAATTTACGGACAGGCTTGTCCAGAAGCGGTGCGATATCCAGCGTCTCTATGACATGATCCATATGTTCCTGGTATTGCTGATCCGGCACTTTATACACTTTCTTTAAAAGCTGAAAGGATTCCTGAACCGCGATATCCCACCAGAGCTGTGAACGCTGTCCGAACACAACCCCGATTGTCTGAACAAATTTTTCCCGGTCGCGGTGAGGATTCATTCCATTGACGGTCAGCTCTCCACCGGTTGGTGTCAAGATCCCAGTCAGC
Organism: uncultured Rossellomorea sp.; assembly: GCF_947488365.1. NCBI lineage: Bacteria > Bacillati > Bacillota > Bacilli > Caryophanales > Bacillaceae > Rossellomorea > uncultured Rossellomorea sp. The sequence continues at coordinate 198,768 of NZ_CANKZT010000006.1, read as the reverse complement.
ATTTTGATGGTGGTGGACTTCCCTGCACCGTTTTCACCAATGTATCCGACCATCTCTCCCTGCTTCACATTGAATGAGATATCATTCACCGCAGGAACGATTTTATAATTACGCGTAAACAAATCCCTGAATGCCCCTTTTAATCCGGAACGACTGGAAAAAGCCTTGAATTCCTTACGCAAATGATTGACTTCGATTGCATTCATGCTGCGTCCTCCTATAATCGATAAGTATTGGTGCCTCTTTTACAAACAAAGAATAGTGTACCACAGAGAACAGGTTCCCTTTGAACAGTCTGCTTGAAAATAAATGTGTCCAATGATTCCCTATTTGCTAAAGTACAAATAGGCGTACTACAATAGAGTGGTAGCTTACCAGATAATCAAATACATTTTTTTCAGGAGGTAAACATGAAATTCACTGAATCAGAAACTTTACATACAGAAGCACTGGAACATATCGTCGGAGGCGTGAACAGTCCATCCCGTTCATATAAAGCAGTAGGCGGAGGTTCTCCGGTGGCGATGGAAAGAGGACATGGCGCATACTTCTGGGATGTAGATGGGAACAAATACATCGATTACTTGGCAGCATACGGTCCTATCATTACCGGTCATGCTCACCCACATATCACAGAAGCGATCAAATCCGCAGCAGAAAACGGTGTCCTATACGGAACGCCTACCCGTCATGAAGTGAAATTCGCGAAAATGATTAAAGAAGCAATGCCATACATGGATAAAGTACGTTTCGTGAATTCAGGAACGGAAGCCGTCATGACGACGATACGGGTAGCACGAGCTTACACAGGAAAAGATAAGATCATTAAATTTGCAGGATGTTATCATGGTCATTCCGATCTGGTACTTGTCGCTGCAGGTTCAGGCCCTTCTACTCTCGGCACCCCGGATTCTGCCGGCGTTCCGAAGAGCATCGCCCAGGAAGTCATTACCGTTCCTTTTAATGACATCGAACCCTTTAAAGAAGCAATGGAAAAATGGGGAGATCAAATTGCTGGAGTGCTCGTTGAACCGATCGTTGGGAACTTCGGAATTGTGGAGCCGAAAGAAGGCTTCTTAGAACAGGTAAATGAAATTGCACACAGTGCAGGAAGCCTTGTGATTTACGATGAAGTCATCACGGCATTCCGCTTCATGTACGGCGGGGCTCAGGATATGTTAAAGGTAAAGCCTGACTTGACGGCGCTGGGGAAAATCATCGGCGGCGGTCTTCCAATCGGGGCGTACGGCGGGAAGAAAGAAATCATGGAACAGGTCGCTCCGTTAGGTCCTGCCTATCAAGCAGGTACAATGGCAGGAAATCCCGCCTCCATCCTTTCAGGAATTGCCTGCCTTGAAGTGTTAAAAGAAGAAGGCGTATATGAGAAACTTGATAAACTCGGAGAAATGCTTGAAAAGGGGATCCTTACAGCAGCTGAAAAACATAACGCACCAATCTCCATTAACAGATTAAAAGGAGCTCTCACACTTTACTTTACTACAGAAAAAGTGGAAAACTATGAGCAAGCTGAAGCGACCGATGGGGAAATGTTTGCGAAGTTCTTTAAGCTGATGCTTAATCAGGGAATCAATCTGGCCCCTTCTAAATATGAAGCATGGTTCATTACGACCGCTCATACAGAAGAAGATATCCAAGTAACGATCGATGCAGTCGATCGTGCATTCGCACAATTATAATAGAATAACCTAAAGACTGTCCCACCTGCGTTGGGCAGTCTTTTTTTTACCATTTTCAGAATAACTCTTACCTTCCCGGCATATTTATTCATTCTGTAGAAGAATTCCGCCTGCTGTGATTTGTTTATCCCCCTCTACAAAAAGGTACATATTCTGTAAAAACTTATTTAGATTTGCCTATTGATATTACTTGTAAGTACATGTATAGTACAGTATTGTTTATAAATACGTTACACAAGAAAGGATCCTAATTCCATGAAACTTGGTGCTCGCATCCTAAAAACGGGAATTGCGATTGTATTAGCTTTACTTGTATCGCAGCTATTGGGTATACCTTCTCCAGTGTTTGCTGGAATCGCGGCGGTCTTTGCCGTACAGCCCACCATTTATCGCTCCTATCTATCGATCATCGAACAGATTCAAGCGAACCTGATCGGTGCTGGGATTGCTGTTATTTTCGTTCTCTTATTCGGTAGCAATCCACTTATTGTAGGTCTTGCTGCTGTCATAGCCATTGCCATCATTCTTAAACTAAAGTTGCAAAACACGATTGGTCTTGCCCTGGTAACGTTGATCGCGATTATGGAAGTGACGGATCAGGATTTTATTCAATTTGCATTCATCCGCTTCTCAACCATCATGATCGGGGTATTCTCATCGTTCATTATTAACCTGATTTTCCTGCCGCCGAAATACGAAACGAAGCTATATCATAAAATATCTGATTCAACAGAAGAAATCTTAAAGTGGATTCGATTAAGTTCAAGGCACGCAACAGAGTTCCACCTCTTAAAAAAAGACTTGGAGCGTATTAAAGAAAAGCTTATAAAGGTCGATCAATTGTATCTTCTCTATAAAGAAGAACGAGATTATTTTAAGAAAAATTCGATTGTCAAAAGTCGTAAGCTTGTGATTTTCCGTCAGATGATTTCATCAACGAATCGTAGCTTTGACATTTTGAAGCGATTGAACCGGTATGAAAATGAAATCTTTCAGTTACCGGATGAATTACGGGGAGTTATCAAAGGCCAGCTCGATTGTCTCCTTACTTACCACGAACAGCTTCTATTGAAGTTCTTAGGTAAAATGCATCCACATGCAGAGTCTGAAGCTCAGCAGGATGTGTGCATGCATCGGAAAGAACTGATGAATATCATGATCCAGGAAGTAAAACAGCATAGTAAAGATGAAAATATTCATAACTTCCATCTGCTTCATATTTTCTCGGCTATCTTTGAATACGATGAGCATTTAGAGCATCTGGAAAAACTTATCACAAGCTTTCAATCGTATCATAAAGAAGACAATGAAGTGATGATCGGGGAAGAAGAAGAATAAATAGAAAACGGAGCAAAGGATGTTAATGCCTTTGCTCCGTTTTATTGTTCTATTTAGTTTTTCATCTTAGGATCAAGGGCATCCCGAAGTCCGTCCCCCATCAAGTTGAATCCCAGTACCGTCAGCATGATGGCAAGTCCAGGGAAGATCATTGTCCAAGGGGCTTGCAGCATGAACGTACGTGCGTCAGCCAGCATTTTCCCCCATTCCGGTTGAGGGGCTTGAGCTCCTAAACCAAGGAAGCCAAGTGCCGCTGCTTCAATAATAGCAGTCGCAATGGCAAGGGTTCCCTGTACAATGATCGGCGCCATACTGTTAGGAAGGATATGACTCAATAGAATACGGCTATCTTTCATCCCAATGGCTTTAGCAGCCATAACATACTCTTCCTGCTTTACACTCAACACCCGTGACCGAATGAGTCGTCCAAAGTTTGGGATATTGATAATCGCAATGGCAATTAAAGCATTTCTCAGGGATGGCCCAAGAGCAGCTACAACAGCGATCGCTAACAGGATACTTGGGAATGCAAGCATAATATCAAAGATTCGTGAGATGATCGTATCCACCCATCTTCCATAATAACCTGCCACGATACCAAGTAGACTTCCTACTACTGCGGAACCGATAACTGCAAAGAAACCTACCCATAATGAAATTCGTGCCCCATAAATAATTCTGGACAATATATCCCGCCCAAAGTCATCTGTTCCGAGCCAATGTTCGGAAGATGGAGCTTGAAGTCTTTTCGATAAATCTTGTTCATTGATGCCTTGTGGGGCGATGACGGGTGCAGCAATGGCTAAGACGACAAAGAAAAGCACGATGAAAAATCCGACTAAAGCTATTTTGTTTTTTCTAAAGCTTTTCCACGCTTCCTTCCAAGGAGAAACCGTTTCTTCCTGCAGGGAAGGATGAAGCTCCTTTTGTGGTTCTGCTAATTCTGCCATGAGAGTTCACCTCTTTCTTCTATTGATGTTAGTTGTATTTAATGCGCGGATCGACTGCGGCATATAGTAAATCGACAATTAAGTTGATGGTGACAAAGATCGTTGCGACTACGAGAATGCCGGACTGTACAACAGGATAATCACGGAAGCCGATCGCTTCATAAATATAGCGACCAATTCCAGGCCATCCAAAGATTGTCTCAGTCAATATCGCTCCCCCTAATAGGAGCCCCATTTGCAGACCGATTACCGTCAGTACTGGAATGATGGCATTTTTAAGAGAATGCTTGTACACCACCCAGAACATCTTCAAACCCTTGGCACGGGCAGTTCGAATATAATCGGAACGCATCACCTCAAGCATGCTTGAACGGGTCATACGGGCAATGATCGCCATTGGAATCGTAGCAAGTGCGATCCCCGGAAGGATCAGATGCCTCAGCACTTCACCTAATTGGTCGAAACGCCCCTGTATGATGGTATCTATAATATATAGATTCGTAATGGCATCGATTGGATTTCGGATGTTTTCCCTTCCTGTGGTCGGGAGCCAGTCAAGTTGAATACCAAAGATCCACTGCTCCATCAAACCAAGCCAGAAGATCGGCATGGACACCCCGACCAAAGCCAGGATCATAGCTGTATAATCAAACCACGAGTTTTGGAACCAGGCACTGATAATACCCGCATTCACCCCTATGACCACGGCAATGATGATCGCTACAATCGCCAATTCTGCTGTCGCGGCCAAGTACGGCCAGATTTCATTTGAAACTTCTGTTTTAGTACGAATGGAACTGCCTAAATCACCTGTTAAAAGGCCTTTTAGATACTCAAAATATTGAACATACCAGGCATTATCAAGACCTAACTGACCTCTAAGCTGCTCAATGGCTTCCTTAGAAGCCTGTTGACCCAAGATCACCTGGGCGGGGTCCCCTGGTATCGCACGAATGATAAAGAATACAATAAAGGTCATCCCTAATAATACGGGTATTAATTGAAGTAATCTTCGTATGGTGTATTGGAACATTTTGTTCACCTCTCTGAAAGGAGATTCTAGTATTCTTGGTAGCTTGCTTAAATCGTTTTCACGTTACATGCTCTGTTCGAGCCGCCTCCGCTTTTCTTTTTGTCCAGCTACGGCGGGTAGCCCCTCGAGGTCATAAGTCAATCTTGCCCCAAAGGCAAAAAACGCCTTTCGTGCAAGCTCGCCTTATGCTTGTCGGGGCTGAACGAGCCGCCTCCGCTTTTGTATGTACAAAGGGGAGATTAAAACTCATCTCCCCTAGGTTGAATCTTATTACGATTATTCCATATCTACTGAACCTAAGAAGTCAGATCCGGTTGGATGCGGTTGGAAGTTCTTCACAGCCGCACTACCAGCCAATAATGGTGTAGAGTGCGCCAGAGGTACCCAAGGAGCATCTTCATGGATGATTTCTTGAGCCTGTTTGTACATCTCTTCACGTTTTGCTTGATCTGTTTCAGATTGAGCAGCAATTAATAATTCATGAAGCTCATCATTGCTGTAGTAAGTGTAGTTGTTGCTTCCGATATTGTCTTTATCAAGTAATACATATAGGAAGTTATCTGCATCACCGTTGTCACCAGTCCATCCAAGTAAGAATGCATCCGCTTCTCCGTTACGGGCTTTTTCTAAGTATGTCGCCCACTCGTAAGATACGATTTTCGCTTTCACCCCTACTTCTTGAAGGTCGGCTTGAATCGCTTCAGCTACTTTTTGACCATCCGGCATGTATGGACGTGGAACAGGCATTGCCCATAATTCCATTTCGAATCCATCTTCGAGTCCTGCTTCAGCAAGAAGTTCCTTGGCTTTTTCAGGATTGTATTCATATCCTTCAAGTGCGTCATTGTATCCCCCAATAACTGGAGGCATTGGGTTTTTCGCTACTTCTGCTCTTCCTTCGAAGAATGCGTCAATGATTTCCTGCTTGTTGATTGCATAGTTGATCGCTTGACGTACTTTTGGATTATCAAAAGGTTTACGAGTTGATGTTAACCCTAAGTATCCAACGTTCATAGAAGGACGTTCGAATAATTGTAATTGGTCATTACCTTCAACTTGGGCTGCATCACTTGGATTGATACCATCTGCAAGATCGATTTCACCAGAAACCAGCGCGTTAAGTCGTGCAGAGTTTTCAGGAATTGATTTGAAGACAACTTGATCTAATTTCGGTAGATCTTTTTTCCAGTAGTCTTCATTCTTGACTAAAACGATTTTGTCATTACGCTTCCACTCTTTGAACTTGAAAGGACCTGTTCCGGCATCAGTCGGTGCTTCACCTAACTTATCACCTAACTCATCAAGAGCTTTAGGACTTACAATCGCAAACGGGCTCATCGCAATGTTCTTTAAGAACGGAGCCTGTGGACGTTTAAGGACAAACTCAACGGTTTTCTCATCAACCGCTTTTACCTCATTGATAACATGACCTTCATCACCCTTAAATCCACCAAACATAGATTTATAGTAGTAGAATGCCTCTTCATTTCCATTCATCCAACGCTCGAAGTTCTTCACGACTGCGTCAGCATTGAAGTCTGTACCATCTTGGAATTTGACCCCTTCACGAAGTGTGAACGTATACGTCAAACCATCATCAGATACCTTCCACGCTTCAGCTAATCCTGGATTTGGTTCTGTATCCTGCTCACCAAATTCAACTAGAGTTTCAAAGATATTCTTTGTTACTTTAAATGATTCACCATCCGTAACCGCAGCAGGATCAAGTGCTACTGAATCCCCTCCGCGACCAAAGATCAATACTTTAGGATCGCCACTTTCTTTACTATCGCTGCCTTCGCCTGAAGAGCTTTCATTCCCTCCACATCCGTAAAGAACGGATGATACGAGTAGGATGAGCAGCATTAAAATTGACCAGCTTTTTTTTCTCAACTAAATCCCCTCCTGAATAATGTTTATATACTTATGAGACTTGCCTTCTAGTAAAGATGACAAGCTACATAATGCCCTGGTTGGTGTTCCTTGAATTCCGGCACTTTCTGTTTACATATCTCCGTAGCATGCGGACACCTGGTGTGGAATGTACAACCACTCGGTGGATTGGACGGGCTCGGAATATCCCCTTGCAAGAGAATTGTTTCTCTTTTGAAATCAGGATCCGGCACCGGTACCGCTGATAGTAGTGCCTGGGTGTATGGGTGAAGCGGTTTTTCATAGAGAGTTTCACTATTACTCAGCTCTACCATTTTTCCGAGGTACATCACGCCTACCCGGTCACTTATATGTCTAACTACACCTAAATCATGCGCAATGAAGATATAGGTGAGTCCGAACTCTTTTTGCAAATCCTGCATCAGGTTCAGGACCTGGGACTGAATGGATACGTCAAGAGCTGACACAGGCTCATCGGCAATGATGAGTTTTGGGTTTGTCATAAGTGCTCTGGCGATACCAATTCGCTGCCTTTGTCCACCACTGAATTGATGTGGATAACGTTTGGCATGATAACTGCTTAACCCAACAATATTGAGTAGTTCATGAACCCTCTTTTTTCTTTCCTTCGCTGAACCCATTCCGTGGACCTTTAATGGTTCTTCGAGAATCTGCTCAACAGTATGCCTTGGATTCAAGGAAGCAAAAGGATCCTGAAAGACCATTTGCATTTCCCGGCGAATCTTTCTCATTTCTGAGTTTGATAGACTGGTAAGTTCTCGATCCTCGAATGTCACCTTTCCTTCCGATGGATCGATGAGTCTCATAAGCATCCTGCCCGTCGTCGACTTTCCACATCCGCTTTCTCCTACGATCCCAAGTGTCTCTCCTTTATTCACGGTAAAAGAAACCCCATCTACCGCTTTTACCGAACTGACAGGTCGTCCAAGAATTCCTCCTGTAATCGGAAAGTGTTTCTTAAGATTCTCAACCTTTAGCAACGGTTCCGTCATAAACTCCCTCCTCCACTTCATCGAACAGGAAGCATCGTGTGCAATGTCCTTGTGATGTTTCATATAATTCCGGTGTTTCGACTAAACAGCGATCGAAGGCATAATCACAGCGGGCTGCAAACCGGCATCCGGTCTTGATGGATCCCGGTTTAGGAACATTCCCCTGAATTGAATGCAATCGCTGCTGCTTGATTCTCATGTCCGGTACGGATTGAATCAGACCTTTCGTGTAAGGATGCTGCGGGTTCTTGAAGATTTCTTCTACCGTACCTTCTTCCACCACTTTACCTGAGTACATAACGACCACTCGTTCACATGTTTCGGCTACAACTCCCAAATCATGAGTGATCAAGAGGACCGCTGTATTCAGCTCTTTATTTAATCGTTTCATCAATTTTAAAATTTGGGCCTGAATCGTCACATCAAGAGCGGTTGTCGGCTCGTCTGCTATCAACACACGTGGATCACAGACCATTGCCATGGCAATCATGACCCTTTGTCTCATACCGCCTGATAGCTGATGCGGGTATTCATTGATCAACTCTTCCGATCTCGGCAAACCTACCATCTTCATAATTTCGATTGCTTTATCTCTTGCTTGTTTCTTTCCAACCTTCGTATGTATCCGTATTGCTTCCGTTAATTGATCACCTATGGTAAAAACAGGGTTTAAAGATGTCATCGGTTCCTGGAAGATCATCGCTATATCATTACCCCGGATATCTCTCATCCGCTTTTCCGATGCTTGTGTCAGATCTTCATCTTTATAAAGAATCTTTCCACCTACTATTTTCCCCGGTGGTTTCGGTACAAGGCCCATGATGGATAGGGATGTAACACTTTTACCACATCCGCTTTCCCCGACGACCCCGAGCACCTCCCCTTCATTCACATGAAAACTAACTCCATCGACTGCAGGAACTTCTCCGTCATCAGTAAAAAAGGAGGTCCTTAAATCTTCCACTTTTAGTAAAGGACGCGCTTCGCTCATTCAAATCCTCCTCTTCGAAACTATCTCTCTTTTCTTAATAGTGCTTATTTTCTAAATTTTATATGTTTCTTATTATACAAGATGTTACAAATGTTGCAATCTATTTTCAGAATTTTTCCACACAAAATTCATATGCTCTTTCATTCCTAATTCAATTCAATATATGTCCAAATATTCTTTTCATTCCTTCCAGATAAAGTTATTTAGCCCTACTTTCTTCACGACACACCTGCAATAAGTTCGATATATTTTTTTGATATACAAAAAAAGTCATGACTTTTATCACATGTATCGTGATAAGTCATGACTTTACATTTTATTGATCAAGCTGTTGTACTTGGAACAGTTTATAATAATGGCCCTGCTTCGCCATCAACTCTTCATGTGTCCCCATTTCGACAACTTCTCCGTGTTCCATATGAATGATTCTATCAGCATGAGTGATCGTTGATAGACGATGGGCGACTATGAAGGTCGTCCGATCTTTCGCCAGGATTTCAAGGGATTCCTGGATCAGGTGTTCACTTTCCAGATCAAGAGCTGACGTTGCTTCATCCAGTATGAGTATCGGCGGGTTTTTAAGGAATACCCTGGCAATCGCGACACGTTGCTTCTGTCCGCCCGATAGTTTCACGCCTCGTTCCCCTACTTTCGTGTCATAGCCTTGAGGTAATTTCATGATGAAATCATGTGCGTTCGCCGCCTTGGCAGCTTCTATTACTTCTTCATCCGTCGCATCAGGATTACCGAATTTAATATTCATCTTGACCGATTCACTAAAGAGAATATTGTCCTGAAGAACCATTCCGATATTGTCCCGCAATGATCTCACCTGAAATCTTCTGATATCCGTACCATCTAAAAGAATTTCACCATCTGTAACATCGTAGAACCGGGGAATCAGACTGACGAAGGATGATTTCCCTCCTCCGCTCATCCCGACCAGAGCAACGGTTTCACCCGTTTTAATATCAAGGTTGAGATTACGCAGTACCTCCTCCTCTTCAGATTCATAGCGGAAGGAAACATTTTTAAAATGAATATCCCCGCGTACATTTTTACAAGGAATCGCACCTGGTTCATCATCAATATCATACTTCTCATCCATGAACTCAAATACACGGTCCATGGAAGCGATCGATTGAGTCAAGGTTGTTGAAGAATTCACCAGTCGTCTAAGCGGACCATAAAGACGATCGATATATGCGATAAAGGCAGCCATCGTACCAATGGTCAAATCTCCATCAATGACTTGCAGTCCAGCATATCCAATGATGATTAATGGAGAAATATCCGTAATAGTATTCACAACCGCGAACGCTTTCGCATTCCAGCTTGTTTGCTTCAAGGCCTTGGTTAAGAAATTGCTATTCTGATCCTGAAACTGTTTCTGTTCGTAGTCTTCAACAGCAAAGCTCTTTATGACGGCCATCCCCTGGACCCGTTCGTGTAAATGACTTTGAACCTCCGCCAATGCCTGAGAACGGTCTCTCGTCAACCCTCTAAGTCTTCCAAAGAAATAACGGACGGAGAAAGCATAGAAAGGAAACGCTATAAGAGAAACAAGTGTTAACGAAACATCCATCGTAAACATGATGGAGAGGGCAATGACTATGGTAGCCGCATCGAGCCATAGATTCATCAGTCCGGTGATCACGAAATTCTTCGTTTGCTCAACGTCATTGATGACCCTGGAAATGACTTCCCCCGCTCTTGTATTCGAATAATATTTAAAGCTTAGTCGTTGAATATGTGAAAACAAATGATCCCTCAAATCATACAGGATCTTGTTACCCGTCCACTGAGCAAAGTATTGCCTATAATACTCTACAGGAGGTCTTACAAGTAAGAAAAGGACAAGCATGATCCCCATGATCATCAGTAATTGATCGGTCTTTTCTTCCGCAGATAAGCCAGAAGCCCCTACTATATCATCAATGACATATTTGATTAAAATCGGAATCAATAAGGGAATCGTAAATTTAATAATACCTATAATTAATGTACCGATAATTTGCCACCGATAAGGTTTTACAAATTGAAGGTAGCGTTTGATACTATCCAAGTGATTACTCCTTTCTAAGATGTTAGTATTTATTTTGCCCCAATAAAAAGGGATGACCCTGTATGGAACGCAGCACTGTTCCTCTTCAAATCCTGTTTGGGAATGAAAAGGTTGCTCCTTACTGGGTCAGCCCTTTAATGCCTATACAATTTTCCAGCTGTGTTACCCCCTGTGAGTCAAATAGCGCTCGTACCAAATATCAATAAAGTCCGGAGCAAAAGGCCCTTTTCTTTGTCGGATCCAGCGAACAAGCTTGTCTACATTTCGCTTCAGGATGTGATCGATCACATCCGGGTAACCGTACAATTTACGATGAGCTTCATACTCATCCTCATCCAGCAATGTATATGTCATATCAGGAAACACTTTAATATCCAAGTCGTAATCGATATACTTGATCGCTTCATGATCATATACAAATGGTGAACTTAAATTACAATAATAATAAATACCGTCCTCACGAATCATACAAATAATGTTAAACCATAGCTCTGAATGGAAATAGCATATTGCCGGTTCACGGGTCATCCACGTTCTTCCGTCGGATTCCGTCACCATCGTTCGATCATTTCCACCGATAATCTGATTGCTTGTTCCTTTCAGGATCGTCGTCTCATTCCATATCCGGTGAATGTTGCCATCATGCTTAAAGCTATGTATTTGTACAGATTTTCCTTCTGTGGGAACCGCCATCGTATCCCCTTCTTTCATTTCATAATTACCCTTATATATACTTATCTATTCTATCATTATAACGTTTCCTCAGAAAATTTAAAACAAAAGGGCTATCCTTAAAGAAAATATCCTTTAAGAATCGCCCGATTTCGGTTCAAAAATGGGTTTTTATTATAAATTGGGAGAGCTGCCTTTTACTTGACCCGCATTTGGGTGAAAGGTTTATTCGTGAAACATATCTCGTTTCCACTTACGTTTAAAGTTGCTTTTTACGTTGTCACACTGTTTTGTTCCTTTTGATATGAACGAATCACATCATCGGTTTGCCGTTGAAACATTTTTTGAATCTCTTTAAGTTCCTTCTTTTTTGACGCAATCTCTCTCTTTATAGATTCAACCTTCGTCATCTCTTGAAGCTGAAGTAATTCCTTTTCCAGATCCTGACACCGTTCTATCTCCGACTGAAGATATAACAACTTATCCATCGTTTCTAACTGCTCTGAAACCAACTCATTAAATCGATGCTGTATCACTCCAACCAACTCCTCTAAACAAGCTCTCCTAAAACATTCTCCTTTCCAACCCCAAACCCTTTGACAACTTCTGTCACAATGCCACCAGTTTTGTCGATGTGGATCTGAGTGTGTGCGGGCGTCCGAATTCCATTATATGTAAAAATACGAAAAAGCACCCAATCAATTGGGTGCTTTCTCCGTCAAGAACAATTCAATTATTGTTGTTGACCGTATTTACCAGAAGCTTTCGCTTTGTTAGCTTCTGCTTGTTGGTTTTGTTGTTTCACATGTTGAGCTGCTGTTGTTTCTGAAGCGAACTCAGTACCGTATTGTTGTTGCTGAGTTGCACCAGCTTGAGCGTTTTGTTGCTTAACATGTTGAACGCTTGTACCAGCTTGAGTTTTGTTTGGTTGTTTTGCCATTGTAATCACCTCCACGCTTATTAAGATAACCAAGCGTGGATTTCACTATTCGATTTTTTTCAGGAAAAACATTCCACTAAACGAGTAGTGAACGACCGCCATCGACGATGATGGTTTGTCCTCTGATCATGGAAGAATCGTCCGAAACGAGGAACATGACAGACTTCACAAGATCATCAATTTCCACCATTCGTCCTGCAGGTGTTTTACTGCGGGCATCTTCCAGGAGCTCTTCACGATTAGGGAAATGCTTGAGTGCATCTGTATCGATCGCACCACCGGAAACTGCATTTACGATAATGTCACGTGGTGCAAGCTCAACGGCAAGATAACGCGTTAATGCTTCAACGGCAGCTTTAGATACTCCCACAGTTGTGTAATTGTCTAAATAACGGATGGATCCCAATGAGCTTATGCTTACGATGCGTCCGCCCTTATCCATTAACTTTGCTGCTTCCTGGGCACAGAATAGTAATGCCTTGCTGTTAATGTTCATCGTCCAATCCCAATGAGATTCTTCAAGCTCCATGACTGGACGAAGAACCCCTGATGCTGCATTACTAACCAAAACATCCAAACGGCCGAACTCTTCTTTGATCTGTTCGAACATCGATTTGATTTTATCGACGTCCCCTACATTCGCCCGTACGACAAATGCTTTTCGTCCCAACTTTTCCACCTGTTCAGCCGTTTCAAGTGCACCTTTTTTGCTTCGTGCGTAATTAACGACGATATCGTATCCTTTTTCAGCTAGTTGAATTGCGATTTCCCGTCCAAGTCCGCGGCTGCTACCTGTGACTAATGCTACTTTTTGACTCATGTTGATCATCCTTTCAATTTCATTTTCCATTTGGTGTAAGGCATAACCATGTCTTTAACATGCACACTAATAAGAGCATGTCAGTTAAATGGAGGAATGAGTTATGTATGTAGGCAGAGATATGACAGAGCTTTCAATGATTCCAAAAAATGAATGGGAGAAAAGCGAGCTTGCTTTCTTTCATCATTCACTACAACAAATAGTACCCTATTTGAACGCAGAAGGACAATCGATTCACCGAGAAATTATTGAGGAAATTGAAAACCGCGGTGGATTGAAGCGGGGTGAAGCAGATTATACTCATGGCACGAAGGTTAGTTACGATTGAAATGATTATATAAAGAGCAACCATCACGGCTGCTCTTTTTTATTTTTGCAGTATTCCTGCTCCAGTTTCCTTCCAAATTTTCTGATGGGAAACGGGGAAGGCATATTTCTCTAATTCTTCAGTCGTAACGGCAATCAGGTCGCTGGCATCAAGAGTAGCGCTGTCGATAGAACCAACATATACTTCAATGTCCCACACTATGTGAGAGAATATATGCTGGATTTTCGTGACAACCCCTGCTTTCAAAGAGCAATCTACCTTGTATTCTTCCTCCATGAAATCAACCAATTGCTTTCGACCGCCGCTTGAATTTCCCACTTCAAAATTAGGGAATTCCCATAAATTCGCAAGCAGACCTTTATTTGGACGTTTATGAATAACGACTCGATCATCTTCCGTAAACAAAACAGCTGCCGCCATATTCAATTTACGGGCAGATTTCTTCTTCGATTTGATCGGAAGCTCAGTTTGAACCCCTTCTTCAAATGCCTGGCAGTGCTCCCGAACAGGACATAGTAAGCAGGATGGTGAAGTCGGAGTACAAATCAGGGCACCAAGTTCCATCAATGCCTGATTGAAATAGGATGGGTTCTCTTCAGAAATCAAATTTCTGACGGCTTCTTCAAACACTTTTCGTGAAGCAGGTTTGGCAATATCCAGCCAGATGGACAGGATACGTGAAAATACCCTCATGACATTTCCGTCGACAGCAGGCTCCGGTTTGCCATAGGCAATACTCAAGATCGCTCCCGCTGTGTATGGGCCCACTCCTTTTAAAGACGAAATCTCTTTCGGAGTATCAGGGACGATACCATCATACTTTTCGTTCACTTCTTTTACAGCGGATTGGAGATTCCTGACTCTCGAGTAATAGCCGAGTCCTTCCCATGCTTTCAGGACATCTTCTTCGTCTGCAATTGCAAGAGCATCTATGGTAGGAAATTTTTCGATGAATCGGTTAAAATAAGGTATGACCGTATCCACCCTCGTTTGCTGAAGCATGATTTCGGACACCCACACTTTGTAGGGATCTTGATCCTTCCTCCACGGCAGATCTCGCTGTTCTCTTGAAAACCATGAGATTAAATCTTTCTGGAATTCCTCACGGTTAATGGTTTGTAAATGTTTCAATGGTTCTTCAGTCAATTTTGTACCTCCAGGATGTTAAATGTTACGTTGAATAGGGAATAAATAATTAAAGCTGTGTTTTTAATCCAACAAGGTTTATTTCTTTTAACCCTCCACAAATACATTCGTCCAATAATCCAAATAATAAATGACGACGGGAAGTTCGTAAACGTTTCAAAACATGGAAATGGGATTCCGTGGGCACAATAAACCGTTCGATGTAACGATTAGAGTCGGCTTCAGACTTTTCCCATTGGATATTAAAGGCGTCGTATTGTGGTAATGTCTCTACAATATTATTCATAATCTGCTTATATTGAGGTTGAAAATTTTGTTTTATTTCATATTCTAAGTAAATGTGTAAAGTGTTTTTCATTGAAATAAACTCCTTTTAACCATATCATGTTCAAAAATGAATACAAGTCATAAAGAAAACAGATGAAAATGAGCCAAGGGAGGACTTTTTTTGGATACAGGCACTCATATTGTCATGGGTTTCGCTCTTGGGGGCTTAGCCACCCTGGATCCCGTTGTTGCTGAAAGTGCAGCCACTTCTCAAAGTGTGTTAGTTGCAGCAGTCATCGGCTCTCAAATACCAGACATTGATACCGTTTTGAAATTACGCAATAATGCTGTTTATATACGTCATCACCGAGGCATCACCCATAGCATTCCAGCCGTTGCTCTATGGCCGCTTTTAATCGTCGCTTGTCTTTATCCATTTTTCCCGGGGGCAGATTTGCTTCATTTATGGATTTGGACATTTGTGGCCGTATTCCTTCATGTATTTGTCGACATTTTCAACGCCTATGGGACCCAGGCAATCAGGCCGATTTCGTCGAAATGGGTCGCTTTAGGGGTCATTAACACGTTTGACCCGATTATTTTCGGGATTCATATTGGGGGATTGATCCTTTGGGGCTTTGGATTACCACCGGGAAAAACCTTTTTGGTCATGTACATTGTGATTTTTGCTTATTATGTATTGAGATTCCAGGTTCAAAAAGCCGTGAAAAATGCGGTGAAGCGAAGAATTCCGAAAGCGGAGAAAATCATCGTTTCGCCGACCATCCGATTTTTCCAATGGCGATTAGCCATCGTGACGAAGGAGCATTATTATGTCGCAAGGGCATTTAGACGGTCGATTACGATTTTTGATAAATTTGAACGGATACCGATACCTGAAAATCCAGTGATCAATGCTGCTAAAAAAGATAAAAATCTTGCAGCCTTTCTTTCCTTTTCACCGGTTTTCCGCTGGGAATTGGACGAATACGACGATCACTTTGAAGTACGCTTTATCGATCTTCGCTACAGAAATAATGGACACTATCCATTTGTCGCCCTGGTCCAGCTCGACAAAGACCTGAACATCGTCAGCTCCTACACAGGATGGGTCTTCAGCGAAGAAAAACTCCGCTCAAAAGTCGACATCGACATTTTAATCGATTAAAGCAGTGAGGGACGGACCTTTTCAAGGTCCGTCCCTCATCACTTTAGTGTACTAAATCGCCATCTTCTTTATCGTCGATCAGGTGTTTGTATTTAGGGTTTTGTGCAGCAAATTCATGGATCTGTTCCCCGTACGTATTGACCCATTGGCGAACGACTTTCTCCGTTACTGCTTTCCCTTTATAATCGTAACCTGCTTTTGCGTATGTTGCTTCGAAATCCTCCCAGACAAGTTCAATCCAGGTTCTCGCTTTTTCATAAGATAGCTTGTTATTTTTTTCAATTAACAATTGTGTTAATTCGTGGAATGTTGACTCCATTTTGTCTCCTCCTTTTCCATATATTTAGTTCCCGCTTTTATGATAATGTACACCATTTCACCCATACTATTAGTACGTGGTTAAGCTTAGTTGTGAATCTTTGCTTCTTCACGGTATGAGTAAGTACATTTCACCTTTTAGGAGGCACATTATGCGAAATAAAACGACAGGGTTCCCTAACATGAATAACAATAAATTCGAAGGTGAACCGAGAGCTAAAGCGGAATTTGCATCTAAAAGGGCTAACGGCACCATCAATACCCATCCTCAAGAACGTATGAAAGCTTCTGGAGAAAGAGATCACGACTCACTTTAATGAAGTGAAATTTGTTTAGGGGGTAGTCACGATGGCAAACATGAAAAACAACTTCTACCGAAATAAGTACAGTAGTCCATTTAACAAGGCATTCTACAATCCAAAGCATGCCCATTCCCAAGCTAATGGACAAACCACACAAACTCAAGACTTAATCATTCTAGAGAACCAGACACGCAAGCGTTCCTAGACTGCTTCCGAGGTCCGTCCCTATGACGGACCTCTTCATTATTTCTTTTCTCCAGCTAAAAGGGAGATAGGCAAAGCCTCTTCTTTTCCATCGCCACCCAAGCGATATCCCCAAGCGAATACCCCGTTTAAGTAGTCCACTCTGAAATATGTACCGGGATCTCCTTCTATCGCGTAGATTCCACCAGGCTTGTAGCTGTCAGGATCCATTAAATAAGCCTGGGCCATAAGAGCCTTTCGCTCCAATACGGCAAACTCATTCACAATCCCCAGCTGTTCAGCCTTTCTTGCCTTTTCCTTCAACGAAGCAATTTCCTGCTTTAACTCATGCTCCGTCATCTCACTATATCTTCTCTCTTGTTCCATCTTCATCACCTCTACTAATAGTAGTATAGAGAAAATGATACAATAAGAAAAGCGGAGACGACTGGGTAGACCCGACAAGCACTTTTGGAAAATCCCAAAAGGCGCTCTTTGCCTTATGGGATTTTTAAAAAGTGATCTCGAGGGGCTAGGAGTCGTAGCTGGACAATAAGAAAAGCGGAAGCGGCTTGGTCAGCCCCGACAAGCATAAGACGGGATGGCTGAAAAGGCGTTCTTTGCCTTTTTGGCCATCGCGGCTTATGACCTCGAGGGGCTAGCCGCTGGAGCTGGACAATAAGAAAAGCGGAGACGGCTCGGTAGACCCGACAAGCACTTCGGACAATCATCTAACCACATTCACGAGAAAGGATGTTACCTTCATGAAAACAGCCATCATCACAGGAGGAGGCTCGGGCCTCGGAAAAGAATTAGGAAAACTTCTTAGCCAGCAAGGATATCATATCTTCCTTCTTGGACGAACGGAAGACCGCTTAAACGAAGCGGCAGCAGAAATCGAAAGCATAGGCGGAAAGGTTTCTTTTGCCACGTTGGATATACGTTCAACTGGTGCCATTCAACAATTCAGTGAAACTCACCTCCAGGGCCAACATGTAGAACTACTCATACATAACGCAGGGATAGGTTATTTCGGCCCCTTCAAGGATACGGACGATGAGGAATTAGTAAGCATGTTTGAAACGAATGCACTGGGTCCCATTCGACTTACCAAGGCACTGCTAAATCAACTGGCCCAAAATAGCACCATCATTAACATTATTTCAACAGCTGGCCTTAGAGGTAAAAAGAACGAATCATTGTATGTAGCGAGTAAGTTTGCTCTGAGAGGATTTGGTGAAAGTTTACAGAAGGAGTACGAGGATTCAAATCTTCGCATCGTGAATGCGTATATGGGTGGGATGAATACTCCATTTTGGGAGAACAGTGATCATATCAGTGATCCATCAAGGCTTCGCTCCCCTAAAGAAGTAGCTGAATTGATTGTGAATGAATACAAAGAAAAAGACGAAATCGTCATTGAATCAAAAAAATAAGCCTCAAAAGGCAGCCTTCCCTCAACGAAGACTGCCTTCTCATTTATGGAGCAAAGGGGAAGAATATAAAGGCCACGATAAATAATAACACTGGCACTAAAAATACAGCGAATGCATCAATAACCACTAAAAATGCCATCCAAACCCAGCGGATACCGTCTTTTCTTTTTAGAAACTGCTGAATCATCCGGGTGTTCACGAGGATGAAGAAGATCGTCAAACCCAAAATAAAAAATGGCATCACCCATTTCCCCATGGTTTCGGCGTATCCTAGGTTATACCACTCTTGTTTCCCCAGTGAATAGAAGCCAGTTTGGACTTTAATGATGATTTCACCAATAATAAATAGAATGGCTGCCCCCACCACTAATCCACCTGCATATAGCTTAAATTTTTTAGTCGTACCGATTAGCAGCAACAGTGTTAAACAAGCAAATAGTATCGTGAAAATCTCCACCAGGCTTCCCCCTTGTAGTTCACTCTATCTTGAAAACCAAAGATCATTCTTCATTTTCTTTTAACTCTTCTAAAAGTCTTTCAATGTCCTCCATTGAAAAACCTTTTCTATATAGCGTTTGTTTCATTTTTTGGACATACTCATATCCATCATATTTAGAACTAAGTTTTCTATGAGCCTTTAGCCCTTGGTGATAGACGGCATCCCATTTTTCATCGTCATCACGATCAGATTCCACTGTCTCCCAGACAATTTTCATGACAGAACCAGGATAACCTTTTCGCATCAGGTTTTGTTCAATTTTTTGCCTGGCGATCATTTTGGAATCTTTCCGGTACTTTTGAAGAAGTTTTTCGGTTAGTCCGACCGCCTTGTCTACCTGCTTCTCTTCGGTAAATACAGCAAGGGCCTCTTCGATATAAGGGTCATCCACCCCTTTTCTTCTTAATTCCCCGCGGATCCATGTCGGACCCTTATCAGAGGTATTCATGTGGGTCCCGACAAAAGCGTGGGCGAATTCTAAATCATTGATGTATTTAATATCATTTAATTTATGAATCACTTCCTGTATGACGCCATCTTCAGGATCACCTTCTTGTAAATGGTCCCTAATTTCTTTTTCCGTACGCATTCGATAGGCTAAATACTGAATGGCTTTATTGAATGCTTTTTTCACATCGTCTTCGTACTGTAGCTCGGAGATTTCAAGCTCATCGACTTCCAATCCTTTTCTGAGCTGGAACTTCGCCAATACTGCTTCATCGACACTGAAAGAATATTTTCCATCTATAAATAAATTGTAACGCTCATCGTTCTTTACTTGCTTCGTTATTTTCGTAATCTTACCCATTTTTTCCACCTCATAGTAATCCTAACACATTCAGCATATGTTTTTTATTCTGTAGATAGGTAAAATAATATGTATATTGGAGGGATGATGATGAAGATCGCTATAACAGGTGGTACGGGTTTTGTCGGTCAGGCTTTGACGGATGAACTTCTCGAACACCATCACGAAGTAATGATACTTACCCGGAACCCGGATAAATACGACAATCGTTCAGGTGTTACCTACGTAAAATGGCTGTCCGACGGTGCGAAACCTGAAGATGCGCTCGAAGGAATCCAAGCCTTCATTAACCTTGCAGGGGAATCCATCAACAGCGGCCGCTGGACGGATGAGCGTAAAAAACGAATCATCAATAGCCGAATCAACTCGACTCAAGAGGTAATGAACATTATTAAGGCACTGAAAGAGAAACCCGCGTGTCTTATTAACGCAAGTGCAATCGGCTACTATCCTTCTTCAAAAACGAATACGTATACGGAAGCGTCAACGGAAACGGCAGACAACTTTTTAGGAGAAACCGTTCAAATATGGGAAAAAGAAGCGAGCAAGGCGAATCAGTTGGATATCCGGGTTGCATATGCTCGTTTCGGAATTATACTGGGAGAGGAGGAAGGCGCCCTCCCTCGTATCGCTCTTCCTTATAAAATGTTTGTGGGAGGAACGGTTGGGTCCGGTGACCAATGGATGTCGTGGGTCCATATTAAAGACATTGCAAGAGCGGTGCATTTCATTGTTAAAACACAATCCATCTCTGGACCGGTGAATGTGACAGCACCCTCTCCCGTTACCATGAAAGAATTCGGGAAAACACTCGGGGCCGTGCTTGGCAGGCCACACTGGATTCCTGTCCCTTCCCTTGCTTTAAAAGTAGCAATGGGTGAAATGAGCGCCTTAGTGCTAGAAGGCCAAAAAGTACTTCCGAGTGTCCTTTCAGAAAACGGTTTTCAATTTGAATACCCTGAATTAAAAAGTGCCTTGATTGACATTTATCATTAAAACACAGGTATGCCCCCTTCTTTTCAAGGCAAAAATAGAAGTAATCTTGAAAAGAAGGGATGTACATACGAATGGATAATAAGAAAAAGAAAGACAAAAACAAATCGGTTCTATCCAGTGCCCAGGAAGTAACGTATTCACGAGAATTCAAAGCAGCTGATCGTGCAGGCGGCTTCAGCTCCAAAGCCCATAGATAGACAATTATTACCTAACTAAAAACCCTTACTTTGAAGAAGAATAAAGGTACAGACTCCTTAGTCTGTACCTTTATTTTTTTAACCAACTGAAAAGGGGATGTTCATATTGGGCAGATCACGCGGAAATAGTAAACGAGGAAACAAAAACAGCTTGCCACAAACACCCGCTCAGCTCAAATCTGACGGTGTTGACGAAGAGTTCTCACGTGAACTTGCCGACCAGGCTGATATGGAAGCACAAGCTCGCGCCAATGCTGCCAACCAGCGTGCACGAGTGAAGAAAAACCAATAGTGCACTCCCTGTAGGTAAAAAAAGATAGGTTCTGAGGAATTCATTAAGAAACCACCCATGAGAAACCATCATGGGTGGTTTTAATTAAACGTACTATCATACCACGATCGGCTTTTTATGCTGTTTAGGAAGAACCATATGTTTCAGGTATGGTAACACCCATCGGTCAGCTCCCCAACAGAAAGCCCCTCTGCCGGCAAATAGAAGTATGATGGCAACTGTGTAGAGAACTGGATTCGTGCTCACTGTACCCGCCAATAAGAAATTTAAGTTCATGAATGCTCCTGCGACTAGTGCAGGTATTGTCATGAATCCGACAATCAAACCAGCTCCCACCAGCACTTCTCCCCAAGGAATCAAGATGTTGAATAAATCTACATTGGGAATAGCGAACCCTTTTAGAAATTCTGCGTACCACCCTTGAACGGCTGGATGATCTCCCGTCGCCTTAGCCAATGCTCCTTGCAAGAAGCCGGTTGCATCAAAACCATCATTCACTTTGTGCCAACCCGCTTCCAGCCACTGAACGCCCAACCAAATTCTAATCACTGTCCAAACCATGCTCACCTTTTGATTTTCCCACCATCTCATGATGGATCATCTCCTTTTGGATGTATATTGTGAAATATTTCACAAGTGTGATTAAAAAAACAGTTGATCAAAGTTTGTGATGGTTTCGATTTGATAGTTGTTTTGTTTGTGAAATTTTTCACATTCCCTTTACACTTATAATATACCTCTTCTCCCTCCTTATTGCAATAGGCTTTTAAGCAGTTCACAAAGGTGTCAAAATACCATAAAAATCGAATGAAAAAAATGTAATATTTTGATTATAAGTTAGAGAAACTTTCTTCTTTTTTATCCGTATTACATAATAGATAGAGATAGTCCAGTTACGGGGGATGAAACGATGAAGTCAGAGAAGAAGTTTTGGAGAATGTGGAAGGTACTATCACTGGCTCTTTCCATCGTAGTAAGAGTCTATTGGTACCGTCTTCGCGGTAAGTCCCAATCGGAGAAAGATAAGCTTTGGGAAAAGATAGGAAAAGAGTTTAAAGAGACCTTATTTGAATTAAATGGTGTTTTGATCAAGGTTGGACAGCTCCTCAGTATACGTGAGGATTTACTGCCGAGAGGATTTATTAATCAAATACAGGATCTGGTCGATCACGTTCCTCCTTCACCATGGGAGGAGATTGAAAGGGTTCTGGAACGTGAATGGGACAGCTCAGTGACTACTAAGGTTCAGGCCATCGACCAGGAAGCTGTTGCATCAGCTTCTATAGGAGAAGTATATAAGGCGACGCTGTCAGATGGTAAGCAAGCAGCTATCAAGGTGCAGCGCCCTGAGATTCCTTCCCTGGTGAAGACGGATTTCCGCTCCCTTGCCATCATTATTTGGTTTGCCAGACATTTCGCACCTGTTCCAAAAGGGTTCATTGATTTCAAAATGCTTTATCAGGAATTGAAGCTGGTCATCGAGCAAGAGCTCGACTTTTCAAAGGAAATGAACACGGCCATTTCATTTAAGCAGCGGTTCAAGGACCATCCTAACGTGAAGATTCCTGCTATGTACCCTGAACTTTGTACAGATAAAGTATTGGTGATGGAGTGGGTGGATGGCGTTCGATTGAATGACCGAAAAGCATTTGAGTCGTATGGATTGGACGGTCAGAAGTTAGCTCAGGAATTGTTTCGCCTCTTCATTCCCCAATGGCTCGAGCCAGGAATCTTCCATGCCGACCCACATGCAGGGAATATACTGCTTCAACCGGATGGTACCTTCGTTCTCCTTGATTACGGAATGATCGGGGAAATTTCGAAGAGAGATTCCACTCACTTTCAAGATCTTCTGGAAGGAATCCTACTAAAAAATTTCCGGAAAGCAGCAGAAGCGCTGGCTCAATTAGGGTTCTTGCTTCCTGATGCAAGTCCGAAAACGATAGAACCCGTACTAAAGGAGTTTGTCACACTCGATATGGAGCAGTTCAAACAGATGGATCTGCTAACCGTGAAGAAAGAAATAAATGATATGGTGAAATCATTACCTGTACAAGTGCCTACCCGGTTTATCTTTTTAGGTCGGTCTTTTGCAACCATAGAAGGACTTGTCCATACATTGAGTCCCGATGAGGAAACCCTCGATGTCGTCAAACCCGCCTTCATGGATTGGATAAAGGATAGTAACACAAACAAGTGGGAGCTTCTCATGAAATGGATAAGTGCTCAGCCCTTGTTTCAAACGGTGCAAAAAGTCCGTCAGCTCCTGGACGTACCGGAAAAAGCACTCGAGCAAAAGGATCATCATCAGCAAAATGAGTTTCAATTTGTGGTATTTGAAAACCAGAAGAAGCAGGCTTTCATCCTTCTACTCTTCAGTGGTGTTGGCGCCTTCACAGGAATGGGATTCGACGTGGATTTCATTTGGCAAGGTAGTTTCGTCGTATCTGGATTAAGTTTAGTTGGTTATTTGTTTATCAGCTTCCGACAAAAACGTTGGCTGAAGAGACTTAGGAATGGACAGCTGAATTAATAAAAAAAGGTAACCTTGAATTTAGGTTACCTTTTTTATGGTAAAATATAGAAAGGAGGGATACCATGACAAATCCTAAAAAACCGTTTAATGATGTAACTGACCATTTGTCAAAAATCGAAGGAGCCTCCATGAGTAAACCCGAAATGGGGAGTCTGCCATTGGGAATCCGGATCATCGGATACGTGATCATTGGATTCACAGCCCTTACATCTTTATTTGTCATTGTTTTCGGCTTTCTTGATTGAAGCCTGGTTAAGATTTTGACATAGAGATGCCACAATGGAATCGGCCGGTACCGTTAGCCTGAACCAATAGAAATTAACTTTTTAGCTATGCAATTTTGAGGTGAGGAGTAATTTATGCGTCATTTTGAAATTATTGGAATTGATCACCCTTATCATTAAATGTCCCACTCCGGTTCGGGCTCATACCGATACTCCTCTAACCTGATCCGATTCTTCCCTATGAAATGAACCCCTTCAGCTTCCAAACATAGCCTTTGGGTCATCGCTTGCTCTTCATCCCCGAATCCAATTTCCCCCTTGCTATTCAAAACCCGGTGCCAGGGAAGTTTATACTTTTCACTCATGGAATGAAGAATCCGTACGATCTGCCTGGCAGCTCTTGGACTGCCTGCAAATGAAGCTATTTGACCGTACGTCATCACTTTTCCAGAAGGGATGCTCTGTATGATTTTTACAACTCGTTCAGTAAAAGGTTTCATGTTAATTTACTTCCTGCATCAGGATGCTCCCCTACCCTTAACTGCTGTCTCGCAAAGTCGCGGTATAAAGCATGGGAAGTAAACAATTCCTCATGTGTCCCCACTCCGGTCACCTTTCCTTTTTCTAAAAAGACAATTTGATCGGCATCCACGATGGTGGATAAGCGATGGGCAATCACGAGGGTGGTTCGTCCCTTCATTAAGTTCTTTAGGGCTTCCTGAACGACAATTTCTGATTGACTATCCAGGCTTGAAGTGGCTTCATCCAGCATGAGGATATCAGGATCCCTCAATAGGGCTCTTGCGATGGCAAGTCGTTGTCGCTGTCCTCCTGAAAGCTTGATTCCTCTTTCTCCTACTTCTGTTTGATAACCGTTAGGGAGTTCCTTAATAAATTCATGGGCATAGGCCATTTTTGAAGCGGCAATCATCTTTTCCTCTGATATATCCCCATCGAGCCCGTAAGAGATATTGTCCCCTATTGTGCCTGAATAGACCGGACTATCCTGGGAGACGTAGCCAAGAAGTTCCCGCCATGATTTTAGCGAGTATGAGCTGATTGTATCTTCCCCCAAGAGAATGGCTCCTTGCTGGGGCTTATAGAACTGCTCTATCAATGAAAAAAGTGTCGTTTTCCCACTTCCACTCGGACCTACGATGGCCGTAACTTTCCCTTTTTCAGCCCTTATCGTCACATCCTTTAACACCTTCTCCCCCTCTTCATACCCAAACGTCACGCCATTAAGAACCAGGGCACGATCTGTTTGAGGAACGGACCTTCCATCCTCAAGGTTTTCTTCCTCTAAATTGAGAATCGATAACACTTTCTCTGTTGCTCCCACAGTTTTCTGGAATTGAGTTACAAACACGATGATCTGGGTGATCGGCATGATAATCTGAAAGAGGTAGATAAAGAAAGCAACAAGCTCCCCGGCCGTCATGGCCCCAGAAGTCACTCGAATACCACCGAACCCAATGATTAGGACAAGAACGATGATAATTAAAGAAGAAACGACCGGCGACATTAACGCTTGTATGATCCCTTCTTTTAATCCGAGGACATAAAGCTTCTTGATTCCTGTTTGACCTTTTTGAAATTCAATCCCCTCCGCATTGGATGACTTCACGAGACGGATTTCCGAAAGGACTCTCGTTAAGATAGCCGAGAAACTTGCAGTCTCGGTTTGCAATCCCCTTGAGATATCAGCCATCTTTTTGCCTATCGGGATAAGAAATAATAATGATAGTGGAATGATTGAAAACATCACCAAGGTAAGAGGCCAATCTAAATAAAACAGCACGATGATGGCACCTATTACAGAAATGATCCCTGTAATAAAGCCTGTCAGATGCTCGGTGATCAAGTTTTTGATCACTCCCGTATCACTGGTCATACGGCTGACCGAGTCACCCGTTTCATGCGAATCATAATAAGGAACGGGTAGAACCAGTAATTTTCTCCAAAGCTTCTCTCTCAAGGAAGCGATCACGTGCTGCCCGACCCTCGCCAATATGTAAACAGACACACCTCCCGCAATCGCTTGAACAAAAAAGGCAGCGATCATGCCTATGATGACCCCTTTGCTTAACGAATCTAAACTGAAGTCATCGATCAACTTACTTGTTAATAAAGGTATAGCAAGTCCCGCAATCGTTGTAAGTAGGCTCAAGAATAAAGAAATGCCAAACAGGGTTTTCGGTGGATCGGTTTCCTTTATTAAAGTAATAAGCTGCTTCCACTTACCCTTTTCATATGTAGACTCCATTGTTCTCTCCCTCTCAAATAGATACTCTTTTCTATTGTAATATGAAGTACAGTACTTAGGAAATAATACCTTCACTAAGTCGGCTCCCTAGAAGATTTGCTCCAATTATATTACACTGGAGATGAATGAATTAAAGGACGTGATAGGTATGATGGATATTAAATTAATTGCCCTGGATATGGATGGAACACTCGTAAATCACGAAGGAGAGGTATCTCCTGAAAACGCACAAGCCATTCAGCGTGCGAAGGAGAAAGGGATTCATGTGGTATTAAGTACTGGCCGCTCCCTTTTCACATGCCGGGATATTTCAGATGAGCTTGGCCGTTCATCTTATCTGGTGACTGTAAATGGCGGGGAAATTTACGATCATGAATACAATCTAGTAGACAGTATCCCACTTGATCTTGATCTTGTGAAACAGCTTTGGAAATTAAAAGAAGAGCATGATGTATACTTCTGGTCTTCCACTTCCCAAGGACTATTCAATACGAATAAGCCTTTTGATCAGGAAATCGATACCTATAACTGGCTGAAGTTTGGATTCGATATTCAGGATGATGACGTCCGCAAAGTCATGATGGACGAGCTGGTGAAAAATGAAGCACTGGAAATCACCAATTCTTCGCCGACGAATATTGAAATCAATCCTGCAGGGGTCAATAAGGCCGCAGCTTTGGTCAAGGTCTGCAAATGGCTGGACCTTTCCATGGATCAAGTCATGGCGGTCGGGGACAGTATGAATGATATAGCCATGATTCGTGAAGCCGGATTCGGAGTGGCGATGGGGAACGCACAGGAAGCCGTGAAGGAAGCCGCTGACTGGGTCACTGGCCTCCATACAGATCATGGTGTTGCCCAGGCGATTGATAGAGTACTGGCAGAAAAGGAATAAAACAACCCTATTAAAGTGCCTGATTCAATGAGAATCAGGCACTTTATCTATTCAGAAGGTCTATTCCACCTCCGATAAGTCCATACTGAGTAACAAAAACAAGGATTGTACTCAATATGTATCTAATTCTGGTAGTGGTTGTTTATCTTATTTTCGCCAAGCTTTTTGTTGATTGGAAACGCTGGAGGGAGTATTATCCAACGGTTCAATATTATATTATTTGCAATCTCTCCTATAACGTGCTCTTTTATAACCATACACTTTGGGAATATAAAGCTGTGACGGTCGATTGGCTTAATCATACGTTTATTGATCTCGTTTTCACTTTTTTTATCATTCCTGTCGTCATCATGATCTTTCTTCGTTATTTTCCATATAGAAAAAAGAAATGGCTGTATCTTGCCTGCTGGATTGCTTACTTCACGTTATTGGAATACCTTTTTCATAAAAAAGGACTGTTCCTTTATGAAAATGGCTGGAATTTAGGATGGTCTGCACTTTTTAATGTCATCATGTTTACAATCTTAGGATTGCACCATAAAAGACCGTTACTTGCCATCATTATTTCCGTACCTATAATCGCGATTTTATTACTCGTTTTCCATCCGTCTTTACAAGATCTAAAGTGAGGGTGTTTTTATGACTTCCTTTTCGACCCCTGTATTTATTGTCTTAGTTTTAGGAGTTTATTTAGCTATGGCAGTATATATCACTTTTTTGAAGAGGAAAGAATAGAAAAAGAAGCACCCAAAAGGATGCTTCTTTTCTTATTTGACGATGATCTCATCGTTTTCAAGTGAAATGACTACGTTGGTTATGCCATCTTCATCAAGAAGTAAGTCAGCGATTTTATCTTCCACTCTTTCCTGGATCACACGACGTAATGGGCGTGCACCGAATTCAGGATGATATCCCAGTTCAACGAGTTTACTCTTCGCATCTTCGTCGATGGTGACAGTAATCCCCTGCTCTTTTAGTTCAACCTTCAACTCGTCAAGCATAAGGTCAAGAATTTGAAGAAGCTCTCCTTTGTCAAGAGATTCAAATTCAATGATGCTGTCAAAACGGTTCAGGAACTCCGGCTTAAAGTAGGCACCGAGTGATTGCAGAATATTCGTTTCTTTAATCGCATCTGTGCCGCCTGTGTTAAAACCGACCACTGCTTCCTTCTTGTCCGTCACACCTGCGTTACTTGTCATGATGATCACAGTCTCTTTAAAGCTGACCGTTCTACCTTGACTGTCGGTGAGACGTCCATCTTCAAGAATTTGCAGGAACATATGCTGAACATCCGGATGTGCTTTCTCAATTTCATCCAGGAGAATGATTGAATAAGGGTTCCTTCTTACCTTTTCAGTCAATTGACCTGACTCCTCATGACCTACATAGCCTGGAGGTGAACCGATCAGTTTAGATACTGAGTGTTTCTCCATAAACTCACTCATATCTAATCGAAGCATGGAATCTTTAGAGCCGAATAACTCTTCTGCCAGTGTTTTCGTTAATTCTGTTTTACCTACACCTGTTGGTCCTACAAAGAGGAAAGTACCAATTGGACGATGCTTCGCCTTCAATCCTGCACGGCTGCGGCGGATCGCTTTCGCTACTTTTCTCACTGCTTCTTCCTGTCCGATTACTTTACCCGCCAGGTTTTCTTCCAGTGCTTTCATTCGTTTTCGATCATCACTTTGCAGCTTCCCAACAGGAATACCCGTTTTCGATTCAACGATCGTCTGAATCAGTTCTCTTTCTACAAATGCTTTAGAGTCTGACCCACCTTCACTAATTTGTCTTTCTAATTCTGCTTCTTGATCGCGAAGGATGGCAGCTTGTTCATAGTTCTCTTCTTTTGTTGCCAGATCCTTCTTCTCTCTTACATCGTTCAATTTTTTTAGGATGGCAGTCTTGTCTTTACCCTCTGACTGCAGATTGACTTTAGAACCTGCTTCATCCATTAAATCAATGGCCTTATCCGGTAAGAATCGATCCTGAATATATCGATGGGATAGTTTCACACAAGCCTCAATGGCCTCGTCTGTAAACTTGACTCCATGATAGTTTTCATATTTATCTTTTAATCCTCTAAGGATCTCAATAGCTTCTTCAGTTGTCGGCTCATTGACCAAGACCGGCTGGAAACGACGCTCGAGTGCTGCGTCTTTTTCAATTTGGCGGTACTCCTTCAATGTCGTAGCCCCGATTACTTGCAGTTCACCCCGGGCTAAAGCAGGTTTTAGAATGTTTCCTGCGTCCATGGAGCCTTCTGCGGAACCCGCCCCAACTAATTGATGAATCTCATCAATAAATAACATCACGTTCTTTCTATTCTGAAGTTCGCTGATGATGGCTTTTAAACGTTCTTCAAAAGAACCGCGAACCCCTGTACCGGCAGTTAGTGAAGCAACATCCATTACATACACTTCTTTATTTAATAACTTGGATGGTACATCACCTTCTACAATTTTAAGGGCCAACCCTTCAGCGATAGCTGTTTTACCCACGCCGGGCTCACCGATGAGTACAGGGTTATTCTTATTACGGCGATTTAAAATTTCAATGACGCGATCCACTTCTTTGTCCCTTCCGATAACCGGGTCAATCAAACCAGCTTTGGCTGCTCCTGTCACATTGCGTCCAAACTGATCGAGAACGCCATTTCCTCCATTTCCGCCTTGGGTTTGAGGAGATGATTGCTGATTGTGGAAGCCATGATTTTGGTTTCCACCCATGCTCATCCCTTTGAACAACTCATCAAACGGAAATCCTCCATGTATTCCAGAAGGCGTTTGCTGCTTTTGAAAGCAAGTTGAACACATCTTCATACTGGACTTATGACCATTCACTTGCTTATACACTTCAACTGTTGCTTGATTGTGTTGACATACTTGGCATTTCATTAAACATTACCTCCTGCAGTAGTGTTTTATATAAATAGTTTTGTAGATTGTATTATGGATAAGGTCAGTGTGTTTAGTATTCGTTTAAGCTGAGTTCGACTTTGACTTTCTTTGACCTTACAAACATAGTATACTTTGACCTTTTTTGACTTTCAAGATTTTTGCTTATGGGAATTTTTTCATTTTCAGTGGCTGATTGGCCTGTTGATTGCAGAGTATAGTAGGTGCAACGAAGTGAATCAAGTGATTGACTTGGACGATGCAAAAGTGGGAATTGACTTACACTGGCTTGGTTTTTCATTATATAAAAAATGCCAGACCTGAATGATCAGATCTAGCACTTCTCAACTAGTAGAGAGAGAATTACTCCACTTGCTGCCTATTAAATCTTATACTAATTCGCGATCCCAATGACGATGTGCTGAGATGGCTACTGTGAATTCTTTCGCAAATGACTTCATGTCTTCCCCAGTTACCACACCTGAGCCGCTGACACCTGCTTCTTCCAGCCAGTTGGTGCCCTGATGCGTAGCACCGATCGGTTTGAAGTGAGAATACGCTTCTTTGACAAAGTAGGTCGTATCTTGAGAGAACTTTTTATCTACATCCTCTCCACCTACTACATAAAGGCTATCAAACAATACAGATTCCCCTGTTAAGAAGGTATGGTCCACTTCAAGCTCCGTACCGTCATCCCCTTTTCTCATCCCCAGCTTGTCACTGATGATCTCCGGCTGGATGCCATCCTCTTTAAGTGCCGATAGAACCATTTTCACCTCTTCCCCTTTAAAGCCGTTTCCTACGATGACCCCTACTTTACGGGTAGCAGGTTTCTTGATCGTATTTTCCTGGCTTAAGGCTGGAGAGGATTTGGTTACTTTTGAACCTTCTCTGCTAGGAACTTTCGCGCTTATCGCTTCTGCAAAGCCTTTTGCCAGATCCAGGCTTACATTGGCAAACATGTCGACTACCTGCTGTTGAACCGATTTGCTCTTCACTTTTCCAAGCTCGAAACTGAAGGCTTGGATGATATGCTCCTTCTCGGGCTCACTCATGCTGTTCCAGAAAAGAGTAGCCTGTGAGAAGTGATCTTTGAAGCTTTCACTTCTTGCCCGGACTTTACGCCCTTCCATCTTCTCCTGGTAATGAGTGTAGCCTCCTTCTTCCTGACTCGCAGGGGCTGGTGTATTTTTAGCAAGTGAGTTGTTATGGTAGCTCACCTGACCCTTGTTAATCGTTTGACGGCCATATCCATCACGCTGATTATTATGGAATGGGCACACCGGTCGGTTAATCGGAAGCTCATGGAAGTTAGGTCCACCGAGTCGGATCAATTGTGTATCAGTATAGGAGAATAAGCGTCCTTGTAGTAAAGGATCATTAGAGAAATCAATTCCGGGAACAACGGATCCTGGATGGAAAGCCGCTTGCTCTGTTTCTGCAAATACATTGTCTACATTGCGATTCAAGGTCATTTTCCCAACGATTTTCACAGGAACTTCTTCTTCAGGCCATAGCTTGGTAGGATCAAGAACATCAAAGTCAAAGTTAAACTCATCTTCTTCCTTAATGAGCTGAATTCCCAGCTCGTACTCTGGATAATCTCCATTTTCGATGGATTCATACAAATCACGGCGGTGGAAATCCGGGTCTTTCCCGTTGATCTTCTGAGCCTCATCCCAAACGAGAGAGTGAGTTCCCAATACAGGCTTCCAGTGGAACTTCACAAAATGGGCCTTCCCCGAAGCGTTCACCAGTCGGAATGTATGGACACCGAATCCTTCCATCATACGGAGACTGCGTGGAATTGCCCGATCGGACATTGCCCACATGACCATGTGAGCGGACTCCTGGTTATTCGCTACAAAATCCCAGAATGTATCGTGGGCAGAAGCTGCTTGAGGCATTTCATTATGTGGTTCCGGTTTAAGAGCATGAACAAGATCCGGGAATTTAATCGCATCTTGAATAAAGAACACAGGAATATTGTTTCCTACAAGATCATAATTGCCTTCTTCCGTATAAAATTTCGTAGCAAATCCACGTGCATCACGCACAGTTTCTGCGGACCCCTTAGATCCCGCCACAGTGGAAAAACGAACAAAGACAGGGGTTTTCGTTGATGTGTCCTGAAGAAATTTAGCTCGTGTATATTCTTTCATGGAATCATAGAGTTCGAACTCTCCGTGTGCCGCAAAACCCCGGGCATGGACAATCCTCTCCGGTATACGCTCATGGTCAAAGTGAGTCATCTTCTCACGGAAGTGGAAATCCTCCATTAAGGTAGGTCCGCGTTCTCCCGCTTTCAAGGAAAATTCATCTTCTGATACCTTCAATCCTTGATTGGTTGTAAGATGCTTACCTTCGTCCTCTACGCGATACTGTTCAAGCTGTTCATCCTTGCTTTTCTCATTCACTTTCGTACGGCGATCGTCTCCCATTCTTTCATCCCTCTCAACGGTTATTAATGTTTACTATGTAAAACATTTCTGTTTGTTTTGTACCCTAGATGCTCATAATTAAACATTTATTGGATAGTTTGGAGTGAGATGTTTTTTGAAAATTTTACAAATTCATCTTTACTAACGTAACATTGTTCTGTTAAACTAATCATCAAGTAACGTAACAATGTTTTGTTACAGAGAAGAGGTGATCCCTCATTGGAGGCAGATCTTATATCTAAGAAGGAAGTATTGGAACTGACCGGAATTTCGTATGGCCAGCTTTACCGTTGGAAGCGAAAGAACATTATTCCGGAGAGTTGGTTTATTAAGAAATCCAGCTTCACTGGTCAGGAAACGTTCTTTCCCAGGGAAAAAATGCTCTCACGTATCGATACAATCAAAGAGATGAAAGATGACTATTCACTGGATGAACTATCCGATTTCTTTTCACCAAATCCAACTAAGATTGAAATCAGTGCAGATGAATTACCTTCGTATAACATTCTGTCGGAATATACCTTATCCTTCTGCACAGCATTTCTACCGGTAAGAAAGGGATTTGAGTTTCCTGATATATTAAATATGTTGATCATTGAGAAGGCGAAAAGGATACAAGTCCCAAGAGAAGAACTGCAAACCTTATTTCTTTTTCTTCATGAGAAGTTCACTCCACTGAAAGATTCTTCCCTTGAACTTGTTGGTCTTCGCAAAGAAGAGGAATATGTATGGATGCTCCTTCCCCTACATTCCAAATTGCTTGTTGACCATTTAGCACAGACTGTATTGAGATTCGATTTACAACAGATGATGGAAGAATTGAAAATCACGTTAACGAATACAAAAGGGATCTAACTTCCCTTAATTGGAGGAGAAATGAATGAATACTATGGAAAAGAAAGAACTGCATGACTTGAAGATCAGTGGATCCGGTACGTCCGGCGGAGGAAAATTTGATGCAGTAAAAATCAGTGGAAGCGGAAAAATCGCTGGCGACATCGACTGCCACGAGCTTAAAATTTCAGGTTCCGGGACGATTTCAGGTGACGTAAAAGCTGGATACATTAAAACGAGCGGTTCTTCTACCATTAAAGGTGATACAAAAGCAGAAACGATTACGACCAGTGGAAGCTCCAAGTATGAAGGCTCGGTGATGGCTGCTGAAATGAACACAAGTGGTTCAAGCAACGTATTGAAAGACCTCATCTTTAAAAATTTCAAGGTGAGCGGTTCATGTAAGGTTGGAGGAAAGATTCAAGGGGGATCGATTAAAGCAAGCGGTTCTTTAAGAGTTGAAAAGGATTGTGAAGTCGAAACCTTCTCCTCTTCCGGCTCGGTCCATATCGAGGGGCTCCTCAACGCTGACCGGATTCAAATCGAAATCAATCACGAATCCTCCATTAAAGAAATCGGTGGCGAAACGATTGCAGTGAAACACCATAACTCGAACGGACTGATTAAACAAGTGGTCAACTTCTTTCTCCAAAAGGAAGATTACCTATTTTCAGATCTGATCGAAGGTGACGAGGTGTATCTTGAAAACACGAAGGCTAAACTGGTTCGCGGTAAGAATGTTGTGATCGGGGAGAATTGTGACATCAATACGGTTGAATATTCAGGTAGCCTGGATGTGAAGCAGGATAGTCGAATCGGGGAAAAAGTGAAGATATAAATTTTAGTATAACTAAGGGCAGGGAGGGTTTTACCATCTCTGTTTTTTTATGTAAATCTTCGTCTTTACGATTCATTAACATGCATACTCGAAATTTCATATTTTTATTCTGAATGTTCTGCTATATTAATAGGTATATAGTACAATCCTACGCGAAAGCTGGAGGCCATTATGACTCGTCTTACGGATCATCTGATTGTCATATCTTTCGATTGTTTATCTGCTTTGGATTACCCCATTCTAAAGGATCTTCCTCACTTTCAAGAACTGCTTGCCCATGGGTCCTTTTGCAAAAATGTTGAAACCATTTACCCTTCTGTGACCTATCCTTGTCACGCCACCATTGTCACCGGTAAATTTCCTAAACGTCACGGTGTAGTGAATAATACACTCATTCAGCCTGGCCGGGTTTCTCCGGATTGGTATTGGCATAGAAGGGCTATTAAGGGTACCACCTTATATGACGAAGCAAAGAAAGCCCGGATGACCACAGCCGCTCTTCTGTGGCCGGTTACAGCCAAAGGGGATATTGATTATAATATGCCGGAGATTTTCGCCAATCGCTCGTGGCATAACCAAATTCTTGTTTCCCTTTTCAATGGCAGTCCTCTCTATCAATTACACATGAACCGTCTCTTTGGTCACATCCGTAATGGCCTTAATCAACCGGAGCTTGATGACTTCGTTCTGGAATCGACGGTTGCAACGATCAGAAAGAAACCCAACCTATTGCTTGTCCACTTTACAGATCTTGATACACAACGTCATTACCATGGGTTTTCTTCAGAAGAAGCACATGCCGCCATTCAACGTCATGATGCCCGATTAGGGAAAATCATTCGGGCATTAAAGGAAAACGGCATCTATGAACAGTCAACCATTGTCGCTCTTGGAGATCATAGTGCATTGGATGAATCAAAGGCAATTCAATTGAACGTCCTTTTCAAGGAAAATGGGTTAATCACATTGAATGCCAGGGGAAAGGTAACCGACTGGAAAGCATATTGCAAAGGATGTGATGGATCAGCCTATGTGTACGTGAAGGATTCTGAAACGAAACCAGCAGTTCAATCCCTATTGGAGCAATTGCAAATGGATCCTTCCAATGGAATTGAAGAGATACTCACTGGTGAAGAAGCCGGAAGAAAAGGTGCCGATGGATACTGTACCTTTATGCTTGAAGCAAGAATAGGATTTTATTTTAAAGATGCTCTTAAAGGATCCTTCATTCATACCATCACCCCGGAAGATGTAAAGGAAAAGCGTTATACGTATGGATCTCACGGATACTCTCCTGAAAAAGAAAACTACTCCACCACCTTCATGGCCGCCGGAAAAGGGATCCGGTCAAATGTTGAAATTCCTTTTATGCACCTAGTAGATGAAGGCCCGACACTGGCACGCCTGCTCGGCCTTAGTCTGGGTGCAACAGATGGAAAAGTGATCGAAGAATTGCTGGATATATAAAGAACAGACTTTGTTTCCTTAGGGGGAAAAACAATGAAGCGTTTCTCAAAAGAAGAAAGCAGCTGGATCTTTTATGATTGGGCAAACTCAGCCTATTCCATTATCATTTCGACAGCCGTATTTCCGCTTTTTTATAAGGCTGCCGCTACTAATGCAGGGGTCAGTGCCGCGAATTCGACTGCTTATTTAGGGTACACCATTGCGATTGCCACCTTTATCCTCGCTATGATCGGTCCGATTCTGGGAACGATTGCTGATTATGAAGGCTACAAGAAGAAATTTTTCACCTTCTTCTTTGCCCTCGGTGTTTCATTTACTGCCCTGCTTGCTTTCGTTCCAAGTGATCAGTGGCTGCTTCTGTTAATTTTTTATACAGTGGCAGCGGTCGGATCAGCTGGCTCCAATGTTTTCTATGATGCCTTTTTAACCGACGTAACGACAGAAGAGCGAATGAACAGGGTGTCATCCCGTGGATTTGGATTCGGGTACATCGGGAGCACAATACCATTTATCATAAGCATCGCCATCATCATATTATCTCAAAATGGGGTACTTCCTTTCTCCGTTACCATCGCCAGTAAAATCGCGTTCATCATTACTGCATTATGGTGGGGACTCTTTGCCATCCCCTTAATCAAAAATGTCCATCAGCGCTACTTTATCGAGCGTGAAAAGAATCCCGTTGCCAATAGCTTTAAGCGTCTTGGTAAAACGATGAAAGAAATCAGGAAATATCGTGCACTATTTTTGTTTCTTCTTGCTTATTTCTTTTATATTGATGGAGTCGGCACCATCATTACGATGTCCACTGCATACGGTACAGATCTTGGGATCACAGCCACTAATCTCTTGATCATCCTGTTTGTTACTCAGGTGGTGGCTGGGCCTTTTGCAATTCTTTACGGAAGGCTGGCAGAGAAATTCACGGGGAAAAAGATGTTGTATGTAGGGATATTCGTTTATATCATCGTTTGCATTTATGCTTACTTTTTAGAGACCACAATGGACTTCTGGATCCTCGCTATGCTCGTTGCTTCTTCCCAAGGTGGCATCCAGGCATTGAGCCGGGCATACTTTGCAAAATTAATTCCGAAGAAAAATGCCAATGAATTCTTTGGTTTCTATAATATCTTTGGTAAGTTCGCCTCGATCCTCGGGCCATTGTTAGTGGCGGTCACCGCCCAAGTGACAGGTGAATCCAATAGTGGAGTCTTCAGTCTTGTCGTCCTCTTTATCATCGGGCTTGTCATTCTTGCCTTCGTCCCTGAGCCGAAAGGAAATGAGATTGAGAAGCCAACAATTGTATAATAAGAGAGCCTGAACGCATATGTTCAGGCTCTTCCCTTTTAAAATGTTTGAGCGGCATCCTTCGCTCTAGCAATGGCATTCTCTTTGATCTCCTGGGCTTTATCAGGCATAGCAGCATGCCCCTCTACAAATACACCCTCGAAGGAAGGTACGCCGAAAAATTGCATGATGATGTCCAGATAACGATGACCCATTTCCATGCCGGCTGCAGGACCCTCTGAGTAAATCCCACCTCGTGCCTGGATATGAATAGCTTTCTTGTCTGTCAGTAATCCGACCGGTCCCTGTTCCGTATACTTAAACGATTTACCGGCAACCGCTACAGAGTCAATATACGCTTTCATCACCGGCGGGAAGGAGAAATTCCATAATGGTGTAACGAACACATATTTATCTGCAGAAATAAACTGTTCTGTTAACTCATTCAGACGATTCACTTTCGACTTTTCTTCCGATGAAAGCTCCTCAAACCCTTTTCCCGTTTGCAGTTTCCCCCATCCACTAAACACATCAGCGTCAATATGGGGTATATGTTCTCGGTACAGATCAATGTGAACCACTTGATCGTCAGGATTCACTTCTTTATACGTATCCATAAATGCTTTCGCCACCGCCATGCTGTACGATTGAGTATCATCATGGGGATGTGCCGTAATATATAATACTTTTGCCATTCTGCATCCATCCTTTACTCATATTTTCCGCTGTATTATTTTGTGAAAAAAAGAAGGAATTATCCAAGGTTTGAACCTCTCAGAAAAAAAAAGAATGTGTCTGATAGACAACATCCGATTGTTCATAGGTTTTAGTTGTTTCTTACTCTTCCTCGCCGGAAGCTTCAAAAGGGTTTCCCCCGATATTCTTTCTCATTTCGTCTGTTAGTTCAAATGGAGTGTTTTCTTGTGCTTCCCCTGTTGCGAAATGGTGACTGCCATCATAGTGATATGGTTTACCTTCCAATGTCGACACCTCCGTTTTTACTATAGTATTACCTTTATGTATGGTTCTATCCGGTTCATCCTGAACTTCACCAAGACAAACCTTTTACCTAGTAGTATTTACTTATTATAATATTTATTTCTTCCAGAAGATATGTTTTTTTCCAATTTTATATTGATATTTCTTATTTTCCAACACAACTACCTGTTCATGAGAATCTTTGGACATTTGTTTCGTTTCCTCAACGAGTTGATAGATGAGAGTGTGGCATTGCTGTGCCCCTTTCACGAGAAGGGGCACGCCTATCGAATCGATTCCCAGCTCCCTTGATAGAAAGCCCCCAGCTGTCATAAGGGGAGGAACAGTCGGCGAGGTGTTGGAAATGATGATTTTCTCCCTTTTTCCATATCTTCTAAGAAGGATGGTACTTAGATCAGCTAGTGCAGGAACGACATACTTAGAGTTCCTTCGCCCAATCGTATACACCGGGTTATCCTCTTTGTCTATTCCATGATAAAGAATGTGTCCTGACTCCTTTTTCGTAAGCTGGTTAAAGAAAGGGACAGATAGAACATCCTTCTTTGTCAAGTTCCCCGGTTTTAATAAATGTAAGTGATAAGCCGCAGCCAAGGACGTCGTATGAGTCCCACCGAAATCATTGTAAATATAAATCATATGATCACCCTTAATAGAAATCCGTTTTCTTCAGTATGAACTCAATGAGCAGGGTGTATCCTTTTTCATTTCAATTCAATAAAAAAAGCTGCTTCCATGAAGGGAAAGCAGCTTTTCACTGTCTGGATCAACCACCTGCAGGTGCGGCACCGGCTGCAGGTGCAGCCAGCTTGCCATCCCCGTATAATTCTGATTCGCCATATAGGCGGACATGGCAAGATATAAGGTAGTCGAGACATGCTCGATTTGAATTAAATTATTCACTAACTTCTGAATTTGATCGTTAAGCATTCCCATCCCCCTCAAAATAAATTGACCTTTTATTTTATTGAGGGGAAGCTAAAAATATGTTGGATAAGAAAAAACAGAACCATCTACATTTGATGATTCTGTTTTCCCTCCAGGAAGCGTTTCTGTTTTCTTTTTACCACAAATTCTTCAAGGGTACCGGAACCGCACACCACTCCAAGCACGATGAACACCAATCCGATCAGGTGATGGTACGTCACGGTTTCATTAAGGAAAATAGCCGCTCCAACGAGGGAGAAAAAGGTATTGAGATTCAGGAAGATCGATGTTTCGGCGGCTCCAATTTCACCAATCGAATGGTTATAAATCATGTGCCCTACTGCCGTTGCTACAATGGCAGAAGCAAAGAATAGAAGCCAAATTGAGCTTGAGGCATTTCCTAACTCCTTCAGTGCTCCCGGCTCTGTTACAAGACTAATCGCAAACAAGACAATGGAACCGAACACCAGCATATACCCCGTAAGTAATCGGGGATCCAACGTTTTGGCTGCCCGGCTGATGATAATGAAGCTTAAGGCCTGTGAAAAAATGGAGATAAAGATAAACAGATCTCCGGTCTTAAGTCCGCCTAATCCCTCTCCGCCTGACAACACAATGATCGCAACCCCGCCACTGCCAGACAGAAACCCGATGATTTTAATCACTGTCGGCCGGTTTCGAAGGATGATCGTCGCCATTAAAGCCGTCAACAACGGTCCCGTTCCCAGAATCAGTCCCCCGTTAGTCGACGACGTTCCGGTCAGCCCGACTGATAAAAAATAATGATGACTGACCACATTCAATAAGCCACCTGTGATAATGAACAAGAACTCTTTAGCTGTTGGTTTTCTTATTTTCCTCATGATACCAAGAATGACAAATACGGTAATCCCTGCCGTAAAGATGCGGAGTGATGTAATCGTTACAGGCGAAAATTCACTCACCAATACCTTTAATGCAGGAACATTAAAGCCCCAAATCAACATGATGAACACAAGTATCAAATACGTTTGCCACTTTTTCACTTCTCCCTGAGGCCTTCTTTCTGTATTTAGTATTCACCCATCATAGCACCAGGTGACTTTTCTTACCAGAAAAACATTTCGATTCGTGAAACAATTTTAGAGTTTAAAACGTGACATAGATATAAGAGATGAGGAGATATATATTAATGAGAAACTATTGTAATGGATTTATGATTAGTATCCTTTCCTTATCCTTTCTTTTCGGATGTTCTAATTCCGAAGAAGCGAAAGAGAGTACCCGGGCCATCACCCTTGAGGAATTTAACGGTGTGACATAAGGGATGGAACTAGAAGAAGCCATTGAACTTATTGGCGGAGAAGGAAAAATAATGGGTGAGAGAGGGAAAAAAGGAACCCCATCCTATCAAATCGATATGGTGTGGGACGGTGAAAACAGTAAATCATTCGGACAGATTTCCTTTCAGAATAACAAGATGATAACGAAGAAGGAAAAAGGATTGCGGTAGGGACGCAAAAAAGTCCATTCTTTTACCACCAAAGAATGGACTCACCTCTTACAATTGATCAATGCTGCTCAGAAAAGCATCTAATTCCTTTTCAGAAATAAATTTAAACGAGTATCCATATTGGATAGGCTGCTGTCCTGTATGCTGCTTCTTCGGAAATAACGTAAAAGCTGTACTATGGGTGATACCATTACTCCTACTTCGCAAGGATTTAGTATTCTCTACACGTTTTGGGTGGATGACGGCACATAAATCCTTCGTAGGCAGCAAATAAATGATATCTTCCCCTTTCTTGAATTCTACTGCTTTACTGTTTTCTTTCGATAGTATGTATTCATTTTGTATAAAGATATTTTTTAGGTTTTCCATTTCACGACTCCCCTCAAAGATCTTTTCTTATTTTATCATGAGGGGATACATGAACATACTACTTCTTCGGTGCACTCCTTGTAAGTAAAATATACTGATCAACATTTTTCCTGAACCCGGACTATGCTATAGTTAAAGGTCGAAAGGGGTTTTGTAAAATGACAAATCAACAACTACCGCCAAAAACGTGTACGATCGACCGTCTGGTAACTAAAGCTGAGGACGTTGAGAAAGTGATGAAGGGGGAGAAAACGGCGACCCGCAGAAACGGACGATACGCTGATATTGGAGAAGTCATGGAGCTTCAAGGAAAGAAATACATAGTAGAAAGCGTCTACTCCCAATCACTTGGTGAGCTGACAGATAATCATGCCAAGCAGGAAGGGTTTAATACAGTTGAGGAATATAAAGAAGCCATCCTCTCTTATCATCCAGGCATGCCGTGGCACCCCAGCATGAAAGTATGGGTGCACGAATTCACATTAGTGAACGAATAGAGTACGAGGGATGGAGTATTTATTATACAGAACGCTCATCTATCTTCATGTAATCAGTGTCGTGGCTTCCATCGGCCCATTTTTCATACTGTTGCCGATGATGAAGAAATTACGGACGGCTTCTGATTCCGTGCTTCCTTCGTACTTGGACACGTTCCGCTTCACGGTCCGACTTTCCAAGCATGCGGGACATGTGCTCGTCGGAACAGGAATCCTCCTGGTACTACTCGGACCTTGGACATGGAGTACACCGTGGATCATCATGACCCTTGTCATTATGTTCTGCTCCCTGTTCTTTCTCGCAAGAGCGTTCTCACCTACAATACGGAAATTTGGAGAAGATGACGCTGACCGGGAATGGCTGATTGGGAAATTGAAGCGGACCGTTTGGATTTATCTAATCCTTCTACTGTCAATGCTGTGGTTTATGGTCGTGAAGCCGAATCTGTGGATGTAGTGGATGTAATGGAGTTGACTCATAGCGTGTACCAGGTACAATGGATGTCATTTGTACCTGGTACACGCTATTTTTGAAATGAATTTACACTAAAGAATGTTGTTTGAAACGATAGTTTGGTCTTCTTGAGTTGATTTTAATGGAATTTGTGCTGAATTATAAATCTGGCAACGTTTTGGGGCAGGAATTCCTTATCTGTCGGTCGAGGGACCTTATACCCCGTTGTGTATTATGTCTCTTCCCAATAACTTGTTGTGCTACTTTAAGCTTTTGTTGTGCCACTTTTGGCAAAACAACTTGTGCCAAATTGTTAACAAGCCACAGTTTTTGCGCCAATATACCCTTATTAAGCCTCGATGCCTACCGTCAATCCCCCCGAACTGCTACAGTCCTTATCTTAAAAATAAAATAGTAATACTTATACACAATGATCAAACTCAGGATCACCTTAACTATCAGACTATCCGATAAAATCAGCGGTATAAGAATCATGATGTCTGAAAAAATTAGCAGCGTAACCTTCTGGCGCAGTGTCATGGACCGATGACGAATAAAACCTTCTAAATGCTTCTTATATACACTGGTTCCTTTAAACCAGGCCTCAAATCGTTCGGATCCCCTTACAAAGAAAAAGGATGCCAACAACAAGAGTGGAGTCGTTGGTATTAGGGGCAGCACGATGCCTACAACCCCTATTCCCATAAATAACAAACCTAATAATATGTAAATCATTTTCTTAATCTTATTTATTACGGCCACTCCCTCTTTACCCTTCATTCCCTCTCTATTCTATTCATGATAGAAGAAGCTGGCAAGGAACCAAAAAAGAATCTGACTTTGGTGGAGTATACGCTCACACCATTATCAGATCCCCTCTTCTATTCATTCTCCCTATTCTCTTTTCCCTTCGACTCCAAAACCTTCATAAAATAGGCCGTCGGGAGCAGCAATCCGATTGCTGCTTCAAGCAGTGCAAAGAATCGGATATGGCCTGTCGGGATATAATCTCCGTACCCGACGGAGAGGATCGTCACCCCGCTATAATAGAGATAATTGAGGAACGTATGCTCTACCGGCTTGCCACTGGGTGAACTGACACGCAGCATCGGATTCTCAAATGACAGGACATAATAGAGTACTGCAAATGCGATCATGATACTGAAAAGTACGAAAAACAGCTTATAAAATAGCGTTGTACTAAAATAACTGTATTTGAAATGCTTATCCTTAAAGAAATAGATTAAGTTTACCAGGATGAAAATGATGGCTACGATTGTAACGATGCTTGCCAAAACGTTTGAATCCTCCTCTTTCATGTACTATGTTTCATATACCACGTGTTGTATGTTTAAAACTCATCTATAGTAGATTCTCATCTCCCCTTGTACAAACCCATCAACTCTTTTATTCTAGTAATAATAGAATTTTCCGAAAAGAAGGAACCCATGATGAAAAAGTTCTCACTTCAATCTAAGATTATCGTTATTGTATTAGCACTTCTTTCGATTTTGATTTTATCCCTGTCGATTATTTTCTTTAGAATGTTATCAGACACGCTGACGGATTTGAAAGGAAAGCAAGCCTTGGCGGTGGCACAGTCTGTATCCAAGATGCCTGCTGTAATCGAAGCCTTTAAGACGAATCAGCCGGAGGAGATCATCCAGCCTCTGGTAGAAGATATTCGAAAAGAAACAGGGGCCACCTTTATTGTTGTAGGCAATAGAGACTCTGTCCGATACTCTCACCCCATGCCTGAACGGCTCGGGAAAAAGATGGTCGGTGGAGACAATGAAAGAGCCTTAATAAGGGGTGAATCTTATGTTTCTCATGCACGGGGATCATTAGGACCATCTGTGAGAGGAAAGGTTCCTATAAGAAACGATCAAAAAGAAATCATCGGGGTAGTGTCAGTCGGATTTCTTGAAGACAGTATCCATGACATCGTCATTCCCTATCGTACTAGGGTACTGATACTTGTCGGCGTCATTCTGTTAATCGGAATCATCGGCTCCTTTTTTATAGGGAAAGGAATCAAAAAAGCGATTTTTGGTTTGGAACCTGCTGAAATCGCCATGCAGTTCAAGGAAAAGCGGGCGATCATCGAATCGGTCCGGGAAGGAATCATCGCAATCGATCAACATGGATCAATTACGGAAATAAATGCTAAAGCCCACAGTATCCTGGCTCTTGATCATCAATCCTCCAACAGAGGGAGACATATTCTGGAAGTCATCCCA
The DNA here is from genome assembly GCF_947488365.1 of uncultured Rossellomorea sp. Lineage (NCBI taxonomy): Bacteria > Bacillati > Bacillota > Bacilli > Caryophanales > Bacillaceae > Rossellomorea > uncultured Rossellomorea sp. Next base: position 154,756 of record NZ_CANKZT010000006.1, on the reverse strand, counting down.
GATACGAAAATGATGGATGTCCTAAAAACACGGGAAAGCCAGCTGGATGATGAGATTTCATTAAATCATCATGACCTCATCGTCAACAGGCTCCCTATTTTTGAAGAGGAAGAAATCGTCGGGGTGGTAGCGAGCTTCAGGAGAAAAGATGAAATCGATCAGCTCACTAAGGAACTTTCTCAGGTGCAAGAATATGCGGGTATATTGCGCTCACAGACCCACGAATACAGAAATAAACTGAATACGATTGCTGGTCTCATTCAACTTCATCACCACGAAGAGGCATTAGCCCTCATACAGGAGGAATCCTCTGGATATGAAGACTTAATTCAATTTCTATTGAAAGCGGTTCCTGATCCTGTCCTGGCAGGGCTGATCATTGGAAAATATAATCGGTCTCAAGAGTTGAAGGTCTCATTCTCGATTCATCCTGATAGCTCCATTACAACGCCACTTATTGATGTGCAGCAGGAAAAATTGATTACCATCATTGGGAACATTCTTGATAATGCCTTTGAAGAAGTCTTATCCCGGCCATTTCATAACAGGCGGGTTCAATTGTTTATGACTGATTTAGGTGATGATTTTATTTTTGAAATAGAAGACAGCGGAGCAGGAATCCAGGATATAGACTCAATATTTGAAAGGGGTTATTCAACAAAAGCCGGCAAAGACAGGGGCATCGGTCTTCACCTGGTGCAACGAAGTGTGGAGCACCTGAACGGCTACATGACAGTGGAAAATAGTGAACTTGGGGGCGCTTTGTTTACGATTAGTATTCCAAAGCAACATTAGGGGGAGAAAGTATTGCGTAAGTGGAACGTATTCATTATAGAAGATGATATTCAAACAGCTGAGATCAACAGTCAGTACATTGCTCAAATGGAAGGATTTCAGGTAGGCGGGATCGCCACTACCATCGCAGAAGCCAAGAAAGTCTTACCTGTTGTTAATCCTGATCTAATCTTACTTGACGTCTACTTTCCTGATGGGACCGGCAGTGAATTTCTCTGGGAGATCAGAAAGCATTATCGCAGCACAGATGTCATCCTCGTCACAGCAGCAAAGGAAACCGACCATATCTCCAATGCCATCCGTGGCGGGGCATTCGATTATATCCTGAAACCCATCATCTTTAACCGATTTCAGGATACTCTACTAAAATATCAACACTATAAAGAGAGAATGAATGATTCTCAAGTCGAAAATCAACATGAAGTGGACAATTTGTTCAGTAGAAAGAAAAGCACGAGTAACATTCAGACCGTCCAACACCCCCCGAAAGGGATCGATACGATTACATTGGATTCCATACTTAAGCGGATAGAAACCGATCACAGCCTGGGCTATACTGCTGAGGAAATGGCGGGGGAAGTCGGCGTGACCCGTACAACAGCCAGGCGCTATCTGGAGTATCTTGTTTCACAAAAGAAGATTAAAGTGGAGCTTACATATGGAGGCGTCGGGAGACCTCAGAGAAAATATTTCTTTCAAGCTTAATAGAAAAGCAGTGAGGCATTCAGGGCTTCACTGCTTTTCTATTGATCATGCTTCTTTCTTCAGATCATGACTTTCCGTGGCCTTTCCTCTTTTCGTAAATCCTAAAATGGTAGGGAGAACAAGTGAAAGGAATGAAACAATCAGTAATCCGATGGTGATATTACTTTGAAAAAACACACTGTAAGAACCGTTTGATATTGTCATCGCCTGTCTGAACGATTGCTCCATCATTCCCCCCAGTATAAATGCGAGAATAAACGGAGGCGCAGGGAATTTAAACATTTTCAATAAATACCCTAACACGCCAAATCCTACAAGCAAATACAGATGGAACGTGTTGAAGCTGACTGCGTATACCCCTATTAAACAGAACACAATGATCAAAGCGATCAACAGCTGCTTCGGAATATATAAGATTTTTGCCAGTACCGGGATGAGCGGCAAGTTAAGTATCAATAGGAAAAGATTCCCGATATACATACTTGCGATGACTCCCCAGAAAACGTCCGGGTGATCCTGAAGCATCAATGGACCGGGCTGCACCCCTACAACAAGTAAGGCACCAAGTAATACAGCAGTGGTTCCAGACCCTGGTATCCCTAATGTTAACAAGGGAACGAATGCCCCGCTTGTCGCAGCATTATTGGACGTTTCCGGCGCAGCTAACCCCTTGATATTCCCTTTCCCAAAAGAAGAGGGCTCTTTAGATAAACGTTTCTCCGAAATATAGGAAAGGAATGAAGCGATCGTAGCCCCGGCTCCAGGCAGGACTCCCAAAATAAAACCAAGGACGGAATGACGGCCAATCGGTCCTGCCATCTCCTTTAATTCCTTCTTCTCAAGCTTTAAACTGCCAACAGCACTCTTCCCTTTCAACGTATTTTCATTCCGTGAGATAATTAACTGACAAACCTCGGATAGTGCAAATAATCCTAAAGCAATGATCAGAAAGTCGATCCCCTCTAATAAACCCGGGTTTCCGAATGTGAAACGCTGTGTACCTGTTTGCTGATCAATCCCGACAGTTGCGATGATCAATCCAATCGTCGCCGAGATCAGTGCTTTATTGGTGGACCCTTCGGATAAGCTGGATATCGCTGTCAGGCCCAGAAGCATCAATGCGAAATACTCAGTAGGACCAAACGTAATGGCAAGCTTGGCCATATAAGGAGCGACCAGCATAAGTGCCACCACACTTATTGTTCCACCCGCAAAAGACGATATGGCGGCTATGGCGAGTGCTTTGCCTGCCTTCCCCTGCTTTGCCATGGGATATCCGTCAAATGCTGTTGCCACTGTCCCTGAGATACCGGGGGCATTTAATAGAATAGAAGAAGTCGAGCCGCCAAACACGGCACCATAATAAACCCCTGCCATCAGGATCAATGCGGAAGCCGGCGACATCCCATAACTTAGGGGAATCATGATGGCAATGGCACTGATTGGACCCAATCCAGGCAGCATCCCGATGATCGTACCAGCCAACACCCCTATAAATGCGAAAAATAAATTTTCCGGGGTGAATGCTACTTGAAATCCATATAATATACTTTCAATCATGCCCGTCACCTCCTAAAAGGGTAGAATCCCCTGTGGTAATGTAATGTTGAGTAAATAGTTAAATGAATAATACATGATGCCTGAAAATAGAAAGGCCACTAATACCGTTGTGAGTTTCTTTCTAAAGCCCAATACAAACGGGATGACCAACAAAAATAGAATAGTAGATAATAAAAATCCGAGCGGTTCAAGTAAAAAAATATATATGAGCAGTGCTCCTAATACCGATAAAAGAATGATGACATCTTCTTTTTTGACATAACGTCTTTTCTTATCTTCTTCTGTATCATCCTTCGCCTGGAAGAACAAAACAACCGCCAAAATAATGAGCAGGAATCCAAGCCCCTTCGGAAGGACGTCACTATCGATGATGGCGTATGGAAATGCAGGAAGCTGAAAGCTGAGAGCTAAATAGATTCCAGCAAAAACTAGTAAAAGTATTGAGATGATTCGATCTGGTTTGGTTCTCATGTGATTCACTCCTAATCAAGAAAAGGAAGGAGCAGATGTTCTGCTCCTGGCCTTATTATTTTTTCAAGCCGATTTCCTCCATTAATGCTTCAATTTCTTTGTACTCTTCATCCAGGAAGGTACTGAACTCTTCTGAAGACATGTAGTTGTCCGTCCAGCCAAACTTGTCCCGCATTTCCTTCCACTGTTCCGTTTCGATCATGTCTTTAAACGCTTTCTCATAATAAGCAACGGCATCGGGATCCATATCCTTTGGACCTAAGAATCCACGCCATACAACAAATTCATCATCAATCCCTTGTTCTTTTAACGTCGGGAATTCTGAAACCGTATCTCCTTCCAAACGTTCGGGAGCTGTAATCGCCAGAACCTTCACCTTACCTGCACGAGCTTGTTCAGAAGCTTCCGCAAGGCCAGTGGAGTACACATCCACTTTTCCTCCGAGAAGCATGCTCATCCCAGATCCGTCTTGAGCCGAAACATATTTCAGCTTTTTAACATCTACCCCCGCTGCCTTAACCGCTTTTACGAACTGCATGTGATCCATGCTTCCCGGTGAAGAAACCCCCACAATGGATACTGATGTCGGATCCTTTTTTAATGCATCGACAAGATCATTCATCGTATCGTAAGGTGAATTCGCGTCTACCACAAAGGCTGCATAGTCAGCGATCACCCCGGCTATAGGTGTGAAGTCTTTGTGAGACAATGTCGACTGTCCGTTAAGGGGAACAAAGAACATCGGTGGAGACGTGACGAACATCGTGTGGTTATCCCCTTTTTTACTATCGATATATGACCAGCCGACAGAACCTCCTCCACCTGGTTTATTGACTACAGCCATACGCTCTTCAATGATTTTCTGTTCCTCCATTACCTTTGAAACAGTCCTGGCCGTCGTATCCCATCCTCCACCGGCACCAGCAGGAGCAACGACTTCAATTGGTTTAGATGGGGTCCATTCCCCATCACTTTCGGCGTTACTTGCAGAATCGGAACCCCCACATGCAGTGGTTACGACTAATAAACTTGATAAAAGAATAGCCATGATACCTGTTTTCATTTTCATCAACCATTTCCCCCTCTGATTATTATTGGTAACGCTTTCATTATAGAAAATTCAGAAACTTATTTAAATAAATCGTAAATAAACGGCAAAAGAAACTTTGTGGGTATATTGTTTATAAAGTTCACGGAATTGACTTATGTCTTATTTATCGGCTAAAACTAATTAAACCCTTTCAAAAAATCCACATATGATAAAGCAACTTCTTTATATTGAGAAAGGTGAGAGCAATGTTTAATCAACCATTCAGTATGGACAGACCGATACACGGAGGCGGAGGGCATGCGAGCTGGGGCAATGGACACGGGCACGCCACTTGGGGCCACGGAACAGATTGGAACCAGGGAGGAAATTGGAATCACGGAGGGAACTGGGGTTATCATCCAGGATTCGCTGCGGGAACGGTTACTGGATTGGCCGTAGGAGCTGCAGCTTCACCGGGTCCTTACCCTGTACCGGTTCCAGCTTATCCTTACCCATATCCGTACCCTTACCCATATCCACCTCCCTACCCGCAACCTTAATAAAAGAAAGCTCTTTTCACAAAGATTGTTGTTTTCTAACATAGAATCTGCCAGGGCTCTGCCAACCAGTTTATGCTGGATGGTGAGGGGAACTGCTCCGCTTGCAGCTAGCGTTCGGCCGAGCCTCCTCAGCTTAGCCGAACGGGGTCTCGGCACGCTCAAAATCGGCCGGAATCTGCGCAGTTCCCCTCACCATCTTTAACAGTATTTTCATGACAGAGCTTCAAGGGGTGCAAGAAACTAGAAAAAAATAATCCTTCTTCCTTAAAAGGAAAATCAATCTCTACTTACCTTAAATGAGATTGTTTGTTAAAATTCTTGTTTTAATTGTTTTCCGTTAAGAATTCATGCTCAGAAAGTTGATTGGAGCGGAAGGATGCTCGACTCCTGCGGGAATAGCTGGACAGGTGAGACCCCGGAGGCGCAGCCGATGAGGCTCACCGCCAGCCCCGCGGAAAGCGAGCATCCTGGAGCGGAAATCAACTATTACTTTCTCCTCTACAATAAGCAACAAACTTTACGAAAAGAGCCTAAAAAGAAAAACATTAAAAAACAAAGCTTCATCTCCTGGTAAAAGTGAGATGGAGCTTTCCTTTCATTATAGGTACCTATCCTTCATTGATTAAATAGTACAAGCATAAATTGGAAATATTTATCTTAGAAATAATAGCCGTTCAAAATTCCATCAATTGTGATACTATAGATAAGTTAGTGTTTCGTTCATAGTTTAGTAGAATCAAGGAGGAACTGAATATGGATTTCTTATTTCCACTTGGACTTGCCATCTCATCTGGAGCCATCATTGCACTATTAAAAATCATTGCAATCGATATCATACTTTCCGGGGATAACGCGATTGTCATCGCCATGGCAACGAGAGGATTACCGAAAGAACATCAAAACAGAGCGATTTTCTGGGGAACAGCAGGAGCTGTCATCCTGCGCATTTTCTTTGCTGCCATTATTGTTTACTTATTAAAAATCCCTTATGTTCATCTGATCGGCGGGGTCCTTCTTTTATGGATCGCTTACAAGGTACTGGTCGAAGGTGAAGAAGAAGCCAATATTAAATCTCACACCGGACTTAGACAAGCAATCACGACCATCATCATCGCAGATGCTGTCATGAGCCTTGATAACGTTGTGGCCGTCGCTGGTGCAGCACATGGACATATCGGTATGATTGCACTTGGAGTATTCATCTCGATTCCGATCATGATTTTCGGATCAAAGGCGATTGTCAGAGTACTTGAGAAGTACCGTTGGATCGCTTACCTTGGAGCTGGGATCCTTGCTTTCACAGCAGGGGAAATGATTGTTCGAGACGAGAAATTCCTACATTTACTCAATATCCATCATGGTCCAATCACTTATGCTATCACGATTGGGTTGACTGTTGCCCTATTACTTGTAGGTTATTTAGTCAATAAGCGTGCAGAAGCAGCTCATAATGGGAACGTTGAACAATATAACGCATAGTCATGAAAGATGCTTACATATGTAGGCATCTTTTTTGTTTTATAGAAGAATCTTTTGGGGATACTATATGGCAGTTGAAAGAAGTAAGGACGTGTTCGTTTGGATTTCTTTATGAGTCAGGAATCGTTGACTTCCCTGGAATGGATTTTACGCGCTATTTTTGGCTTTATGTTCCTAATTGTCATAGCTAAATTAATGGGGCAACGATCGATTTCACAGTTAAGGTTCCTTGATTTTGTTATGGCACTCTTAATAGGGAACATCATGGCTCACCCATTATCGGACGAAGGACTGGGATTGAAAGGCTCCATGCTCACCATGGGTACATTGGTGGCTCTCTATCTGATTGGGGTATACCTCAGTCTACATTCAACCTTCATACGAAAAATACTTGACCCCTCCCCCATTCCATTGATCGATAATGGGGAAATCCTATATCAAAATCTCAAGAAAGCACGAGTACCCTTAGACAGCCTTTTGTCTGAATTAAGAAAGCAGCAGACCGAGGAAGTTGAGAAGGTGGCGTTGGCCCTATGGGAAACCGGCGGAGAAATCTCCATATTTCTCAAACCCCAATACCAGCCTGTGACTCAAAAGGACCTATCCCTGTCTCCACAGGGGTTCGATCTCCCCATGCCCGTTATTGAAGATCGGAAAATTAATCAAACTCTCTTACTCGAGCTTGATAAGGATGAAAACTGGCTGCATGATCAGCTAAAGACCCTTTACAATGTCACCGTGCACGATGTATTACTTGCCACGATTGATAAACAAGAGCACATTAAGATCTATTTGTATAAATAAAGCTCTCCCCGCATGTGGAGAGAGCTTTATTCATTATTTCATCATCTGCTTGACCAGTTCTTTGTTTCTCTTCTTGAATACTTCGTTATGAGAAGAGACCATGGCGACTTTATTTGCTTCAGGCTGAATGAATTGCTTCGCTTTATTAACTGCGTTTGCAGCGTCCTGGAATGCTCCCGCAATCAAGTTTACCTTTCCGTCATGTTTCAAGATGTCACCCGCTGCGTAAAGACCTTCGATCGATGATTCGCTGTTTGTCGTACCGGCTATGTAATACTGATCGATCATGTCGATATTCAATGAACTATTTTTTAGCAGGGATGTATCTATTTCATATCCATGATTAATGATTACTTCATCAATAGGTAAATAGGAAACCTCTCCTGTCTGATGATTGGTCAGTTGTACCTTTTCAATGGTTTCATGATCTGCGTCCGCAATCAGCTTGGTAATCGATGTGTTGAGCAGGCAGGAGGCCGAACTGTTCATGAGCTGGGCACATTGAGCTTCGTGTCCGTTCAACGCTTCCTTCCGGTAGGCAACATACACTTTCTTCGCTACGTGTTCTAATTCATTTGCCCAATCGATGGCTGAGTTCCCTCCACCTGAAATGATGACCGTCTTATCTTTAAACCTTTTTAATGACTTGACTGTGTAGTTTAAATTAGAAACTTCAAATCGCTCTGCCCCTTCGATATCAAGCTTTTGAGGGTTAATGATTCCGCTTCCCACTGCGATGATGACCGTTTTTGAGTAGTGCTTTTCACCTGATGAACCTTCTAATATAAAGATACCTTCTTCATTACGTGTAATGGATTCAACTTTTTCGTTTAAGACGACAGTGGGATCGAAAGTCAATCCTTGTTGAACCAGCTGCTCAATTAATTTAGCCCCGGGAATCGGAGTGAGCCCCCCTACATCCCAAATCATTTTCTCAGGATACACATGTATCTTTCCACCCAATGTTGGTTGAAACTCGATGATCTTTGTTTTCATTTCTCTAAGTCCACTATAGAAAGCTGAGTAAAGTCCCGCTGGACCTCCCCCAATGACTGTCACATCAAATAGTTCATGATTATCCATTTCCGTCCACTCCTTGAGCAACCAAGATATAATTGATTATCATTCTCAATTACATCCTACCTCTTTTTTTATGCTTTGACAATACAAATTTCTATTGACATTAGTAAAAAAGGATTATAGTATTTTAATTGTTCGAGATTGAGAATCATTATCACTTTACTAATCTATAAACGGAGGTCTTAAAATGGTTCGCCTCTATACAAACGAATTAAACATTGGCTACGGTGAACGCCTCATCGTGAAAAACTTAAGCGTGGACATCCCTGATAAAAAAATCACAACGATCATTGGTTCGAATGGTTGTGGAAAATCGACTTTACTGAAAGCGATTACCCGTATCATCCCCCATCATTCCGGTAACGTCCTGTTAGATGGTGAAAACATTTTTAAAGGCAATACAAAGGAATTAGCGAAGAAGATGGCGATTCTTCCGCAAACTCCTGAGAGTGCCAGTGGACTGACGGTAGGAGAATTGGTTTCATATGGTCGTTTCCCTCATCAAAAAGGAATGGGCCGTCTATCGAAGAAAGATTATGATGTCATCAACTGGGCGCTTGAAGTGACAGGTACCCTGGAGTTTAAGTACAGGGAAGTCGATGCCTTATCAGGCGGTCAGCGACAACGCGTCTGGATTGCCATGGCTCTTGCCCAGGAAACAGATATCATCTTCCTTGATGAACCGACTACATATTTAGATATGGCTCACCAGCTGGAAGTACTGGAACTTCTACAGAAGCTGAATAGAGAACAGGAACGCACCATTGTGATGGTCCTCCATGATTTAAATCAAGCTGCACGATTTGCCGACTATATCGTTGCTTTAAAAGAAGGAGAAATCGTGAAAGCAGGAAATTGTGAGGAAGTCATCACCCATGAGGTCCTGAAAAAAGTATTCCTAATCGACGCTGAGATAGGTAGAGATCCTCGAACAAACAAGCCAATGTGTTACACATATAATCTATTAAAAGGAGAAGATCAACATGAAGAAATGGCTCATCCCGTTTACTCTGCTGTTAGTGCTGCTCGTTAGTGCCTGCGGCAACAGCTCTACGAAAGAAGATGGCTCGGACTCAAAAGAAAAAGAAAACAAATCTTCTGATACCATCACCTATCAATCAGAAAATGGACCTGTTGAAGTACCGGCAGATCCACAGCGCGTAGTCGTCCTATCCTCATTTGCCGGTAACGTCATGGCACTTGATGTGAATGTTGTAGGTGTGGACTCATGGTCAAAAATGAATCCTCGTTGGGATAAGGAATTAAAAGATGTGGAAGAAGTAACCGACGAAAGCTTGGAGAAAATCATTGAGCTTGATCCTGATTTAATCATCGGTCTATCCAATATTAAAAATGTCGATAAGTTAAATGAAATTGCCCCTACTGTTACATACACTTATGGAAAAGTAGACTATTTAACGCAGCACATCGAAATTGGCAAACTACTAAATAAAGAAAAAGAAGCGACAGAATGGGTGGATGACTTCAAGAAGCGTGCCCAGACTGCAGGAGAAGACATCAAAGCGAAAATTGGAGAAGATACAACCGTTTCCGTTATTGAAAGCTTCAATAAGCAATTATACGTTTATGGAAACAACTGGGGTCGCGGTACGGAGATCCTTTATCAGGAAATGGACCTGAAGATGCCTGAAAAAGTAAAAGAACAAGCGTTGGAACCTGGATATTTCGCTCTTTCAACAGAGGTTATGCCTGAGTATGCCGGAGATTATCTGATTATAAGCAAAGATCCGAAAGCAGATAACTCATTCATGGAAACAGAAACATACAAAAACATTCCTGCTGTTAAGAACAATCAAGTATATGAAGTGAACATGATGGAATTCTACTTTAATGATCCATTAACACTTGATTACCAGTTGGATTTCTTCAAAGAGAAATTTCTAGGCAACTAATTTGTAAAGGGGATTCTTATCACAAGAATGCCCTTTCTTTCTACTCCAATAAAGAAAAGATGATTGATTATGAAAACTCAAAATCAGCGAATTCCATTTTTTTATAAATTAATCGGGGCCACCTTCTTATTTGTTGCTGCTTTTCTTATATCTGTGGTGTATGGGGCTGCGGAGACAACTGTGAAGGACGTATGGCTTGCATTGACTCCTGCCGGTGACGGAGATAAGGTAACCATCCTGAGGGAGATCCGCTTCCCCAGGGAAGTTGCTGCCATTGTTGTTGGAGCTTCTTTAGCCGTATCGGGAGCCATCATGCAGGGCATGACGCGAAATCCCCTTGCAGACCCGGGGTTACTTGGATTGACAGCGGGAGCAAACGCAGCATTAGCCGTTGCTCTTGCCTTTTTTCCTTCCATCAGCTACTACGGCATTATGATTGCTTGCTTCATCGGCTCTGCTGTTGGGGCATTGCTGGTATTTGGCATCAGCTCAATGAAACGGGGCGGCTTCTCTCCCTTTAGAATTGTATTGGCCGGTGCTGCCGTTTCCGCCTTTTTATTTGCCATTTCTGAAGGAGTCGGTCTCTATTTTAAGCTTTCCAAAGATGTGTCAATGTGGACGGCCGGTGGAATGATCGGGACAACCTGGAATCAGCTTCAAGTGATTGTTCCATTTATTTTATTCGGTATCGTGGTTTCAATCTTTTTATCCAGACAACTAACGATACTAAGTTTAAATGAGGAAGTTGCCGTCGGATTGGGTCAACGTACGGCCTTTGTGAAAACCATCCTCTTTATCGTGATCGTTCTACTTGCAGGGGCTGCCGTTGCCCTTGTCGGGAATATGGTATTCATCGGCTTGATGATCCCCCATATTGTCCGGGCTGTGGTTGGGACAGATTACCGCTTGATCATCCCCATCTCCACCCTGTTTGGAGCAACATTCATGTTGCTCGCAGATACGCTCGGCCGAACAATCAACACCCCATACGAAACACCTGTGGCAGCGATCGTCGCGATGATGGGCTTACCTTTCTTCCTATTTATCGTGCATAAAGGAGGGAAAGGCTTCTGATGATACATCCGGATTTGATCAAAAAACAACGATTACTTCTTATTGGACTACTAATCCTTATCGCAGCAACAACATTTATTAGTATTGGACTGGGCTATTCTTCTGTTTCATATGATCGTCTACTGCCTACTATTTTAGGTGAAGGCTCATTCAAAGAAGAATTCATCCTATTTTCCATTCGTTTACCCAGAATCATCATTACGATTTTGGCCGGGATGGCCCTGGCCCTTTCCGGATGCATTTTACAAAGTATCACACGTAATGACTTAGCGGATCCAGGTATTATCGGAATCAATTCCGGGGCAGGGGTTTCCATCGCCATCTTCTTCTTATTTTTCCCGATAGATGCCGGTTCATTTGCATATCTGCTGCCGATTGTTGCTTTCGCAGGAGCTCTTCTTACAGCCTGCCTCATCTATATGTTTTCGTATAGTAAGCGGAATGGGATTCAGCCCGTCAGGTTGGTCTTAGTAGGGGTCGGATTCTCCATGGCTCTGTCGGGACTCATGATCATTCTCATCTCCAGTGCGGAACGGGCTAAAGTGGATTTCATTGCCATGTGGCTGGCGGGGAATATCTGGGGGTCAGACTGGCCGTTCATCTGGGCGCTTCTACCGTGGCTCGTGATTCTGATTCCATTTGCCCTCTATAAATCCCAGATGCTGAATCTTCTCGGATTAAGTGAACCTGTCTCTGTCGGTGTAGGAGTTTCCATCAACCGTGAACGTTTCATCATGCTGATGGTAGCTGTTGCCTTAGCCGCATCAGCTGTGTCCGTTACAGGTGGAATCGCCTTTATCGGATTAATGGCTCCCCATATCGCCAAAGCATTGGTCGGACCACGGAATCAAATGTTCATCCCGATTGCCATACTGCTTGGCGGATGGCTATTATTACTCGCTGACACAGTCGGTCGTAATATCCTGGAACCCGATGGCATTCCAGCCGGGATCATGATCGCTCTGATCGGGGCTCCTTATTTCATGTACTTGTTATTGAAAAAATAAGAGCGATATAAAGAAAGGTACCGGACTCTCCGGTACCTTTCTCCGTTTCATTACCTCACAGTGGGATTAACTGCATCTGTTACAAATTCCTCCTCTATCTCTTCCTTCACAGGTTTCTTACTCCAAAACGTCGCAAGAATCGGTCCTGAAATATTATGCCATACGGCCGCAATGACACTTGGTAATGCCGCCAGCGGTCCAAAGTGGGCAGTGGCCAGTGCCACCCCAAGTCCGGAATTTTGCATCCCGACTTCAATCGAAATCGCTCTCCGCTTACTTTCATCTAATTTCATCAGGGCTCCCGTGCCATATCCCAGTCCAAGTCCAAATAGGTTATGCAGGATCACAGCTGTAAAAATGATCGCTCCTGAAGTTGCGATATTATTGACATTTGCAGAAACGACCGCCGATACAATAATAATGATCGCCAATACTGAAATCAACGGAATGACATTTAAACTTTTTTCCACTGTGCTCGGGAATAGTTTACGAATGACTAACCCAAGAGTGATTGGAATGATGATCACTTGAACGATGGAGAGAAACATGGCAATCGGATCGACAGGCAGCCACTGACCTGCCAAAGCCAATAAAATCAGCGGAGTCGCAATGGGGGCCAGTAATGTTGATAGTGATGTCATGGCAACAGATAATGCCAGATTCCCTTTTGCCAGATACACCATGACATTGGATGCTGTCCCACCAGGAACCGACCCCAATAATACTAATCCGGCGGCTAATTCATTCGGTAGATTCAGTATATACGCTATCAATAGGGCACCTAACGGCATGATGATAAATTGGGCCATTACTCCAGTGATGACAGGCAACGGCTTCTTAAGAACCAGCTGAAAGTCAACGGGCTTTAACGTAAGTCCCATACCGAACATCACAACACCTAATAGAATCGTTATATAGCCACCCAAAGGGAGGAAAGGAGCAGGAACAAAATAGGCTACCGCCGCTACGAGGATGACCCAAATAGCGAAATACTTTCCTGCCAGATTACTGATCGTTTCAAGAAGTTTCATTTTTTTTCCTCCTTCTTTTTATGTACTAGTTTATGAGGATTAAAGATTCCATTTGGATCTATGGCCAGCTTGATTTTTTCCATGACCTGCAAAGCACCACCGTGTTCCCTCTGTTGATACTTCATCTTTCCGACTCCTACACCATGCTCTCCCGTACATGTGCCATTTCGTTCAAGGGCATATTCCACGATTTGTTCGTTATATATTTCCGCTCTCTTCACCTCTTCAGGGTCGTTTAAATCAATCATGAGTGATGTATGATAATTTCCATCACCCACATGTCCGAGGATTCCCCCTATCAACTCTAATTCTTCCAGCCTTTTTCGTGCATGCAGCACGGCACCGGACAGTTCTGAAATGGGCAGGCACACGTCAGTCACCATGAGCTTCCTTCCTGGGTTTCCATGTACATAAGCATAGGCAAGATTATGTCTCGCTTCCCACAATCTATTCCTTGCAGCAGTGTCTTCTTCAAACATAATCTCTTCACAGTCATGATCGGCCATAATCTCTTTGGTGAAATCTACATCTTGTTGGAGACCTGCTTCATTACCATGAAACTCAAGAAAAAGAGTAGGTTTTTCTTTATAATCCGTCTCACTGAATCGATTTACTTGGACCATCGATGGTTCATCCACCAGCTCCACTCTCGCAATCGGAATGCCGGCTTGTAAAATGGACACGACCGCTTCCACTGCATCATTTATATGATTAAACGATGCACGTGCCGCAACAATATACTCAGGTATGCCATATACGCGTAGGGTCAGCTCCGTAATACATCCCAACGTGCCCTCTGAACCTACGAATAAACTGTTTAAGTGATAACCGGACGATGATTTCTGAGCCATGTTTCCTGTGTGAATCACCTCTCCATCGGGAAGCACCACTTCTAAATCCCGTACCTGATCCCGCATGACTCCATATTTTACAGAAGTCGTCCCACTCGCATTCGTGGCTGCCATGCCTCCAAGGGTCGCATCAGCACCTGGATCCACTGAAAAAAAGAGACCGTATTTCTTCAATTCCTTATTCAACTGAGAACGTGTAACACCAGGTTGAACTTTTACGAGAAAATCCTTCTCCCTCACCTCGAGTATTTTATTCATCCGGGAAAAATCAATGGTAATTCCTTTATCATATGGAATCACATGACCTTCAAGGCTTGTACCCAGACCAAACGGGATAATGGGTGTGTGATGGGCGGCTGCCACCTTCACAATCGCGCTCACCTCCCCGGCACTCTCAGGGAACACCACTATTTCCGGAGAGCTCGGCCTATGATAGGATTCATCCTTCCCATGCTGCTCTAAAATCGTTTCATTCACCGTCACCCGATGACTGCTTAAGATTTCACCTAATTCATCGAACAAACCACTACTCTTTACACTCATACGCCTTCTCCCCTTCAAAAAATGTATAATGTATCGAATTATACCTAATAATCAGAATATTTCAATAGTAAATAAGATGTTTCTTTCTCCGGAGAGGGACGGACCTCTATTTATGTTAGAGGAATGTGATAGGGACGGGATTCAATTCTGAATAAAGTAAAGGGTGAGAGGTCCGTCCCTCCAAAAGAAGCGGCACGGTGAACTGAGGGACGGACCTCCAAAATAGTGATTTATGAGAAGAATGCTGAAATGGCAAGGATTCTGTATTGGTGGAGGTCCGTCCCTCAAAAAAAGTGGCACCGGAATCATCCGGTACCACCATACAATCGTTTATTTTTCTATCAGTGTCTTCAATTTTTCATCCAACACCATAAATAACTTAGCCAATTCTTGTTTTGGAACGTTCTCGTATTGATCTCCTACGCTTACTTCATACGCACACTCATTTTCAGTCACTTCTTTTACATATCCCGTTAAACCAATACCTGTCTCGTCATACACTTTCATCAAAATCGTTTCTATTTCTTTTTGTGGATAGTGAAAGAAGACATGAAACATATTGGAAACAGGCTGTTCAGGAAGAGTCGATGCACCCTGGCAGCCGTTAAAAAGACCGGCAAGTTCTTTTGCTCCTTCATAATACTGTTCCATTTTGTTGATTCGTTGATCAAAATAATGGTCTGCACTCAGGATGTATGGATAGAGGCTGATGAGATCACCGCCATGACGTCTTTTCCATACCTTTGATTCTTTGGTAAACTCCTCGCTTCCGGCCAGGATCGCACCTGCAATTCCTCCGATTCCTTTATAGAATGAAATATAAACACTATCGAAAAGGGCGCAGATTTCCTCTGCTGATTTCCTATAATGGGGCAGGATTTCATAGAGCCTTGCACCGTCTAAATGGATCCTGATTCCTTTATCCCGGCAGTATTCAGAGATGGCTTCAAGAGTCTCATAGTCCGGAAGTTGACCGCCTATTTCCCTTTGAGGCAGCTCTAACAGTAAGCAAGCAATGTCCTCTTCAAGATCCATCACGTCTTCCAGTCCGATCACACAATCCTTGTCTGCTATTAGAATCGGTTCAATTCCATGTAATTTCTTCAGCCCATCTTCTTCATGAATCTCTAAATGACATAAAGGATGGTACGCCACTCTGTGCAACTCTTTTTGATCGCACCAGATACGCAGGGCGATCTGCTGAGCCATCGTGCCGCTCGGAAAGAAAATGGCACTTTCTTTTCCCAGGAAGTTTGCCATCTTCTTTTGGAACTCCTCTATTATCCTTCCTGATCCGTAAATATCACTTTCCAAGTCACCATCTACATCTACTAAAACATCTTTAAGAACATCCAGATTTCGTTTCCCATTTCCCTGAAGTTGAAAAGCAGTCTGTTTATACGCTTCAAATAAAGTCTTTTCTCCCATCGTTTTGCTCCTTTTTATGAGTTCATCACTTTTTCAATGAATCCCTTCACTCGTTTCTTGTATTCCTCTTCTTCTACCGTAAAGCCTTCTGTGTGCCCGGCGCCTGGTACTATCCATAATTCTTTCATGCCATTCGTTGCTTCGTACAGGCGATTAGCCATTTCGGTTGGAACGAGTTCGTCCTGATCTCCATGAATGATGAATAGAGGTAATTGATTTTTCTTCACCTGTTCGAGTGCCGAGGCTTCACTGAACGTATAGCCTGCTCTCACCTTCGTCACCACACTCGTTACCTCCATAATCGGAAATGGCGGCAAACGGTAAAGATATCTTAATTGGTGAGTCAGCTCTTCTTTCAATGAGGTATATCCGCTGTCGGCAATGATTCCTTTCACCTCTTCTGGGAGGTCCTCACCACTCGTCATCAATACGGTTGCTGCCCCCATGGAAAAACCGTGCAAAAAAATAGATTCTTCACCTTTTTCATTGATTAAGAGATTGATCCATTCTTTATAATCCAATCGATCGTCCCAGCCATATCCGATATAATCCCCTTCACTTTTCCCATGCCCTCTCGCATCGGGTTTTAGAATATTGTATCCTTCCTCGTAATAGAATCTTGTGACTTCAGGCATCTGCTCGCTGTTCCCTTTATACCCATGGGCCAGGATAATGGATTTTCCATTCGGTGACTCATTTTCAAGATATTGAGCTCTAAGGGTCAAGCCGTCCTCTGTTTCGACCTCAACTGTTTCAAAGTTCCGCTTTTGTGTCCAGTTCCTTAATTCTTCTAATCTCTTTTGTTCTTCCTCCAAGGCGCTGACGGCTTCAACCGCTTCGTCTGTTCCGCCATATAATTCTATAGCCTCATTACTTCTATTAATGGCCACATCATAAAAATAGTTCCCGGCTACAATAAGTGCTACCACCAATAACAACAGCAAACTGCTCATGATCCATGCGATACGTTTTTTCATGACATGGTCCCCTTCGTACAAGTAGTTAAGTCTATTTTACTTGAAGCCGGTGTGAGTTTCATAGAATAAAGCACATACATATGTGTTATTTTCTACAGCTTTTCCACATTCAACATCACCTAGACGAAATAAAAGAGCTTATCTTCCACGTAATGGGAGATAAGCTCTTCACATTCCTTTATTCTCTTCTGCCAGTTCTGTAAAGACAACCAATCGTTCTACGTAATTATGGATTTCCTGGTCAAAATAACCTGTGCACGTAATCAAATTAAGCATGCGTTTTTCACTTGGACCGAAAATGGTTCTAAGAGGTGCGTCGTCTTTTTGATAAGCGACCTTTTCCCTTACTACAAATGTCATAGTGTCTCCATCTTCATCTTGTAAATGGATCTCATCCCCAGGCTCAAGCTCTTTTAGTTCAAAAAAGACAGCAGCCTTTTTCTCATCATCTACATGTCCAGCCAAAACGGCATTCCCTTTTTCTCCTGGTTGAAAGCCCGGTTCAAACCATGCCACATCCTTTCCGTTATCCGGAAGCTCCATATTCCCTTCCTTATCGAGCCCGAATCCCTTGATAGGTGCTTCGAGATCAAGCTTCGGTATGGAAAGAATAGCTGGTGTCATACTGTATTCTTCTTTTTGCGGTTCAGGAGTAACGGGATGAACAGGTTGTTCAATGGTGGATGATTGAACTTCACTTTCCGTAACCGATTGAGGCTCTTCGGCAGCACATGCCGCGAGAAGAGCCATCAAAGGGATAGACAATAGAAGTCGTTTCATTATTTTTGCAGTTTTCTGCGTGTAACATATAGTAGTGCCGCTCCACCTAATACTGCCGTTGCAAGTACGATTGGAAGAGTAGAAGACGATTGAGTCGCTGCTCCACCCATACCTGTTTCAGGCATGCTGCCAGGCATTAATGTATAATCTTTCAGGACAAGTACTTCCAATTGAGCTGCTGTATTGATTGCGAACACGCTGTATACTGTGTTTTCTTCAAGCATTGTTCCAGACAGGTCCAACACTTGATCTCCTTCTGGTGTTCTGATCTCTAAATCATAGGTTCCTGGATCTAGCTCCTGATAATCCGTGATTGCTTTGAACTCAGCTCCACTGAATAATGAGTCTCCACCCACAAGACCAACATCAACCGTTGGTGCATCCGGGGAAAGATGTCCGACACGTACCTTCGTCATTCCTTCTGTTACATCCATTGAATCCTGCGCTACTACTAATTCCAGGTTTTCAACTGTATTAGCAGCCGCTACTGTGTAAGCCATCCCTGCTTCAACCGTTAAATCTTGAGAAATGACAGGATCTTCGCTTCCCATTGTTCCTGCAGCATAAATTTCAACTTTATGATCCCCTGCAGGAAGATTCATATAATCTGTTGCTGCTTTAAATTCTGCACCTTCAACCACTGCATTCCCATCCACATACACATCGACAGCCGGAGCATCGGGAGAAGCATGAACAATACGCACCATCGCATCATTCTCAGCCGCAAACGCACCTCCAGCCAGTGATAACATTAACATGACCGTTGCCAAAATCGAGAAAATCTTTTTCATTTCTTCCACTCCTTTTGTGTGTTGTACAAGTTTTGTGTTTTACTTGTACATATAATGTATAACTATTAGAGGGATATATCAACTAATAAACTGCCCGGTTAGCACATTCAACTCTCTGAACCATTTTTACCCACAAAAAGGGGGCATAAGTATTGCCTATTCAAACAGCGAAACCCCGGGATCCCGATCACAACAGTGAACAAGAACCGCATGAAGCTGGCCTCTATGATGATAAAGATGAGCTGTGATTTCAACGAGCCATTCGAACTTGGTGTAAGTTACACCCCAATAGGACGAGGTTTCTTCTTTGAGCATTTCGTCACTTAAACATGAGACCCGTTCTTTTAAATCGTTAACATTATTGATCAGTTCTTCTTTCATCTCGGTGAGGGTATGTAGGGTTTTACTTGAGTAGTACGATTCCAATTCTTCTTGGGCAGCTCCTGTAGCTATGATGTAATCCGCCCTGCAAATGAGGGCTAAATGTGAAAGCAACTCCCCAACTGAATGCTTAGTTGAAGTCGGTCTCTTATCTAAGTCTTCATCCGAAAGACGATCCATTATGTTGATAATAGAGGTAACCGCCACTTCGATTTGATGCAGCACACTTTTACAGTAAAAGTTCATTCTCATTCTCCTAATAACTATTTTCTTCATTATACTTAAAAACCGATTACCATTGACACCTTCCATTTCATGCATATAAAATGTGAAATAATCATTTTCAACATATAAAATCATATAAACACTCGTATAATATTGGAAATATGGTCCAAAAGTTTCTACCAAACTACCGTAAATGGTTTGACTACGAGAGAGTTAGAGCCAAAAGTCTCTACCCTTCTCTCACTATGTCAAACCTCGGGTGCATCCCGGGGTTTTTTTATTTAGATAAGGAGAGGATCCTATGAGTACCAATAAAGAAAGACTTAAAAAACGAATTGCATCTGCGAATAAAGATATCCCTGCAGACCTTGTTATTAAAAATGGAAAAATAATCGATGTTTTCAACCTTGAAATCATCGAAGAGGATGTGGCGATTTCAGATGGAATGTTCGCTGGAATTGGAGAATTTGAAGGGAAACAGGTAATCGACGCCAAGGGGAGATATATAAGTCCTTCCTTTATCGATGCACATGTTCATATAGAATCCTCCATGGTCACACCATCCGAATTTGCTAAAGTCGTCCTCCCGCATGGGGTCACGACCGTTATTACAGACCCCCATGAAATCGGGAATGTATCCGGAGAAGAAGGAATCGGATTCATGCTCGATGATTCAGGGAACATCCCATTAGATGTGTTTACCATGCTTCCATCCTGCGTGCCGGCAACTCCATTTGAAAATGCAGGAGCAACGCTGACAGCCAAAGAGCTGGAACCTTTCTTTACACATGAGCGTGTCATTGGATTGGCAGAGGTAATGGACTATCCTTCCCTTCAAAAAGGCGATGATTCCATTGTCGATAAAATCACTGTCACCTCGGAAAATAGTCATAATATGGACGGACATTTAGCGGGACTTTCCACAAACGCGGTCAATGTTTATAAATCGGCCGGCATTCGAACCGATCATGAATGCACCACCGTCCCTGAAGCATTGGAACGAATACGACGAGGGATGTACCTTCTCATTCGCGAAGGATCCGTGGCCAAGGATTTGAAATCACTTATTGGAGTTGTTAACGATAGAAATGCCCGGCGCTGTCTATTCTGTACAGATGATAAGCACTTGGATGACTTAATCGAGGAAGGCAGCATCGATCAAAATATCCGCTTAGCAATTAAGGAAGGGCTCGACCCTCTATTGGCGATTAGCATCGCCTCTTTGAATGCTGCTGAATGTTATGGGTTACACACGAAAGGCGCAATTGCACCTGGATACGATGCGGATTTTGTCTTACTGGATGATCTTAAAACGCTCTCTATCTCAGAGGTGTACAAAGAAGGGAAACTGGTAGCTGCGCATAGTCAGTATGTCGGCGACCCAATCGTAAAACCTGCGCCAAAACCACCTCTGACTTCAACTGTGCATATTCCGAATCTCACTGAAAAGGATCTGCAAATCGAGATAGGCGGAACAAAGGAAGCACATATTATCGAAATCATCCCTAATCACCTTAGAACCAATAAACGGATTGAAAAGGTTCAAGTAGAAAATGGATTCTTTATCCCTTCCATTCAACAGGACCAACTTAAAATGGCTGTCGTTGAAAGACATAACGGGACAGGAAATATCGGCTTGGGCATTGTAAAAGGATTCGGATTGAAAGAGGGAGCCATCGCTACCACCATTGCCCATGATTCACACAATATTGTCGCAACAGGTACAAATGATCGTGATATCCTGCAAGCCATCGAGGCGCTTAACGAAATGCATGGCGGCCTGGTGATGGTGAGAGACGGAAATGTCATCGCTTCTCTTCCTTTACCGATAGCAGGGTTGATGTCCGATCAGGGATTTGAAGAAGTGGTATCAGGGCTCGACCTGTTGAAGAGCGCCTTTATTGAATTAGGTTTCTCCCGGGACTTCAATCCGTTTCTTACCTTATCATTTCTAACGTTACCTGTGATTCCTCAGTTGAAGCTGACGGACTTGGGGCTATTTGATGTTGAGGGCTCCAAGCATATTAAGGTTGGGGTTTAGGGTATGAATGGGTGTTTGACTGTTGAAATTTGCTCTTTTTTTGACAGTTGAATTTTGAGGTGTATTCACCGGTTGAATATCCGGGAGAATTTGACTGTTGAATATTTGCATTTTTTAACATTTGAATTGTCCTCACTCTAAAATAGATCTGCTGTACCAGGTACAATTTATCCGATTTGTACCTGGTACAGTGGTCATAACAACAGGTGCCAGGTACAGAATCAACATCCCGTGCCTGGCACTCTTTTTATCCCACTCAAAAAAAGAGATGCCCCCATATACCCGAGACATCTCCCTCTCATTATTTACTTTGGCTGTCTTCCTTTACCTCTGTTTCTTCCTTTTCGTTCGTCACAGCGACTTCCTTGTCAGCTGTTTCAGAGATCGCTGGCTGATAAGGTCTTTCATGGGATCTATTTGCATATGACTTCAGTAATTCACCTACATCGATGCCAGTCATTTCGCGTAACGGTTCCTGCATATCAAGCATCGTTCTGGTGATGCTTTTCCCAAAGGAAGGAACTCCCTGGCCATTACCGGAATCAATGATTTTAACAGAGTCAATATTGTTAAGAGGCTGAGCAATTTTCTCTGCGAAAACAGGCAGCATTTCGATTAGTTTCTCGGTAATGATGACATCACCATGTTTCTCCATTGCTTCTGCCAGCAGTTTACGGGATTCGGCTTCCGCTTTACCTCGCTCTCTGATAACATCGGCTTCAGCAGAACCTTCTTCTCTGCGTATCTTGGCTTTCGCTTCCCCGTCAATTTCTGCCTTGCGAGCTTCCGCTTCCGCTTTACGAGTGGTTTCGTAGTATTCGGCGTCGGCTTTCGTTTTACGAACTTTTGATTCTTCTGCTTCAAGTTTAACGGCACGTTCACGTTCAAGGAATTGAAGGGTTAACTCTTCCTCTTTCACTTCCTTTGTAAGTTTGGCTTTTTCCAACTCATAGGACTGTTCGGATTTCGCTCTTGCCCGCTCTGTTTCTTCTTTGAAGGCTGCGTCTTTGATGTCCTTCTCTTTTTTCGATTGGGCAATGGTAATTTGACGCTTGTATTCTTCCTCTTTCGCTTCCTGATCGGTTTGGGCACGGTGAATACGGGTTTCACGCTCGGTGTTTGCTTCTGCAATTTCAGCTTGCTTGCGAACCTCGGCGATACGTGGACGACCAAGATTTTTTAAGTATCCATTTTCTTCGTCAGCATCTCTTATGTCCGTTAGCCCGAGTGACGTAATTTTGAAGCCCATAAGATCCAGCTGCTTCTGAGCAATTTCAGATACGTCAGCGTTAAACTTTTCACGGTTGCTGTTGATATCTTCAACCGTCATTTTAGAAAGAATCGCACGAAGATTACTTCCCAGTACCTCAATGATTTCATCTTCAATCTCTTTTTGGTCCTTACCTAGGAACTGCTCGGCATAGTTCGCAATTCCGTTTAATGTGTCTGCCACCTTCACCATGGCCACTGCGTCTGCAACGATTGGTACTCCGCCATTTGTGTAAACTCTCGGTGTCGATAATTTTAATTGGAAGGATGTAAGATTAACAGGTGTAGATGTTTGGAAACGTCTTAATCTGTACCCTCCACCCCTGATGATTTTCATGGAACGCCCTTCCTGGTCGGTGAAAATATTCGTTTCCTTTTCAGGATCCCCCAGTTTCGGTCCGGTAATGATCAGTGCCTGGTTGGATCTCGCTGTACGATAGCGGAACCTCATCCAGAAATAATACGCGATTCCTGCAATAGCTGCAATAACCAGAACAGGAATCAAGAACATGAAAAATCCGATAATACTTAATGATCCTAGCATTCTGACAACCCCTCTCAAACTTTTCTATAAATCAGTCGAGCAACTGATTCACTATTTTATAAAACTTCTAGCTACAATATTATCTACGGAAGGGTTGTAGAAAAGTTTCAATATTTAGGTAAATTTTCTAATTTTAATACAATAATTTCTACCAAATAAAGACCTTACTTCTCATTCCTGTGATAAAATAAAAGCGTTCACAATTTAAACATTGCTCATTGGTGAAGATGATCAGGTCATCTTCTTAAAAGGGAAGTTGGTGAAAGTCCAACGCGGTCCCGCCACTGTAAAGCTGAGATTTCGTATGGATCCACTGTTTCGAATCGAAATGGGAAGGAATATGAAATTGTTGACGCTGAGCCAGGAGACCTGCCAATTGAGAAGAACACAGAGTTCCTACGGGAGATAGGAGGGTGTTGCGCTATATGAGCCAAATGAGGAATCACAGGATTCTGGACGTCCGCTTGAAGTAGCCGCATCTTCTTTTCAAAGGGAGATGCTTTTTTTTATTTCAGAAATTAAACTGGGAGATGAGAAAATGGAACAAGCTTATTCGGTAGAACGTTCACGAACCATACAAACAAAATTGGTACTGCCACCGGACACCAATCATATGCAAACGATTTTTGGAGGGAAAGTCCTTTCCTATATTGATGAAATTGCGGCACTATCAGCAATGAAGCACTCCAGCTCAGTCGTCGTCACGGCATCGATTGACTCCGTCGACTTTTTGTCGTCTGCAACGGTCGGTGATGCGTTAAGTCTGGAAGCCTACGTTACGTCTACAGGTCGAACATCCATGGAAGTATATGTAAAGGTCTACTCTACGAATCTTGTAACGAGTGTCAAAACCCTGACGACTGAATCATTCCTGACGATGGTCGCCGTTGATGAAAATGGTAAGCCCAAGCCGGTACCAAAAGTCATTCCAAAGACGGAAGAAGAATCGAGGCTTTTCAATACGGCTCCTTTGCGAAAAGAGCATAGAAAAAATCGTGCGCTTATTTTGTGAAAAGTCCCTGATTGCTAACTCTCCTAATAAACAAGAACACTCAGAGCTTCTCTAGGCTTTGAGTGTTTATAAGGGCTAGTCTATTGATCCTAATTGGAATGAAAACGGGGTTGGTTTTAGAGCGGGAAGTCATCCAGGATTCCTTCTTCTGGTGAAAGAAGTACAGGATCAACTCTAGGAAGAAAAGAGAAAAACAGTATAGAGATGCGATTTGGATGTTATTGCCTTCAGACCTCCGTCTTGTTCTAAACCTATAGAATACCGAGAAAATATTTCCTATAATGGATAATAAAATAGTTCATTTGGGGTGTAGTATGATCGAAGGTAAATTAATTAAATTTCATCGTGAAGATTCGGGTTTGACTCAAGAGCAGCTTGCACAGGGGATCTGCTCTACCACACATCTAAGTAAAATCGAAAGAGGGATCACAGAGTATTCCAGTGAAATTACTGATTTACTGGCAAGGAAGCTTGGAATCAATATGGAAGTCGAACGTTCTCGGTATCATTCGTTACAGGCTAAATTATCTGAATGGAATGATGCAATTATTATGATTCGAACCAATGACATCCATCAACTTAAAGGTGAAATCGAAAAGGAACCTTTAAGGTTTCTATCTGACTTCATCATTCAATACAACCTTTTCCTGGCAAGATATTATTTATTTTTGAACAAGCATGGAAAAGCCAAGGAAATCCTGGGCATGTTCGAAAACAAAAACTATCCTCTATCCCCTTTCGAACAAAATTTATTACTTCATGTCAAAGGGATCTACTATCATTCAACAAGACAATTTAACACTTGCATAAATGTATTGAAACAGATTGACGATGAATATCCGAACTCCGAATATTATTTTCATTTGGCATTAGCCTATCATTCCATTCATTCAAACACCTTTGCCTATTATTATGGGCAAAGAGCCTTGCATTTTTTCCAAAAAACATTGAATATCCTTAGGGTCATCGATTCTGAAACGTTAATTTTAATTCAATTGAATGCCAAAGAACCCTTTGAAATGGAAGAAACCAAACAACAGTATGATAAGCTCCTCAGAGTCTGTGAATCCGTTAATTCCAAGGAAAGGGCACATAAAATCCATAACAATCTGGGATTCGAATATTTTAGGAGAAAACGATATTCTGAATCAAAAGATTCCTATGAAAAAGCATTAAAACTTATTAATGAAGACACGCCAGCGTCACATTATTTAGTCACACTCAGCGGATATATACTAGCTTGTCTGAAAGGGAATCTGCTTTCTTCCGAAGAACTCAATCAATTAGCGACAAAAGGACTAAAAAGGGCTACTCAGCATCAGGACCCCACCTACGTTTTCTTTGAAATATACTTACTTACCATAAAAGGAAATGAACAAGAACTATATGAGTATATTGAATATACAGCTCTCCCCCATTTCAACAAAACGGGGAGCAAGTTGATGTATCAGCATTATGAAAGACAACTATTTTTATATTATGTAAAAACCGGGCAAACAGAGAAAGGATTCAAACTTGCATCCAATAAAATGTCCAATGAAATAAGCTATTATGAATTAGAATAATGACACTTTTAATGATAAAAGGAGGTTTTCTTTTATCATTTTTTTATTCGGCTGATTTCTCGTTGATTGTTAGCCACTATATTTGTTTTGTTTTCTGAACAACCCCAACTCACCGCCATTATTTCGCAACTTTCCTCCTACCCCCTCCTAAAAAATCAGAAGATAAATGATTGTTAAACTCCAATCAGTAGTTAAATAGTCCCTAAACAAACCCCCATACAAACATGACAGATTTAAATTTACACTATTAATTGTAATAATTTTTAGAATTATCGAACTAACAACTAAAGAAAAGAGGTAGAGATGATGAATGGATCTTCCATCGCAAAGAAATCAGCTGTGATTGCATTATCCACTGGATTACTTTTATCCCCTGTATCGGGCTACTCCTCTCCAACAGCTACAGCTGCGGATTGGAAAGCAGAAACGATTTTATCTTCTTTGACAGAAGAGCAAAGACAAGCATTGCATCAACTGAAATTAAATAACGCAGAAGGTCTCCAAGGATTTCAACCGAATGAATTGGCATCCGGTGAAGAAATCTCCGTTATCGTCGAATTCCAATCCAAACCTGGGCATGTAGCCGTACTAGAAGCTGCAGTAAAAGGAAAAACAGTAAAGAAAGAAGACGCCAAAGCCCAAGTGGAGAAAGAACATAAGATGTTCAAAGAAGATGTTGCAAAACATCTATCTACTAGTCTTGTAAAAGGAAAAAAGATAGAGCCGAAAATCACCCAAACCTATAAAGAAGCATATAACGGTGTGGCGATGACCCTTCCGGCCAATCAAGTAGAACGCCTGCTAAACTCCAAAGCCGTCAAGGCTGTATTTAAAAACCAGACCTATACTGTCGATCCGGTTCAACAAGATCTTCCTAATGATGTAGACCGTGAAATCACAACATCTGTTGAAAGCATTCCTTATTTAAAAGTGGATGAATTACATAAGGAAGGAATCACAGGAGACGGAATCAAAGTCGGCGTGATCGACACAGGTGTTGACTACAACCACCCTGATTTAAAGGATGCCTACAAAGGCGGATATGATTTTGTTGACGACGATGCGGATCCAATGGAAGCAACGTATGAAGATTGGAAGAGTACGAGTGAACCAGAGTTCAGTTATACGGGAAATCCCTATTATACCTCTCATGGTACTCATGTATCCGGAACCATTGTAGGACAAAACGAGAATGATAGTGAAGTATCTGTAGAGGGAGTTGCTCCAGATGCTGACTTATATGTGTATCGTGTCCTTGGTCCTTACGGAAGTGGTTACACCGAAGACGTCCTTGCAGGAATTGAGAAATCGGTTCAAGATGGTATGGATGTCATCAACCTCTCATTGGGAGCAAGTGTCAATGACCCTTATTACCCTACAAGTACCGCCCTTAACTATGCTGTGTTAAATGGTGTGACGGCCGTTGTTTCAGCCGGGAATTCAGGACCAAATGACTTTACCCTTGGCTCTCCTGGAACAGCAGCTTTAGCTTTGACTGTCGGGGCGAGTGATGTCCCTGTTTCCCAAACCACTTTTACTGGTCAAACGACAGCTGGCTGGTCGACCGGTATTGTGAGTATGGCTAGGGGATTCGCTCACACATTCGATAGTCTGGAAGATCAATCACTAGAATTAGTAGATGTTGGCCTAGGGTATGAAGCAGACTATGCGAATAAAAATGTAGATGGTAAGATCGCTTTTGTTCAGCGAGGAAATTTTGCTCTGAATGACAAGGTGAAATTTGCCAAAGAACATGGAGCTAAAGCCGTGATCATGTACAACAATGCAGAAGGTCATGTAGGATATAACCTCGGAGAATCAGCCCATTATGTCCCGGCCTTCTCGATGACAAAGGCTGCCGGGGAAGAATTAAAAGCAACAATCGAAAGTGGCACATCAAGCTTCACGTTTACGAACTTAGAAGAAAGCTTTACAGAGGGTGACCAGTTAGCCGATTTCAGTTCAAGGGGTCCAGTCAACAAAAGCTTGGATATGAAACCTGAAGTGGTCGCTCCCGGGGTCAGCGTTCTATCGACTTTCCCTTCTTTTATGATCGATCCTGAGAACACGGATGACTATCAGTATGCTTACTCAAGACTTTCAGGAACCTCGATGGCTTCTCCATTCACAGCGGGGCTGGCAGCTTTACTTTTGGGAGAGAATCCGGATCTCGAGCCAGCTGATATTAAAACGATACTTATGAACTCATCTGATCCTTTGAAGGGAGATTACAGCGTATTTGAGGTTGGTGCAGGAAGAGTGGATCCGTATCAAGCCCTCCATAGCCAAACAACGATTCAAATAAACGATGAAACGTTGCTTCCTAATGGCGAAGAACTGATTGCAATCGATCATCCAACTGGGGGATTGAGCTTTGGAAATCAGGTAGTGGCCGAAGGAGATCACCTCCGCGTACAAAAAAGCTTTGAAATCACAAATAAAAGCG
The DNA here is from genome assembly GCF_947488365.1 of uncultured Rossellomorea sp. NCBI lineage: Bacteria > Bacillati > Bacillota > Bacilli > Caryophanales > Bacillaceae > Rossellomorea > uncultured Rossellomorea sp. The sequence continues at coordinate 126,394 of NZ_CANKZT010000006.1, read as the reverse complement.
ATCAAAAGAAAACCTTTGACATTACGTTTGAAGAAAATGTACAGGAAGGCACCCTTAGTCTCAAGGAAAATGGAGTTGAAGTGACTTCAGACAAGTCTATTAAAGTGAATGGTGGCAACAAAAAGACTTCAAATTTCTTCCTGACAATGCCTAAAACAGCTGCGAAAGGGATTTACGAGGGATACCTGGTCGTTACGAACCGTAATGATCAAACAGAAAGCTACCGCGTGCCATTTAGCGTAAAGAGATCGGAGGAAGGCTTTAATACACTTGAATTGTTATCCCCCACCTTTGCACCTTCTCACTATACTCACGGATATGATCCATTCCGCTATCCATGGGCACTGGTTGAATTCAACCTGAGTTCACCGATGGAAAGCATGGATATCATCCTTCAGGACGGGGAAACAGGTGAAGATTTAGGATTAATCGGTACACTCGATCTGCAGGGTGCCCTGCTGGATAACAACTACTTACTAAGAGCATTCCAGGGTGGCTATTTCGCATTTACCGGTGATAAGAAAAATCCCGTTTCAGAAGAAATGACCATCGCAAAACCTGGGCACTATAAGATCAAGTATGCGATGACAGATCCTAAAGGCAAAGTAAAAACAAAATCAGAGCATTTCTATATCGACATTGAAGGTCCTACATTCAAGAGTTCCCTGGATGGTGAGTCACCGTTCCTTGAATATAAGCGGGGTCAGGAAACGTACCCTTTTGAGATTGAAATTACAGATCCACTTATTGAAAAAATGCAAGCAGCAGGAATCGACACAGATCAATCCAAAAACTTTATGATTTATTATTGGAATTCACCTTTCCCTTCGTCACCTCTTTACATGGATGAAAACGGTAAGTTTGTCGAAGAAATTGCGATGAATGAGAATGTGAAAGCCCTTAACTTTAGAATGAAGGGCTATGATATGGCTGGGAATAATAGTACGATGAAAAACTATTTCTTTATTAAAGAAGGTACTCCGAACGCGTATCTGAAAACCGATGTCGATACCGTTACAACAGGTGAAACCGTAAAGGCAACCCTATTACTGGATAATGTTCAAGATGCAAAGGAAGCCACCTGGACATTTGAAGATCACTACGGAAAAAAACCAGAAGTGATTGATGCCAAGCTATCCGGGGAGTTTCTAGAAAAAGCTTCCCTGACACTTGAAGGAAATCAAATTAAAGTCACCTTCAATGAACCTGTTGAATCATTCGATCATAGTGCGATCGTTGAGGTGCACGTAAAACTTCAAGATGAAATCTTCACGAAAGAGGATGGGTTGGACCCGACGGTAACCGTTACAGATTCCAACAATGAAACAATGAATTTATTACATGCTGGTGCAGGATTCACTGTAAATCCTGACTTTAACTCAATAAGGGGATATATAAGTCCTGAAGGATTTGATAGTGGAAGTGGCTACAATGCCAAGAAGGATTGGTCAAAAGCAGATGCAACTGTAGAATTCAAAAATTCAACAGGAGACGTCTTTACACCATCATCCATCACAGATAATGGTGAGTACTCCATTGAGAAACTCCCATTAAGCAAAGACCCTTATGATATAACCGTAACACTTCCAGGCCACTTCTTAACTAAGAAGAATAATGAGCAAATCGGTTATGAGTACAACGGAATGCTTTACGGAAAATATCATAGAGTGAACAATATGAAACTTGTCGGAGGAGATGTCAACCAGGATCATGTCATCGACATTCATGATGCCATTGCCATTCAGGATGCCTGGAATACTAATAATCGTGCTGCCGACATCAATTTCGATGAAGTGGTGGATGCGAACGATATGAATTTTGTTCAAAAGAACTATCTATTACAGAATGAGCATGTTAAGAATGCCCCTGCTCCAGTTGAATCAGCCGACGGAAAAACGTTGGATTCGATTTTAGAGGAATTAGGACTGAACTAAACATCATGCCAGAATTTAAAGGAATGGGCCCTCGTTACATCAGGGTTCATTCCTTTCTGCTTTGATCCATAATACAAACCACCCTTCTTACATACAAATGAAGAGATAGCCTAAAAAATTCATCTTGAAGGATGGTGCTTCATGTATAGCTATTATCAGCCTTATGATCGTAACCAGGGCATGAATGTAAATACTTCCTATACCACTTTGATTGATCCATTCGTCGTCAGCAGACTGCAGTCCGTCATGGGGAAAATGCTCATTGTGGAGACTACGAAAGACACGATTCGAGGCGAATTGATTGAGGTTCAACCAGATCATATCGCACTTAAAGCTGGTGACTCTGTATTTTTCGTGAGAATTCAACAAATCGTCTCCATTATGCCTGTTTAAATAGTCAATTTGCAATTAGGCAACATCACGAATCTTGGGTTCAACTTCCCCTTCCCTCCGACATATACTACCCTGAGAGGAGGCATGACAGAATGGATCGTTTTATTCTTTTGTTAGTAGCGGGTATCTTATCCGGATTTGCATTGTTGAAAGCTCCTTTAGCAGGGACGTTTTTAGCAAGCATAGCCCCGGTAACAAACGTCATTGGCATATTAGCAATTCTCATATTCTCTCTTTTCCTTATATATAAAGGCGTTATGGAAATACTCGGCAAGTAAAAATATGGACTCAGATATTTTTCTGAGTCTTTTTTTATGCTTATTATTCAAACCAGATGTTCAGCAGTTTTTTATATTCCTCATGATCAATTTCCTCTTTCGTCATCTCTCCATCCTTCCACTGTGTAAAGGACGTATCGGTTAATGTTACATTCCCGTTATCAGTCCTTTTTGTCAACAATGGATGCTTGTTGAAAGGGGAAGCTGAATGTTTGGCAATAATCGTTTGAATGTCATTCAATTGAGTGACATCCTTTATGTGATCACGCGAATCGAAAGCATATCCGGTTCTCCATTCCGAATGCTTATGCTTTAATTTCATTTCAAAAATATAATCTCCATGGGGACTGTCGGCCTTTTTAACTCTAAACTGACCATTTGAAGAAACGACCTCTTCTCCCGATAATGGCACTGTTTTCAACGGGAGATTTCCTCCAAATCCCGTATCAATCACATATGATGAATCGTTGTGTGTGACTAAAATCACCACATGGGTCCTTCCTAACGTCTGGTACTGCTCTTTATCATGATCGTAAACGACTCCCCGAACGAGAGATGCATCAAATTGATTTTCGACCAAAAATAAATAAAACAATGAATTCAATTCATAACATAGACCACCTTCGTTCTTCACGAGCACTTTATTCATTAGATTTTCTTTGGTAAGATCAGTGAACGTATTTCCAATAACACATAGATTTTCGAATGGGATGCTTTTAGCTGTTTCTTCTAAAATGGTATCTAATTGTTGAAAGGTTATTTTCCCTGTGGGTGGATAATGTATTCTTTTGCGAAATAATGTATTTAGATCGGTAATGGTGAGCCCTCCATTTCTTAAGCGTCATTCTACATTATGTTGTATCTGTTTATTATTTACTTTTACAATGTCGAATTTCAAGAAAAACACCTTATATGCCAAACGCCCTATCACAACTGAATTCGCAACTTTCCAGACTGGGCACGCGATACACATGTCAGAATCGACCGGTGTCCATTCCGTTCTTCCTCACTCAAAAAAGAATCACCATGATCGACTTTTCCCTCTATCACGTTTAATTCACATGTTCCGCATCGCCCAGCCCGGCAGGAATAGGGAGCTTTGATCCCTAACTCGAGCAGTGCCTCTAACAAAGTCTCTTCTTCCGACACAGAAATGGTTTGACCACTCGTTAACTCCACTTCAAATCTTCGACGTGTTAGTGTCTGTGGAGGAGTGAATCTCTCGCAATGAATACTCCGCGGAGGATATCCGATTTCGAGGGCACTTCTAGTAAATTCTTCGATGAATGAAGGTGGACCACAGAAGTAAACGTGGGTTCCTATTCTGTGCTTCCAAAGTGTTGTATCTGTCAACCTCTTTTCTTTTGAAAAATAAAAGTGAGCCTGCTCAGGAAAGGTTTCCGTTAGAAAGGAGTAGAAAGGGCAAGCCTCTTTCGATTTCACTGCATAATGGAGTTCGAAGGTCCGTCCCTCCTCCTTAAGCTCTGCCATCATGGACATGTAAGGGGTGATACCGATTCCCGCGGCATAGAATACATGGTGTTTTGCTTTAAAACTCAGTGGGAAATGATTTTGTGGAAATCCCACTCGTAAGGTATCCCCCACTTTCATCCGTTCATGCCAATACATAGATCCCCCCTGGGACGTTTCTTTTAGACGGATGGCGATTTGATAGGCGGCTGTTTGACCAGGTGGGTTCGTTAAGGAATACGACCTGGCAATGGTTTGTCCATCCAGCTCAACATATGTAGTGATATGGGATCCCCCGCTAAAATAAGGAAGGGATTCGTTATGTTCATGAACAAGAGTAAACCTCTTGATATGAGGGGTTTCCTGATGAATGGACCTGACTTTTACGGGGATGGTTTTGAGTAGATTCACCTTTGACCACTCCCCATTTCTAAGGTAGCGTAACCGAGGAATGACCCTCGTAATGGAGAGTAGTGATCGGAAATGGACAACTTTAAGTGACAATGGGAACAGATCGTCTCGAGTTTACCCAAACCCTCAATCTTTGTTTTCTGATGACATTTGCAACAGAAAACTTCGATCATTCTGATACCGTGACCAATTAACTGCACTTCCTCTTCAGAAAAACCACATTCCACAGCCAGGTGCTTGAGACCTTCCAGCTTACCCCACTCCATTGCTATATATAGAAAACTGCCCATCCTCTGATTTCGCAACCACCGTGAGATATTGGTTTCTTCCTTTTCACCAAGATACACCACTTCAAAGGAGACATTCTCCTTCATTACTTTTTTTATGATAGGAGTCAGTCGTTTCATCCCTTTATGATCACCGCAAAATAAATACTTTCGTTTACTTGGTACGAACGCTGGCTGTGTCTCGGTCTTCACTTTATCACCCGCTTTTCATTCAAGTATTCAATAACCTCTTCTTTAAAAAGGGAAATCCCTTTGTAATCTGAGATAGGTGGTGGAAGCTCCTGCAGGATCCGGTGAAATTCCTCGGTCCACTCCGGATTTCGAGTGAACTTATCCAGTGAGAGGAGGTGGGTATGAATCGTGAACAGTAAACCGTTTGACCCAGGCAAACGGAACAGTTTCTGCACTTCTACCCGCAAATGAACGAATGCCCCGACATTTTCTCCAGTAACTACCCTTCTATCCTTCCCCCACTGATCAAAGGTCTCAAGAGAAGTATCCAACCGATCCCCCGCCATTAACGACCAATTCCGCCTGACCCAAGGATCACCTGCTTCCATATGCATTAAAAACCTCAGAATTCGTTGATCCAATCCTACTTCTTTAAAACCGGGTATCGGCTTATGGATCTCTTTAAAACTCATTCCTGAATTAAAAGCCAGGGACCAATTAGCAGGAAAACAAAGCTGTCCCGCATCCAAATATAAATCCCCATCCCGCTGCATCATGAAAATCAGGTCCTCTTGTACATGTCGACCGATAAAATCGAGTGGTTCCAATGATAAAGTGGATTCATCCCCAAGTTTAAAGGTTTTTTGTTCATTTAGAATGTGGTTGTGGAACGTCCATTTTCCATCATTTTTTTCAAGGGAAAACTGCTGAGGATAACACGTAGTAAGATGTTGAATGACCAGCTCTGCTATTTCCCATTGAGCTTTCAAGGTATGCGGCCGGGACTGAAAGCACCGTTCGGGATGATGCGTAAGCAGTTTCCGTTTAAGCTTGATTTCTTCTTCATAAGAAGAGGTAATCTCAACACTCCTCTGCTCCTCCAAAGGAACCGAATTATTCGAATACCGATACACATCCCCCTTAAAGGGATAAGGAAACGAATCCACTTTCACCATACAACCACCCTTTTATCTGAAAATTCTTACTTTTATTTTATCGTATAGAGGGACGGACCTCAAGAGGTCCGTCCCTCACCCGTATTTCTCATTGTACCGGCTGAGTGTAATCAGGGGCCATATCCACCGGTAGCTATGGTAGTGTATATAGAAGTGTCCTGGAAGACCGACTCCCGTTGGATACGTTTTGGAAGAGTCATCTGATGCTCCTTTTATTAATTCGAGAAGAGCCATGATGCCCAAGTCGATCGCCGGGGTTGGTTTGTCTTCGATACAGATGAGAGATTCCAGTGCCCATGCTGTTTGTGAAGGGGTAGAAAAGGAAAGAGGTACGTATGTCTTCTCCTGATCACTGTAACAGGATTCTCCCCAGCCCCCGTCTTTGTGTTGAATGCTTTCCAGCCAAGCTTTTGCTCTTTGGATATGTTTATCAGAAGACGGCACACCCGTTGCTTTCATACCCGTGATGGCCGCCCATGTTCCATAGATATAGCAGACACCCCAGCGCCCGTACCAGGACCCATCGTCCTTTTGCATCAGCTTCAGCCATTGTATCCCTCTTTTCACCTGAGGATGGTCCTTTGTCAACCCTGCCCGGCTGCCCAGGAATTCCAGGGCTCTTCCTGTTAGATCAGGGGTTGATGGATCGATTGCCGCTGCCTCTGCCCCGTCCATAGGAAATGAAGTAAGGATTCCTTTCGTCTTGTTTTTTTCAAAAGCCGGCCAGCCTCCATCACGGTTCTGCATACCAAGTGTCCATTCAAGCCCCCGGTCCCACGATTGCCGCACAAGTGGTTTTTCAGCAGCCCAATAGGTAATGGCCCTGAGTGCCGCCGTCGTGTCATCCACATCAGGGTGAATGCTGTTGCTCTTTGAAAAGCCCCAGCCCCCAGGCTTCACAACGCTCTCCATCGCCCAATCCCCATAGCGGAAATGTTGTTTCTTGAGAAGGTACTCCACCGCTTTGTCTATGGAGCGGTCCCGTGCATCCACCCCCGCCTCCTGAAGGGCATAGCCGATCAAGGCTGTGTCCCACACGGTTGAGGGTGAATTTTGAATATGAATGCCTTTCTTCGTTTCGCAGGCCATCTCTTTTAATCCACTCATTGCCTTTACGATTATAGGGTCACTCTTTTTGTATCCCAAAGCAAGCAGTGCATAAATCATATAAAACGTTGTGCTGAAATAACTAAGATACGTCCCATCGGATTCAATTCTTTGCAGCATATACTGCTGGGCAAATTGTGTGGCCTGTTGATGCAAATGAGATGGAATACTTATTAAGGACTGTAAGCCCTCGTTGATTTTCGAAAATAATTTCAGCTCCCTTTCACTGTATCTTACTTCATGTGGTGATCGGGACAGATGCTGCATTTGTGGAATGCTGTTTGATTTTAATGAGAATCCCTGATCCTTCAGCAACAGCAGCGGTGCCAAATGAGCTCGTGCATAGCTGCTGAAATCCCAGAAATTCAAGGGGAATTGCTTCGGAATCATTAAAAACCCGATGGGAATCGGAAGCAAATGCCTCCAATCATATTGTCCATGAATGGCAAGCATAAATTTCGTAATCGAGTGCGCCCCGTGAATACCACCCTTTTTCTCTATGAAACGCTGGGCTTTCTCCAGTCTCTTGTCATCCTTCTCCACCAACCCACTAAATAAGAGAGCAAAGTATGCCTCAATCGTTGAAGACAGATTTCCTTCCTTCTCATCCTCAAAAAGCTTCCATGTCCCTTCCCTTGTTTGCACTTTCCAAAGGCGGTTCACCAACCGTCCCACAAGCTCTTCATCATCCATCTCAAGGGAACGCAGGAGAATGATCATATACGCATCGGTCATCAAGCTATTTTCAAAGCAGAAGGACCAGCTTCCGTCTGCATTTTGTTTATGCTGAAGATCACTCACCATTTTATGAATCGTACTCTCAATCTTCTTTTTCATACATTTATCCTCCCGATATCTTCTCTGATGTAATGTATATGTGAAGAATGCGGGTACTAGTAGTGAGATGCAAAGAAGAGCCCGCTCTCCGGTTACGGAAAGCAGGCTCTTTCTATTGTTCTTCTAATTTCTTTGAGTAATAGCTTACGAGTTCGGGATACTTTTCAAGCTCTTTTTTTCCTTGCTCCGTTATCTGGTAAACTCCCCTTTTCACCCGCTCAAACCAGCGGTAATAATTCTTCTGAAGAATGGATGGGGTTTTCGTACCCGTGCCCAGCTTGGCTAAGTTCCTCGGTGACATGGGCCCGTGTTTTTCCAAGTAACAGGCGATCTGAATGCAGTTTTCCTTGTAAGCCGTCATGATTTTCGTCTTATTGCTGCCGCCTACATTGTAATCTGCACTGCGCCCTTCGATTTCTTTTACAAGCGCCGCCCGTTTCCGCTTACTGTTCTTCATACTCTTTTTCCGGTCAAAGGCTTCTGGATGAATGACAAAATCAAGTTTTGGCGTTTTCGTCGTAAATGAAACGGTGATCAGACCGAGCTCCAATCTGCGAACCAAGTGGCAGACATCATTCCACCGCTTTGACCGGGGACGCTTTGGTTTCGGGATCGCAATGTACACCAGGTCTGTGAGTCTCTGCCGCTTTGTCGCTTGAATAAGAAGCTCGACATTCAATGAAAGCTTCAATTCCACAATCACAAGTTCTTCTTCTTTAAAAGCAGTCACATCACAATCGTTCACTTCGCCGTTCACCTGGTATCCCTGTTTATGAAAATGTTTTTGGATCGGTTGATAGAGATCCGATTCTTTAAGTTTCTTCATGGTAAAAACCTTCCTGGGAAAGAATTCTATAGGATAAAGTATAGACTATTCTTGAGATTTTTGCAGTTTGGGAGAAAAAGAGACCCCAACTCCTTGTGCGGGAGTTGGGGTGGAAGGCTCTCGGTTTCGCTTATCTGCCATGTTGGGGATTCATCTGCCATTTAGGAAGTATATCTGCCTTTTTTTATTTTATCTGCCATATTTACCATATATCTGCCATTCTGCAAAAAAACGATAAACTCCCCTCCATTAAACCCATCACACAATCGGCCGACACTCCTACCCTCGAATCTTCTCAATCTCATCAGCCACAAATTGCACCGACGTCCCGACAATCACTTGAATGCTATTTTCCCCAACCACATGGAGGCCCGGAACCCCTGTCGCTTTGATCCGCCCCTGATCCACGGCATCCATGTCCTTTACTTCCACTCTCAATCTTGTTATACAGTTATCTACGGATGTTACATTTTCATCTCCGCCGAGTCCTGCATAGATTTCCTCTGCCATCACGGCAAACTTTTCGCTTTGAGTATGCACTGTTGCATTCTCCACTACTACTTCTTCATTATCCTCTTCACGCCCTGGAGTCATAAGATTGAATTTCGCGATCATGAAACGGAACAAGAAATAGTAGAGAAGGGCAAATACGACACCTTGTATGAGCAGCATGTACGGAAGATTCGCTAACGGAAGTCTTGAGCTCAGGACAAAATCGACGAACCCTGCGCTGAACCCGAACCCGGCCGTCCATTGAAAGAAGGAGGCAATCGCCAAGGATAACCCTGTCAACACAGCATGTGCTACATAAAGGGCAGGTGCCACGAACATAAAGGCAAACTCAAGAGGCTCAGTCACCCCTGTGAAAAAGGAAGCAAAACCAGCTGCCAGCATAAGTGACGCCACCTGCTTCTTCTTATTTGGTTTTGCAGCATGATAGATGGCAAGTCCCGCTGCAGGAAGACCAAACATCATAACCGGGAAGAACCCAGCCTGATACATACCCGTCACACCTTTTTCACCGTTACCTGACCAGAAGTTCCCGATATCATTAATACCGGCAACGTCGAACCAAAACACGGAATTCAAGGCATGATGCAATCCAGTAGGAATTAATAATCGATTAAAGAATCCATATAGACCAGCACCCGTGAAGCCGAGCCCACTGATTTCCTTCCCGAATGAAACCAGGGCAGTGTAGATGACCGGCCAAACAAACAGCATCACGCCTGATACAACCAGCATGGCAATCGCCGACATGATCGGAACCAATCGTTTTCCGCTAAAAAAGGCAAGGGCATCCGGAAGCTTCACGTGACTGAAGCGATTGTACATAGCTGCCGCAACGATCCCTGACAGAATCCCGACAAACTGATTACCGATTTTCTCAAATGCAGGATTGACTGCTGCGGCATCCACACCTTGAAGCAGTGCAACTGAGTCCGTTGAAAGGAGTGTCGTAATCACGAGATAAGCGACCAACCCGCTCAGTGCTGCAGATCCATCCTTTGTTTTGGCCATACCCAATGCTACACCGACTGCAAATAGAATCGACATATTATCTATGATCGAAGCGCCAGCCTTAATTAAAAAAGCGGCAATCGGACTATCCGCCCCCCAGCCGGTTGGATCGATCCAATACCCAATCCCCATCAAAATCGCTGCAGCCGGCAAAACGGCAACCGGAAGCATTAACGAACGACCAATACGCTGAAGATATTTCATCATTTTGTTTTCCCCCTATCAGTCTTCAATTTTAATAAAATATAAGTGCGTCCCTCCCATCCTGTCTTTGGACAAAACTCTTACAGTAGACAATATTCCTATTCTAGATTGTTTAGAAGTGAATATGCTACCCTTTCATACTTATTTTCACTAACTTGTTCTATAGTCAATAGAGCCTTTATACTTAGGACTTTTTATGAATATTGAGGGACGGACCTTGGAAGGGAATTTTTTTGATGTGGTCCGCTATCATTTTTCCATAAAATAGAAAAAGACGCAATTACTAATGAAAATGACGCAATTACCTATGATAAAAACGCAATAAACTAAAAAATGACGCAATTCTTTACCAAAGCGACGCAATTATCTCCAAGCACACTAGATAAAGCCCTTACCTAGACCTTCTAAAGGACCTATCAGACCCTTTTTTTAGATTTAAAATACGTATTTAGAGCCTATACGAATGAAGTTTCACCATATTTCCCTTAATATGGCCACTTCCCTCACTTTTCAACGATCGTACAACCCACATCCCAGCAAAAGAAACAACCAACTGCTCCCGTAATTCTCTACTTACAGGATCTTAAGGGACGGACCTTGAAGTTAGATAGAAGAAATGGTGTGGTTATGAGGATTGGAGGTGGTGGATGGGACGTGAGGGAGGCCCGTCCCTCTTTAAACACGCAAAAAAAACCCCGTCAGGCATCAAGCCCAACGGAGGTCCGTCCCTCTATTAAGGTAATTCAGTTCCACCCATGAGGTAGCGGTCGCATTCGCGTGCTGCTTCACGGCCTTCGTTGATGGCCCAGACGATGAGGCTTTGGCCTCGGCGCATGTCTCCTGCAGCGAAGACTCCATCGACGTTGGTCAGGTATTTGCCGTACTCTGCTTTAACGGTGGAATTGCTGTTTGTTTCGACTTCAAGTTCCTTGATCAGGTCTTGTTCCGGACCACTGAATCCGATTGCCAGAAGGACAAGATCTGCCGGCCATACTTTTTCAGTTCCAGGAATTTCATCTCGGATTTTGTTTCCATCTTCATCATAACGAAGCTTTACATTGATCGTATGAACTTCTTTGATATGACCATGTTCGTCACCGACAAACTTCTTGGTCATGACAGCGTATGCACGTGGATCTTCTCCAAGTACTTCAGCTGCTTCTTTTTGACCGTACTCAACCCGGTGAATGACCGGGTATTGCGGCCATGGGTTGCCGACTTCATCCCGCATGGCACCCTTTTTATCGTAGATATCAAACTGAGTGAGGCTTTTACAGTTATGTCTTACAGAAGTGGCTAAACAGTCTGTGCCTGTATCCCCACCACCGATGACGATGACGTCTTTCCCTTCAGCAGAAATATAATTTCCGTCTTCCAGGTTGGAATCCAACAGGCTTTTTGTATTCGAATGAAGGAATTCCATTGCGTAATGAACGCCTTTTAAATCACGTCCTTCTACTTGGATGTTACGATGGACGGCTGCACCTCCGCAAAGTATGACTGCGTCAAAGTTTTCACGCAGATTTTCCACTGTGTAGTCTTTCCCGACCTCCGTATTCGTAACGAATTCAATGCCCTCTTCCTCTAAAATATCAACGCGACGCTTAACAACTGAATAAGGCAATTTCATTTCCGGAATGCCATATGTTAATAGTCCGCCTACACGATCATTTTTTTCAAAAACAGTCACAAGGTGGCCTGCTTTATTCAATTGAGCAGCAGAGGCTAATCCTGCAGGACCTGAACCCACGACCGCCACTCGTTTACCTGTGCGGTGTTCAGGTGGTTCAGGAATGACCCAGCCTTCTTCAAACCCTTTCTCAATAATCGAACGTTCCACTGTTCTGATCGCCACAGGCGGCTCATTGATCCCGAGTACGCATGCTCCTTCACATGGTGCCGGACAAGCAAAACCGGTGAATTCCGGGAAGTTGTTCATCTGATGTTCACGCTTTAGGGCTTCTTTCCATTGTCCCTGGTACACAAGGTCGTTCCATTCCGGTATTAAGTGATAAACGGGGCAACCAGTTGTCGCTCCGTTGATTTCCATTCCAGACTGACAGGTAGGAACGCCGCAATCCATACAGCGCGCCCCCTGTTTCTTGACTTCTTCTTCCGAAAGAGGAGAGGTGTAGTCGTTCCAATCCTTCGTTCGTTCAGCTGGATTTCTTTCATCTAATGTTTGTCTTTTATATTCCATGAATCCAGTTGGCTTTCCCATAATATCCCCCTCCCTCTTTATTTCGCTGGTTCTAACACTTTTTTCTCTTCTTTTGTGCCTTCTTCAAATGCTGCCATTTCGGCATCGAATTTCTCTAATCCACTATTTTCAAGCTCACTGATCCGCTCTCTCATCTTGAGGTATGATTTCGGAATCACGCGCACAAATTTGGACACGTAGGAATCCCAGTTCGCTAAAATCTTCTTACCGTTGTTGCTGTTTGTATAATGAACGTATTTCTCGATCATGTCGTATACATCTTTCATTTCGTCCGGATCAAATAATGGCTGAACGAGGACAAGCTCCTGGTTACATCTCGATCTGAAGTTTTCATCTTCATCCAGTACATAGGCGACTCCGCCTGACATACCTGCGGCAAAATTCCGTCCTGTAAGTCCGAGTACAACCACTTTTCCACCTGTCATATATTCACATCCGTGATCCCCGACGCTTTCAACGACTACCTGCGCTCCACTGTTACGGACACAGAATCGCTCGCCGGCCACTCCATAAATATATGCTTCTCCACCAGACGCCCCGTAGAAGGAAACGTTACCGATGATCGTGTTTCGTTCTGGGATGAACGTAGCGGTCGGATCAGGATGAACGATGATTTTCCCGCCTGATAAACCTTTTCCTACGAAGTCATTTGAATCCCCGACAAGTCTAAGGGTCAGACCTTTTGGAATAAAGGCTCCAAAGCTTTGCCCTGCAGATCCTTTAAACGTCAAACGGATTGTATCTTCCGGTAAGCCTTCTGCCCCATAACGTTTTGTAATTTCGCTTCCAAGCATCGTGCCGGTTACGCGGTGAATGTTTCGAATCGCTGTCGTCCATTCAACCGGTTCTCCCGTTTCAATCGCTTGGCGGCAGCGGGGAATCAGCTCTTGATAATCGAGTGTTTTCTCAAGCTCGTGATCCTGCTTTCTTGTCGCATAGCGGCCCACCTTTTCAGGTACATCTGGTTGATACAGAAGAGCAGAGAGGTCGATTCCTTTCCCTTTCCAATGATCAATCGCTTCGTTTGCTTCCAGGATATCGGTTCTGCCAATCATTTCATTGATCGTTCGGAAACCAAGTTGAGCCATAAGCTCTCTTGTTTCCTGGGCAACAAATCGCATGAAGTTCGCTACATGTTCAGGATCACCTGTGTATTTTTTTCGTAACTCAGGGTCTTGTGTCGCAATACCGACCGGACATGTATTCAAATGACAAACACGCATCATGACACAGCCAAGAACAACAAGCGGTGCAGTGGAGAATCCATACTCTTCCGCTCCTAGAAGCGATGCAACAACAACATCCCGGCCCGTCATCATTTTCCCATCAGTCTCGACGACAATCCGGTCGCGAAGACGATTCAGTAACAGGGTCTGATGAGCTTCGGCAAGACCGATCTCCCATGGCAATCCTGTATGTTTCAGACTGGTTCTCGGTGCAGCACCCGTTCCCCCGTCATATCCACTGATTAAGACAACATCCGCCCGGCCTTTTGCCACACCTGCAGCGATCGTGCCAACACCTACAGCAGATACCAGCTTTACGCTGATGCGTGCTTGCGGGTTTGCATTCTTCAGGTTATAAATCAGCTCGGCAAGGTCTTCAATCGAATAGATATCATGATGAGGCGGTGGTGAAATCAACTCCACGCCAGGAGTAGATCCCCGCACTTCAGCAACCCAAGGATATACTTTCTTTCCAGGGAGATGTCCTCCTTCTCCAGGTTTGGCTCCTTGTGCAACTTTGATTTGAATTTCGTCCGCATTAACCAGGTAATGGCTTGTTACACCGAAGCGTCCTGACGCTACTTGTTTGATCGAGCTGCGCCTTGAATCCCCATTTTCATCCGGTGTGAAGCGGCTCGGATGTTCCCCACCTTCACCTGAGTTGCTCCGACCTCCAATTTTATTCATGGCTATCGCTAATGCTTCATGGGCTTCCTGACTGATGGATCCGAATGACATGGCACCAGTCTTGAATCGGCGACAGATTTCTTCCACTGATTCAACCTCTTCAATCGGGATAGGCTTCGTTTCTTTAAACGAAAGTAGTCCACGCAGAGACTGCAGATTCTGCTTCTCGTCTGTGAGCATGTTGGAATATTTTTTGAATAACTCGTAATTATTCGTACGACATGCATGTTGAAGGGTGTGAATCGTACTTGGATTGTACGCATGATCTTCTCCATTTTTTCTGTACTGGAATTCATCTCCCGAATCCAATGTGCGTTGATTATCTTTTCGGTCATTGAACGCTTTTCGATGCCTTAACAGCACTTCTTTTTCGATGATATCCATCCCGATTCCGCCGAGTCTTGACGCTGTACGGGTGAAATATTTATCAATCACATCTTTATGGATCCCTACCGCTTCAAATATTTGTGCTCCACGGTAACTCTGGATCGTCGAAATTCCCATTTTAGATAAAACTTTGATGACACCGTCTGTCCCTGATTTCACAAAGCTTTGAACCGCTTGTTCGTAAGTAGTGTCCTGCAGCTCGCCCTTATCGATGAGATCACGCAGCGTTTCATAGGCTAAATAAGGATTGATTGCTTCCGCACCATATCCGAGCAGGGTTGCGAAATGGTGAACCTCTCTTGGTTCCCCTGATTCCAAAAGGATGCTGACAGTCGTACGCGTTCCTTGGCGAATTAAGTGATGATGCAGTCCTGAAACGGCTAGGAGTGCTGGAATGGCAGCTTTGTCCTTCACAACTCCACGGTCAGATAAAATAAGGAGTGTCGCACCATCTTCAACGGCCTGGTCAGCTTTTTCATACAGAGCATCCAGCGTGCTTTCAAGCTGATTTTCCTCATTTGTTACATCAAATAAAATCGATAAAGTAACGGCTTTGAAGCCCTTTTCGTTTTGATGACGAATCTTTTCAAGCTCTTCACCGGTTAAAATCGGTGACTTTAAATGGATATGCCTGCAGCTTTCAGGACCCGGATTAACCAGGTTTCCTTCTGCTCCAATCGTTGTTCCTACAGATGTAATGATCTGTTCTCGAATCGCATCGATCGGTGGGTTTGTTACTTGAGCAAATAGTTGTTTGAAGTAGTTATAAAGAAGCTGTGGCTTTTTCGATAATACGGCAAGAGGTGAATCATATCCCATGGAACCAACCGGATCTTTCCCATCCGTCACCATCGGCTTAATGATTTTGTTCAATTCCTCATTTGTGTAGCCAAAAGCCTGCTGTTGCAAGAGCACATCTTCTGAATCCAGTTGAACTGGTTCATGTGTCGTTTCAGGTAAATCCTCAAGTTCAAATTTATTGTTGTCCAGCCAATGTCTGTACGGATGCTCAGAGGCAACACGCAGCTTGATCTCTTCATCCGGAATGATTCTTCCTTTTTCCAGATCTACAAGCAGCATTTTTCCTGGCTGTAATCGATCTTTGTACACAATGTCATCGGCAAAAATATCCAGGGCCCCTACTTCAGAACCAAGAACAATCATACCGCTTTTAGTCACATAGTAACGTGCAGGCCGAAGTCCATTTCGGTCAAGGCAGGCACCAATCTGTTTTCCATCCGTAAACACAAGGGCTGCCGGTCCATCCCATGGCTCCATCAAACAGCTATGGTACTCGTAGAAGTCCTTTTTCTTCGGATGAATCGTGTCATCGTTTTCCCAAGGCTCCGGTACCATCATCATGGCGGTGTGAGCAAGGGATCTTCCTGATAAATGAAGGAATTCAAAGCAGTTATCAAACATAGAGGAATCACTGCCTGTCTCGTCAATAACAGGAAGGATCTTTTCCAGATCTTCTTCTTTAAATGCACTTGAATGGCACAGCTTCTCACGTGCGCGCATCCAGTTCACATTCCCTCGTAATGTATTGAATTCTCCATTATGGATCGTATATCGGTTTGGATGAGATCGCTGCCAGCTTGGGAAAGTGTTTGTACTAAAGCGGGAATGTACAAGGGCTAAAGCTGACCGGAACTCAGGATGGTTGAGGTCAATATAAAAGGAATCCAGCTGCTCGGGAATGAGCATCCCTTTGTAAACGATGGTTGTAGAAGACAAACTACAAAGATATACATCCTCTTGTCCTTCAACATTTGCCACTTCTTTTTCAATTCGTTTACGGATCACATATAGCTTGCGCTCGAAATCCATCCGGGACTGTATGTCATCCGATACGCCTATGAATACTTGACGAATGAACGGTTTAGACTTGGAAGCCACTTTTCCTACAAAGGAATCATTGAGTGGAACAGGTCTCCAGCCAAGTGTCTTCTGACCTTCTTCTTCAATGATGCGCTCAAAGATTTCTTTGCTCTTCATGCGCTTCTCATAATTTTCAGGAAGGAATACCATTCCGATCCCATATTCACCTTTTCTAGGAAGGATAATGTCTTCTTTCTCACATTGCTTTTTGAAGAAATGATGAGGGATTTGGGTAAGGATACCTGCACCGTCACCAGTGCTTGTATCAGCTGATTGTCCTCCACGGTGCTCTAAGTTACATAGAATGTTAATTGCATTTTGAACGATGCTGTGACTTTTCGTCCCATCAATATTTGCAATCATTCCAATTCCACATGCTTCATGTTCTTGCGCAGGATCATACATGCCTTGCGCTACAGGAAGATTCGTTTTCATCCAATGTCCTCCTCTACTAAACTTGTATATTTTTTGAATAATTAACCGGTTAATTAAATTTTCTTAATTTTCGTTAGTATATCATGAAAATTAGAAAAAACGAAAAATTAAGTTAATGGATAGAGAGTTGTTTTTCCAAATATATATGTAATTGGACGGATGAAGGTTGATATATAAATGTTTGTTTTCACTTAATATTCAGAATCTTTAAAAGCTTGATGCAATCATAAAGAAATCGCTTTCAAAAAATCGCTCATCGGAACATATTTCATCAAAATCCAACATGAATTTTCATGCAAAATCTTAACTGAAAAATTTTTTTCGCACCCTGAAATTCAGCTCCTGAAACTCCTCTTCTTTTCCCTCTATTAACAAAATTCAAACCATATGAAGAGGGACGGACCTCCGAAAATTCCGTGGGTCCGTCCCTCTCAAATAAGCTCATTTATCTGATTCATATGGTGTTCATCATGTTTGGCTAAGTTATTAAAATAGTCAGGGATTGTTATTGTGCTTTTGCCGATGGTTATCTCTCTGTGCCATTCCTGATCATTCATTGTAAGGATCGCTTTATGCAGCTTTTGTCTCGTAAGAATGAATGCTTCAATGGTTTCGTGTTTGGAACGCTCTCTGCTTTCCTTTGCAGCTTGATGATTCAATTCATCCGGGTCAGGCCCAGGAGGCATTTCTTTTCCTAATTTAAAATAGGGAATCCGGCTTTCCAGAACAAATTGATCCCACGGAATGAAGTGTCCGATGATTTCCGCAACACTCCATTTCCCTTCATCAATCGGCCTTCTCCATTGTACCTCCGATAAGGACTCAAGTGATGTCACCCATTCCATTACCTTTATGTGATGTGTTATGATTTTTTCTTTATTATCCATTTTCTACATCCCCTTCTAAATAACACTTACGATGCTACATTCGATTAAAGAAGGGATAGTTCCTGCTTGTGAACGTATAGAGGGACGGACCTCCACGAATCGTGGAGGTCCGTCCTTCTTCTTCACTACTTATTCGCTTCTTTCAATGCTTCACTTTCAACACGGTCCATGAAATCGGTGACGACTTTGTTGTTGTTTTTTTCTCCGCCAAGTTTTAATAAGACTTTTCCGAGGAAGTTCAGTCCTCTGTTTTCGCCTTTATAGATGAATCTGGTTTGTTTGTCGTCTATTTTGTGGAGGGTGAATTCAGCTTCGATTTCAAAGGCTTTTGCAAGTGTGAAGCCAATTTTATTGTGTTTTTTCTCGGGGGTGTTCTCGTACTCGAGGTCTTCTACAATATACGTCTCGATTCTTTTCCCCTCTTTGTATTTCTGTTGGTAGGTGGACCCTACCACGCCTTCCTTTTGCTCCAGTACCTTGTTTTCAACGACGTTCGGCATGATTCGTTGAATGTTCTCAATCTCAAACAAATGCCATATCGTTTCAATATTGACTGGAATGATCCGTTCTTCATGCCATTTAATCATTCATATCCTCTCCTATTCCCATCTCGAAGAAATCATCCATTTCTGCAATCACTGTTTGTATGCGCTCTATCTCCGCTTCTAAATCCCGTTTCTTCGCACGTATCAATTGTTCCAAATTCTCAAAGGATTCATCATTTACGACGGTTAACATTTCTTGTATGGAAAAGTTAAATCTCCTTAAGTAGACCAATAATCGTCCCACTAGATAGGATCCATTATCATAATAGCGATAGTTGTTTGCAGGATCGATATACACAGGTTCGAGCAATTTTATCTCTGCGTAGTAACGCAGTGTTTCCTTACTCAGTCCTGTCATCTTGGAAAACTCGCTCACCTTGTACATTCTTTCCACCTCACACCTAAATCATAAACTATGTGGTGCACCACATGGTCAATCCCTTTCTATCAAAAGATCTCTCAACCCTGCTTTGTGAATGGAGTGCTTAATGAATCGAAGCCCTTCAAACTCTTATATTACCACCACATCAACCCGATCGTTCGAAACATTCTGTATCCATTCTTTCCCTTTCTTTCGTTTTTAGAACTATTTAACTAGTCAAATCTTACTGATTACCGATAGAATATTCAGTTTTTTTACCTCGTTGGTACTATATACCATAAGAAAGCAACACCTTATAATGAAAATAGAAATAATATTTCATGTTTTTATTTTATTTTGTGAAGTATTATTTCAATAAAATGAAAACGGTTTCTTTTAATGGGAAACCTGTTAATGAAAGCGGGGAATTTGTTGATGAAAGCAGTGAAGTACATGATCATGGCCGCCTTGTTGTTCTCGCTAGCCCTTCCTTTTTCTACAGGAAAAGCAAAAGCTTCGGAAACTCATGCGCCTAAACATGAAATGCGCGCAGCATGGATTGCCACGGTTCAAAACATTGATGTGAAAGCTGGAATGGATCAAGAGGAGTATACGGATTGGGTGACAGAGACCCTTGACGAGCTAAAAGAGTTGAAATTTAATACCATCATCTATCAGGTGAAACCTACTGTAGATGCCTTCTATCCTTCTGAACTGGCTCCTTGGTCCCAGTACATTACAGGTGACAAACAAGGAACCGATCCGGGATATGATCCACTACAGATCATGATCGATGAATCTCATAAGCGCGGAATCGAGGTTCATGCATGGGTGAACCCTTATCGAATTACGATGCCAAATCAAACGATCGAGTCACTTGCTGATGACAATGTAGCTAAGCTGCATCCAGAATGGGTAGTGAAATATGGCAAGCAGTATTATTTGGACCCGGGTATACCTGAAGTACAGGAATACCTGATTGATACGGTTGAAGAATTAGTGAGCAATTACAACATTGAAGCCGTTCACATGGACGATTATTTCTATCCTTACCGCATTGCAGGAGAAATCTTCCCAGATCAAGATACATACGAGAAATATGGAAGTTCGTTTGACGATATTGAAGACTGGAGACGAAATAACGTAGATGTTCTTGTAGCTGACATCAATTCATCCATCAAAGACATTAAAGAATGGGTCCAGTTTGGTATCTCCCCATTTGGTGTATGGAGAAATATTGCTGATGATCCTACAGGAAGCGACACACAGGCAGGACAAACGAATTATGACGACTTGTATGCAGACACCCGTCAATGGATCAAGGATGGAAGCATCGATTATATTACCCCTCAAATCTATTGGTCTAGAAAACTGGCTGTTGCTAACTACTCCGTTCTATTGGATTGGTGGAGTCAGGAAGTGAATGAGTATGCGTACAACCATCCTGTTAATCTTTATATAGGGACGGCCGACTATAAAGTGGGAGACAATTTTGACCAGGAATGGTTCAATCCTTATGAGCTGCCAGAGCAAATCATGGACAACCGTGATAACGGAACCGCCCTTGGACAAATGCATTTCTCTCTAAGACAAATCTTTGAAAACCCACTTGGTTACGCAGATATTTTACGTAACGAGGTTTACACAGAGCCTGCTTTAACCCCTGCCACTCCTTGGAACAATGAAACGCCTCCAAAGAAACCGAACACGGTGAAAGCAGACAAACATGAAGATCATGTAACTTTAACCATCGATGATAAACATCACTCCGATGCCAGAAAATATGTCATCTATCGCTTTGATGGCGTGAAAGAAGGAGATTACGAGAATCCGGCTAATATTGTAGATGTCGTTTATTCTCAAGGAAAGCTAACAACGTATGAAGATACTTCAGCTCAAGAAGGTGGAATGTACACTTATGGAGTTACGTCTGTTTCTCCGACAGGGGTAGAAAGTAAGGATGCGAAAACAGTGAGAGTACAATAATCATTGAAAGAAGCGTTCCCCCATAATGGAGGAACGCTTTTTTCATTTTAATTGAATTTCCTTCACTTTCTGCTTTATATGATCCGGCCACCATGCCCCGCATTCTTCAGAAACAACACAGGCAGCACATTTTCCCAGGTCGTACACCATCATACCCTGAATAGGCGGCGAATAGAGATGGAGGGTCACCAGCTCTTCCCCACTCCCCTTCTTCATTTTATGAACACCCTTTTTGGGTGCAAAAAAGAAAGAACCTTTCCTATATTCGCGATCAAATATCTCCTGTGGAAGCTGGTTTTCTTTTACTTCAAAGATTGTATTGACTGAAGTCCCGTTCATGACTTGAATCCATCCCTTTGAGTCCCCGTGATCATGTGGAGCACATTCCATGTCGGACCAATTCATCACGAGAAGCTCTGCTACTTCATTTTGATAAAGGAGCTTTCGATAATAGGGTTTTCCATCCGCAGACTGTAAGTATGGCTGTAAATCATCGAGACTTACGTTTAGAGACTGCAAGACTTCTTTAAGTTCTTTCGTGGAAGGGGTTGTCAATTCATCTAATCTATTCTTTATGCGTTCCCTTAAGGTCACCGCGATTCCTCCCTGTGTTATCGTTTCCTCCCAAGCAACCGCTGGAAAACAGAAATCATCTGGCCGTTTACAATCACAACTCCTATTATAATTATGACTCCACCCATGATGCTTATGAAGAAAATCTTCTCATGCAGGAGAAGGATCGCCGCAATGAGTGTGGTGACGGGCTCTAAATACAGAAACATCGAAACCTTTGACGCATCCAATACCTCCAATGCTTTCGCCCAGTACCAATAAGCGATTCCCGACACAAACATACCGAGGAACATTAAGTGGGCCCATTCCACATTTGACAAAAGAGAAATGCCTTCCCAGCCCCGGTTTCGGATGAGAAAAGGGATGGTTAAGCTGAAACCAAGTAGACTCATATAAAAGGTGATGACGAGGGATGGCAGCTCGATACGAAGTTTTTTCAGCAACACAGAATAGATGGCCCAGTTTAATGTACTGAGAATCATCAGGATATAACCGATATTGACAGCAAATCCGATGGACTGCCCGCTCCTCGCTGTCGTTACCATCAGCACACCTGTAATCGCTATAATCATGCCCAGTGCTTTAGGAACCGTCATTTTTTCATGTAAAAAAATCATGGAGAGGATTACGGTGAACACGGGAGAAAAAGAAATCATCCAGCCTGCTGATGATGCATCGATTGTAAGGAGGGCCGTCGCCTGGATCACTTGATGAATGAAGACGCCAAGTACCCCCAGCACAATCAGATGAGGAATAAACTTTAGCGGAATGGTGAGTCGATATCTTTTTAAGAGTAAAATCATGAGAAGAAACAGCGCTCCAATCGCAAACCGAAGAACGAGCAGCGTATAAGGATCAAGGGTGTCCAACACTGCTTTCGTTGATACAAATGATATGCCCCAAAAGCTGATTGACATCGTGGCATATAAGGAGGCTGCTACTTTTGTTTTAACTGGAATCATAGGCGGACGTTTCCTTTCGGATAAGCGTTCTTTCTATCATGGTATGCTCGTCCGGAAGAAAGATGTGAGGATTGTGGTCGAACTTGGTGAGGGGGTGGGTTGAGTTGAGGCGTTTTGAAAATAAATCTGGAAATTTGAAAATAAGTTGGGTGTTTTTGAAAATAAATCTGAGAATTTGAAAATAAACTGGGTGTTTTTGAAAATAAACTGGAATCGGACCCACTTGGGCATCGCTTATTTATCGAATATCGATAATATAATGGGTAAAGTCGATGATATATTTGAAAAGTCGATAATCAACATGCCAAACTCGATAATATATCCGAAAAGTCGATAATAAACAGCTCAAACTCGATAATATCTTAACCAAAACCACTTCCTACCCCCATTCTCCTCGCCAATCCACGCAAAAAGTGCCCCAAATCAATATTTGAGACACTTCCCAACCTTAACTATGTGTAAATCGCTCACGAAACTGCGGTAAATACTCTTTATGCACCTCAAGCATTTCATCCAGCAGCTGCTTAGCCTTCACATCACTCGTCACCAACGGATTGATCGTCATGGCAAGCAATGCTTTTTCATAGGACCCTGTAACCGATGCTTCCGCAGCAACCCGTTCAAAGGATTTAATTTGATGAACAAGTCCACTCACAGCCACCGGCAGCTCACCAACCGCAATCGGCTTAGGACCAGACTTCGTAACGACGCAATTCACTTCCACAGCAGATTCCCGTGGTAAATCGCTGATCGCTCCGTCGTTCTGGACATTCAGCGTTTGAATGTCACCGCGATCATTATAAATCGATGAGATGAGATTACATGCCGCATCGCTGTAATAAGCCCCTCCCCTTTGTTCAAGCTGTGGAGGCTTGATATCAAGGTTTTCATCCTTGTAAAGTTCGAAAAGCTCATTTTCTAATTGCTGAACCACTTCTGCCCTGGTGGTCCCCGTCTTGAATTCCTCTAACTGCTTTTCTAAAATATCACTCGTTTTATAAAAATATCGGTGATAAGGACATGGAATGATTCCCAGACTCTTGATGAACTCCGGTTCCCATGGGAGCGGCGCAATATTCCTCATGCTGACCTGCTTGTCAGGATTGCTCATGATTTCCAGTACATCCTCTAAAACTGACTCACCGTCCACCAAAACGTCCAATCCGTACACCATATGATTCAATCCGGCGAAGTCGATATGCAGTCGTTCTACCTCGACGTCAAGAAGCTTGGCCAATGTCATTCTCGTATTAATGGGAAGATTACATACGCCAACGACTTTAGGATGTGACCCGTAGCGCAGCAAAGCCTCTGTCACCATGCCTGCAGGATTGGTGAAGTTGATCAACCAGGCGTCAGGGCAGAGCTGCTTCATTTCATCTGCGATTTCCAATAGAACCGGGATCGTCCTCATTCCCTTGAACAATCCCCCGGCACCATTCGTTTCCTGGCCGATCATCCCGTACTTGATCGGAAGCCTCTCATCGTGGATTCTCGCCTTTAGTTGTCCGACTCGCATTTGAGTCGTGACAAAATCAGCATCTACCAATGCCTCTTTCCGGTCCAGCGTAAGATGAATCTCCATGGGAACCCCAGCTTTTTCTACCATTCTCTTCGCCAAATTCCCGACGATGTCGAGCTTATTTTTCCCAGCTTCAATATCTACAAGCCACAGCTCACTCACTGGAAGCTCATCATAACGCTTGATCAATCCTTCCACAAACTCGGGAGTATAGCTTGAGCCCCCGCCGATCGTAACGATCTTGATTCCGTTTTTCATTGTGAATGCCTCCTCGAGATTACTTGGCAACAAACGCCAAAATAAAGCTTATTAAGAAACTGACAACCACTGCTAATAAAACGCGCTTCTTTTTAACGGAGGCATTTTCAACAGGACCTTCAATTTTCAAGAGAACAAATGAGAGTCCAACCGATGCCGAAATCCCCGTTGCTAAAAATACGCTCCAATCCTTTGCGAGTCCCGCACTCATCAAAGGCTTGGAAAGAAGTAATAGTCCAATAGATACGGAGATTAGAAGAACAAACACACTTCTAAAACCGATTCGCTTTGGGACAACCGTTTCTGTCATTTGAATCACTCCTAATGCTAATGAAGAAGTGGGAATCCTAGGACCCCCACTTCTGTTTTTTGATATGAATGCTTATGTGGAGAGGGAAAAGCCGCCTCCGCTTTTGTATTTGTCCAGCTACAGCGGCTGTTCCCTCCGCTTTTCTACCTGTCCAGCTACGGGGCTTAGAGGCTCGAGGTCATAAGCTATTCCGCCAAGAAGGGTGAAGTGCAACCTTCTTGACGGCTTAGCTTATGCTTGTCGCCTCTAGGCAAAGTCCCTCCGCTTTTCTCTTGTCCAGCTCCGGCGGCTAGCCCCTCGAGGTCATAAATCCAGCCCACCAAAAAGGCAAAGAACGCCTTTCCGGTGTCGGAGCTGATCGAGCCGCCTCCGCTTTTCTATTACGCCGCTTGTTGATCGCTTTCTTCCATCTTCGCCATCTTCTTGTCATACATCTTGAAGAATGGGAAATAGATAGCGAACGAGATTGCGATATTGATAAGAACCATGACGATGGCTCTCCAGTCACCACCCGTTGCGAGGTACGCTCCGATTGGTGCCGGCAGTGTCCAAGGTGGCATGATATAAGTTGGCGATACCAGGCCAATAGACGTTGCCACATATGACAAAGTACCAGTGATCAGAGGGATCGTAATAAATGGAATGATCAGAATCGGATTCAATACGATTGGAGCACCGAAGATGATAGGCTCATTGATATTGAAAATGCCTGGTACAATACTTGTTCTTCCTAACGCTTTCAGGTATTTCGAGCGCGAGAAGAAGACCATGGCCAGAACTAGTCCGAGAGTTGCTCCTGAACCACCGATCCAGATGAACCATTGGTAGAATGTTTCTGGTGCGATGTGCGGGATTGCTTCTCCGTTTGCAACCGCATCTGCGTTGTTTACAAGGAACACTTCCCATAATGGACGGGCCACCGTTCCTACTACAGACACCCCGTGGATACCGAATGACCAGAAGAATGTAATTAAGAATACCGGAATCAATACACCGAATATACTGTCACCGGCTGTAACTAATGGAGCAACAGCTACACCGATCAAATGATGTAAATCTATTCCGGCTAATACGGTTACGGCAGAAACCAGTAGAATGACAATCGCTACAGGAATAAGTGCTTCGAAGCTTCGTGATACAGATGCCGGTACTTGCTCAGGCATTTTAATCGTAATGTTCTTCGTTTTACAGAACCTCAAAATTTCAACTGCAAAGATCGAGACGACCATGGCGACGAATAATCCATGACCACCAAGGTTGGTCATCGGCAGAACCCATCCTTCTCCGTCCATTACTTTCGGTGTAATTGTTAATAGAAGTGCTGCTACTGAAATTTGGGCACCGGATAATGGATCCAGATTATAGCTTTTCGAGAGGTTGTACCCTATCCCGAAGGCTATATAGAGTGACATGATAAACATGGTCAGTCGGTATGGAATCAGGATTTCGACGATGTTGTCTGCAGCCCACTGCTTGATGTCTCCGAATATTCCGCCATCAGGAAGCGGTGGAAAAGCTAAGATCAGGAAAAATGAACCTACGATAATAAATGGCAGTGCTGAAATAACCCCATCCCGAATTGCTTGCAAATGCCTTTGTTCAGAGAGTCGGGCCATTGGACCTGACAAGTTATTCTCTAAAAAATTCACAAACTTTTGCATGTTTTTACCCCCTTGTTTCCTATTAAATTAGTTGGTTAATTCTTTTACTGTTTTCAGTAAAGTCGGGCCGCCAAGTGGCGTGTACGCTTGTGGAGGAATCGGACCACAAGGAACATTCGCTTCATCAGCGGCTTTCTTCACTTGATCAAAACGGTGTCTGATCTGTGGTGCCACCATACAAACATCCCACCCCTTGGAGATCTCCTCAGATACCTCACCGGTTCCGATTGCATGGACTTCCATCTCAATACCTGCCTTGTCCCCTTCTTTTTTCAGTGCATTCACTACAATTGCGCTGGACATTCCACCGGAACATACGAATAATACTCTCATTTCTACTCTTCCTCCTCTTTCATTCTTTGTACTACTTCATGTGTATGAATAATTTGCTCATAGACGCCATGTCCTTTTTTCATGCATAAAGCGACGAATAAAGCATCAATCACGACGAGTTGAGCAATTCTTGCCGTCATGGTCCCGATTCGGATGTTGTGTTCTTCCTCGGAAATCGTTAAGACGATATCAGCGAGCTTCCTCGCCGGTGATTTCCCATGCTGTGTCAATAGAACGATTGTAGCCCCTTTTTCTTGGGCGACGTTCATCAGCTTTAATATTTCCTTCGTCTGCCCTGAAGTCGAAACGACGAATAGGACATCTCTTTCCGTTAAATTGGCAGCCATCATCATCTGCACGTGAATATCACTAGCTTGAAATGCCAGATAGTTCAGTCGTAATAGCTTTTGCGTAAAGTCTTCCGCTACTACAGCTGAACCTCCTACTCCATACAGGTATACCCGTTCAGCTTTATGGAACGCGTTCACAGCCCGATCCAGATCATCTATGGAAAAAAGCTTTTCCGTGTTCTTGATCGCTTGATAGGTGTTCACCAGTACTTTGCTGAAGACGGTTTCAAGATTGTCTTCAAAATGCAGGAGTGTATTGATGTCATGACTCATTGTTTCTTCAATATTTGTGCTTTTGGCCAGTTCGATCTTCAATCCGCTGAAACTATTGATTCCGATTCGTTTGCAGAATCGGATGATGGCTGCTTCACTGCTCCCGCATGATTGTGAGAGTTGCTTTGTCGTCATTTCCATTACTTTGTCAGGAAACTCGAGCACATATTGAGCAACCGCAATTTCAGACGGGGTGTAGTTCTCCATCTGACTTTTGATGTGTTTTAGTACTTGAAATTCTGTCATAGTCACCTCCAAAAAAAATGATTGTCTTGAAAAGGCTTTCAGTTTAATATGATTATATGCGATAATGAAATTAAATTTCAATATTATTTTAAAATATTTAAACTTTTATTTTACTACTCTAGTAGAAACTAGTTCTAAACAGGAATGAGGAGGAGTACACAATGGCAGAGGTACGCAACGTAGAAATGGAGATATTTGAAATTATATCAAACGGCGGGAATGCAAAAAGCACCGCATATGAAGCACTGGCAAAGGCACATGAAGGTAAGTTTGCGGAAGCTGAAGAGATGTTGAAAACAGCCCATGAAGAGCTGAACAAAGCTCACAAAACGCAAACGAGTCTCATTCAGGCAGAAATCAATGGAGAAGATTTTGAAAAATCACTTCTGATGATTCATGCCCAGGACCATTTGATGACCTCTATCAGTGAGATCTCGTTAATTGAACAAATGATACCCTTATTAAAAAGAATAGATAAACTTGAAAACAATTAATTTTAAGGAGGCTTACCAATGAGTAAAAAACTGGGAGTTTCAATTTACCCAAACCATTCAACTACTGAAAAGGATAAAGAATATCTGGCTCTGGCTGCGTCTTACGGTTTTAAGCGAGTGTTCACCTGCTTACTATCAGTAGAAGGTGACAAAGATGGGATCATCTCGAACTTTAAAGAAACGATTAAGTTTGCACGTGAAAAAAATATGGAAGTCATCGCTGACATCAGTCCCCGTATTTTCAAAGAACTGAACATCTCGTATGATGATTTATCCTTTTTTGGCGATCTCGGGGCTCACGGTATCCGCCTAGATCTCGGGTATACAGGGCATGAAGAATCGATGATGTCGTACAACCCTTATGATTTGAAAATTGAACTCAACATGAGTAATGCAACGAAATACATCGATAACATCATGACGTATCAACCGAATAAGGATCAATTGCTTGGATGTCATAACTTCTATCCGCACCGCTACTCGGGTTTATCCTATCCATTCTTTATTGAATGTAGTAAAAAGTTTAAAGACTTCGGGATGAGAACGGCTGCGTTTGTCTCTTCTTCCGATGCAACATTCGGTCCTTGGCCGGTCACGGAAGGATTGCCTACATTAGAAATGCACAGGAACCTTCCGATCGATGTCCAGGCGAAGCATCTTTTTGCAACAGGGTTAATTGATGACGTCATTATCAGTAACGCTTATGCATCAGAACGTGAAATGCAGCTGCTTAGTGAACTGAACACATCGAAGCTGACCTTTACAGTCGAAACCCATGAGACGACCACTGACTTAGAAAAGACGATTATCTTTGAAGAACCGCACTTCTATCGTGGTGACGTATCTGACTACTTGATCCGCTCGACTCAAAGCCGAGTGAAATATCGTGGAAGAGAATTCGCTCCCCATAATACGGTAGACATCAAACGCGGAGACATTGTTATTGAAAACGACCTATATGCCCAGTATGCAGGAGAACTTCAGATCGCGCTTCAAGATATGGAGAATTCAGGCAAAACCAATGTGGTGGGGCGTATCCACGAAGAAGAGATCTTCTTATTGGATTACCTGAAGCCTTGGGGTAAATTTGCTTTTCAAACCAAGTAATGTGGAGGTTTCTTTAGATGACTAGAGTGATAGGAATCGATGCAGGCGGGACGAAAATACAAGGACTCGTTCTTGATTCAGAGAAGAACATCCTGTTTCAAAGTTTATCCGGACACGGCAATCCAACGGTTTCCTTTGAAGAGGCACTGACCAACCTCTCATCCGTGATTCAACAATGCTTGGACCACACTTCTTCTGAAGAGGTGTCCCATATTGTAATCGGAATGGCAGGTGCCGAGTCCGGTAATCTGGCTCATCGAATCAAGAAGGAGTTACAAAGGATGACTTCCCTGCCTATTATCGTATTGAATGATGCCACCCTCGCCTATTTCTGTTTAATCGGAAATCAGAACGGGGTGATGACCATTGCGGGAACCGGTTCGATTTGTTATGGACGAAACGGGAAACAGGAAGGAACCACCGGCGGATGGGGACATCTTCTTGGTGACGAAGGCAGTGCGTATCATATAGCCATGGAAGCCTGTAAACAGGTTTCCATGGAGATGGATTCCGGTAAACCACTTTCCCCTTTCTCCCGTACCATTTTAGACGAAATCGGAGCGAGTGATGGGAAAGGGTTAAAAGGGTTTATCTATTCTTCTGCCAAAGGTGAAATTGCCAAGCTGGCGAAGGCGGTTCACAAGCAAGCTGAGGCTGGTAATGAAGAGGCCTTTCTTTTACTTAAGATAGCCGGGGAGCAGCTTGCTCGACAGACGATTGCCTTATTGGAGAAACTGCAGATCTCTTCGAAACCGGTTATCGCCTTAAAAGGAAGTGTCCTTGAACATAATGTGGTGGTGCAATCCATTTTTAAAGAAAGTATTTCAGAGCGTTTTCCAGACGCTTCCTATATCGTCGATTCAACCTCCCCTGCCACCGGGGCAGTCGATGTGACAGAAGCCATCAGGGAAGGAAGGTTGTCATATGAGTAAGCGTTTAGCTGTCGGGTTAATGTCCGGTACTTCTGTGGATGGGGTGGATGCTGCCCTTGTTTCAATTGAAGGCAGCGGCACGGATACAAAGGTGGAGCTCGTTCATTATTCGACGGCTCCCTTCCCTCCACACGTAAAAAAGAAAATCTTCGACGTGATGAGTGTCACAGAATCGTCCACTCCCCTCCTTTCCAGCTTGCATTTTGAGCTTGGAGACGTTTATGCCGATGCTGTGTTGAAGGTGTGTTCAGAGGCTGGCGTTTCAGTAGAGGCTTTAGACTTTATCGGATCACATGGGCAAACGGTCTATCACCAGCCCTTTCATACCGAAAATTCGGTTCCTTCCACTCTTCAAATCGGGGAGCCGAGCGTGATTGCGTATCGTACAAATACTAGAGTCGTCTCCAATTTCCGTTCCATGGATATGGCTGCCGGCGGTGAAGGGGCCCCACTTGTACCTTATACTGAATACCTTCTCTACCGGAAAAAAGACAAAGGAAGACTGCTTCAGAATATCGGCGGCATCGGAAATGTGACTGTACTTCCTAAAGATTGCACTCTTCAAGAAGTATTCGCATTTGATACCGGTCCTGGAAATATGGTCATAGATGGATTATGCGAGCGACTATACGGCCTCTCTCTTGATGAGGATGGAGCGATTGCTGGGAAAGGGACGGTCCAGAAAGACGTCGCACAGAAATGGATGGAATGGGAAAAGGATTTCTTCCTTAAAGACCCTCCAAAGTCAACGGGTCGCGAGCTGTTTGGAGATGTATTCGTGAATCGCATCCTCGAAGAGTTTGGTGATCTTTCGAAAGAAGACTTGGTTGCGACAGCAACCTACTTCACAGCTCTGACGATTTCGGATGCCTATGAAAAATTCGTTCTTCCAAAGCATCCTATTAACGAAGTCATCATTGGCGGCGGCGGAAGCTACAATGGGTCACTTCTCTGTATGATGAGGGAGCTTCTTCCCCAGTTAGACATTCAGATCCAGGAAGATATCGGCTATTCTTCCGATGCCAAGGAAGCAATCGCCTTTGCCCTCCTGGCGAACGAAACGCTTCACGGAAATCCGGGCAACGTCCCAGGAGCAACCGGAGCAGGTAAACCCGTCATACTGGGGTCCATCACTCCCCGTCCCGTATTCACAAATTGAAAGGCAGGTACTATAGAATATGGACCTTCATAAGATCCTGACTGAAACGAGAAATCCTCAAACATTAAACATAGATACATTGAGCACGGAGAAGATTTTAGAAAGAATCAACGAAGAAGATCAAACCGTTGCATACGCCGTGGAAAAAACCATCCCAGTTGTTTCACGTGTGGTCGATTCCATCGTAGCGAGGTTAAAAAATGGCGGCCGTCTTCTTTATGTAGGTGCAGGCACAAGCGGACGCCTGGGCATCCTAGACGCATCGGAATGCCCGCCTACCTTTAGCACAAATCCCGGCCAGGTGATTGGAATCATCGCGGGTGGTGAAAGAGCCATCCAGTTTCCCTTAGAAGGCGCCGAGGATGATGAAGAGGGCGGCCGCAACGAAATCGCGATTCGTGAAGTTGGCGCAAATGATGTCGTGGTTGGTATCGCCGCAAGCGGACGGACGCCTTATACGATCGGAGCTTTAAAGGAAGCAAAATCAAGAGGGGCTGTAACCGCGTCTGTTGTGTGCTCACCTCAATCCCCGATGTGTGATGTAGCCGACCACTCGATCGTCGCAGAAGTCGGTCCGGAAGTCGTCACAGGATCGACGCGCATGAAAGCCGGAACAGCCCAAAAACTGATTTTGAATATGCTCACTACCGCTTCCATGATCAAACTGGGCAAGGTATACAGCAACTTAATGGTCGACGTGATGCCTTCAAACGCAAAACTGAAAGTCAGAGCAAGAAACATCATCATGGAAGCAGCGGACGTCTCCGAACAGGAAGCAACCGAAGCCCTTGAAACATTCGGCAGCGTCAAACCTGCCATCTTATCGCTTCTGACAGGCCTCGAAGAAAAAGAAGTCTACGACCTTCTCACACTTCACAACGGCCACCTGCGATCAGCCATGAAAGCCGCAATTAAATAAGCTATTATGAGGGACGGACCTTGACCCATCGTCAGGTATCGTCTCTTTACTCTTTTTATACAAGATATGAAAAACATGTTAATAAAGGTGGAATTTAGTATGATCACTCCAGAAATAAAAAAACGTTTCATCGAAATCGTCGGCGAAGAAAATTACCGGGATACACCCGCAGAAAAGCTTGTCTATTCCTATGATGCAACTCCTAATTACCAATCCATGCCTGACGCGGTCATCGTCCCCCGTTCGACAGGGGAAGTATCAGAAGTCGTAAAAGTCTGCAATGAGCACCGTATTCCCATCGTCCCTAGAGGGTCCGGAACGAATCTCTGCGCAGGTACCTGCCCTACAGAAGGCGGACTTGTACTCTTATTCACCCATATGAACAAGATCCTGGAAGTCGATGAAGAGAATTTAACAGTGACGGTCCAGCCGGGTGTTGTGACCCTGGATCTCATTCATACAGTAGAAGCAAAGGGTCTTTTCTATCCTCCTGACCCAAGCTCCATGAAAATCTCAACGATCGGTGGGAACATCAATGAGAACTCCGGTGGTTTGAGAGGGCTGAAATATGGCGTAACCCGCGATTATGTGCTGGCATTGGAAGCCGTCCTCCCCAATGGAGACATCATCCGTACCGGGGGGAAACTTGCGAAAGACGTAGCCGGCTATGATTTGACCCGCCTTTTTGTCGGATCTGAAGGAACACTTTGCGTCATCACAGAAGCGACATTAAAGTTGGTTCCCATGCCCGAAACGAAGCAGACGATGCTGGCCCTTTATCAGGATATCGAAGCAGCTGCCCAAAGCGTTTCCAGCATTATCGCCAATCGTATCATTCCGACTACCCTTGAATTTTTAGATCAGCCTACACTTGAGGTGGTCGAGGATTTCGCCAAAATCGGCTTGCCAACCGATGTAAAAGCGGTGCTCTTGATCGAACAGGACGGTCCTCCGGAAGTGGTTGCACGTGATATGAACCGAATGGAGGAAGTTTGTTTGCAGAACAACGCTGTATCTGTTCAATTAGCCAAAACGGAGATAGAAGCAGATGCCCTTCGTACCGCCCGCCGTTCTGCCCTATCGGCACTGGCACGTCTTAAACCGACGACGATATTAGAGGACGCGACGGTTCCCCGCTCGGAAATCGCCAAGATGGTGAAAGCGATCAATGATATTTCCGATCGCTATGAGTTGAAGATTTGTACCTTTGGCCATGCCGGGGACGGAAATCTTCACCCGACGGTTGCGACTGATGCCCGGGACCATGATGAAATGGAGCGCGTCGAAGCGGCCTTTGAAGAAATCTTTGCTCATGCCATTGAATTGGGTGGAACCATTACCGGAGAACACGGAGTCGGCATGATGAAAGCCCCTTATCTCGAATGGAAACTTGGACCTGAAGGCATTGCAGCCATGAAAATGATCAAGCAATCATTCGATCCAACTAACATAATGAATCCGAATAAAGTATTCGCTAAAGAATCAAGAAAACGTGTGGTGATTTCAAGATGACAACCCTTTTAGAAAAACAAAAGATACAGCAGGAATTTAAAGACCGAATGGATGAAGATGAATTATTGAATTGCATGAGATGCGGATTCTGTCTCCCTTCCTGTCCTACGTATATAGAATCAGGATTTAAAGAATCCCATTCACCACGCGGTCGAATCGCCTTAATGAAGGCAGTGGTGGATGGCGTCATCGAACCCGATGAAGAAGTTGAACGAACATTGGATCTATGCTTAGGCTGCAGAGCCTGTGAACCCGTTTGTCCTTCCGGAGTGAACTACGGTCACCTTTTAGAAGAAGCACGCGATATCATCAATCAAAATAAAAAGCACTCCCTTCCTGTACGGGTTCTTAGAAGAACCGTTTTTGAAGGATTATTCCCACACCCGGACAGAATGAGAATGGTCACGAACCTTCTCGGAATCTACCAACGCTCAGGACTGCAGAAGGCGGTACACACTACGGGTGTTATGAAACTATTTCCGGAAAGCATGGCGACAATGGAGCGCGTACTTCCTCAAGTTCCAAAGCTGAAAGACATGAAGGAGCGCCCAACGTCTCTTTCCTCGATTGGGGACGTTCGTAAAAAAGTCGCTTTCTTCTCTGGCTGTTTAATGGATACGATGTTTCTGGAAACAAATAATGCCACTACGAAACTATTGCAGCTGGCAGGCTGTGACATCGTGATTCCAAAAACGCAAACCTGCTGCGGAGCCTTGCATGGCCATAGCGGTGAAAAGGACTCGGCAAAGGATTTGGCAAAGCGAAACATTGCGGCATTTGAAGAATCAGGAGTCGATTACATTATCACCAATGCCGGAGGATGCGGAGCCTTTCTCGTCGACTATGATCACTTACTGAAGGATGATCCCGATTGGAAAGATCGTGCGGTTCAATTTAAAAATAAAATCAAAGACATCTCCTCCATTCTTGTAGAATTAGAGTTTCATAAAAAGAAATTGAACGTTTCCCCTCAACGAATCACGTATCAGGATTCATGTCACTTGCGAAACGTTCAGCGGACATTTGTGGAACCAAGACTTCTCCTGCAATCAGTGGAAGGTGCTGATTACGTTGAGATGAAACAAGCCGATCACTGTTGTGGTTCAGCCGGGATCTACAACATCGTCGAATCCGAAATGTCCATGAAGATCCTCGATCACAAAATGGACAACGTCGAACAAACCCAGGCAACCACCATCATCACATCAAACCCGGGCTGCCTCCTCCAAATGAAACTCGGCATCGAACGAGAAGGCCTATCCAATAAAATGCGAGCAATCCACATCGTAGACTTTTTATTGGAAGCAATTCAGTGAGAGGGACGGACCTCCTCATTTACTCAAATCCCGTTAAATCAATGTTTTGGTTTTGGGTGGGGTGATTGGAGGTCCGTCCCTCCTTTTTTGTACCCTGTACATTCTCGCTTTTTTGCACCCCTTACAAATCACATTATTTTGACTGTTGGATTCCATCTATATTCCTCCTGTTAATTTCCAGCGTTTTTTCACCTGCTAAACTACCACCCTATCAAACAATAAAGGGACGAACCCCATCCAAGGTCCGTCCCTCTCTCTACTTTCTCTACCGTTTTGATTAGCAGTGCTGGGTGGTTGAAGGTCCGTCCCTAAACCCCAACTGCTTTCTTCGTTGTGATGCATATTGCTTCTTCCATAATTCGTACCATTTTCTCGAGCTCTTCTTCGGTTGTGGCGAGTGGTGGCATGAAGACGATGGTGTCTCCGATCGGCCGGGTCAGCATGCCCAGTTCACGCATCTTTATGGTGGTACGGTAGCCGACTCTGTCTTCCCATAGGAACGGCTCTTTACTGGCTTTATCCTGTACCAACTCAATGCCGCAGATCATCCCTAGCTGTCTAATGCTGCTTACATGGGGATGGTCCTTTAATGGAACTAATAAGGTTTCAATGATTCCCGCTTTCTCTTGAACTTTTTCAATCAGATTTTCTCTTTCATAGATCTCCAGATTCGCCAATGCCGCAGCACAGCCGAGCTGATTCCCTGTATAGGAATGGCCGTGGAAGAAGGTTTTCAATGACGTGTAATCATCATAGAAAGCTTCATAGATTGCTTCTGTGGTAAGGGTTGCTGCAATCGGGAGGTATCCTCCGGTGATCCCTTTTGCCACAGTCATGATGTCCGGCTGGACCTGTTCATGCTCGACAGCGAACATTTTTCCTGTACGGCCGAAGCCTGTTGCCACTTCATCGACAATGAGAAGCACCTCATATTTCCGGCAAAGCTTTTCGACGCCTTTAAAGTAGCCCTTCGGCATAATATTCATACCACCAGCACCCTGTATCAACGACTCCACTGTCATCCCGGCAATCTCATGGTGGTTCTCTTTCAAAATACCTTCCAGCTCTTCGAGTGCACGATCTCGAATCTCTTCCTCATCTACTAAATCTGGATGATGAACGACGTCCGGGAACGGAGCAACGAGTGATTCAAACATAAGGGATTTGTAGACTCTGTGAAAAATGTCCACCTTCCCGACGCTGATAGCACCGACTGTATCTCCATGGTACGCATTTTGGAGAGTGATAAACTTCTGCTTTTCCGGTTTCCCTTTATTTTGCCAGTATTGATAAGCCATTTTAATGGCAATCTCAACAGAGGTTGCACCGCTGTCTGAGTAGAAGACTCTCGCTAATCTCTCCGGGGAAAGTTGGACCAGCTTCTCGGCTAACAAAATTGATGGAACATTGGTGGCACCGAGAAGAGTAGAGTGAGCGATTTTATCGAGCTGATCCTTAATCGCTTGATTGATTTCCTCATTGCGATGGCCATGGACATTTAGCCAAAGGGAAGAATAACCATCAAGATATTCGTTCCCGCAGATGTCCCGAAGATAAACCCCTTCCCCGCTTTCAATCACCAACGGGTTCTCATCATAATCTTTCATCTGTGTAAACGGAAGCCACATATATTGACTGCTTTTTTCAATAAGCTGTAATTGATTCACTCTGTATATCCTCCTCTGACTCTTCTAGTTTCCAATTCTTGAATAATTCCGCTACATCGACAGTTTCAAAAGAATCCTGTGATATGTTTGGCAGTACACCGATTACCTTTACACCGGTTAATGTTTCAATCATTCGTTTGTTGTCCCGCTCGATCTCCTCCATTTCATCTATGGATGTCTGATTCAGGATGATGCCTGCGATTTTAATACTCCGCTGTTTCAATGCCATCACAGATAGTACCGTATGATTAATTGTGCCAAGTCCAGCCCGCGCGACAAGAATGACAGGCAGTGACACTCGTTCGATTAAATCAAGAATGGTTGCTTCTTCGTTTAACGGGACAATCAGTCCTCCCGCTCCTTCAATCAGTAAAAGTTCGTGAATGCCTTGTAACTTCTCCACTTGTTCTAAAATTGGCTTCAATTCAATCGAAACACCGTCTATTGCAGCTGCCAGATGAGGAGAGCTTGGCGTTTTTAATACATATGTATTCGCATCTTTTCCAAAAGAACGATTGGTGACCTCTTCATAAAATTCAGTATCAGGGGCTACTAGTCTACCTTTTTTCAAGACAGCTCCACTTTGTACGGGCTTATAGGGGAACGCATCAATGCCCTTTTCCAAGAAGTACTTTGTTAACAATCCAGTTGTTATCGTTTTTCCGATATCCGTATCTGTGCCGGTGATGAAAAACCCTTTCATCATTTCCCTCCTTTTATGTCAACCTTATTTACAAATAGGTTAACATTTAAGATAATAACAATCATACCACAGTTTTAAGGAGGAGAAAATGGAAATGGGAAAAACTAGAGAGATGGTCTTATGTGGTCTTTTTGCGGCATTAATGGCAGTAGGAGCGAATGTGTCTCCGTTTTTAATGATCGGAGGAGTTCCGGTCACCCTTCAATTGGTGTTTGCCATCATTGCCGGAGGAGTGCTTGGAAGCCGCGTGGGCGCGAAGGCGATGACGGTTTATTTAGCTCTGGGATTAGTAGGGGCACCGGTGTTTGCACAATTTAAAGGAGGACCTTCAAGTTTATTCAGTCCTACCTTTGGATTTATTCTATCCTTTATCGTGGTTGCGTTCGCCGTGGGAATCGTTTTGGAAAGGAAGCGTACATTTGGAGGATATCTCATTGCAGGAATCCTCGCCCTATTGTTAAATTACATAATCGGAACGAATTTCATGTACCTTGCCCTAACATTTTGGGCAGAAGCACCGGACGGATTCAGTTACACGGTTGCCTGGGGATGGATGGTTGCGTATCTGCCGCTGGACGTAGTAGTCACGGTTGTTTCCATGGTGGTTCTTCAGCGATTATATAAGGTGGTCCCGTCGAGGAATATGAGTCCTTCTTTTCATAAATAAGGGGATGGTGCAATGAGCTTGTATAGATTGGCAGCTGAGGGATTGGATTCAGCTGCTGATTTTCAGCATTTATTTAACAACTGCCTTCCATAAAACCAACTCCATTTCACAAAAAAAAACATCCAACACCTTATAACAGGCATCAGATGTCTATCATCTTTATTTACTCGCTGTCTCATAAATCTTCAAATTCCCATAAATCAAACGCAACTCTCTTGCTTCAATCCCCTGTGCTTCAGCAGCCTTCAATAAATATCCGTATAAATGATCCGCTTCTACGGAGAGATTTTTTTCCATATCCCGCTGTAAGGATGATTTCATACTGTAGCCCATTTGATTGATTTTATCGTATTGAGCTTCTTCTATTTTCTCAGCAAGTGGTGCTTTCAAGCTTCTCATAACCGCTGCGGCTTCATAAAGGACTCCTTTGATCCTATCTGCACCCTCACCTATTTCCCGAATCGGTCCAATCGGTGCCCGGAATAAGGATGTTACACCTGAAAGAGTGGTGATAAATAAATACTTATGCCACATATCCTGTTCGATGGTGTCGGATAATCGAAAGTTTGCCTTCGTTCCTGAAAAGGCCTCATCTAGCTTCACAATTCTATCCGTTCGCTCACCACTTCTTTCTCCAAAAACGAGATCATGAATGGGACTCGATTGAATGACCTTCCCTGTTTCATCAAGCGTCGACTCCACAAAGCATAAACCGCCAATCACTCTTTCTTCCCCGAATGCTTCTATAAGGTCGCCTACGTGTGACATCCCGTTTAAAAGTGGAAGGATCATCGTATTTTCACCTACAAAGGAGTGAATACTCTCGATAGCTCCCTTGAGATGATAAGCCTTGGTTGAAAGGATAATGGCGTCAAAGGGCTCTGCTTTTTCTTCTGATCTCAGCGTTTTCGGCTCGCAGTGAAAATCACCATGTACACTTTCAATAAGCAATCCATGCTCTTTCAGCTGCTGCTCTCTTCGCTCACGGACGAGAAACGTAACATCCTCACCCTTTTCTACCAATCTACCTCCGAAGTAGCCACCAACGGCACCTGCACCAACAACTAGTATTCTCATTCTCCAACCGCCTCCTTTTCCTTTTCACATGCCATGTACTATTCTCCGATATGAAAGCGGATAAATCAAAAATATTGGCTTTGCCCTAAAAAAAAGGTGCCCTCCCAAAGCTAGTCAGGAGACACCCCATTCAATACATCAAACCGTACACCAAAAATCGCTCATACTCATTCTTTTCATAATCCCCTGACAAGTTCACTTCTTTCCGCAAGACAAAAAGGGGGTGATCTTCTAAATAATGCACATAATCATCCGAGCTATAATACAACACGATCTCGATATCACGTGGTGATTGTTCCACTGAAAAGAGGATGTTATTGATGATCCTCATGAAAATTTGAACAGAGAACGGATTGAAAAAGTAAAATCGGTTATCCTTTGGATGGATCCTATACTCTTCTGCCAGGCAGTGATAAAAGTAGAGATTTTCACGTTTGGCTTTTGCTTTTTTTAAATAGCTTTTCCGGTTCGCCACGGCTTCTTCATAAAACTCTTCATTCATTTCAATGCCAACAACGGTAGATTGAAATAGGTGGTGAATTAAGAAATTCAATCGTCCTTTCCCACAACCGAAATCGACCACACGATCGCTGCTATTCAATCTATAATGTCGGAATAATTCATCCAATGCCTGATACGGAGTCGGCTCGTACCGATGATAATGAAAAGACCGGTGAAACCCCATCTGCAACTCACTCGTACGAACACCTAATAATTCATCATAATACTCTTCCTTCATACATACTCCTTTTTGAAGGTCCGTCCCTCTCGGACCTCAAAGTTTAGTAGAGGTAACCAAGCATGTCCAGTTGGCCGCTTGACCATTTTTTGGTACCTATTGGTTTGATCATGAGTTGGTTTATGGTTTCGGTCCCAATGCCCCTGGTGGTCTGGTTTTGGTCGTTGATTTTCATCCACGTGCATTGGTTGGACACCGATTGGAAGCCATTTCTTTTATATAAGGAAGGATCATCGGCAAATAAGAGAAGGAAATCGATATTTCGCCCATTACAGAACCTTTCTAATTCGAAGAGAAGTTGTGATCCGATTCCCAGGGAGCGACTACCCTTTGAAACGCACAAATCGATTACCCCCAATACATTTATAGGCTCACCTTCCAATTTCATGACTCGGTAATCCACCCCAACATGCCCCACTAAACGTTGATCTTCGTTATGGACGAGATACCTGAAATGAGGAATCTGTTTAAAGTAAATTCTATCATCAGGATAGCCATCTCCAAAACATTCATTTAATAATTCTTGTATTTCAGCTTTCATTTTTCCTTTGATATCATAATCAACTATTTGTTTCACTTGATATTCCCTTTCCACTTTCACACGTTCGCCTCCTCATAAAATAATATAAGCACTTTCATTGACAAACCTTCAAAATCCTAATACATTAATAGTAACAAGGGGAGTAGCGACCGGTAAACGGCTGGTGAATCGTCATCACGGTATGAAAATACCTGGTTCATCAGGCTTTAGCTCATTCTTCAGCACGCAAGACCTTGGTACAAAATTTGTGCCGGGGTCTTTTTTGTATGCGCTGGCTTGGAGGGGATTATATGGTTTACATTGTTTTTCTACTTGCTGCAGCCATCGTGGTTGCGGCTGCTATTTACCTGAATCAGTTCGGAGATGTCATCAGTAAGAAGTCTTCATTAAGTGGGGCTGTCGTTGGAACATTCCTCATTGCAGGGGCAACGTCACTTCCGGAATTAACAACGAGCTTAACGGCGGTTTATATCGATAACCCTGATATTGCCGTAGGAAACATGCTCGGCAGTAATGTGTTCAATCTTTTTATTCTGGCAGTGGTGGATCTGATTTATCGTAAAAGAAGATTGTTCCAAAAGGTGAACAGGAAGGCAAATATTCCTTCTGCCCTATTTGGATTCCTGTTTCTCACGATCATCATTTTCGCCCTTTTTATGCCAGGCTCCATTGAAGTTTTTGGCGTTGGGATTGAAATGTTCTTTATTATCATTCTATACTTCGTTGCGATGAAATTCGTTTCCAGCGATGATGCAGAAGGAGAATCTGTACCTGCGAAGGATTATTCCCTAAAAGCGGCCGTTATAGGTTTTATCATTGCTGCACTGGTCGTATTTGCGTCAGGAAGTGTGTTATCGATTGCAGGTGACCAATTGGCAAAGGCAACAGGTATGAACGCAAGCTTTGTAGGCAGCTTTCTCATCGCTGCTTCCACTTCCCTGCCTGAGCTTGTTACAGTCCTTGCTGCTTTTAAATTGGCAAACTATAATATGGCGATCGGCTCTATTCTCGGAAGCAACCTCTTTAACATACAACTGCTCGTCCTGACCGATGTCCTTTACCGAAAAGGCGCCATCCTTGAAGCAGTCGACAGTTCCCATATCTTTATCGCGGGATTGGGATTATTGATGACACTCGTCATCGTCTACTTGCTTCTTCGCCCGACAAACGTGATGAACAAGTGGAGATATATGGCTCCATCTTTTATTATAACCGTTTTGTATATTGTCGTATCTTATGTATTGTTTTAAATATCAAAGAGGGCAGGACAAAAGTGTTTTAGTCTAAGTAAAACCCGAACAAACCTGCTTCCTAGAAGGTGGATTGGTTCGGGTTTATATTTATTTCCATACATTTGATTTTAGCTGTTTCCAGCGGTTGATTGGAGTGCAAGACGAAGACTCCTGCGGGAAAAGTAGCTTATGTGAGACCCCGCAGGCTTGCCGAGGAGGCTCACCGGCTACCCGCGGAAAGCGAAGTCTTGCACGGAAATCATTAGCGGTATTAAGAAACTACACCAAACGATTAAGAATTGTTCAGGCACATCACATGATTCACCTTCTCACTTATGGTAAATTAAACATGATTGAATCAATGGATAAGGAGTGAATGTTTAATGGCTGATAATAAAGAACAAGTAAAGCAAGACATTTTAGATGCCTACCATTTTAGACATGCAACAAAGGAATTCGACCCAAACAAGAAAGTGTCCGATGACGATTTCAGGTT
Source organism: uncultured Rossellomorea sp. (assembly GCF_947488365.1). Lineage (NCBI taxonomy): Bacteria > Bacillati > Bacillota > Bacilli > Caryophanales > Bacillaceae > Rossellomorea > uncultured Rossellomorea sp. The sequence continues at coordinate 84,334 of NZ_CANKZT010000006.1, read as the reverse complement.
CATCATGGAAACCGGCCGTCTGTCACCAAGCTCGTTTGGATTCGAACCTTGGAGATTCGTCGTGATTCAAAATCCTGAACTGAGAGAAAAGATCAAGAATACGGCTTGGGGAGCGTACGGAAAGCTGCCTGAAGCCAGTCATTTCGTCGTGATCCTGGCCAGAACGAAAAAAGATACGAAATACGATTCACAATACTTACAAGATCATTTTAAAAACGTGAAACACTTGCCTGAAGATCATATGGCAAAATACTTAGAAAAGATCGAGCAATTCCAGAAGGTTGATTTCGATTTACTTGAAGGCGATCGTCCCCTATACGACTGGGCCGGAAAGCAAACCTATTTAGCCCTTGGAAATATGATGACGGCAGCCGCTCAAATCGGGGTCGACTCGTGTCCGATCGAAGGCTTTGACATTGAAAAGTTGAATACGCTTTTAGATGAAGAAGGGTTATTGGAAGATGGTCGTTTCAGCATTTCCGTCATGGTGGCATTCGGATACCGGGTAAAGGATCCAGTACCGAAAACGCGTCGACCATATGAAGATGTCGTGAAGTTCGTTTAATCTTAATATGCCCCCGGTTACAGGACCGGGGGCATTTTTTATGAAATTCTACTGTTTAAACCAATCGGCTCCTTCATCCATGTGCACAAAGGGAATATCCGTATCCACCTCACCCATGATCTTTTCAAGGACAACATCTTCCCCTTCAAGCCACTTGGCAAAATCAAAGACAACTGGTTCCCGGTCCCCACCCAGGGCAAACCAAGCCTTCATCTCACTAGGAAAATAAGCAGATGTATGGATGGTGCCAGCCCAGCTTCCGTATAAATCGGAGAAAACGCCTTTATCAGTATCATTCATTAAGCGGAATGCTTCATGGGCATCTGTTGCCTGCTTATTTTGAATGATACTCAATCGGCGTTTCGAATCGACCAGATGATTTCGATTTTCATGAGTCATCACCTCAAAATGATTCGTACACGCATTCGACTGCCGAATCTCCACGCCACGAGGGGAAGTCTCAATGATAAAGGTTTCACCGCTTCTGTCATACACCACATAACTAAAAGAGTGCCGGTGAGGAATTTCTTTCAGCATCTCAACAGCTTCCGATACATCTCCGCATGATTCCAGAATCAAACGTCCAATCATACAGCAAATGAAGCCATCCCCTGGGTTTTTCCGATGCATGAAGTTATATCCAATGGCCAATCCTTTCTCATTCATACCGTCCATCCGTCCCGTCACCCGCTGACTCGGTCCGATGATACTATACCCTCCATCCGTCGGCTTGTAAAAGGTATACCTTCCCTCATACGTCTTCGGATGATAATCATAATTTCGGATCAAATAATTTTTGCCCGTCATAATCGAGCAGCCGGACTTCACATACTCAACACGATATCCGCCAAACTCCTTCAGTACTCTTTCCAACGGCCACTCGAGCGCCTCTTGTAATCCAAGAAGTTCATCCCAGATGCCAGGGGCAAATCTTTTGATCGCTCCCTTTGTTTCCCGGATGCCGATGGAAAAGCGCTGTTTTCGTACCTTCCATTGATTCTCGCGATTTCTCACCGTGACCGAATCCTTTATCCTAGACCCTTGCATATAACCAAAATCGTAATGAGATCCACGAAATTGAATCACATCGCTATGTATTGTTTTCATGCTAAAACCTCTTTTTGTCAGAATGTATTCTATAAGGATAATAGAATGGATGAGAAAAAGAAAGGAATCCTGCTACACACGCCTATCAACGGGAAGAAAAACCATTATCACAAAGCATATGACAAACGCCACCCCCGATACCAATAGCCCAAGAAAGAATCCTACAGAGGTCATAACCCCGTCCTCACCTGGATACTGAGGTACATAAGTGACCCATTGATACAGGATGAACAAAAAGAGAAGCAAATAGAAACTGCTTCCCACCATACCTGCCTTCAGTCTCTCACCTTTCTCCCACTCTTTCGCACTTCCAATTGAACTCCACACCAGGATACTCACCACAACAGCAGCCAACATGATAACAAGGTGAAGGTATGGAATCATCATCAAGGTAAGACCATACAATATCAGTCCTGTTGTACCAAATAAAACCAGATTCATCCCAAATAAAAAACATCCGACTGCCCAAGGATTTTGAAACCACTCATACGTATTCAAGGAATCAATCCACTTAAATGAATAGGCTTTCTCACTTGGCGTTCTCATGAAAATAAAAACCCCGATAAGCCCCAAAAGTATAACCAATGTCACCTGCGATTCCTCCCTCATACACATAAAATATCATGGTTTATTTTACCATACCCTTCTTGAGTTATGGCGTATCGTGAGAAATGTACCAGGTACAAATCCCACGTTCTGTGCCTGGTACACCCTTCCCCTTCGTTCAGCTGCTGAATTCCTCTCCATTATCAGCAAATGAATGACATAAAAAAGGAACGGCCCCAACGACCGTCCCTTCCTTTCCATCATTTCTTCTCTATAATTTCATCGATAATCCCATATTCCTTCGCGTCATATGCACTCATGAAATAATCACGGTCGGTATCAAGGGCAACCTTTTCAACGGGCTGGCCTGTTTTTTCAGAAATGATTTCGTTGATGTGCTGTCTTAGCTTCAGAATCCGCTTCGCTGAAATCTCCAGGTCTGTAGCCTGCCCACGGGCACCACCTAATGGCTGATGAATCATGATTTCACTGTTTGGTAAGGCAAACCTTTTTCCCTTTGTCCCTGCAAGCAGCAGCATCGCGCCAAAAGAAGCCGCCATTCCGGTGCAGATCGTTCGAACATCAGGACTTATATAGTTCATCGTATCAAAGATGGCGAACCCCGCTGAAGTGGAGCCACCAGGGCTATTGATATATAAGGAAATGTCTTTCTCCGGATCGTCTGCAGCAAGGAATAACAATTGGGCGACAATGCTGTTGGCCATCTGGTCATTCACTTCATCACTCACCATGATGATCCGGTCTTTTAACAATCGTGAATAAATATCGTAGGATCGTTCCCCTTTGCTTGACTGTTCAATGACATAAGGTATGGTATTCATCCTTACTTCCTCCTTCATTCGTTATGCAGCTAGTGAGAGGACGCTTGAAGGAGAGCCAGACGTTCGTACAAATCGGCCTTGGGCGGGAGCATGTGCAAGGAGGATTGGAATGTATGCCAAAAGAAGACTGGGATCCTGGGCCATTAGGCTGCGGTATAAAATCGCGTTCAACTCCTTCTGAAGCGCTTCATTCCAGTAGGTTTGAACGCCGCACCCGTCTCCATCATCGGAGAATTTTTTCAGCTTTTCCCTCGATCGATTCAGCAAGGCTTTCACAGCGGTTTCCGTCATCCCCAGAACTTCTGCCACTTCAGAAATCTTGAATTGAAACGCCTCTTTCAAAACAAAAGTGACTAACTGTTTGGGTGTCATCTTTCTTGAAAGCTTCTCCAGGGTTTCAAGACTGATCCCCTCATTTGGAATGTCTTCAGCCTTCACTTCCGGGACTCCGCCAATCGCTTCCTTACTCTGTTTCCGAACTTTATCCACCCATAGATGATAAGCGATTTTATTAAGTAAAGATGATTTCCACTGTTGAGCAGGATAATGACTCAGTGCCTTACATATGGACTCTTGAGCCAAGTCCTCACCGTCCCATTTGCTCTTCGTCAGAAAATAGCAGTATCGATAGAGCTTGGGAACAAGCTCTTCCATGACTTCATCATTTGGCTGTCCTTCATTCTTTTTTAAGCCAGATCTCGTTTGCATCGTCCTCACTCCTTTGAATCCTCTCATACTTATAACGGATGAATTGGTTAAAAAGATATGGGTGAAAGATATTTTTATTTATATTATATCCAACAGTACTGGAATGGGTCATTAATTGGTGTAAGCAGCGTGAGTTATGCTAAAGTTGATTCATAAAAACAGGTGACGGAAAAGAGGATTAGTGATGATTTCAATACTTGTCGTAGATGACGATCCCCATTTACGTAAGCTTATACGTGTTCATTTAGAGCAGAATGGCTATTTGGTTACTGAAGCACAAGACGGGGACGCAGCTTCTGTCATTCTTGAAGCACAGTCGATCGATTTGGCGATTGTCGATTTGATGATGCCAAATAAGGATGGGTTTCAATTGGCGAAGGAAATCAGGGAAACCTACGATATTCCGATTATTATTTTAACCGCTAAGAACAGTCTTACCGATAAAGCGAAAGGCTATGAAGCCGGAACCGATGATTATATGGTAAAGCCCTTTGAAAAGGAAGAGCTTCTCTTTCGAGTACAAGCGATCCTGAGGAGATTTCACCGTGCCGCTCCCCAGAAAATTCGTCTCAATGAAATGATTCTTGATAAACGATCGTACGAAGTGAAGGACGGAGCAAAAACAATCATTCTTCCACTTAAAGAATTTGAATTATTATATTATTTAGCGAGCTTCCCTAACAGAACCTTTTCACGGGAAGAAATCATTCAACATGTATGGGGAATGGACTTTGAAGGGGATGACCGAACGATTGATGTCCATATTAAAAGGCTTCGTGAACGTTTCCGTCATTCCGATGATTTCTTGATCACTACTGTCCGTGGAATTGGCTATAAATTGGAGGTGACCTAAAATGCGCTCGCTGTATGTCCGGATTGTTGTCGTCACCCTTCTTATCATGTTGACGAGCAGTGTCATTGCTTTCATCGGTTCGAATCTTTACTATCAACATATTTTAAAGCCAGCCAATGATGAAAAAAACACTGAAATCGCGAAAGACATCGTTGATCTATTTAATGCAGCTTCAATGGATGCTCCTGGTTTTTTTCAAAAAACGGCGAAGCTCAGCTATCAATTTTATGTAACAGATGGTAAAGCTCCCGGAACATTCTACGGAGAGGACTTCCGTGATCAAAGCCTTTCTCAGGAAATTGTAGAAAGTGTTGTGAACGGATCCACTTACCATGGAATTGCGAATTATCCATCTACCACATTTGTGACCGGATTTTTCTCAAATGAATTAACCAACAGCATTGGTGTTCCCATTGAAATTGATGGAAAACCCCATGCCCTGTTCATGAGACCCAATGTGAAACAACAGTTTAATGAAATTCATATTCTTTTATCTGTCCTGCTTCTTTTTACGATACTTCTCAGCATGCTGATCGTGTTCTTCAGTACCCGCTATCTTGTGAAACCGATTCGTGAATTGACGAATGCCACGAAGAAAATTGCCGGCGGTGAGTATTCGATTCGATTGAATGAAAGCCGCAAGGACGAAATCGGTACCTTAGCCCGCTCCTTTACAACCATGAGCCGGCAGCTGATGCAGGTGGAGAATATGCGACAGGAGTTCGTTTCAAATGTTTCGCATGAAATCCAGACGCCCCTGTCCTCCATGAAGGGCTATGCCAATCTGCTTCTCTCTCCTTCCTTGTCAGAAGAGGATCGGGACCATTACTTAAAAGTGATTGAATCAGAAAGCACCAGGCTGTCGAAGCTGAGTAAGCAGCTGCTGACCCTCGCTTCTCTCGATAAGGATAATGGATCGATTCAACATGAACCCACTAACATGACTCAATTGCTCCATGATCTCATGAAACAAACACGATGGCTGTGGGAAAGAAAAGACCTCGCTGTGTCCATCCAAGCCGATGATGTGACTTATAACGGTCACGGAGAGCTGCTCTATCAGGTATTTGAGAACCTGTTGGCAAATAGCATCAAATACACACCCCGAGGGGGCGAAATCAACCTGTTCCTTCACAAACATCACCAGGGGTTCAGGTTTATTATTGAAGACAGCGGAATCGGCATTCCTCCTGAACACCAGGGAAAGATATTTGAACGTTTTTACAAAGCAGATTACTCACGAAGTAAAGAAAAGGATAGCAGCGGCCTTGGCCTTTCCATTGTCAAAAAGATCATCACCCTGCACCATGGTGAAATCCATGTTGAGAGCAGGACCAATAAAGGAACCACCTTTACGGTGACTCTTCCTTAATCCGTTGTTCATCTTCCGTTCATACTTCTCTTTTATCATTAGTGAGAAGTAATGAAAGGGAAGGTGATTTTTTTGTTTCTAGCATGGAAAGAAATGCGCTATGGGAAGGTAAAGTTTTTATTAATTATAGGCATTATCACATTAATCACGAGCCTGGTACTATCGATATCAGGACTTGCCAATGGATTATCGGTGGATAACGCTTCGGCTATAAAGAATATGCCTGCTGACACGTATGTGGTGGAAGCTGGTGACAAGCATCAGCTTGAACGATCACAGATAACAGAACAAGAGATTGCTTCTATAAAAGGAGGATCTCCTCTTGGTTTGAAAATGGTAGAGATCGATCAGGGGGGCAAGACGGTAAATGTAAGCCTATTTGCCGCTGACCCCGACAGTACTTTTATGCCAACGACGGCAGAGCACCCGAAGCTTGCTCCCTATGAAGTTCTTGCTGATCCTGGCCTGAAGAAAGAAGGGTTGGAGATTGGGGATTCTTTCACCTACGACGACAAAAAGTGGGTGATCAAGGGATTTACTAAAAAACGATTCAGCTACGGCCACACGCCGGCCGTTTTTACATCTTTAGAAACATGGGAGGATCTTTATGGCGATTCGCTCACATACCAAGCGATTCTATTTACGAATGAAGGAATGATAGACACGCCTTCAAAAATGGATACCGTGTCTAAAGAAGAGATTCTATCTAATGTGCCTGGCTATTCTGCAGAGCAAGGCTCACTGAATATGATGGTGATCTTTCTGCTCATCATATCAGCGATTGTATTAGCCACCTTCTTCTATGTCATGACCCTGCAAAAACTTCACCAATACGGTGTTTTAAAAGCGATCGGGACGAAAGCGGGCATTCTTCTCGGTGCACTATTCGCGCAAATTTCCACCCTTACCATCGCAGGCATCGTTGCAGGGAATGTCGTTACCTTCGGACTTACATTAGTGATTCCGGCAGACGTACCTTTTGAATTATCGGTCACCATGATCCTATTCAACAGTGCATTAATTCTATTGATGGCGTGGATCGGTTCCCTTTTATCCTTTAGAAGCATTGTGACTGTGGATCCATTACAAGCAATCGGGAGTGTGAAATAAGATGACAGCCATTTTAGAGTTACATGATGTGAGCAAAACATATGAACAGGGAAATGAGAAGCTGAAGGTATTGGACCATGTATCCATGAGGGTAAATCCAGGTGAGTTCGGTGCCATATTAGGACCTTCCGGATCGGGAAAAAGTACGCTTCTCTCCATCATAGGAGCCTTAACCAGTCCGTCGAGTGGTGAAGTGAAAATGAACGGGCGAAACGTCCACAATCTAAACGAGAAAGAACAAACATCCCTTCGCCTCAAAGAGATCGGCTTTATCTTTCAACAATCAAACCTGGTTCCTTTTTTAACGGTGGAAGAGCAATTAGTGTTTGTAGGAAAGCTGAATAAACAGGGGGACAGACTCCGGAAACGGGCAGGGGAATTATTATCCCACCTCGGATTGGCTGATCGCAGGTCCCATTATCCTGAACAGCTGTCAGGCGGGGAGCAGCAGCGGGTTGCCATCGCCCGTGCCCTCATGAACGAACCAAGATTGATCCTCGCAGATGAACCTACTGCAAGCCTGGATCAAGCTCGCGGCAAGTCCGTCGTGGAGCTTCTCGCCAAGGAAACAAAGGAAAGAAATATCGCCACCATCATGGTGACACATGATGAAACGATGATCGGGCATTGTGATTGGGTGTATCGGATGAAGTGATCGATGCTGAGTGCCTGACTTTATTAAAAGTCAGGCACTTTTTTCATGAATTCCTTACCTCCAACAATTCCTTCAACCTCTCCGGCTCATCCACCCTTAGAGCAATTTCAGAGACTCTTTGCTTTCTCCCCATAAACATCGTTGCTTCCACTGGTTCTTTCAAAGATAGAACGACTTGTGGATGAATCTCTTCAAAGTCTTTATGCATGAAAACGAGTGCTTCTTTGCCAGGTTTCCTCCCCCATTCGATTTGTTCAATTTGATTAAGAGGTAAGCCTATTCGTTGCATCAACCCTTGCGTCACATAAAGATGACCATTTTTCACTTCCAGTGGATGCAGCCTGGTAATCTGAATTTCAGCTATAAACAATAGAACGGTATAAACGTTCAGAATCAAGAGAATGAAAGACAGAATCGGAAGCTTGGAATGAAGCCACCAGTGGATACCGATCGTCTCGATCACGACGGCATGGATGAGCATGATGTTCATGGCAACGGCACTGGTCTTATGATGCATCGTTACTGCACCGGCATGGACAGGAGGTTTGCTGCGCCAGCACAATAGAGCATAGTAAACCATTAACACCTCTGAGGAAAGGATCCGGATCAGAATGTGACCGGTCACTTTTTTCTCTACTGCCGGCAGCAAAGAAAAGATCGGTCCTACTCCTGATGATCTCATGGCAGATCGAATTTCGGGGAATTTTCGTACAGCAAGGAAGATAAGCCCAACCTCTGCTGCCAGGAATAATACTTCTAAACCGATCCCGGAATAGAGAAGGATAGTGAACGGTTCAAATAATTCTTCAGGAATGATGAATCTGGCTAACACAAGGCCGAATACCATCAATCCAACGACTTGTTTCTTCGACAGTTTGAATGCGGCATAGGCCAGGGCCGGGGAAATAATCATCAAATCCAGTAGAGATCCTATGACTACTCCCCTCTCCAATTCTATCGATAGAAATCGTTGAACCACTGATTGATACAATAAAAGATTACTAAGGAGAACGACACCTAACAGGGCGATTGCCCACTTGGCTGATTTTGTTTCGCGCAGGACCATGAAAACTCCCCTCTCCGCAATTAATTCCATATACTTACATTATAGCTCTTTCAGCTTTTTTGGAAATACTGATTTTCAAAAAGCTGTCATTTTCTCTTTCCTTAACAAAAAAATCCCCATCCGGTAAAGGGATGAGGAAAGGAATCATGCTTCTGATTTTTTACCTGCTTGATTATTTTTCAAAAACATATATAACGAAGCAGCAAAGATGATGACGTATCCGATGATGCTTAATACGTCAGGAATCTGCCCGAATAAGAAGATGCTGATCATGGCGGAATACACGACGGTTGAATAGAAAAAGATTGATATTTCCCTTGCAGGTGCAAACTTGTAAGCCATCGTGATTCCGAACTGACCCACTGTCGCGAAAACGCCGGCGGATAATAGATAAATCCATTGCTGAGCGCTCATCGGTTCATAAAAAGCGATCACGAACGGAATAAGTACGACAGTCGTAAAAAATGAAAAGTAAAAGACTACCGTATAAAATTTCTCTCTGCTTCCCAACACACGAAGGACCGTGTATGCCCCTGCTGCGAAAATAGCAGAAAACACTCCAGCCAAATATGGAATAACATCAAAGGAGAACGCAGGTTTGATGATAAACAAGGTACCGATAAACGCAATGATGATCGCCACTACCTGGAAAACACGTGTCCTTTCCCTCAAGAAAATAGCCGAGAAAATGATGGTCAGGAACGGACTGAGCTTATTCAACATATCGGCATCGGATAACACCAGATGATCAATCGCATAGAAGAACAGGACGATCCCGACAGCCCCTAAACTGGAGCGCAGCAACAGCAGCTTCTGATTTTCTTTCTTACCGAATAATCGCTCCTTATGATAGCGGACAAAACCGAATGCGATGAATGCAGAAACGATGTTCCTGAAAAAAGTTTTTTGGATCGTCGGCACATCTCCTGACAGCTTCACGAATGCAGCCATCAGGGAGAAACCAAACGCTGATAGAAGTAATAGGAGTATTCCTTTATTTCGATTTGACATGACTTCCTCCAATGATTGAACGATTTAGCAACTTAGATAGTGTAACAAATTTATGATGATTTATGGAGAATTTAAACTGAAGTAAAGGAGCCCGACAAAAAACGCTACCCTCCAATGGGAATAGTGTATTCTACCTTTTTTATAGGGAAAGAGGATATTTCAAAAACGACCGAAATACATATCAATAAATGGTTCCATATAAAGGAGGATTATGATGCTTGAGAAATTCGTCGACCAGCTGCCTGTCATGGGAACGATCCATCCCACCTCTTCGCACAAGGATTCCCTTTATTACGAAGTGACCATGAAGGAGGGAATGCAAAAGCTTCACCGGGATCTCCCTCCTACTAAAATATGGGGTTACAACGGACAATTCCCAGGTCCTACCTTTAGAGCGAAACGCAATCAAACTGTGCGGGTACTATGGAAAAATGAACTTCCAGAGGAGCATTTCCTCCCCATCGATACAACTGTTCACGGGGCGGAAAAGGATAACCCGGAGGTCCGTACCGTGGTTCATCTTCATGGTGGCGCTACCCCTGATACGAGCGACGGTTACCCAGATGCCTGGTTTACAAAGGACTTTAAAGAGGTCGGTCCTTTCTTTGCAGTGAAAGTCTACACGTACCCCAATCAACAGCCAGCCACTACTCTTTGGTACCATGACCATGCAGTAGGGATCACCCGCCTGAATATATATGCCGGACTCGCAGGTGCTTATATCATCCATGACGAAAAGGAAAGGTCTTTGTCCTTACCCCAAGTTCCATACGATATTCCCTTGGTGATCATGGATCGTTCCTTCAATAAAGATGGATCACTCTACTATCCTTCACAGCCTGATCCTCCCAATACTTACGTCAATCCCTCCATCCGCTCTAATTTATTTGGAGACACGATCCTGATTAACGGGATGGTATGGCCATACTTAGAAGTCCAACCACGCCGCTATCGCTTTCGGATAATCAATGCTTCTAATTCCCGGACGTATCAACTCTCACTCTCTAACGATCATCCGTTTATCCAAATCGGTTCCGATCAAGGTCTCCTCCCTGCACCTGTTAACGTCCGGAAGATTTTACTCGCTCCAGCTGAACGAGCGGATGTCATCCTGGACTTTTCTTCCATGAGAGGGCAAGTCATAACCATCCAAAACGATGCGCCGGCACCTTTTCCAACGGGTGATCTTCCTGATCCTGATACGACGGGAGTCCTGATGCAGTTCCGTGTGAACAAACCACTCGTAGGGACAGATACGAGCAAGATTCCATCAACATTAAATGCTGTACCAAGGTTGAAAGAGAGCAATGCTTATCAAACCAGAAATCTTCTGTTGAACATGAGTAATGATCAATACAAGCGGGAAATTCACCTTTTAAATAATCAATTATGGTCGGATCCAATTACAGAAATGCCCCATCTTTGGAGTATTGAGATATGGAATTTCATCAACGTAACAGAAGAATCCCACCCCATCCACTTGCATTTGGTCAGGTTTCAAGTCCTCGACCGACAGAAATTCGATAAGGAGATCTATCAAACGGGAGGGAGTGTTGTACCCATTGGACCTCGTATCAAACCCGAGACCAATGAGCAGGGCTTGAAAGATACGGTTTGTGCAAACCCAGGGGAAATGACACGGATTATTGTGCCATTCGGTCCTTATACAGGGTTATATGTCTGGCATTGTCATATTTTAGAGCATGAGGATTATGAAATGATGAGGCCTTATGTGGTGATCAAATGAACATGAATACAGTCCGCCCCTTTTCAGGAGCATACTTCTCTTTTTAGGCAGACAGGGGACACACACCAGATTTTTCTTGCTCACCATTCCACAAGAAAAAGGAAGGCTGAATTCTTTAGTTTCAAAAGAAAACAGCCTTCTTCCTTTTAGCTCTCCAAAATGTCTTTGATTCTTTTTAAATCCTTTTTGTTCGCTTTTTTCATCATGGTAGACATAAAAGGCGCCACCCATTTAGAAAAACCGGTGGGCTTTCCTTGATTTCGGAGAGTCATCCTTGTCACTTGTTCATCAAGTGCCTCCCATGTATAGGTGGTTTCCATTGGAAACGGTCCGTTTGCGGTTTTCATTACAAGCTTCTCACCCGGGATAAACTCCGTAATTTCATAAACGTAAGAGAGTTCCTTCCCTAAGAATTTTGCTTTAAATGCAACTTGAGAGTCAATGGATAAAGGCTTTTCCGTCAACCATTCTGCCGAATCAATATTTACGTACCATTCTGGTGCATTATCTGGATCGGCAGCATACTCCGAAACCTTATGAAGCGGGCAGCGAATGGTTATTTCTGTCAGTACATCTACCATTTTTATCACCTTTTATGAACTTTTTCGTATTTTTATTTCTCTTCCACATATTTTTTCAGCAGGGTACCCAGTAGGTAACTCCACCCTTCTGAATGCTTTTCCTGCCAATCGTCTTCAATGACTCCTGATGCAGTATGGGATAGCTGAAGAAGCGTGGAATCGCCTTTTTCAATCAAGCGGTATGTGTATGCACTGTTTACGGCACCTTGCATACCAAGGTGGCCATGGAGACGGATTTCCTCAGGAGCATTAACGTAATACACCGTTCCCCAAAGCGCCCCCTCGTTTTCACGCCACTTCTCAATAAATTGCCCACCAGGTACAGGATCAAATGTGAATTGTGAACTTACTCCCTCAGGAGCCAATTTAAACTCCCACCAATCCCCCGCTTGCTCGGTTAACGCTTTAAATACCTGTTCCCTTGGTGCATCTATCATCACTTCTTGCTCAATACGAAATACTTTACTTCTTTCCATTCCTTCTTCTCCCCCTTTGTTTTCTGCCAATGCCTGTAACTTTAACAGCGAATTGGCGGTAGACTCCATATACTTTCCTACCCACCGATTGTGCATTTCCTGAAGCGGAACCGCGTTAAGGTAATTTCGTCGGTACTTCCCTTCCCGCTTCACCACCACCAAATTCCCTTCCTCCAAGATCGTCAAATGTTTCATGATCGCATATCTTGTCACCTCGGGAAAATGCTCATTCAGTTCACCGGTTGTTCTTGCCGACTGCTTTAACAGGTCCAGGATTTCCCTTCTTATCGGGTGCCCCAGCGCCTTAAATAATGTGGAAAGTTCGTCCTTCATATTAACGATCCTTTCATTGTGTTTTACATGTGAATGATTGGTCACCTATAATATGTGACTTTATAGTAACATGATGAATATAATGAGTCAATCACGTGTTGAAGAGGAGATATTGGTATGGTGTGGGTTGGCCTAAATTGAGTGAATGATGGAGAAGTTCCCCTCCCCTTTTCTAATAAAAAAACCTGATCACTGGTACATAAACCAGTAATCAGGTCCAGGATTTTTCATCGATCATCCACAATTATATACGTAGCCTTAACAGGACCATGCACACCCACAATCAAATTCATTTCAATATCCGCGCTGTTGCTTGGACCTGATATAAAGTTCACGCAGGATGCGACACGTTCACCGCTTTCGATTTTATTGTGAATGTCTCTGGCCACTTGGGTCATCCTTGGGACGATCGTACTTTTGGGGATGATGGCGATGTAGACAGCAGGGAGCAAGCTGACTGCACGTCCCTTACCATCATCACTATATAAGACAACCGTCCCCGACTCGGCAAGTGTGGCATCGCTAAAGGTAATACCGATATCAGCAGTCGCTGAATAAGCAAGATTCTCTTCTCCGCCATTTCGATCCCATACACGTACATCCATCCCATCATCTCCAAAATCAGATAGACCAAACTCGGCAAATCGCGGGTCATCCCAGGTCACAACTGTTTTCCCACCGTAATCCCTTATAAGGTGGGGGATCAGCGTGGATAACTCAGATGCAACGGTTTCATGTACGTCGGTATGAATGATCTGGCACTGCTTCTTTAATACGTCAACGAGCTGATCCTGAGAGTAATCTTTGTACACTTCCCATTGGGGGTTGTGATTCCATTGAGGCTTGTCAACATGCGATTTGCGCTCTCTTCCCAGATGAGATGCCAGGTTATTCAAAAACGAATCACGATTCTTAATATTACCGATGCTCATCCGCTTTTCCCTCCTTCTGTCTTTTTTTATACCAATCTCTGAATCGATCTTTCTTCGGTGCAGGAAAGTCACGGGATTCGGTCCAGTTTTTCAATGGTCCCGGTCCGTTTGAAATCTTCCCGTCTCTTGTAAAAGCAGCAAAAGTCGTTGGTGCGAATCTGGACCCGATATTGTACATGGCTGGTGAAGCCGTTCCGAGACTGAAGGCCTTCATGGATAGATTTTCAAAAATAGGGGCCTTTCCTTCCTTCTCAACGATTTCCTGACGATGACGGAGTAAATGTTCGTGAAGCGGAATTTTAACCGGGCATGCTTCCGTACAAGCTCCGCATAATGTGGATGCATACGGCAGCTCTTTATAATCTTCATATCCACCAAGTAGCGGAGACAAGACAGCTCCCACAGGCCCGGGATAAATCGATCCATACGAGTGGCCGCCAACATGTCGATAGACAGGGCACACATTGATGCAGGCTGCACAACGAATACAATGTAGAATCGATTGGAAGGCGGTACCCAAGATTTTCGAACGGCCATTGTCGACGATTACAAGGTGAAATTCTTCTGGACCATCCACTTCTCCTTCTTGTTTAGGACCCGTCAGAGCGGTGATATAGCTTGTCAGCTTTTGTCCGACTGCGGCACGGGTCAGCAGGCTAACGAGGACCTCCATCTCTTCCCATGTCGGGACAATCCGCTCCATTCCCATTACGGTGATCTGCGTTTTCGGCACCGTCGTGACCATACGGGCATTCCCTTCATTGGTCACAAGAGAGATTGTGCCTGATTCGGCAATGGCAAAATTACATCCTGTGATTCCGATATCAGCCTGAAGAAATTCTTCCCTTAACTTTTCCCGTGCAAATAAAGCCAGTTCTTCCGGTTTTTCTGTCTTGTCATAGCCGAGTTTGTTTCGAAATACTTCCTGGATTTGTTCCTTATTTTTATGAAGGGCAGGAGTCACGATATGAGAAGGTGGATCGTGATCATCGACTTGAAGTATCCATTCTCCCAGATCACTCTCAACAACCTCGCAGCCCGCTTTTTCCAAGGCTTCATTCATATTGATTTCTTCTGTCACCATGGACTTCGATTTAACGACTTTTTTACCGTCCTTTTTTTTCACAACATTTGTAATATATTCGTTGGCCTCTTCTGCAGTTTCCGCAAAAAATACATGGCCGCCGCGTCCCGCTACATTTTCACTCAATTGCTCAAGATAGTAATCAAGGTTTTCAATGGTATGGGAACGAATTTCTTCCCCAAGCTTACGCCAATCTTCCCAATTCCCCAATTCTTCGGCCGCGTTTAACCGGCCATCCCGGAAACGCCCTTGAGCAGAGGAAACGGCTCCCCTCATAAACGTGTCGGCTAGCCCGCTTGAAACGCGATCGTTAAAGGATTGATTTCCTATTTTCATTGCCATTTGCCTTCCTCCTTTCTTATCGACTATTCAATACAGAAGCAATATGCATGACCTTTACCGGCTTGCCCTGCCTCTCAATGCGCCCACCAATATTCATCAGGCATCCGCAATCCGCACCTATTAAAATATCAGCTTTTGTTTCTTCCACATGCTGCACCTTTTCATCTACCATTTGCTCTGAAATCGGGGACATTTTCACCGAGAATGTCCCACCAAATCCACAGCAATCATGACGATGTGGCAGCGGTTTCATTTCTAACCCTTCCACATGACTTAGGAGTTTCATAGGGGCTTCCTTCACCCCCAGCAGACGCGTCATATGACAGGAAGTATGATAGGTGGCTACCCCATCGAGCTTCGCACCTACATCCTCGACTCCCAGCACATCGACGATAAATTGAGTAAGCTCATACGTTTTATCCGCTAATTCTTGAGCACGCCCCTCCCATTCAAGGTCCCCTTTAAAAAGATGAGGATACTCCTTAAACATGGTTCCGCACGATCCGGACGGAGTAATCACATAGTCCGAGTTCTCAAAAACCGAAATCATATGCTTCATTGATTCCTTCGCCTTCGCTACATATCCACTGTTATAAGCAGGCTGACCGCAGCAGGTCTGCTTTTCTGGAAAATCAACCTCACACCCAAGCCTTTCAAGTAATTCAACCGTATCCATTCCCACATCGGTCTGAAATATGTCTATTAAACAAGTCACAAATAATGATACTTTCATAGACCTCACCTTTACTTTCCGCAAAAATTCATTGGAATTCTCTGCTAGTTCACTAATAGTACTAGTGTAAAACGTAGATCACTTTAAGTCAACAGGTCATCAGATGACTTGGTTTGGATTATCTTTTAGTAAGTTCGATGCATACGTTTGTCATTCCTCTTTTAAATGATAATGGTATTTGTGTTCAACTGTTGAAATTTGATTGAATGTTAACTGTTGATTTTTGTGTTGAATTCACCTGCTGATTATTCCCATTTTTTCAGCATATGGACATACACCCATTTCAAAAGCTAAAAACAAAGCAAGCTCACTATTAATGGGAGCTTGCTATATGACCATTCCTTATGCTGTTTGTTTCAAGTCTTTCTTGCTTTGTTTTTGCCCATTTATGATAAGGCCGGCAATCATCACTACAATTCCAACCAGGATGAACGTGCCAATGTTAAAGCCGATTCCATTAATCAAGACGTACCCAATCCCCCCGGCAAATAGGACGTAAAAACCCATTGGAATGAGCGTCTTTCTAATGAGATTTCCTTCTTTTCCGATTAACCCTGCAGCAGATGAAGCAGCAACGACATTATGAACGCAAATCATGTTCCCTGCGGCCCCTCCCACTGCTTGCAGTGCAACAATCACGGCAGGCGTTGCCAGGATATTATCCGCTACTCCAAACTGGAAAAGGGAAAACATCATATTGCTCACGGTGTTACTTCCGGCAGCAAAGGCACCTATGGCCCCGATCGTAGGAGCTGCCAGTGGCCAATAACTTCCGAATACATTGGAAATTCCTTCAGCTAACACCAGTGGCATACTTGCATACTCCGCAGCATTGACACCTGAATTGATGAATACCTGGACCATTGGTACAGCGAAAATTAATGCTGCCATTGCACTGACGATGGTTTTAAAGGAATCTTTTACGGCGCGTCCGTAATCTTTCATATTCATTTTATAGATAAAAATGCTGATCAGTGAAACGAAGATAAAAATCGTTCCCGGTATGTTCAATGGTTTTGATGCAACCGAGATCGTCGTACCAAATACATTGTCTGCAGATAAAACCCAAGCTTGGATCCAGTCTGTGAAAGGCAGCGATTTTAACCTCGTAAGAACTAATAGGACCGCTACTAAGAGATATGGCATCCAAGCTGCAAGGAATGAAATGTTTTTCTTGGGTTTTTCTGTTTCGTCAATTTTCAGCGAACCATTCCACGCCGGGTCCCAATTTGATGGTTTGTCAAAATCCCATGTTCGTTTTGGAACGAATAATCCTTTTTTAGCCGCCGGCACCACGATGGCCAAGCCGACTAGACCACCGATCAAGGAAGGAAATTCCGGTCCAAGAAGATTTGCTACAAGAGCATATGGAATCGTAAACGCCAATCCTGCAAATATAGCAAACTTCCAAACGGCCAATCCTTCTTTGATGGATTTATTTTTTCCGAAGAAGTACGTAAGCATGGTGACCATAAAGAGGGGAATGAAGATTCCGATGATTCCATGAATGATGGCGACCTGACCGCCGATTCCATTTATGTAGGTATCCATGGTCGTTCCTTGTTCTGCCACGTATCGCTGAACCAATGGTGAATCCTTTAACCCTGTATTCACTCCGATCAGAATGGGAGTCCCAACTGCCCCAAAGGAAACGGGAGTCGATTGCAGGATTAAGGCGACCATGACGGCTCCCATGGCCGGAAAACCGATCGCAACGAGGAGTGGACCAACGATCGTCGCTGGTGCTCCCCATCCTGCAGCTCCTTCCAGGAAAGCTCCGAACAACCAACAAACGATGATCGTCTGTACGCGCCGGTCAGGTGAGATACTCGTGAATCCTTTGCGGATCGTGAAAACAGCTCCACTTTCCTTTAACGTATTTAATAATAGAATCGCTCCGAATACGATGACTGCCACTTCCAGTGCGGTTACAACCCCTTTCACACTTGCGGCTGCAATCTGATTCCCCGGCACCTCCCACACAAACATGGCCATCAGCACGGTCACAATCAACGAAACAGGCATCGCTCTCTTTGCCGGCCATCTCAATACAACTAAAAACAAGAAAACCGAAAAAATAGGCATGGCCGCCAATAAAGCTAACATACCAACACTCATCCTAACTTCCCCCTCTAAAAGTGAATTTCATTTTCTCCCACAAACTCCCCAACAAATCATGTTAACAGGTCATCAGATGACTAATATATGTAACAGTATAAATAAAACGCTTACATACCACAACCTTATTTTTGTAATTTTATAAAAAAACAAGAGGGACGGACCTTCATCAAAGCTCAATCCTTGTTAAATCAAGGTTTGGTCTTTTTTGGAGGTCCGTCCCTCTTATTCTTGGATGTCCTCGAAGTATTTCATGAGGACTTCTTCGACGCTATGTAGATGGTGGAGCATGAGTTGCTGTGCTTTTTGTCCGTCTTTTGCTTCGATGGCTTCGTAGATGTTTTGGTGTTCCTGGTATAAGCGATCCAAGGTCGACTTTTTTGAATATAGCCAGAGACGTCGCGTTTCTCTCATGGTGGTGACCATCATTTCCGACACATTGTTCATGAGGCCCGTCAACAGTTCATTTTGTGAAGCCTTGGCAATCGCCATGTGGAAACGGAAGTCTGCTTCTTCCCCCAGTTCTTCATCACTGGCTGAATGCATCTGATCTAAAGCCGTTTTAATTTCTTTAAGCTGCTCGTCGGTTCTTCTCGAAGCAGCCGCTTCAACAGCACCTATCTCTAATATCCTCCGCACTTCCAGCAATTGTTTTACGTCATCTTTTTTCATTAAGGCTGCAATATATATGGGAAGAGAAAGCATGCTTGAATCGAATTCTCTTACATATGTACCTTCACCCTGATGCATTTCAACTAACCCCATCGCCCGCAACGCGCTCAATGCTTCACGGACAGCCGAGCGGCCCACTTGAAAATTCTCAGCCAACTGCTGAACGGAATCCAGCTTGTCGCCTGACTTCAACTGACCCGATTTAATCATATCGATCAAAACCTCAGCCACTTCTTCATATATTTTTCGCGGTTTAATTCGTTTATAATTCAATCGTTTTCACCCCAATATGTATGTATATATGATTCTATAGTATTATGCGTGGGGGGACAATATTGAAGGAATGCAGTTATTATTTAAGAGTTAGCTGGTTTACTTTACTGAGTTAATAATAGTAGGAAGCCAATGTTGAGGGATGAGGAAATATTTCAGTAATGGGCAAATTGAATAGAATCGAACTCGATAATATATGGACGAAAGTCGATAATAAAATCGGCAAAGTCGATAATATATCTCAAGAGTCGATAATAAACACGTTAAAGTCGATAATAAAACCCTTTTTACCTTCCCCCGCGATTTAAATCATATGACTTTCACTATCAAAATGGACTTTTCATAACTGAATTGATGAGTATCCCAATCAAAAGTCCAGATGAATGACAAAAAAGCCCCCATTCATGAACTGGAGGCCATCTGCCATTATTTCTTCATAATCGGAACCCACACCTCACAACGATAGTTTTCGTCATTCGGATTTCCCGGCGGGTATAATTCAAACTCGGGACCGCCTGCATGTTCATACCCTGTGGAAGGGAACCATTCAGAGAAGATTCGCTTCCAGACGATTTGGATCGCGTGTGGCATCGGCCCGACTGATTCGAAGACAGCCCATGTGGCAGCGGGAATCTCTTTTACCTCTAGTGTATGATTATTATCTGTCTTCTTCACAGCCCCGATAAAATACGTGAACTCTTCATTTGGATGATCAAACTCCATACAAATCCCGAGCATCTCGTTATTTCCAGCTGCTTCACAAATCTTCCTATCTAAATCAGTCGTGTTCACTTCATTCCAAAATGCAGGAATGTCTTTCAAATTCTCACCGTTACACGTTGAAACTCTTTTACCTTTTCCAATCACTTGAAATGCTTCTCTTTCCTCAATCTTGTAATCCATTTCGACTTCCCCTTTAAGTTGGATTTGGAATGAGATGCGTGGAAATGCTTTTAAGGGAGTGCCTGATTCCCTCACTTGGGATGGGGATACTCCGTGAGCCCTTCGAAAGGCTTTCGAGAAGGATTCTGGTGTCTCATATCCGTACTTAAGAGCAACATCGATGACTTTGGCATTCGTATTAGTCAGTTCCTGAGCCGCTAATGTGAGTCTCCTCTTCCTGATGTAATCGGCTACGGTAAAACCTGTCACAAGTGAAAACAGCCTCTGAAAGTGAAATTTTGAACTGAGTGACAACCGGGCCAATTCATCCGTCTCGATTTCTCCATCAAGATTGTCCTCGATATACTGGAGGCAATCATTCATCCTATTAAGCATTTCCATTGCTTATCTCCTCCCTGCTATCTAAATGTACCATTCGGATGGTAAGTCCTCCTGTCATTCTGTGCTATTGTGTGACCGGTACTTTGCCACAAAATGATTTGCCTGTTAAATTTCCTGCAAATTTCAACAGGTGAATATCGTCGTTTATTTGCCTGTTAAATGCACCACCTAAATCAACGGATGAAAATCAAATAAAATTCACCTATTACACCAATACTACCAATCAAAGACGTAATCAATTACGCCAAGAACTCTACTTCTACAATCTCCCACCTTTCTCCTTCTTTCATCACACCACCATTGACACGAAACCAAAAGGTGTTATATTATAAATACAAAACCAATTGGTGTTATTTCAACCAAAGAAAGCAGGCGACATTCATGAAATCAAATCAATTAGAAGATATTAAACAAACCGTTTTATTCAACGCTCCCATCCAAAAAGTATGGAACACGGTTTCCACATCAGACAGTATTTCCTCTTGGTTCATGCCCAATGATTTCAAACCGGAAGTCGGTCACGAATTTCATATTCAATCCCCTTTTGGACCTTCTCCTTGTAAGGTATTGGAGCTAGATCCCCCTTACAAGTTGTCCTTCTCATGGGATACAGATGGGTGGGTGGTTACTTTTCTCTTAAAAGAGGTAGGAGATCAAACAGAATTTACGCTTATCCATGGCGGCTGGAAGCATGATGATGCGGTTGTATCCAAAGCGCATGAAAAAAGCTCTGTTATTCGTGACAGAATGGCCAACGGCTGGGTCGGCATTGTGGATCAGAGGCTTAGGAAGGTTGTGGAAGGATAAGTGTCTGCAGCTAAACATGATGTATTCCAGGCGATCGCAGACCCGACTCGCAGGGAGGTCCTAAGGTTACTTTCCGAAAAAGAGATGCCCATCTCAGCACTGACCTCTCATTTTCCAATCAGTCGAACAGCCATCGCCAAGCATCTCACCATTCTTTCTGAAGCTGAATTGGTCTATGGTGAAAAAGTGGGCAGGGAAAAAATCTATCGATTACAACCTGAGCCTCTAGCTGAGTTAAAAGACTGGCTCTCATATTACGAGCAGTTCTGGACCAATAAGCTGTCCAAGCTGAAACATATAGTGGAAGAGAGTGACGATGCATCTCCATTGAAAATAGTGGATCAGGAAAAAGATTGATGATGATGATGATGAGGGACGGACCTTAGGAATCAAGGTCCGTCCCTCTTTACTTTAGTAGATTCTCGCCACAATCACCATGGAGATAAATACGGTCATGATGGTGAGGCTGGTCAGGACATTTAATAGGTTCATTGCTGTTAGGTGGATCACGTCAAACTGCAGAATGGTCATGAAAATGATGTGAAACACCAAGATGGCAAAATACGAATAATAGATCCCCTTTTCCCGGATCATCTTCATCCGCTCATCCTTTTGTTTAAACTGTGGATAGAGATAATACATACAAAAACTTAAAACAGTCAATGACATGGGAGTAAGAGCAAAATATGGAAATTCCTTTGCCGTTATGCCGACAAAGAACAAGAAAGCAGTCTGTATGACCAGAACCCATCCTAAAACCAGGTATGCCTTTGTTTGCACTATTTCTTTCCCCCTTTCTCTTCATAAATAAAAATCTCTTCAATTGACACTTCGAATACATTTGCCAGCTGAAAAGCCAGATTCAAAGAAGGGTCATACTTCCCTTTTTCAATCGAGATGATGGTTTGCCTTGATACCCCTAATTTAGCCGCCAATCTTTCCTGTGAGTATCCAAACGTCTTCCGGTATTCTACTAGTTTATTTTTCAAAGAGGGATACCTCCTTATATTTCCATATCATAGTGTAAAGGAAACTTAACGTCAAGTTTCCTTTACATAGTTTGCATGAAACTTTTTTTCCATACACTCGTATATCTTACTAACTAACAAAATAAGGGATGTGCAATGAATGGAAGATGTAATGAGTAAAGTGAAGAAATACAAGGATATCTATTCACAATTAAAGAAGAAATTGCGCTGGAAGGTATCGGACTCCCGTTCCTTAATGATGGTCGCTTCATTGTACGTAACGAATGAACGCGCATTTGACCTGGACCGTTTTGTAGAAGTCAGTGATTATCTTAAAAATGAAGTCGGTGCATTTTCGACGTTAAAGCATGAAATTCGATTTACTTTTGCGGGGATGCTTGATACACGTTTTGAAACGCCAGAAGTAAAGTTCCATGAATTTCTTGCCTTATATGATTCTTTAGTGGAAGCTGGATTTTCTAGAGGAACGTTCACCTATATAGCTGCCATGACCCTGCTTTCAAATGATGATTACAGTACAGATTTGTCCTATCGTGCAATGAAGGTTTATAAAGAAATGAGGGCCCAGCATTTCTTTTTAACAGGACATAGTGATTATCCCTTCGCTACTCTGCTTGCTCAAAGAGAAGGTGATCAGAGTGAGATGGTCCATACGATTGAAGGCTTCTATACGAAATTGAACGATGCAGGATTCAGAAAAGGGAATGATCTGCAAAGCATGAGTCACATTCTTTCCCTGCACGAGGAAGCGTCTCAAGATGAGCTTGTCAGCCGCTGCATTCATTTGTTTGATACCATGAAGCAAGCAGGCATCAAGACGAAGGCGATGTTCTATCCTCAAATCGCTCTACTATCTTTTGTAAATGCCGACTCTAGCTTAGTGAATCAAGTAAAGGATGTCTGGGAAGAACTTAACTCTGATAAGTACTTCAAGTGGCACAAGGATATCAATTTAATGATGGCCGTGAACCTTTTGATCAGCGATAAGATTACGAACTCTACAGTGATGCAGGCGAGTTTATCGACTGCCATTGAAACACTCATACAAGCGCAGCAAGCAACGATGATTGCAACCATTTCGGCTGTATCCGTGACAACCGCTGGCGGAGATTCCTGATATGGATCCGATCAATCTTTTGGTTGTAGGTTTCCCAACTGCCTTAACCATATTGGTGCGGATCGGCTTATATAAGGTGTTTGTAAAAAAGAAAAGCGTTACCCTCTTTTACACACCGTTTGATCAAGTGACTGGACAGACGGAAGTGGAATTTCACGAGGAGCAGGAAACGATCGTGGAGGATGAAGATGATGGTGAGGGGAAGAAGTAGCAAAGAGGGACGGACCTTCCATCAAGGTCCGTCCCTTCCATTTTCATTTCACTTTAATCACGATTTTCCCTTGAGCGTGATGTGTTTCGCTTAATGCGTGGGCGTCCTTTAATCCTTGTTCACTCAGCTCAAATGTCTCTCCGATTACAGGCTTCAATTGACCGGACTCGTACAGGTCGGCAAGCTTGGCCAGTTGCTCTCCCTTAGGATCGAGCCACAAGAATTCGGCTTTCACACCGTACTTTGCCGCTTTTTCCTCAGATGGAGGCTGTGCAATGGATACGAGCTTTCCGTTTTTTTTAAGCACCTTATAGCTGTTTGATTGGACTTCCCCACCCATGGAATCCAGTACTAAGTCAAACTCTTGCAGCACCTCACTGAAATCTTCTTCTTTATAATTGATGAACTGATCAGCACCCAATGATTTGACGAACTCTTCATTTTTGCTACTTGCCGTAGTCGCGACGTGTGCTCCGAAGCTTTTCGCAATCTGAATCGCGAAATTACCTACTCCACCGGATCCCGCATGGATGAGCACCTTATCCCCTTCTTTGATTTGTCCAAAATCTACTAAGCATTGCCAAGCCGTTAATCCGGCAAGGGGAATGGCAGCAGCCTCTTCAAAGCTCATGCTGTCAGGCATTTGGGCGAGGAGTTTATCATCTACTGCCACATACTCAGCATATGTACCCAGCCTTGTCGTTGCCGGTCTGGCGAATACTCTGTCACCGACTTCAAACCCCTTCACATTCTTGCCTTTTTCTGCAATCACACCTGCTGCATCCCATCCAAGGATGATTGGAAATTCAAAGTCGAGCATGTCTTTCAAGTATCCTGCCCGTACCTTCCAATCAATTGGATTAATGGATGTTGCATGATTTTCCAATAAGATTTGATTGTCTCCGATTCTTGGTTGGTCGAGTTCTTTTTCTTGTAATACGTCTTTGTCTCCGTATTGATCAATGATGATGGCTTTCATATGCATACCTCCCTGAAATCTTCATATGGTTTATGTTCCCTCAGAGAGATACGATTTAAACACCCTTTCTAGTCAGGCTCATGGGAAGTGAAGGTCCGTCCCTCATCACTTTAGTGTAGAATAGAGTTAACGAAGTAGCATGTTGAATGGGAGAGGATTTTGTATGAAGCTGCTAGTTTCAGATGAGGTGGATCGTGCGATTGAATTATTTTCAGAATCTGGGGTGGATGCTCTGGAGGTTGTGAATCATGAGAATGAGATTGTCGGAATTCTTACGCTTGATGATATGAATACGATTTTTCATGATGGTCATCTCGGGGAATCGATTGGTGAAATTCTCAAGAAAATAATGTTCCATCATTCTCCTCCAAAGATAAGGTTGAAAAAAAATCAATATAGTGAGCTACTTGAAAGTCCTGTTTTCAATGATATAATCAATTCCCTTTATGATGGGGTCTTCATTACAGATGGACATGGTATTACGGTCAAGGTAAACAAATCCTATGAAAGAATAGCGGACCTCAAATCCGAGCAACTTATCGGTTATCATATGGAAGAGCTCATTAAGGCTGGATATATATCCAAGTCTGCCTCCATCCAGGTCTTGAAAGAAAAAAGACCGATTACATTGATGCAGTCCATTCACAATGGAAGAAAAATCATCGTGTCCGGTACACCGATTTTCAATGATGACGATGAAATCTTATACGTTGTAAACAGTGTTCGTGATATCACCGAACTGTTAAAATTAAAACTGCAAATTGATGAGCTGCAAGAACTAAAGAACCTCCGCCAAAGTTCGAATGCTACGTTTTCTAATGAAGCAGAGAAGTCTTCCATCTATTCCAGTGAAAGGATGAAGAAGGTTTTCACCACCATTAATCGAGTAGCCAAAACGGATGTAAAAGTCCTCTTGCAGGGGGAAACCGGTGTTGGGAAAACGATGATTGCAAAATACATACACGAGCATTCGAATCGTTCGACCAGCAGTTTTCTAGAGCTTAACTGCGGAGCCTTCCCTCCAAGTTTAATAGAGGCAGAATTATTCGGGTATGAATCAGGTGCTTTCACCGGTGCTTTATCTAAAGGAAAAAAAGGATTGCTGGAAGTGGCGGATAATGGCACGTTATTCCTTGATGAAATCGGTGATCTTCCTTTGGAGCTTCAAGTAAAACTATTAAAGGTCATTGAAGATCAAGCATTCATTCCCATTGGTTCTTCAAAACTCAAACAAATTAATGTTCGAATCATCGCTGCTTCTCATAAAAACATTAAGAACTTAGTGGAAATAGGGGAATTTCGCGAAGACTTATATTACCGTTTAAACGTCGTTCCAGTTCAAATCCCTTCCCTGCGTCAGCGTCGCGAAGAAATCATTCCCCTTTCTCAACACTTTTTACAAAGCTTCAATGATGAATATGGATCAAGCAAAGTGATGAGCATTGAGGCATTGGATTGTTTACATGAATACGATTGGCCTGGTAATATTCGAGAATTAAAAAATTTGATTGAGCGCTTAGTCGTTATCACTCCTTTAGAAACAATCGGACGTGAAGATCTCCCACCTGAATTAAGTGAATCCATCAAGAAACCAGACGCATTTTATGAAGGAGAAATTCTTCCTTTAAAAGAGGCCGTGGATCGAGTAGAGAAACAATTGATCACTAATGCAATACGAAAATATAAAACAACGAGAAAAGCAGCAGAAGTCCTCGAAGTCAGTCAATCCACGATCGTCCAAAAAATGAAGAAATGGGAGCTTTGATTACTTTTAGAATCAAGGCTCTCTTTTTTGATTATTTTTATAATCGGATTTGACTATTTTTCGACAGCCTTACAAACCTCCTTCCTTCTGTTCATACTTTTCAGAAAGTTGGCACAGAACTTGCATTACTGTTTATAGAAGAATCGAAAGGAGATACTTTTCATGACAATCTCAACTTTTAAAATTGCTAACAAATTGGTGACAGGAAAAGGAGCAACAGAAGTTTTACCGGATGAAATCAAGCGCCTCCAAATTCAAAACCCACTAATCGTCACAGATGAAGTCCTCCAAAAAGTCGGGGTGGTTGATCAAATCACCCCATTTTTGAAAGGGCTTACTTACGGAATATTCACAGGCGTTAAACCTGACCCTGAGCTCTCTATTGTGGAAGATTGCACGAAAGTTTTTATAGAAGGGAATCATGATGGCTTGATTGCTATCGGGGGCGGAAGTGCGATCGATATCGCAAAAAGTGTTTCTGTTTACGCAGGTTTTGATGGCAGCCTGTCAGAACTGATCGGTACAGACCTTGTTCCACAAAAAGGCGCACCTATCATCACTCTACCGACCACTGCCGGAACAGGTTCAGAAGTAACGAATATATCGATCCTTTCTGACACAGAATCTCAGCTCAAAAAAGGAATCGTGAGTGACTACTTGCTTCCTGATGTGGCGATTGTAGCACCGGAAATGACGCTGACCATGCCGCCTTCAGTCACTGCAGCAAGCGGAGTGGACGCATTGGTTCATGCCATTGAAGCATATATCTCGGTTCACGCTTCACCCATAACAGATGCCTTGGCCATTTATGCGATACGAATGATTTCGGAGAATCTGCCAAAAGCGTACGCCAATCCTAACCATTTGGAAGCCCGTGAAAAAATGGCGACTGCAAGCTTAATGGCCGGTATGGCTTTTGGTAATGCCGGCGTCGGTGCCGTTCACGCACTCGCCTATCCTTTAGGCGGCCGCTATCATATTCCTCATGGGGTCAGTAATGCTCTCCTGCTTCCATATGTCATGGAATGGAATAAAATTGCCTGTATGGAGCGCTTCCGGGACATTGCCGCAGCACTGGGCGAAAACGTACGCTCCTTATCGGACGCAGAAGCAGCAGATAAAGCCGTGATTTCCATGAAGCGATTATGCACCGCAGTCAATATTCCGACTGGATTACGTTCCTTTGACATTCCGGAAACGGCACTTTCTGACATGGCTGAAGATGCAAGCAAGATTGAAAGACTATTAAACAATAACCCACGTCAATTAAACAAAAGTGAAATTGAACAAATCTATCAATCTGCCTATTAATAAAAAGGATTTCAGTTCATTGTTATCAAATTAAGAAAAGGGGTATATAGGATGTGGAGAAATCGAAAAGATGGTGAGGAATCACCATATATTCCAATGGGACCTTTTAAATTAAGACTCCCGTTTATTCACTACAAATTTGAATGGCCGGATTATGTCCAAGGTTTGCTAATGTGTGCTGTTGATTTAGCTGCGATTCCATTAATGATTGAACTTCTAGGCATGCCTTTTGAAGTTGCATTAGCCGTTGTACTGTTGAATGGAATTCTTTATTTAACTCATCACTTACTCGGCGACCCCGTCGTTCCCGGATGGATCACTCCAGCGATTCCATTAATCATGGCTTATGTATCAGCATTTCCAGAAGGATCGGAACGTGTGCACGCACTGGTCGCCTTCCAGCTTACACTCGGCTTACTTTCCATCCTGTTAGGGGTGACAGGATTAGCGAAAAAAGTCGTTACATTCGTTCCCCCGGCGATTAAATCGGGGGTAATCTTAGGAGCAGGATTTGCAGCAATCATTTCTGTCTTCCAGGTTGGCGGGCGTTTCGAAAGCTTTCCATGGACCATTTCCATCGCAGTAGGGATTGCCTTTTATATTATATTCTCTCAACATTTCAATCAACTGAAAGCCAAAAGTGCACTATGGGGACTTATTGGAAAACTGGGAATCTTTCCGATTATTATTCTCGCTGTCATCATCGCACCTCTCTTTGGAGAAGCACCGTGGCCAACGATTGAGTGGGGGCTCATTAATCCTGACTTCGGTACACTTTGGAGTGAATACACCATCTTTGGGCTCGGTTTCCCTCCGGCAATGTTATTTGTAACAGCCTTGCCTACTGTATTAGCCGCTTATATCGTCTTATTCGGAGACGTTTTACAAAGTAAGGCGCTAATTGATGAAGCGGACGATGTGCGCCGTGATGAAAAGATCGATTACAATCCGAATCGTGCCCATATGGTCTTCGGTGGACGCAACACCATTATGAGTATACTTGGTCCTGATGTCACAATGGCAGGTCCACTATGGGCAGCCATGCAGGTTGTCGTAATTGAACGGTTTAAAGAAGGTAAAAAAGCAATGCATTCAATATTTGGGGGTTCTGGGTCCTTCAGATGGGGTACAAATACTGGACTCTTACTTCTCCCTATTGTAAGTTTAGTACAACCAATTCTAGGCATCGCCCTCGCCTTAACTTTGCTGATCCAAGGTTATGTAAGCGTTCGCGTAGGGATATTGGAATCCCGAAGTCACCGTGACCTTGGCATTGCCGGAGTTATAGGGGCAGTACTCGCCACCAAAGGTGCTACTTGGGCATTCGCAGTTGGAATTTTATTATGCTTATTGATTTACGGTAAAAAATTCTTCATCGGTGAAAACGACGAAATTTTCACAAAAGATCTGGAAAATAAGGATGCCAAGAAAATCTCATAAAACATTAAAAGGAGGAACACTATGCAACACTACAATATGATCATCAACGGAGAACAATTAGGATCGGATCTATCTAAACGGGATGTGACCAACCCCGCCACTTCAGAAGTGATTGCAACGATCCCTGATGGAGGCAAAAAAGAAGCAGCCAGCGCTGTTGACGCGGCTTATGATGCATTCAAGGAGTGGTCCCAATACTCTGCATACGAACGAAGTGAACTTATTCGAAAATGGTATGATTTAATTGATGAGAATAAAGAGGACCTTGCCCGGACCATGACCATGGAGCAAGGGAAACCACTAAAAGAAGCACTCGGTGAAATCCAATATGCCAACGGCTTCATCTCCTGGTATGCAGAAGAAGGAAAGCGTGTATATGGCGAACAAATTCCGGCGACTCAGCGAAACAAGCGATTATTTGTCCATAAGCAACCTGTTGGGGTGGTAGCCGTCATCACACCATGGAACTTCCCTGCCGCGATGATCACACGTAAGGTTGCACCGGCACTAGCCACGGGCTGTACGGTCGTGATAAAACCGGCAAACCAAACCCCTTTGACTGCACTGAAAATGGCGGCACTGGCAGAAGAAGCCGGTATTCCTAAAGGAGTCATCAACGTGGTGACAGGTGATTCGAAATCCATTGGGGAGGCGTGGATGGAAGACACACGTGTACGAAAACTGACATTCACGGGATCAACGGAAGTCGGGAAGGTACTGATGAAAGGATCGGCTGACACCGTCAAAAAAATATCGTTGGAACTCGGAGGTCATGCACCTGTGATCGTGATGGCCGACTCTGATTTAGAAAAAGCCGTCGATGGGGTCATCGCCTCCAAATTCAGAAATGCCGGTCAAACCTGCGTCTGCTCCAACCGTGTCTATGTTCATGAATCCGTCGTAGATTCGTTCACGGAAAAACTCGTGGAAAAAGTAAAGGATTTGAAAGTTGGGAACGGTCTCGAAGATGGTGTCGATATCGGACCTTTAATTGATGAAAATGCGATCGAGAAAGTCCAGAAACACGTGGAAGACGCTGTAAACAAAGGAGCTTCCATTGCTTATGGAGGCAAAGGAAAAAGCGGGTTATATTTTGAACCCACTGTTCTTACTAACGTAACTGATGACATGCTTTGCATGAAAGACGAAACATTCGGTCCAGTCGCTCCCATCACTACGTTTAAATCGGAAGAAGAAGCGATCGGGCGGGCAAATGATTCCATCTATGGACTTGCTGCGTATGTATTCACAGAGAATATTACGAAGGGTATTCGAATCAGTGAGCAATTAGAGTATGGAATTGTAGGGCTGAATGATGGATTACCTTCCACTCCACAGGCTCCATTTGGCGGATTCAAGCAAAGTGGCCTTGGACGTGAGGGCGGACATCATGGCATTGAAGAGTATCTCGAAATTAAGTATATTTCGGTCGGGTTATAGGAGAAAGAAGGTCGTGTGCCCACGACCTTCTTTTATTTGAACTTCCTTTCATCACTAGAAGTTCACTTTTATTCTCACGAGATCCTGAATGCTCCCATCTTTTGCACTTCGGCTGTATACCCAGAGTTCACCGGAGCTCGCAGTCGGTGGACGGTCAAAAGGAATGGCCGTACTGAAAAAACCATATTCCGGGGCTCCTTCATTTGTCATGGCGAATCGCTCATTCGTCACGATCACACCGTTATTGTCTCTTAACTGGTAGTTTACGACCGCTTCAAAAACCCTTGCATATCCCTCAACTCTTTGGCCGCTGCTTATCGATGAACTTGGAAGTGGTTTTGTCACGAAGATATTCCTTGAAGTAGGGATAGGAATGATCAAGTGGTAATCGGGCCAGATGACATCCCGTTGGAAACCTGGTCTACCTGCATTTGCTTCTTCAATAGCTGAAACGGAGACACCAAACCTTCTGGAAATAGCAAATAAAGTATCCCCACTTACAATCCTGTAAGCCAGGGCAGGGATCATTAACGGCTGGCCAACATAAATAAAGTCAGGATCATCGATATTGTTCACTCCCGCGATAAGGTCCACGAAACTATTATAGGCATTTGCAATTCCTGTAAGCGTATCTCCACTCGCAACGATATACCTCATAATCGGAGAATTGGTTGAAGTCGGAATAACCAACACATCGCCTGGAAAAATCAAGCCTCGATCTGTAACAGGGGGAAACAAATAATTCGCTCTTTCAATTGCGGCAATGGTACTGCCAAATTGGTTTGCAATCGAATAAAGTGTATCTCCTTGTTTAATAGAATAGATGATCCCTCTTGTTGTAATAATCGGCATCTTAACACCTCCTTTCCATATAAAATATGGTAGAGAGGTGCATAAGTGAACGGCACTTTGACTAGCCATTCTTTTATTTACTAGTTATGGAGATTATTTAAGAGTTGATAAAATTAAGTTCCAAGCCCCACACCGGACATATTAAGCAGCGTACCGAGGGCCTGGCTGACTAATATTACTTTTTGTATATCTCACCAGATGCCATCCACTCCATGAATCTCTGATAGGGATAATAGGTCGTTCCATTCAACTCAACTTTTGGAGCCTCAGGAAATTTATGTAGCAATTCGGTTACTTCTTCTTTCGTTAGACCTACATGAAGATGCAAATCTTTCTCTTTTATCAACGTGGGATACTCTGAGAAGCTTGCTTTGGGGTTACCAAAGTTCTTTAACCCATCTCCTATAAAATATCCTAAGGCCGCGAGCCCCGCTGCTATCCAGAAAAAACTAATATCCATTTTACAACTCCCCTTTTCTATTAAATCTATACTTTACATACGGGTGAACTTGATAAAAGTTCCAACTTATACAAGTTTTATCCATTGAAATAGTCATACAAGTCTAGAAAAATAGAAATTGATATTATATTAGGAAAATTCATTGACTGCGCTTTCTTCCTGTGCTAGATTGTGTTTATTAATAAAATTCCATGACGAGAAAATATGACTCGTCCCTGGTCAGGGGCGGGTTTTTTTATGTGAAATAATCAGAATAATCAATAGAAGCTATCATGGTTTGGGTAGGGATTAGGAGGGGTCTCGTTGAGAAAAAAAGATGTGCTGGTTTCAGGATTTATGCTTTTCTCACTGTTTTTCGGTGCTGGAAATTTAATATTTCCGCCTTATCTAGGAATGGAATCAGGCAGTTACTTTGTTGCAGCTATTGCCGGGTTTATTCTAACGGCGGTGTTTTTACCTTTTTTGACGATCATTTCAGTATCACTTTCTACTAATGGATTATTATCGATTGGCCAACGGGTCCACCCCGTTTTCGGACTTGTGTTTGCCATCGTGATTTATATGTCGATTGGAGCACTTTACGGTATTCCAAGGGCGTCGAATGTTGCGTATGAACTCGGGTTTATGCAAATGATCAGTGTGGAAGGACGTTTACCTTTATTCTTATTCTCACTCGTCTTTTTCGGATTGACCTACTTACTCAGCATCAATCCGAAGAAAGTAATTGATCTTGTCGGTCAGTTTTTGACGCCAGTTTTGCTCATTGTATTAGCAATATTATGTGTACGGGCCTTTATTACCTTTGATTACATGGAAGCTCAAGCGTCTGAAAAGTTCCAGTCCGATCCGTTTCTGAAAGGGTTTCTGGAAGGGTACTTCACTATGGATGCTGTAGCGGCCCTTGCTTTTGGGATTGTGATTATCAATGGGTTGAAAGACAAAGGAGCCACTCATAAAAGGGATCTGATACGTGGAACAGTCAGTGCAGGGGTGATTGCAGCAGTCGGCTTAATCATGGTGTATCTCTCACTTGGATGGATCGGACGAGTGGTTCCTCATGACGAGCCACTTCGAAATGGAGCAGAAATATTGGTTCTGGCGTCACAGCAATTATTTGGATACAGTGGCAACGTATTGTTTGGCTTGATTGTGATGATCGCTTGCTTAACGACCTGTATTGGTCTCATTAATGCATGCGGACGTTTTTTCAACGAAATTTTTCCGAAATATTCATATAAGTCTTATGTATTGATTTTCATCCTGATTGGTATGATCGTTACAAATCTTGGACTGAATTTGATTTTAAAAGTGGCTACACCGTTACTGGTTTTTATTTATCCTGTAGCTATTGTGCTTGTAGTCCTCTCTCTCTTCCAGCATTTCTTTGGAGAAAGTAAGAGAATGTATGTGTACGGGGTTGGTGTCGCTACATTATTTGCCTTTTACGAAATGCTAATGACACTAAATATTCAAATGGATGGAATTCAAGCGACCCTGGGCTTCCTTCCCCTGAGTGAAAATGGCCTGGGTTGGACATTCCCTACCCTGGTAGCTGTCGTAATTGGATACTTCCTGGACCGAATGCAGAAGAAAATCATCTTTTGAGGGACGGACCTCTAAAAAAAGCAGCAATGAGAACGTGTTCATTCACATTCTCATTGCTGCTTTTTCTGCTTTATGGTTGTTCACTTGTTCGTTTTTGGTAGACTTTCATAGAATCTCCGCTCAATCCGATTGCTTCCGTGGAATGAGTCCAGCCGTATTTTTCATAATAGTCTTCCAAGTCTGTTGTGAGGTAGAGGTGTTTGTACCCTTTTTCATTGGCCTGTTGCAGAGCATGGGCAAGAAGGTTGGAACCAAGTCCGCGCCCTCTATGTTCCGGGTCTACATACAGGCATGCAAACCATGGATACAGATCTTGGCGGCTGTTGAGATCATTTCTAAGTAAAGCGTAAGTACCGATGATTTTTTCTTCATGTAAAGCGATATAAAATCGGGGCAGATCTTCTTCTGTTCGACAGGAATGAAACATACAATCGTGATAAAACCTATAATTATCTTCACTTCCCCATTGTCCCCAGAACACTTTCACTGCGTCTAAAAACATGGTTGAAACTTTATGTAACTCCATTATCTTCATTTCAGCTTTCCTTTCCTCTCCTAATGAATAGACGTATCTATAATGAATTCTTCATCAGTGAGGGAAAACCTTTTTTCAAAGAGAAAAAAGCACGCTCTACACTGAACGTGCTTTTTTGCATCAAATTAATAAGCCCCATCAGAATAAGTTAATTCATAGCTATGTGAGTAAATCTCAAAAATATTACCGAATGGATCTTCAACATATACCATGCGATAAGGCTTTTCACCGGGATAATATTCACGGATCGGCATCCGCTGTTTACCGCCATGCTGTTTGATTTTTTCTACCATGCCTTCTACATCAGGGTCCTGGATACAGAAATGGAAGAGACCTGTTTTCCAATACTCGAAGTTATTTTCCGGCTTTTCGTTTTGAGGGAACTCAAACAGCTCCACTCCGATTTTATCACCCGTTGCCAGATGGGCAATTCTGAATTTCTCCCAATCATTGCCGAATACATCACGGCACATCTGCCCGATTGCCGTGTCATCATTTTCGACATCAGATGGTTCCATGATGGTGTACCAACCGAATACCTCAGTGTAAAATGTAATAGCCTCTTCGAGATTTGGGACGGATAGTCCAATATGTGAAAACGATCTTGGATATGGTAACATCGTCAATATTCCTCCTCTTTTTGATTCGTTTCATCTAACATGTCCTCATTATACGAAACAGGACTTCTTAATGTAAGAATGCACTTTTTTGTGAGAAACTAACCTTAAGGTAAGAAAGGACTGGATCAGATATGGATACACCCATCGATCAACAAGGGAAACTGAAGTGCTCCATTGAATATACCCTGAAGAAAATCGGAGGCAAATGGAAGACGGTCATTCTGTGGCATCTGGGTACGGACGGGACCCTTCGGTATAATGAATTGCGCAGGTTACTACCTGGCGTGGCCCATAAAGTATTGAGCCAACAATTAAAAGAACTCGAAGAAGATGGCTTCATCAAACGTACCCAATACGATACCATCCCACCCAAAGTCGAATACTCCATGACTGATTTAGGCATGACCCTTATGCCGATCCTCAAGCAGATGCATACATGGGGAAAAGAGCATGGGGAGTTTTAGGAGAGGGACGGACCTTTAATTAGCGAAAGCTTTATTGAATCGGGGTTAAGCTAATTTTCGAGGTCCGTCCCTCAAATGGGATGCCATACTTTTGCAGTCAATGGTCGATTGGTGGCCATTTTGTTTATTTATGTAGGGAATAAGAAGAATCGATATGAGTCAAGTGGCTGCATCATGATACCCGAATACTAATCAGTGCGAGACTTGGTTCAGAAATCTTTGCATCACACTGAGATTCAATTTATCCTTTAAGTATACCGACTGCGAATGGAGGACGAGAAATGTCTATTGTTCTAAAGAGAATCTATGATGAACCTCCTCGTCTAGGGGGCCACCGGATATTAATCGACCGGGTTTGGCCACGTGGCATTTCAAAAGAGGATGCCAATCTTGATGCTTGGATGAAAGAGATTACGCCCAGTCCATCTCTAAGAAAATGGTTCAATCATGATCCGCAAAAATTTGAGGAGTTTAAACAAGCCTACAAAGATGAAATCAATCAAGATAAGGAAAAACAAAGTAAGTTGCAAGAACTAAAAGAAATGGCGACAAACGAACGCTTAGTTCTTCTATACGGTGCAAAAGATGAGCGTCATAATCATGCCGTTATTCTAAAAAAAATGGTAGAAAATGGATGATAGATGAGGGACGGACCTCCAATCAGCATAAACCTTAATTAAGACAAGGATTATACTTTTTGGAGGTCCGTCCCTCTTTAATCAAATACTCTCAATCAATAGATAGATCCCCGTATATAGCAGGAGTACGTATGTAAATATATGTAACATTTTCGGGTTAATTTTACTACATTCTCCTTTGACTTTCTTTAAAATAGATTCCTTTTCGACTCCACCCATAAACCAATCTCAACGATTAGAAACATTAACACGATGGGCATGTTCAAGGATTTTCTTCTTTTTTATTATTGGTATAAAATCCGGCATACTTTTCACTGTATCATCAGATCCAAGAATGAAGATCTTCATGAGGAAAATTAATTGTTGTCTCGGATATGATTTGAGGAAGAAGGGTATCAAGATCATTTAATAATCCCTGTAAAGATTCCTTAACAGAACCAGCCTCAAATTCTTCCAATGGTAAGGGTAACTCATCTTCGTCCAACACGTAAGCTTCTCCATTGGGCAAAACCAGCACATCGATAATCAAATCCTCAAACGATACTATCCCATCAGTTATGTATGAATTTTTAACAATATTAAAATAGGAACCTAAATATTTCCCCTTTTGATCTCTCCAGATATACAGATTATAAGGTCGATCTTTCCAGTAATAAGCCAGGGTATAGCTGCCTTTAGAAATGGTTAAGCTTGACCGATTCGCTGTCATCGTAAAGTTTTCTACTATTTTATGAAAAAGAACAATGTCTTCACTTCCTACATGCAACAGCCGACAATGATGTTCCACCACTTCTGAGTCATAGCGGATCTTTCTTTCAATAATAGAATCACCAACCTGGATGGCTCCTCCCATTGGATACCCACTCACCAAACATCACTCCTTCGAGATAATATACCAAACTGCCACATCACGATAATTGTATCACCTAAAGAGAGGGACGGACCTTCAATCAGCATAATCCCCATTAAAACAAGGCTTATAACTTTTTGAAGGTCCGTCCCTCTCTCTTTACTCATTCTTATATCTTTTTAACAAATTCAGATTTTAGTTTCATGGCTCCGAAGCCGTCTATTTTGCAGTCGATGTCGTGATCGCCTCCCACCAGGCGGATGTTTTTCACTTTGGTTCCCATCTTTAGGACGGATGAGCTTCCTTTTACTTTCAGGTCTTTAATGACTGAAACGGAGTCACCATCGGTTAGGACGTTTCCGTTTGAGTCTTTGACAACCTTTTCGTCTTCATTCGTCTCTGGTGCTGCTTCTGCCGTCCATTCATGAGCGCATTCCGGACAAACGAACAGACTTCCATCTTCGTATGTATATTCTGAATTACATTTTGGGCAATTAGGCCACTCTGACATTGTTTTATTTCCCCCTGTTGATGATTATGCTATTTTTGAAAGACTACGCGTATCATTATACCTAATGTAGGGCTTGTTTGTTATGTATATCCTATTGATTTTATAGTACAGCGCTTGAAGACGAATACACTACACAAGTGAAAATGTCAGCCCGGCAGACATCAACCTGCTAAACTGACACTTTTCTATTCTCTAATAAGACACACCGGGACGGACCTCTAATCGTTAAAGACACCATAATAAATGGATATTTAATCGTTTAGAGGTCCGTCCCTCACAGCATTTTATCTTAGTCTCCTAAATCTGTTTATAGTAAATGATCGTTGCCTCTAATTCCCCGAAAGGTGACGCTGCGTAGTCAGGAATCCTTCCACCCTGAACAAATCCGAGGGAAGTATATAAGTGATTTGAAGGGGCTCCCTCTACCGTATCAAGTACAAGCAAGGTCCGTCCCTCCTTTTTCGCTCTCTCTTCCGCCTTTTGCATAAGCCTGCGGCCAATTCCCTTTTGACGGAATTGAGGATGTACCATCATTTTAGCGATTTCCGCTCTATTTTTCCCGTTCTGCTTCGTACATAAATGGATTTGTACCGTTCCCACAATTCGATTATCCATCTTTGATACTAATAGAATGATATTTTGATCGAGTGCATTTTGCCAATAATTCATCGCTGCAGAATGGGCAAGCGGTGATAAGAAACCAATCGACGCCCCATCATTCACTACGCTTATTAAAAGCTCGGATAGTTCACGTAAATGACTTTCTATCATTGTCAGTTCTTCAATTGTTTGATTCATAGCCAACATCATCACCTCACGAATTTACATAGTTACACTTCTATATTTCATTACAGAAATCCTACTACGGCAACCAGATTGTCAGATTATGTGACAAACTTTCCTCAGTATAACCTTCAGATAATATACTCAAATTATAACGAGAATTCCCTCCTGTATCTAACTTTTTTTGGAAAATATGTGCTTTTGTTATATTATATATAGAACAATTCTGTTATACTAAACGTATAACAATTAGGAGGTAAAACCTTGTTTATCCAAATTGAATCTCAATCAGTTGTACCGATCTATGCTCAGGTGAGAAATGGCATTATGGAAGGGATTGTACGTGGTGAGTTAGTACCTGGCGACGTGCTTCCATCCGTCCGTGCCCTTGCTGCTGACCTCGGTGTGAACATGCATACGGTGAATAAAAGCTATCATGAATTGGAGAGCAAGGGAGTGATTCAGATAGTTCCCAAGTCAGGGGCTGTTATTTGTCCACCTTCAGTAGATGGGATTGCATCATTAAGAATAGATCAGATTTCAGGTGAATTGCGACCGATTTTGGTGGAATCCCTTGTGCTTGGAATGAAAGAAGATGATATTAAGGGTTTAGTCACATCCATTATTTCAAAAGTTAAGGGGGAATAATTTTATGGAAATGACACTTTTAATTGTTACAGTCGGGTTTCTAATGGTGATGCAAATAGCCATTCCTTTTATTGTTAAACGGACGGTGGTGTTTGGTGTAACGATCCCTGTTGACGAAAT
Source organism: uncultured Rossellomorea sp. (assembly GCF_947488365.1). NCBI lineage: Bacteria > Bacillati > Bacillota > Bacilli > Caryophanales > Bacillaceae > Rossellomorea > uncultured Rossellomorea sp. The sequence continues at coordinate 45,779 of NZ_CANKZT010000006.1, read as the reverse complement.
AAGGAACGAGCAATTACTTCGATACAAAAAAATCTATGCTGTATCAATATTTTTCTTTTCAATTCTGGTGTTATCCCTATATTTTATATGGTCGACGGGCATTACACCTACAGAAAATCACCTTATCTTTGCAGGGCTATTCCTTCCATTCGTGATCCTGTTCATATCCTTATCACTGTACTTTTATTTTCATGTGAAAGTAACAGGGCTTAAAGAACGGGAACAGTGGTTCAAAGATCGCAAGCAGGTAAATGTTTCAGAATTGAACATTCGTACGAAAGATGAAATGCTTCCTTGGATTGTATTTACGATTCCAATAATCATTACAGTAGGATTGATCGTGTTTACATCAGTGAACTACAGTTCTTTCCCTGATCAGATCCCTGTACACTGGGGACCCGATGGACAACCGGATTCATTCACACCAAAAAGCTACTTATCTGTCCTGACATTGCCTTTTGTACTGTTAACGATGAGTTTCATGTTTCTGGGGATCAATGAATTAACAAGAAACTCCGGTATTAAGTTGAGTGCAGGAAATGTGAAGGCATCCCGAGTTCGGCAATTGCGTTTGCGGAAATACACAAGCTGGCTCTTGTTCTTCATCTCCATTCTTATTTCCATGCTGTTTACATTCTTACAATTTACCACTCTCTACGAAAACAGCGTCAGCGATTTATTAATCATCATCATGCCGCTTGCCTTCTCAGCCCTTGTTTTGATAGGGACGGTCCTTCTGGCTGTCAAAGTAGGCAAAAAAGATTCGGATTTTGACATAGAAGTGATCGATGAAAATTCCGGTGAAATGATTAACGCTGATGAAGACCAATACTGGAAGGGCGGACTCATCTACTTCAACCCGAACGACCCCTCCATTTTCGTAGAAAAACGCTTCGGAGTCGGCTGGACCCTGAACTTCGCCCGGCCTCTGGGCTACATCATCTTAGTCGGACCTCTGCTGGTCATACTGATTATTACACTAATTTAGTAGTTTTGAGGGACGGACCTCCTAACAGATAGCGATGGCGTAGTATTAACGTTCTTCGCGATTAGAGGTCCGTCCCTCTTCTTTGACTTTCAACATCAATTCAACTTTAACCGAAGGAGAGGTCCGTCCCTCCTACTACTAAAAAAGGCTCAATCTCTGGAAATTCGACTTTTGTTATGGACAGATTGTTCGGAATACTATATAAATAGTAGATGGAAACTCACAAAGAAAACGTTTACAACTTGAGACGACAAGGAGGATTCTATGTTAGATGTGCTAGACAAGATTAATTCATTCTTATGGGGGACACCAAGTTTAGTACTGTTATTTGGGACAGGCCTTTTCTTGACTTTTATGCTTAAAGGGCTGCAGTTCAGAAAGCTATTGTATGCATTTAAACTTGCTTTTACAAAAGAAGAACCCTCTTCTTCTGCTGACAAATCGGAAGGAGATATCAGTAACTTCAAAACGTTGATGACAGCTCTGTCAGCGACAATCGGTAACGGAAACATTGCCGGTGTTGCGACGGCATTGACGATTGGCGGACCCGGGGCCATTTTCTGGATGTGGGTTGTCGGCCTACTCGGTATGGCGACGAAATACGCAGAAGCGCTGCTTGCGATGAAGTACCGTGTGAAAAATAAAAACGGTGAATACTCCGGAGGACCGATGTATTACGTTGAAAAAGGTCTCGGAAGCAAGTGGAAGTGGCTTGCTGTTGCGTTTGCTTTATTCGGTGCATTTGCTGCCCTGGGAATCGGAAACAGCGTACAGTCCAATACGATTGCAGACGTCATGACATCAAGCTTTCAAATTAGCAATCTCGTAACAGGAATCGTTTTAGCCGTCCTGACAGGTTTGATCATCTTTGGAGGGATTCAACGGATCAGTACCGTCGCGTCCTTCTTTGTACCGATCATGGCATTCCTGTACATTGGCGGTTCATTGATCATCATCGTACTGAATTATGACATGATCATTCCGGCATTTGAAATGATTTTCTATTATGCGTTCAATCCTGTAGCTGCAGCTGGTGGTTTCACCGGGATCATTATCAGTGAAGCGATCCGCAGCGGGGTTTCACGTGGGATTTTCTCCAATGAGGCAGGACTTGGTACGGCTGCATTGATTGCAGGTAATGCGAAAACCGATCATCCGGTTAAACAGGCACTTGTCGCCATGACGGGTACGTTCATTGTGACAATCGTCGTCTGTACGATGACGGGGCTGGTCCTCTTGATCACAGGCTTCTGGGATCCGACAGGAGGAGCGATATCGGGTGTCGAGCATGCACCAAGTCTTGACGGCGGAGCACTGACGAGTGCGGCATTTGGACACGCCCTCGGTACTGTCGGGGAATACATCGTATCGTTCTCCGTCATCTTCTTCGGATTCTCGACGATCGTTGGCTGGTATATGTACGGCGAGAAATGCTTCGAGTATTTGACAAATTATCGTTTTGCAAACTCCTACAGACTCATTTACATTTTAGCAACCGGACTTGGTGCCGTTGCAAACCTGGAACTCGTATGGGCATTCGCTGATATGTCTAACGCCTTGATGATGATTCCGAACCTGATCGCCCTTATTTTACTTTATAAGGTCATCGTTCGTGAAACGAATCATTACTTCAATGAATACATGCCTATGATGCAAGCTCAACCAAGGAAGAAAGCCAGTTAAAAAGAAACCCGGCGTGATGTGTGAATCATGCCGGGTTTTATATTTGTAGTATGATTTCATATTTACTGTGACTCCCGTGAATATGGGTAACTTCTTTTAAGGGATATCGTTTTTGGTAATTGCTTCGTCCTTTTTGTCTGTATCCTCGATGCTGCATCACTAACCGCTCCAAAACCTTGTTTAGATCCTCATTTTTTGCCTGCGTGATTTCATAAACTTCTTCATCGAGTTTAAAACGCATGGTCATTTCTCCTTTCCCAATTTGGTAGAGTACCCACTTACCCATCATTTGGACATATACTTTGCCAATTCCTTCATTATATAAAAAAAAACAACCCTATTTACACTCTAAACCGTCCCGTTTTGAGGTGCTGGAACCTTAGATGGATCATCCCTTCCTATTGCATGAGAGCTAAATTAGGTTTAAGTAAGGAAAATAAAAGGAATCACCATTAACACCTCTATTAATCTACATATGTTTAAGCAGGTGCGAATAGAGGATTTCTTGGTCTTTACATTTCCGTTATTAAGGTCAAGCTGGGTTAGCTCTAAAATTCGAATCATAATTTATCTTTAGGAGGCACACGATGAAATTTGCAGGTATAGGTTTAGTTATGCTGGCCGCTATATGCTGGGGCATTAGTGGGGGGATTGCCGATGTTTTAATGAACAAGGGATGGGATCCCATTGTGATCTCACTTTACAGGGGGGTTGTTGGATTTATATGTTTTTTTGTGTGGTTTCTCCTTCGCTTTAGACAAAATCGGGGCATCTCTACCCGTTTATATATATGGTCTCTAATTGCAGGTGTTGGTGTTGCTGGAAATTTCACTTTTTATTTTCTAAGTATCGAAGCCTCAAGCGTTGCGGTTGCCGCTACTTTAATGTACACCGCACCTGTGTTCGTCCTATTAATCTCCTTCTTATTACGAATAGAAGATTCTACTTGGTTTAAATGGGGCTGTATTACCGGGGTTCTTTTGGGGATCATCCTGCTTACAGGTGCCTACAATACTGAATCGATTTCAGTGAGTTTTTTAGGTATGGCGGCGGGACTTGCTGCTGGCCTTTCCTATGCTTTGTTTATATTCGGGTTTAAAAATGCGTCTTCTATCGGAAACCCACACACCACGCTAACCATTGCTTTTTTTTCATTTTGTCTCATCCTTTTTCTCTTTACGGATAAGGGTGAAGCAGCTGCTGTGTTGGCGTCAAGGGATATAGGATGGTTTTTACTTTTAGGGATCCTCGGGGCTGGACTGTCCTTTATATTGTATGTGACTGGAATTCGATGGACCACTCCGGCAAATGCTTCGATGGTCGCTATGGTAGAGCCGGTGACAGCCTCATTATTTGGCGTTCTGGTTATCGGGGATCAATTGACGGGCATTCAAATTGTTGGCATGGTGGTTATACTGGTTACGATCACCGTACTTAGCGTGAAGCAGTCCGACTGAGAAAGTGGACCACCTCTAACCGAATTAATTTGAACTCATTTATTTTTGTGGAACGAAATTTTTCCAGTGAAAAACGGTTCATAAAATTAAAAGTAACGGTCAATCGTTCTGCCTTCACTAATAATAAGTGGAATGACCCATGAGATAGAAATAAACGTCCTGTGACAATTCACAGGACGTTTTTAATGGCGTTTATAGGTTATGCACTCCAAAAAAGAACGGATTATTTACACACAGGGACGGTACCATCCATCAAGCATACCACTTATGCCACATATGATCATTTCTGCCTCTTACAAAGGCATCCACTCGGTTACGGCCCCAGGACACTGCTCCCGGTGAAGAACGAACGCCTCCTCTTGGTGCTCCAAGGTCTTCCCAATTACTCCAGCGGGAACCATTCCACCATTTGTGCCACATATTGTTGTTGTCACCACGGACAAAGGTATCGATCCGGTTCGGGGCCCATGATGATGCTGCGGGAGCGCCTTCGAATCCTCTAGGCGGTGAGCCCAGGTCCTCCCAGTTACTCCAGCGGGAACCATTCCACCACTTATGCCACATCCGGTCATTGTTTCCTCTTACAAAGCAATCGATTCGATTCGGCCCCCAGGATACAGCACCTGGTGAATCCCTCAAGCCGCCTCTTGGAGCACCAAGGTTTTCCCATTGGCTCCATCGGCTTCCGTCCCACCATTTATGCCAGAGATTGTTGTCATTCCCTTGCACGAAAACATCGAGACGATTTGCTTGCCATGACGCAACCATCGGATCTCCCTTAAACCCACGTGGTGGTCCCCCAAGGTCTTCCCATTCATTCCATCTCGAGCCATCCCACCACTTATGCCAAAGTGTATCCCGATTCCCTCTGACAAACGTATCAATACGATTCGGCCCCCAAGACACGGCCGCAGGCGAACTCCTTAAACCTCTTCGCGGAGCTCCAAGATCTTCCCAATTACTCCAGCGGGAACCGTTCCACCATTTGTGATACATTCTATCGTTCTCACCTCGAACAAACGTATCCAAGCGGTTCGCCTGCCAGGAAGAAACGGCCGGTGACCCCTTCATCCCCCGCGGCGGTGCACCAAGGTCCTCCCATTCTCTCCAGCTTGCCCGCCAATCAAATGGATCTTCGTAGACAGGTTGGTCATAGAATCCCTGATAAGGATCATAATAGTTAAGCTGTTGTGGATAATACGTGAACTCACGTGGTTGTTCGTATGGTGGATAGAACTGTTGATAAGTATGTGGCAACAGACCATCTTCATAATGGTTTCTGACTTCTGGCCAATACGGATAGCATTCTTGTTGAACATCATACGGTATCACAGGATATCGTCGTGGAAAAAACATACTGCATCCCTCCTCAGCATTACTTTATGCAGGAGCCCAGGTCGAGGAGCAGGTACAATTATTTACATTGAATAACCTCCACTTATACACTTTGTATAAGATAGAACTTGCTCGCTTGAACCAAAGATAATGAAAGAGGTATACAATCTTTACTATAAAAAAAGAAGCACCAAAACATAGATGCTTATCATCATACTCTATATTTAATTGAAAGTGGTCTTCACACATCCTTCTTTTTATCTGCGATAGATACTCCGTCTGATTTATAATGCATTTTGATATTGGTGAAAACCTCAGTTGCTCCGTGTTGTATCCCTACTTCCTGGCTTTCTTTAATAACGCTCATAATTTTATCATATTCACCTTCGACCACCGTTTCCATCGGCCCTACTTCGTATGTTAAACCCGATTCTTTTACCACTTCGATCATTTTGGGGATAATTCCATTTGTATCCACGTCTTTTCCGTTTGGCATAGTTTGAAATCCTACTGTTAATGTTGGCATCTGCATGCTCCTTTCTCGACTAGTTCTATACTTCTACCTCCCTCCACAAATAAATAAACATGTAGAATATTACCGAAATATACGTAAACCTCTTTATTGCTCGAAGTCCAGCGTCTCCAAGACATTTTCACTGCACATATTCTCTCAAGCATCGGCTCTCGGCAGGGCTGCCTTATACCACTGGTAACAGAAAGCCGTTCTTTCCTTTTGTAGTGGTAAACTTTTCATAAATAGGTCTAAAAGGGATGAGTAGGTGCACCAGAATTCCGGTCTCATCTTAAATCTGGTAGCTTTATATGAAATAAAATAAAACAGGACCTTGTGATTAGAAAAGGTCCTGTTTTTCCTGGTTATTCTTGAATGACAAACTGTTGATATTTTTCAAAGTCACTTACCTTGCACTCAAGGGTCATTATCGTTCCATTTTCTTCATACTCGGTTTCTAACACATTCGCATTCTCATTAAAATAAGAAATCAAATGTCCTTTATCAAATGGGATCAGCATTTGACAGCGTTTATAGTCCTTAAAAATATAACTTCTCACCACTTGAAGCAGCTCGTCGATCCCGAGTCTATTTTTTGCGGAAAAATAAATGCGGTCCTTTTCCACTCTGGGTATCTCTTCTCCCATCAGTTCGGCTTTGTTAAACGCGTAGATGACGGGTATATCACCTATCCCCAGTTCTTCAAGGGTTCGATCAGTCACCTTCATCAATTTCTCGTAGTGAGGATCGGAATAATCGACAACATGAATGATGAGATCGGCCTCCACGACTTCTTCAAGAGTAGAACGGAACGCCTTGACCAGCTGATGGGGCAGTTTGTTAACGAACCCAACCGTATCTGTCAGGAGAAATGCCTTTTTGTCCGGTAAGGTGATATTCCTCACCGAGGTTTCAAGGGTCGCGAATAGCATATCCTTTTCAAACACTTGCTTGTTCTCGTTTGGATGGAACTTTTCTACGAAAGCGTTCATAGTCGTCGATTTCCCTGCATTTGTGTATCCGACGAGGGATACGACGGGAATTTCACTCTTTCTACGCTGCTTACGTTGTGTGCTTCGCAAATCAACAAGCGAATCAAGCTCTTTATTCAACGTTGTGATTTTCTCTTCAATTCGGCGTCGATCTAGCTCGAGCTTCGTTTCACCCGCACCACGATTTGCGAGTCCAGATCCTCCTCCTTGACGGCCTAATGACTCACGGCGTCCAATCAAACGCGGCAGCATATATTGCAGCTGAGCTACCTCCACTTGAAGTTGCGCTTCCCGGGTTTTCGCACGTTCTGCGAAGATATCGAGAATCAACATCGTCCGGTCCATGACCCGAATATCGAGTTTCTCCTCAAGGACACGAATTTGCGAAGGAGACAGCTCATCATTGGAAATAAGCACCTCCGCTCCCCATTCTTCAATGAGTGGCAGGAGCTCTTCAATTTTCCCCTTACCAATATAATGAACATGATTCGGTCGGGGCAGGTTTTGAGTCAGTTCACCGACTACATCAATATGCCTAGCTTCTGCCAATCCATTCAACTCAAGCATCGAATATTCGAAGTCATTATTCTTATCCTTTGTATTAACGCCTATGGCGATTGCTTTTAAACGTTCTTCCATTACTTCGTCACTTCCTATCTTTTAGTAGGTACAGAAAAAAGCACAGGCCCCTGCCTGTGCTTTTTGTAAATGGATTTGAATAAACCGCTGGCGCATGAAGAAGACCGCATTTTCCCCTGGCGTTTTCCCAAGAAAACACACAATATGGCACCACTCGGCAAATATTCAATTCTATTCTTTAAGAAAACAAGAAAGAGGAGCCAATTAGCCTCCCTTTCCTTCATTCAACGTCCAATGAAGAATTCCTTTAAAAATAGTCAGACCGATCCCATTTACCCTGCACACAGGCAGAGCCTTTGAACATATTCAATTAAGCGTTCAAATTGCGGATGCGTAGTCTGATTAAAATCAAAAGGAAAACCCCCATTTCTCATAAATTATTACCATCTTACCACAAACAACTGAGGATGGGAAGATATGGTTTGAGGGACGGACCTCCAACAAGTATAATCCAAGCTAACACCTGGCTTAGAGGTCCGTCCCTCGCTTCATATACCGGAGGATACGCAGGTTCAGCCAAGATAGGAGGAGGATAATCGCAAATTGGATGATGGAGAGAGACAGGTTCCAATTGTTGGTGTGAAAGAGGTTGAGTGCTGCCGTGCATTGTTGAATCACACTTAGGACTGCAATCCAAACAAGGTATCTCCATAGAGTGGGATGTTTCGATTGCCTGCTCAGAAAAATCAAAAGTGGAACACATACCACTATCCACCGATAAAAGAAATCAACCGGATGTACATCTTTCACAACATAATAATATAGCTCATATTTCCCCTTCAATACGGCATCTATAAACAAATTCATATATAGAATGAAGAATAAGCTTCCGTACCACTCCAGTGGGGACAAATGAAAGTACGTTGTCTTTACATCGCGCAATTTATCAACGAATCGAAAATTAAATAACAAGATCAGAAACAAAATAGGATAAATCGGAACCGAGTATATCAATCTCCAGCCACTGTATTGAAAGAAGGAAGAATAGTGGGCGGCAAAAAACTCATAACTTAACGCAAATAGTGACCAGCCCAGTATGTACATCCCCTTGACGATCACATTCTTCTTTGCAGGAAATAAAGCTAGAAACAGGATATTAATCGCTGGGTAAATGCCAATTGCACCTACAAAATCAATCCAGTCCACCCCTGCTTCGAAATAGGAATATAACTTGAACATTCCACCCAAAATGGAATCTGCAAATAAAGCTAAATAAACCGAAAACAAAGAGGTGACGTACATCGCGATGATCGAAAGCCTTTTTCTTACCATATAAACTAAACCATTCAGGGCAAAGATTGTTATCCACATCAATAGCATAAACATCATCCCAGACATTCTTATAATGTCTTCATTATTGACATATCTCATGGGAATGTATTCTAAAAACCACCAATACCACCACCATAAATAATTCTTTAAAGACAAATCCATACTAATGTATACATTCACTGAACAGTAGGAGGCGTATACATGTCACTTCATCCCAAAACAAATTTAACCTCAGCTGAAATGGCCACTCTTTGGTCCACCTATCAAAGCGACACTTTGGCCCTTTGTGTATTTGAATATTTTATTGCAAAAAATCAGGATCCCGATACAGCATCCATTCTTCGCTTAGCACAAGAAAAATCTGAACTGCACATTGAATTCATCTCAAGCATTTTCAAAGAAGAACAAATCCCTATCCCTGTTGGATTTTCAAAGGAAAAGGACGTATTCCCTGATGCCCCGTCCATTTATGGCGACACCTTTTTCTTGATGTATCTACGGCAAATGGCCAAGGTTGGAATGATTACCTATAGTGGAGCCCTTGCCCTGACCGTGAGAGAAGACATTCTTGAGTTCTTTCAACAAGCCCTTCAGTTTTCTGGTGACCTCTACAAAAAAACGACGGAAACTGGAAAAGAAAAAGGAATATTAGTCAGACCTCCGTATATTGATTATCCTGAAAAGGTTGAGTTTATCAAGGAAAAATCATATATGAGCTCCAGCCTGAATCCATTTGTCAATAGACGGCCGCTGAATGCCATTGAAATCTCCCATCTCTTCCTTAACACGGAAACCAATTTACTCGGGAGCATGATTGCTACAAGCTTCGCTCAAATGGCGCAATCAAAAGAAGTAAGAAAATTCATGACCAGGACACAGGAAATTGCTCAAAAACACCTCAATATCTTCAGTGATGCACTGATCAATAACGATATGCAGGCTCCCATGTCTTGGGATACCAATGTAAAAGCTTCAACCACCGCTGCTTTTTCAGATAAATTGATGATGTTCCACACCACCCTGATAAGCAATGCCGGGATGGGGAACTATGGTACAGCTGCAGCGGCAAGTATGAGAGCTGACCTGGTATCGAATTATTTCAGACTCATACTCGAGGTCGCTGAATTAGGTAAAAGTGGCGCGGACATCATGATCGATAACGGTTGGCTGGAAGAACCACCTCAGTCTGCTGATCGAAAAAAGTTGGCGGAGGATAAGTGATGAGGTCCGTCCCTCATCACGTTAGATCACTAAAGAAAAACCTCCAAATCAGCTCTATTCCAATTGATTTTCAAGTGGAATGATGGAAGATTTGGAGGTCCGTCCCTCAGTTCTTGATCGATACATTTACTTGATCGGAATGGGAGATGGTGATGGGGTGTTGTCCGGTTCCCAGTTTGAGGGTGGCGGATTTGTTAGGGTTCCCTTCGTCTTCTATTCCTTCTTCTTCTGATTCAGGTACATTTGCTTGTTCTAGAAATTGCCACTCGGCGTCCTCCCCCTGTATGTCCCCTACATTTTCGGCATTGATGGTCAAATCTTCGGATGAAGGAAGAACCAGGTTGACCATTCCTGAGCTTGATACTTCCCATGAGCTTGAAAGGGTTCGCGGCTTTAATGTGACGTCGTTATAGTTACTGGAGATTTCCAAGGACTTTGATGCCGGAACGACGAGTGTAGCCTGCATTTCCTGACCAGATTGTCTCCATCCATTGGACTCAGGAAGACCCTTTAGGGTGATAAATAATGTGTCTCCTTTTTGTGTTGTCAGTAAATAATCTTCAGGCTTCGAAAAGAATGGCCGATCTCCCGAGAAGGTTCCTCGATACGTACCAAACACACTCACTTCTTTATCTGTAACGGTTTCAATCGTTATCGGATAGTAACTGGAATCAACGACAATCCGCTTCACATCATCACCAACCTGATGGTTATAAGATGGAAGGTCCGCTGTTTTCACTTCAGAATCAAAGAACGCTTGCATCTGTTCCATCAATCCTGTTGCCTGCAGAACGGTAAATCCGATTCCCAGCGTCCCAATGACAGCCACAAAGATAATACTTAAAAAATCATATTGTAATATCGGTTTTTCCTGCCTGGATAGATACAAGTATACTAAGATTTCTGCCCCCAATACGATCAACAGCACCGGCCACCAACCTGCCAATACATAGGCTGAATCCCATTTTAACAACTGTGAAAACAGCAGGAAAATTCCCAGGAACAAAAGGGATGCCCCCATTGATATAGATCCGACTCTCCAAGTTCTCATTCTGATACCTCCTCTTTCGAATGGGCTTTTTTACTTCCCGCCACCAATTTAATTCCTCCCCCTATAAGAAGAAGGCAAACAATCCCCGGCTGGATATAGTTATACATCACATGATAAAGATCAATTCCATACGTCTCTAAAAACGGTAGTGATAGGGGCATAAGGATGTTCGTTGCCAAGTAGTAGACCCCAAGCAGCATCAATCCGATTCCCACCCACTTCTGCTGATTGATTAAGTAAGACACGATCGGCGTATCTTCTAGAGGTTCCTTTCCGTGCTTAGAAGCCCGTTGCAATCCATCAAAGAAGCTGTAGAACCAGATGATCGGAACTAAGAATAGAAAAATCCCCAACCGAAGGACGTCCAATATATAGATGGAGAACAAGAACACCGCCATTAGCTGAATGCCCCGTCGTTGATATCCAAGGTACAGATGTCCCGCTCCAGGAAACATCGATAAAAATGTGGCGAATGCCTTACTCTTCCTCCCGCCTTCATGCTGGGCTTCCAGGTCTTCCAACACAGACCGATCCGTCAGCACTTCACCAGCCTGTTTTTTATTCAATAATTGCATGGTATCGAAGAAGTTGTATACCCATACGACAGGTAGAACGATCAGGAATACCATAAACTCCCCTCTCCCCGTCATCGCTGTTACAAACAGGATCATCGCAGCCACTCCGAGGAACGTTGCCAAAAATGTGACACCCCGGTTCATCAGTCCCAGTTGGAAATGACCGAGACCTGGGATCATGGAAAGGATGATGGTATAGAAGCGTTCGGTACTCAGCTCCCCTGAATCACTTTCTACCACCGGTTCTCGTGATGCTTCATTCGCTTTCAACATTCTGGATGCGACAAGTGCCGTATTAACGATACTGATGAGATATAATAGGAACGCAAATCCAATGGTGATAAAAGCAAAACCATCCCAGTTCAACACTTCCGCTCCCACGAATGCAACAGGAAATGACGCAATCAATACGAGTATAAACAGGACCCCTCTAAAAACCTTCCCTAAATACATTAATCCCACACCGGGTATAAAAGCCAACAAAAACGCAATGATCGGATTCTTCTTTTTATCCATCTTACTCTGCCTCCTGTTCTTCAATTTCTTCAACACTATCCAGTAAAGCCGTTGTTTTATTTAAAATATTTTCTGTAAACGAAGGTTGTTGATTTTTTTCAAAATCAGTCGTGATTTTCGTTAGTTCACCAAAAATACCAGATGCCATCAAAATCAGCGTCATCGCCGTAGCCAGCACATAATGAAACACCTTTTCCTCATACCACTGTTTTTTGACCGGCCTCATCACGGGATCCCTTTCAACCGGAATTCGCTCCATCACCTGTTCTGTATAGAGGGACGGACCTTCAATGGAAGGAAGCTCATCCTGAACCGCCTCGATTGCTTCCATATAAAGACTCATGCATTGATCGCAATTGTATAGATGCTCCTCGTATTCGGTTCGCTTATTATCATCCATTTCTTCTCTGGCGTAATTCTTCCATTCTTCCAACGCAATATGGCTCATATGAAATCCTCCTCCTTCCAATGCTTCCTCATCCATAGCCTTGCCCGGTACAGCTTTGTTTCAATCGTTTTCACCTGCACATGCTGTTCATTTGCAAGCTCCTGATAGGACTTTTCTTTTATGTAGAACCCTTCAATCACTTCTCTGTACGATTCGGGAACTTCTTCTAAATGCCTCAACACGAGCTGCTTTTGTTCTTTTCTTAGTAATCGTCTTTCTATAGCGTCCTCTGACTCTTTTACAGGGAGCTCGTCGACCAGCTCTTCCTCCTGTCTTGCCTGCCTTCGCTTACAATCAATGGCATGGTTCACCGCAATTCTCGTCATCCATGTCTTAAACCCTTGATGCCCGTACTGAGGGAGAGAGGTGTAAATCTTCATCCAGACTTCCTGTGATGCATCTTCAGCATCTTTCTGATTTCGCAGAACCCCGAAGATGCATTTAAAAACATACTGCTTATGCATTTCGATCAACATCCGAAACGCATGCTCACTGCCATTCTTCGCCTTTTCAATTAGCGGATCCACCAACCTCTCTCCCCCTTTCTTGTGGTCTCATACTAATAGACGAAAGAAAATGGTGAATCCCTACAGTTTTTTAAAAATATTTTTTTGTTGTTGGTGGTGCATGTTACATTTCATTGGATTCACAGCTGATCATCGCTCATAATTTCACGATTTGTGATTTCGCCGTTATATTGAAAATATCGCCGTTAAAATCAGGATTTCGCCGTTATATTGAGAATTTCGCCGTTAAATGTATCGCTCATCGATTCAACAGGAGATTACAAGTACCGGGGAGTGGGTCGATACCCCTTCTTGAATGTACGTTCGCTGATATATTGAAAATTCCGCTGATAAATTTTAGATTTCGCTGATATATTGATAATTTTGCCGTTAAAATTAAGATTTCGCCGTTATATTGAAAATATCGCCGTTAAAATCAGGATTTCGCCGTTATATTGAGAATTTCGCCGTTAAATGTATCTCTCATCGATTCAACAGGAGATTACAAGTACCGGGGAGTGGATCGATACCTTCTCTTGAATGTACGTTCGCTGATATATTTGAAATTTCGCTGATAAAATTCGGATTTCGCTAATATATTGATAATTCCGCTGATAAATTTTAGATTTCGCTGATATATTGATAATTCCGCTGATAAACTAGGCGATTTCGCTGATATAATGACAGGTCCAGTATTTCGCTCCCTCTCCCTAATCGAAACAATACGAATTTTGTCGGTTATTCGTTGAATCGCGATTAAAATTGAGAAGAATCTCAATTATTATCAATTTCGACCATCCCCCAGCCTCATCCCTCCAGAAAACCACCCTTATTTACCATCTAACACGAAATCTACATTCCTGTTATACTCGTAAAGTACTGAATTCCATAAAGAAGTGAGTGGATACTATGAAAGAAGGCATTACGTTTATTGTGGAGATCATTAACAACCTCCACGACATGTTAATAGGAATAACGAGTGATCTCGGTTTCACTCTTACTGATAAAGATCTGCATTTTTGGATTTTGGGGATCATCGGGATCTCCGTGTTCTTTTTTGTATACATTGTGTCTAAGATTCTATCGAAGCTTAAATTCGGGATTACCGCACTTGCTTTCTTCTATACATTGACCTTCATGTTTGTATTGGTCTTTGCAATTGAAATTCAGCAAGCAATCACCAACCGCGGGCAGATGGAATTCATTGATGCCATTATTGGTTTATGGGGATATATTGTTTTTTTCCTCATGTACATTGGATTCGCAGCCATCATTCTACTAATTAAGTTTTTCTATCAAAAGCTTTCCCGGAATAAAGAAGAGACCCTGGGAAGCGATTAGGATCTTGTTTTCACCAGATAATACAAATATGTTGTTTCCTCATGATAAAGTTTCCCTTTCCTATCAAAAAAGAGGGAGGACTCCGCTACAAACCTGTATACAGAAAAAAAGGAGCAAACGCCATATGCGCTTGCTCCTCTATTATTTCATCTTACATAAACACTTCAATTCGATTACTTTCCTCACTCAATAGACCCTCAAGTACCTCTCGTTTAATCCTCATACCACCCGAACGATATCGGTTAGATACCTCTTCAGTATCCACTTTTTCACCATTAACCACAATGTGGCCGCTCTTTTCTCCCGTGTGATAAGTGAATGTAACTGGACGATTCATAAATTTGAAATCAAAGGTCAATCCGTCAAATTTCTCTGGTAAAACGGGATCAATGATCAAATCTTCCGCTTCTTGACGGATGCCCAGGCAGTTGGATATTAATTGGTTCATGTAGATTCCAGGTCCGCTTGAATAGATTCTCCAGCCGCCTTTTACCGGTACGGTCCCTGCGCGCAGCTCGTTGAACCGTTCCTGCGCCTCGTATCTTGTATTGAATTTACCGTCGGAGCTGCTGAAGTATGCGTTACTTTGTCTTCTTTCAGCGTTTGGAACGACTTCTGTCAACCCGACCGGATTGATGATTTCAAGTCCTTTCCACACTTCCTCCGTATTTCCGAGCTTCGCCATCGCTTCTACAAAGCGAATATGGGCGTGAACATATTGCAGACCGATTTCCCGGCCGAAATTAGCTGCTTGTTCTGCTCGTTTGAAATGTGTGCTTACTCCAC
The DNA here is from genome assembly GCF_947488365.1 of uncultured Rossellomorea sp. NCBI lineage: Bacteria > Bacillati > Bacillota > Bacilli > Caryophanales > Bacillaceae > Rossellomorea > uncultured Rossellomorea sp. Next base: position 30,458 of record NZ_CANKZT010000006.1, on the reverse strand, counting down.
CTTTGTAGTTTGCAGGGCGGTTCATCAACCGGACCCCGTCTGGACAATAGAGGTGTTCCTTCACCAATTTGTAATGGGATTCTGCTTGTTCCGGAGTGAATAATTCAGAAATGATACTGCGGTTCATCGGCAGAAGTCGATACTCTATGCCCGTTTTCGTGTCCGTCGGGTGAAGCATTAATTCTGCATGTGCCGGATCTTCCATGTATACAAAGCCTGGTATCACATCATTTTGTAAAATATAGCGATTATAATCATTCTGAATTCCTGATGCAAGTGCCTTGAATTCCGAAGCTTCTTCATTCCGGACTCCCTCAAGTACATTAGATAATCGATTCAATACCTGATAGGTAAGGGCTACTGTCCAGCTGCTCGCCATGAATTTTTTCAGCTGGGGGTTTGCCGGTTGAAGTGTATCATCCCAATCTCCATCACCGTATGACGAAAGATATGTGTCATATAAGAAATGTTCTTTAATATAGTCGATTTCTTTATGAATATGATGTAATAGCGTCGCTTTTTCCTCTGAAAAACCAAAGCCGTCCCGGGTCGTATAAGGGATTTCTTCTTCCAGAATGTTGTAATCATTGGTCGCTGCGATATAGTCACCGACAACCTTTAATGGCCAAACAATGATATCTCCGTGGCTATCATCCTGCTGAATCTTGAAGTAACGGTCAAACATGAACCATTGCGGCCAATTGCCGTTGTCTTCATATTGATGGGAATAGACGGTTTTGATGATATCTTTCACACTTTGGTAGTTGTGAGTCGCCATGAAGTATTCCGTCGGGCCCTGGCACACATCCCGGGTTCCCCAAGCCGCTCCGCCGTATTGCTCCAGTCCATGTGGTACGGAAAAATGTACAAGCATGTTGTGGGTGTACCACCATGCTAAGGAATTGACTTTGGCCAGTTCACTTGGAATCTCCCCATGTTGAGAAAGCTTGAATCCACTCATAACTAGATGATAGTACTCTCGATAGCGCTCAATTTCACTGTTCATATCAGGCTCTTCGAATTCTCTATCTTCCCCGTGAAGAAGACCTTGAATGGTCATGGTCCATTCTGATGTCGCGGTTAGGTCGAGTACACAAAGTGATGCACTTCCCACTTCTACATTCCGACCCAATCTTTCCTCGTTCTCCACGCTCATGTCAGCCCCATCGACCTTTATTCTATAACAAAGATGAGGGTACGCTTCGCTGCTTTCAGATTGAGAATCAGCAGAAATGGAGAGGATATCCCCATTTTTTTCAAGCTTATAAGGGACTTCATATTCATTGTTGTTCATTGTAACCTGATTCGAAACAAGATAACGGTTCTGTTTTCCGTTCTTAGATCGTACGTGCAGCCGGACTTCAGGTGTATCAACCGTCGTATAATTTGTGATGATGATTGTGTCATCCAGTGTCTTGTAATACCAGCGCGCATAGTTGAAGCCTAATTCAAATAAGGAAGGCATGGTTAGTAAACGATACACTCCTTCAATCTCAACATAAATGCGTTGACCGGACGTTTTCATGACGTTTAAATGATTCCGGGTATTCGTTAACATCTTGTTGAACGATGTATTTCCAATCACCAGTTGGGAGTTGAATACTCCATACATGAAGGAAGTGGTTGTAATGGTCCCTTCCTTCAGCTCATGATTTCCCCCAGACATGAGGATGTGTCCATGAGGGCGTTCAACAACCCATTCTTTTTCTTTTAACACGACATGTTCGTGCGTGTCTGTGAAAAAGGAAAGCAAACGGTCGCCATCCCATTCTTCCGTATGACGCTCAGTAAATAGACCATCAATTTCTTCTTTGGACATCTCTTCCGTTTGAAGAGGTTCGCCAATTTCAGGTGATAGAATCACTTTTTCAATTGGAGCACTGAAATTTTCCTTAAGCTGCTGCACTTCAATCCATGCATGTTCTACTTCTTGTTGATATTCTAACGTCGTGATCGCTTCAGAATGGTTTTCTCTAAATAGACCGTAGAAGACAAAATGTTCTTGTCCTGATAATCGGACCTTCTCTGATTGCAGGGCCGTATAAGCAAATTCATATTGATAGACTTCGTTTGCCAATGTAGGCTTCGTCAAGATTTCAGGTTGGTTTGTTTCCTTGTAGGATAAGCCGAAAAATTGGAATCCGTCCGTCGAATAGCCAACCGTTTTTCCAATGGCCCCTTGCTGAATATACGGAAAACCATTCGATTGTGGCTGGTTTTGACGGGAACAGACGACAAATCCTTTTTGACTGTCTTCAAATACTTTGTGATCCACATATTGGGACATATAGGCTTCATTCGAGCGGACGCCGCCTTTATCTGCCAATCCCAAATCCTGTCCATAAATGACATCGATCTCTGCGTCCTGTCCATCCACCATCACATCCCAGAACCAAACCCCAGTTTGTGACAATGTAAACGTTACTTCATATTGAAGAGCCTTATGGTTCCCTGACCATTTCACCTGTGATTCTGAAAACGAGACTTCACTAGTCGATTGAACACCGATTAATGGAACAATCTCGATTTCAGATGAGTGATAGATTCGTAAGTAAAGGTTGTTTAACGAGCCGTCGATGGGATTCGTCAATAATTGATTGATCATGGTAGATGCATGGTTTATTTCAAAAAGATCGCCACTATTTAAAAAGGTGAATTGAAGATCACCGGATGTAAGCTTATGCGTAGAATTCATTCTGTTCCCCTCGTTTCGTCTATTTTACTAATGTAAAGGATTGCTCCATTCCTTCTTTGCTATTTGGACCAGCATAGGCAATAAATGTCCCCGGGTCACTGTCAAATTGTAAATCTGAATGATGATAACGTAGCTGTGATTCTGATAGGGTAAAGGTAACCAGCTTCGACTCTCCCGGTTCCAGGGCAATTTTCCGGAAATCCTTCAGTTCCTTTAATGGGCGGATCACTTCCCCACTCACATCCCGCACATATAGCTGAACGACTTCCTCGCCTCTCTTAGATCCGCTGTTTGTTACGGTAACTGAAACGGTAATCGGCTGATTGGGTGTCATAACAGATTCAGCAATCGTCATGTCGCTATACGAAAATGAGGTATAACTTAAACCGAAACCAAACGGTAAAAGAGGATCATTCGGAATATCCAGGTATTGAGAGACATAACGGACCTGGGCATCCGGTGCTCCCTTTGGTCTCCCCGTATTGAAGTGATTATAATAAACCGGCACCTGTCCTACACTATATGGGAAGGACATGGTCAGGCGTCCGGATGGATTTTCATCCCCGTATAATAGGTCGGCAACCGCTGCCCCGCCTTCCGTTCCGGGGTACCAGGCTTCGAGGACCGCGTCTACCTGGTCGATGACCCCATGTAAATCCAGTGGTCTGCCATTAAATAGAATGGCCACCATCGGTTTATTTAATTTCTTCAATCGCGAAACAAGTTCCAGCTGGGCATCAGGTAGTTTAATATTCGCTCTACACCCTGCCTCCCCGCTCATTTCAGAATCCTCACCAAGTGCCAGAACGATGATATCTGCTTCTTCCGCCACTCTCTCAGCCTCAAGCAATTGCTCTTCAGATACCGTTTCAATTTCAGATCCTTTAGCAATCGTAAGGTGAGAAGACTCCACTTTCATCTTCATTCCATCCATTAATGTCACGGCATCTTCTTTCGATCCTAACCATGACCAAGGCCCAAGGATGTCATTATTTTGAGCAAAAGGTCCAATAAGTGAAATTTTCTGGCTCCGTTTTAAAGGTAAAACACTCTCATTTTTTAATAGAACGCAAGACTTTGCTGCTAGTTTACGAGCTGCCACACGGTGTTCGGAGCTCAACACCACTTCTTGTTCAAGCAATTCATTTGCACCGCGGTAAGGATTCTCGAATAATCCTAACTTTTGTTTAAGCTCTAAAATTCGTAAAACGCCTTCGTCAATGATGGATTCATCTACTGCTTTTTCTTCCACCAGCGTTTTTAAGTATTTCACATACGTCGAAGTCATCATTTCGATATCAACGCCGGCTGTGATCGCTTTAAGGGCAGCTTCCTTCTCATCCTCTGCCACACCATGGGGGATCATTTCTTTCACTGCTCCCCAATCCGATATAAGAACTCCCTTGAATCCCATTTCTTCTCGAAGTATGGATCGCATAAGCTTCTTATTTCCTGTAGCCGGTATTCCGAACACCGTATTAAAAGCGGTCATGACCATTTCACAGCCTTCATCAAGAGCCGCTTTGTATGCAGGTAAATAGGTTTCCCTGAGTTCCCGCTCCGACATATCAACTGTGTTATAATCACGTCCGCCTTCAGCTGCACCATAGGCGGCAAAGTGTTTGACACAAGCTGCCACACGGTTATGATCGTAAGTCAGATCCTTCCCTTGAAACCCTCTCACGAATGCTCTGCCAAATTGACTGTTTAAAAAGGAGTCTTCACCTGTAGACTCCATCACTCTTCCCCAGCGAGGATCGCGAACGAGATCAACCATCGGGGCAAACGTTACATGGACTCCTGATACTGCTGCTTCTTTTGCAGCAATTTCCGCACTCTTTTCCGCAAGCTCCAGGTCCCATGAGCATCCGATCCCAAGTGGTACCGGAAAGATCGTTTTGAAACCGTGTACAATATCGGACATGACTAATAAAGGAATGCCCAGTCTGTTTTCTTCCATATGTGTACGTTGAATGTTTATGACGTTTCTTGCACCAGAAGCCCCCAATACGGATCCACTATTTCGGACAACTTCCTCGTCGATCCCCATGTCGACCATCGGGCCGGTAATTTCCCCTTGATCGCTTGCCCCTTTAAAAAAAGGAGTAGCAAGCTGGGTAAGCTGAGCAATTTTTTCATCCAACGTCATTTGGTTAAGTAATGCAGTCAGTTTATTTTCTTTCATAAGTAGAACCTCCAATTGGGTTATTCATTTTGGTTCTTTCAAATTATTGAAACGTTTCGATTAACAATTGAAGAAAAGTATAAAGGTAAATGTTTGGTCAGTCAACTATAGAATCTAGCACTACTACCCTTCTAAAAACCTTGTTATAACAACAAGTTATATAAGATATATATAGGTATAATATGGAATGAATCTTAAAATTCTAGTATTTTTCAGAAAAGTATTGAAAGCGGATACACCTTTGATTATAATATAGTCATCGAAACGTTTCAATAACACCAGGTAAGATATTTTCCATAACAAGAAATTAACTCTTACCACCTCTGATTCAATTTTTTTAATAGGGTTTCAAACTAATAGAAATGGAGATGAAGGTATGAAAAAGAAAACGTGGTCTTTCTTTATGATTTGTGTACTGGCGTTATCTACTGTATTAGCGGGATGCGGCGGTGGAAGCGAGTCTGAAGATGGGAAGAAAACCATCACTGTCTGGGCAATGGGTGAAGAAGGTAAGAAGCTTAATAAACTTGCTAAAGAATTTGAAAAAGAAAACACAGATATCAAAGTAAAGGTACAAGCGATTCCTTGGGAAACGGCTCATGACAAACTACTAACAGCTGTTGCTTCAAAAAATGGACCAGATGTTCTTCAACTGGGAACAACCTGGGTTCCGGAGTTTGCAGACGCAGGAGCGTTGCTTGATTTAACTCCATATTTAGAAGATTACCCGGATTTCAAACCTGAAAATTATTTCGCGGGTTCTGCGGACTCTATGACCTATGATGATCAAGTGGTCGGGATTCCTTGGTATATCGATACTCGTGTTTTATACTACCGAACTGACCTCTTAAAAGAAGCAGGATACGATCAAGCTCCTGCTACTTGGGATGAAATGAAAGATGCCGCTAAGAAGTTAAACGATAGAGGCGATGACGTTTACGGCCTTGATATCGACCGCAACGACCAAATCACACCGTTTATCTTTGCTTGGCAAAATGGGTATGAATTTGAAGGTAAAGATAAGATGAATTTCGATAGTCCTGAATTTAAAGAAGCGATAGAATACTATACAAGCTACTTTAAAGAAGGAATCAGCCCTACTACTGAAGGAATGGATATTGTCCAAGCGTTCAAAGACGGTGTGAAACCGATGTTCTTCAGTGGTCCATGGATGATCAATATCATTAATGACCAGGCTCCGGATCTTAAGGATAAATGGTCAGTGGCCGTTATGCCGAAGAAAGAAAAGAATACATCAAGCATGGGTGGAGCGAACTTCTCTATCTTCCATAATTCAGAGAATGTAGACGAGTCCCTTAAATTCATCTCCTATGTGAATGAAGTCGATACACAAATGGAATGGCTGGAAATGTCCAATACGCTTCCATCAAGAAAAGAAGCATGGGAAGAGCCAAAATTAAAAGACGACCCACTATTATCCGTGTTCGGGGAACAGCTGAAATCTACTAAAGCTTCTCCACAAATCAAAGAGTTTGAAAAGATCGCACAGGAATTCCTTTCAACTATTGAGAGAGTTACCGTTGGCGACGCTGACTTAGATAAAGAATTAGAACAGTTTAATAAAAAAGCACAAGAAATGGTAGAAGAGTAAACGAATCATTTTAGACGAAAATAAATGAAACAAACGCTTCTATTATGAAGTTATAGTAAGGTATATTTGGAGTTGCAGGCATATGGATCACACCTTTGCCTGAGCTCCATTTTTAGCAAGCTGGCCTTTACGAAGCGTAGTTTTAGTTAGGTGGGATATCATGGGCAATGGATTCAAATTCAGTAAAAACAATAAACATCCATATGTGTTTATAGCTCCTGCGGTTATCATATTGACTGTCTTTAGTATCATTCCGATCATTGTAGCGTTCTTTATAAGCTTTACAGATCTTGACTTAAAGGGCTTAGCCGATTGGTCCAACATCAGTTTCATCGGGCTTGAGAATTATACCAAGTTGATAACGGATGATTTATTTCATAAGTCGATCATTAATACGTTGTTTTATGTTGTCATCGGCGTTCCCCTTGTCATTATTTTTTCGTTGGGAATTGCTTTGCTGCTGAACTACGGAACAAGCACGTTATTCAAAGTGTTTCGTGGCGTGTACTACATGCCATCCATCACAAATATCATTGCCGTCGCAGTGATTTGGGGATTTCTATACAACACTGAGTACGGTTTGTTTAACTACCTATTATCACTATTGGATGTGGATAAAATTCCTTGGTTAGGAGAGCCAACGATTGCGAAACTATCGTTGATTGTTTTAGCCGTATGGAAGGGAATCGGAATCAATATGATCATCTTCCTTGCTGCCTTGCAAGGGATACCGAAATCCTATTACGAGGCTGCTGAGATGGATGGTGCCAATCGATTGCAGGTCCTTTTCAATGTCACGATTCCATTATTGAGGTATGCTACTTTCTTTGTGACGATCACCACCCTGATCGGCTGGTTGCAATTCTTCGAAGAACCATTTGTCATGACTAATGGCGGTCCACTGGATGGCACGATTTCCATGGCGCTATTCATCTACAAAAAAGGCTTCCAATTCAGTGAATTTGGTTATGCCGCAGCAGGTTCCTTTATTCTATTTATCTTTATCATTTTGATTACGCTATTCCAATTCAAGCTTAGAAAATCTGATACAGAATATTAAGTCTGAAAATTTATTAGTATCGGGGCTGAAACAATGAAAGCAAATACAATGAAACGAAAAACCGAAAAAACGCTGGTTGCCTTACTCATGATTCTTGGTGGAATCCTTGTTTCCATCCCTTTCATTTGGATGATTTCAAGCTCATTTAAACCTGAAAGTGAAGTATTGCAAATACCACCTACCTTGTTCCCAGAGAATCCTACATTGGAAAACTATCTTAACTTATTTGAAAGCATGAACTTTGGTGTGTATTTGAGAAATACCCTTGTCATCGTCTTATTTTCCTTTTTAGGATTATTCTTTAATGCCATGGCTGGCTATGGATTTGCTAAGTTTCATTTTAAAGGGAAAGAAAAAATCTTCTATATTGTACTTGCAACCATGATGATTCCTGCACAAGTCACGATGATTCCCGTTTACCTGATTTTAAATGAGATGGGCTTGACCAATACGATGGCCGGAATCATCCTGCCCGGGCTTGCAGCAGCATTCAGTATCTTCCTATTTAGACAGTTTATGACCACGATTCCAACTGATTTGCTTGAAGCAGCCCGACTTGATGGGGCAGGAGAATTTTATATCTTCTTTAAATTAATCGTTCCGATCGCGAAGCCTATCTTTGCTGTACAGGGAATCCTGACGTTTATCGGAGCTTGGAACAGCTTCCTATGGCCGTTGATCATCGCCAATGATGAAAGTCTCTACACCCTGTCAGTAGGACTATCCCTGCTTCAAGGGCAGTATGCGAATAACTTCGGTCTTCAAATGGCTGGAGCAGCATTCATGGTCGTACCGATTATCATCATCTTCTCTTTCTTTCAAAAATATATCGTCGAGGGCTTTACGATGTCGGGGATTAAATAGTGACGGGGAAAAATATCAATCTCTATTAGTCGAGAGTGTGAATACCCATACTATAAATGTATAATGGATTTTAAATACAGAGATGAACAACCGCTATTCATATAGCAATCATAGGATGTGAATAAATGGCAACAATCAAAGATGTAGCAAAGCTTTCAGGAGTAGCCGTTTCAACGGCCTCCTACGCTTTAAATAACAGCAACAAAGTAAGCGAAGAAACACGAAAGAAAGTATTGGATGCAGCAAAGCAATTGAACTATCAAAAGAACGGACTCGCATCCGATTTAAAACGAACCAACACGAATACCATCGCCCTGATTTTAAGTGATTTATCAGGCCCTTATTATTCTGAATTAATTAAAGGCGTCCAGGATGTGACCTCTACTAATGGGTATGATCTCATAGCCTGCAGTTCAATTGGCGGTGCCCAATCTACGGCTATTAAATTTTTGAGAGAAAAACGAGTCGATGGGGTCATCATTCTAGCTCACAACATAACAGACGAAACAATATTGGAATCCACCCGCGAAGGATTCCCTATCGTCGTGTTGGACCGGGATATTAAACATGACCATGTTCTCCAGGTGGAAGTGGACAATGTCGAGGGTGCTTTTCAAGCAACGGAACATCTGATAGAGAATGGTCACCGTGACATTGCCTATATCAGCGGTCCATATAACTCCCACGATAATGAACTTCGTTTCCAAGGATTTAAACAAGCCCTGGAAAAACACGGCATCACCTATCGTTCTAAATGGAAGACATCAGGCGGATTTACACGTGAAGGCGGATACAAAGCAACGAAAATGCTCATTGCACAACAAGATATTCCCCAAGCGATCTTTTACGCCAATGATGAAATGGCCATTGGAGGATTACAAGCTCTATCTGAAAAGAAATTCAGCGTTCCAGAAGATATTTCGATTATCGGATTCGATGATATTCAACTGGCAGAGTACGTATCCCCCCCTTTGACCACAATGAGGCAGCCGAAATACGAAGCCGGCGCACTCGCTGTTCATCTTATCTTTCAGAAGCTGGCTAAAGAGGAAGTCGATCCTTATTATAAGTTGACGACTGAATTAATAGTAAGGCGTTCAGTGAAAGAGAATCGTTAGAATGTGAAGCAAATCCGTAAAAGCGGATTTGCTTTTTTGTCGTGAAACACCCTTCATATTGCAAACAGTACTTCTAATGTCACCTGTACAAAAACCACATATAGGACGACCAACTCCTTTCCTAAAAGTGACTCTTACTAAAACCATCCGTTAACAAAACCTTCACAAATATTGGGTACATTGTGTGATTGAGATGGTATTTTACTGGGTATACAATGAGTAGGAATGAATATTCATTCCGTATTTAACCCATGAAAGGCTGAATCCTATGGCAACTGCAATAAATAAACGAGACAGCATTATATCAAGCGCGTTGGTCCTTTTCGCTGAGCGTGGATACGACGCGACTACGATTCCAATGATTGCGACATCGGCAGGAGTCGGAGCCGGTACCATCTATCGTTACTTTGAAAATAAAGAAGTGCTTGGCAACACGCTCTTTCAAGAGTATGTAGGGATATTTACGGAAACTCTTGAAAAAGATTTCCCGTATGATGAAACCATTCGCGATCAATTTCATCATATATTTAAAGCCATGATTCTATTTACAACAAAGCAGAGCCATGCACTTTATTTTATTAAAACACATAGCAGTGCCCACTTTTTAGACAAAGTTAGTCATGATAGCTTTCAAGGACTGCTCGATATCCTAAAGAATTTCTTCGATTCAGGAAAAGAAAAAAAAGAAATTAAGGAGCTTCCTTCCTCCGCGTTGATTGCCATTGTTTACGGAGCGTTTCTTGAGCTTCAGCGATTGGTGCGTATCGGGGAGCTGGAACCGGAAGCACAACTATTGGAACATGTTGAAAAAAGTATGTGGGACGCCGTACGCTTACACGAATGAGAAATGATTTGTTTCTCATACACCAAACGGAATGAACGTTCATTCCGTTATCAATCTTTAAAAAGAGGTGCTATTAAATGACAAAGTCAAACCAACTTCCACAGCCAAAGACGTATGGACCCCTCGGCAGTTTGCCGGTCATCGATAAAGACAAACCTCTTCAATCCTATATGAAGCTTGCAAGAGAACTTGGCCCGATCTTTCAGTTTCAATTTCCAGGGCGCATCAGTACGTTTGTATCGAGTGCCTCCCTTGCTGAAGAAATATGCGACGAAACACGCTTTGATAAGAAAGTCGGCCCGGCCCTGCAAAAAGTAAGAGCATTTGGCGGCGACGGCCTTTTCACAAGCGAAACGACGGAACATAATTGGAAAAAGGCCCATAATATCCTGCTTCCAAGCTTCAGCCAGCAGGCAATGAAAGGCTATCACGCGAAAATGGTCGATCTCGCCACCCAACTTATTCAGAAGTGGGCCCGTTTAAATCCGGCTGATGAAATCGATGTTCCTGAAGATATGACTCGCTTAACGTTGGATACGATCGGCCTTTGCGGATTTAATTACCGCTTTAACAGCTTTTACCGGGAAAACGCCCACCCATTTGTCGACAGTATGGTTCGGGCAATGGACGAAGCCATGAGTCAAACACAGCGGCTTGGTGTTCAAGATAAATTGATGGTTAAATCAAGAAAACAATTCAAAGAGGACATTCAATACCTGTTCTCTGTCGTTGATGAATTAATTGCCGAACGTAAACAAAATGGTGATCAGGGCGAGGATGACCTGCTCTCCCATATGTTAAAGGGAACTGATCCGGAAACGGGTGAAGCGTTGGATGATGAAAACATCCGTTTTCAAATCATTACGTTTTTAATTGCAGGACACGAAACAACGAGTGGTCTACTATCGTTTGCCATTTACTATCTCATGAATAATCCGGATAAATTGAAGAAAGCACAACAAGAAGTGGATGAAGTGCTGGGGGGTGACATTCCAGATTATAAACAGGTGAAAAAATTGAAATATGTTCGCATGGTGCTTAATGAAGCTCTTCGTCTATGGCCGACTGCACCGGCATTTTCCGTACATGCAAAGGACGACACGACGCTAAACGGACAATACAAAGTTAAGAAAGATGATGTATTCACCCTTATTATTCCTGAGCTTCACCGTGATCCATCCGTTTGGGGAGATGACGTGGAATCGTTTAGACCAGAGCGCTTTGAGGATCCGTCTGCTATTCCATACCATGCTTACAAACCTTTCGGAAACGGGCAGCGTGCCTGCATCGGACAGCAGTTTGCCCTTCACGAAGCTACCCTTGTTCTCGGAATGGTTTTGCAACACTTTGATCTGATTGATCATAAAGAATATCAATTGGAAGTAAAAGAAACCTTGACCCTCAAGCCAGATGGTTTCACGATGCGCGTTTCACCGCGGAAACCGGGCATGTCCTTTACCAATGCTTCTCCTGAAGAAGTGAAATCTGAAACAAAAGCAGCACAAGCTTCTATAGAGTCTTCTCATGGTACACCACTCTATATTCTGTTCGGATCAAACATGGGAACAGCCGAAGGAATCGCCCGCGATCTTGCTGAAACAGGTCGTCAACAAGGCTTTAAAGCCGAGGTTGCTCCTTTAAATGATTATACGGGTGGGCTTCCGGCAGAAGGAGCGGTTCTCATTGTCTCTGCTTCTTATAACGGAAATCCGCCGGACAATGCGGATGCATTCGTTTCTTGGCTAAAAGAAACGGAGGAAGGGACGCTGAACAATGTTCGCTATGCAGTATTCGGATGTGGCGATCACAACTGGGCGACTACGTACCAACGCATCCCTACCTTCATTGATGAGCAGATGGAACAAAAAGGAGCTCATCGCCTGGCAAACACAGGGCATGGTGATGCAAGCGACGATTTTGAAGGAGATTACGAGAAATGGTCGGATGAACTTTGGCCGAACCTGGCAAAAGAATTGAACATTGAACTTCATCAAAACGGCGAAGACAGCAGCTCGATCACGATGAATGTTGTCAGTGATGTCAGTGACACACTACTCGCCCGCACTCATCATGCTTTTACATCTGTGGTAAGTAGAAATATTGAATTGCAGCATGAGGAAAGTGGAAGGAATACAAGACATATTGAGTTGACTCTTCCAGAGGGTGTAGATTATCAGGAAGGTGACCATATCGGAGTGCTTCCGCGTAATCCTGGCGTTCTTGTCGAGCGAGTGCTCAGTCGATTCAACCTAAACGGCGAAGACTATGTCCAACTTACTGGGGATCCGGGAAAAGCAGTCCACCTTCCAACAGAGAAGCCAGTGAACCTTAAGGAATTACTCTCTAATTATGTGGAATTCCAAGAACCCGCTACCCGTTCGCAAATCCGGGCACTTGCGGCTCACACGGTATGTCCTCCCCATGTAATGGAGCTTGAAGCACTATTGGGGGATGAAACATATAAAAGGGAAATTCTCGGTAAACGGATCACAATGCTGGACCTGGTGGAAAAGTATCTTGCATGTGAAATCCCGTTTGAAGCTTTCCTGCTTTTACTCCCGGCACTAAAAGCAAGATACTACTCTATTTCAAGCTCTCCCCTTTATAAAGAAGGAGAAGCGAGCATCACGGTCAGCGTGGTTCGCGGAGCTGCATGGAGCGGAAATGGAGAATACAAAGGAATTGCATCAAACTATCTGGCGGAACGTTCCGAAGGAGATAAAGTAGCGTGCTTTATATCTACACCTCAGTCGAACTTCCAGCTTCCGGACGAAACCGAAACACCAATCGTCATGATCGGACCCGGGACAGGAATTGCACCATTTAGAGGATTTATTCAGGCTCGCCGGATTCTTAAAGAAAAAGGAGAAACTCTTGGTGCAGCCCATCTTTACTTCGGCTGCCGCAATCCACAACATGATTTCTTATATCAAGAGGAATTGGAGAAGGCCGAACAAGATGGAATCGTCACTCTTCACACGGCTTTCTCAAGATGCCCTGGTAAAGAAAAGACATACGTCCAGCACCGTTTGGTGGAAAGCGCTGAAGACATTCTTCCTTTGCTGAAAGATGGCGGCCGCTTATACATCTGTGGAGACGGTGGTAAAATGGCACCTGATGTGGAACACACATTAGTGGAAAGCTATATGCATTTCTATCAAACAACGAGAGAAGAAGCTGCCGCATGGCTGGGATCACTTGAAGAAGATGGTCGATACGCCAAGGATGTTTGGGCAGGAGCGTAATGAAAAGGAGAGCAGCGAACCTTTGTTGGGTTCGCTGTTTTTTTGTGATGAATGGGAGTGGCTGTAGGAAAACCCGGAATCATTTAAAGGGATAATTGACTATTCAGGTGCCTGGCATTTACCCTATCCCCATCCATATCAACCAATCATGCTACTTACCCCCAAAAAATAATACAAAAAAAGCACCGGATTATTCCGGTGCTTTCCAACAAATCCTTACTTATTAACCTTCAAAATACGTCCTTCTTCAACAGGATCTACTGTCCCTTGTGCTTTGATATAGTTTACAAAAGCTTCTAAATCTACGATATCAATGACTTGGTTCTTACCTTCTAATAGAACCGAGTATCCGTCCCCGCCGCCTGCCATAAAGTTGTTTACCGTAATGGAGTATGTTTTTGCCAGATCAAGTGGTTGATCGTCCCCGGTTGTAACGGATTTAATTCTGCTTCCTTCAGGTTTACTGCTATCATACGAAACCTTCAATCCGGAAATCTGTAAGATTCTTGGTGCATTAGGATCTTTCGCCCATTGGGATTCGAAAAGTTCATAGACCTGCTGTCCAGTCAGATCCATCGTTACAAGGTCATTACCGAACGGCTGAACAGTGAAGGCTTCTTTCCATGTGATTTCTCCTGCATCGATTTCTGCACGGATGCCGCCTGGGTTCATAAAGGCAAAGTCTGTTCCCGTATGACTTCTCATAGCGTCTGCGATCAGATTACCCATGGCAGACTCACCATCGGCATTTTGAACCCTGCTGATTCCGTTTGTTGTGTTCCCAATTTTCACATTCAGGATAGGTGCGACATCTGCAAGATATTCATCCAGCATGTCTTTAATCCGGGCATCTGGCGTGATGGTTCTAACGGCAGAAACGATTTCCGCTTTTTTCGACGTGATATCCTTGGTGTCCGGATCAATCACGAAATCCACATCCGAAAACGCTGTACCATAAGAATACGATTGAACAAGAAGCTTTCCATCCACAATCGTATTTGCATACTGATGATTGTGTCCACCAAACATAATATCCACTTCATCGTCTACTTTTGTTGCCATATCAGCCAGTTCTTCTGAAGGGTTAGATCCATCAGTGTTTGATTTCACAGGGTTATGGGAAAGGACGACAATCGCCTCTACACCCTTCTCCTTAAGTTCTTCTGTATATTTGTTAATCGCTTCGACTTCATCTGTAAATGTGACTCCCTCTGTTCCACTCGGTGTGACAATTCCCGGTGTATCAGAGAAAGCAATTCCGATAAACCCAATAGGAACCCCGTTAACCTCTTTTACCACATATGGAGAAAGAATCGGTTCTTTCGTATTGCTATCCACTACGTTTGCCGCTACATAAGGGAAATTCGCCCCTTCAAATACCCCATATTTAGAGTAGGTTTTTGAATGTCTTCCACCGTCGATCAGGCGCATCATTTCATCTACACCTTCGTCAAACTCATGGTTTCCTACAGTTCCTACATCAAAACCGATTTCATTTAGCATTTTGATCGTTGGTTCATCTTGTAATAACGCAGATACCGGAGAACTCGCCCCTGCGATATCTCCTGCATGCACCATAAGTGTGTTAGGATTCGTTGCTTCACGTTCTTTTAAATGGGCAGCCAAGTATTCAATCCCCCCAGCGTTCAAACCTTTGTTATATGTGTCCAATTGACCGTGAAGATCATTGATGCCTAATAATTGAACTTCAAAGGGCTCTTCTGCTGGAAAATCAATCTTGTATTTATGGAATCCATTTGTACTTTCTCCGACATGATGGATGTTCGATGTTTGCTGAGCAAACGTTTTTGCTTCTGGAGAAGATTCAAAGGTGACATCAACCTTTCCCGAAACCGGTGCAAACGTCCAGTTCTTATCTGCAGTTGGATTAATCGTTTTGTTTTTAATAATGTAGTTCATGACTACTTGACGATTCTCGTCTGGTGAAACATAGATGACTCGTTTCCCATCAGGATTCGCAAGCTTAGTAAATGAAGCACGATAGTTATTCGTAGCCACGACAAACTTCTGATTTTCCTCTACCGGCTTACCATTAAACATTAAGTTTTTCACACGACTTGCTCCTGCATTAATCACGTTCCCGGACTGATCATATTTGGCAGGCTTCGTTACATCCACTTCATACGTCACACCATCGATCGTATCAAAGTTGTAAGCTTGGAAATCCTTATTAATCAAAGATTGTTCCTCTGTTATCGTCGGATCGATTTGATTGAAGTTCCCTGTTGTCCATTCGATATATTCTTTTACTTCGGCACCTGTTAAAAGTAATGCTTGAACCGTATTTGGATACTTGTAAAGGTCAGAAACGTTTTTAATCGTCACTGTTCCTTTAGGAATGTTTGTGTACTCACTGGCCCCATTTCTTCCAGCTTTAAAAGGAGCTGCAGATGAAAGGACAGGAAGATCTTCGTATTCAGTTCCTTTTAACGCATTCTCTACATACTCTTTTTGAGCGTTGCTGACAATTTGTACGGATGGATCATCCTGTACCCGTGCAAAGAAGCTGTGAATAGGTGCTTCCGTTTGACCTACTTCACCATTGATGTATTGAATGGTGCTGTCATGGGAATCTTTTAAAACATCAACCATTTCTTTATCCGCTGCTGCTCCGTTTGAAGAAATAACTTCCGATTGAGAATCTTTCACTTTCCATTTACCATTAACCTGTTCCAGAGTTAAGTCAATGACACCAAGTGTTTTTCCGTCAACATTCGCTTGAACGGCAGCCACACCATTGATTGTTCCTTTTTTATTATCCACACCTTCAAGTGAGTTGTAGGAAGCATCTCCCGGGAAGGACAGGTGAGTGTGTCCGAATAAAATCGCATCGATTCCATCTACCTCACTTAGTGGATAAACGGTATTTTCTTTATTGGATTTATCTTTGTCAAAACCTGAATGAGAGAGAACAACAACCACTTCTGCTCCATCCTTCTTCATTTTCGGAACCCATTTTTCAGCTGACGCTACTACGTCCTCCGTTACTACTTTGCCTTCCAGGTTCGCTTTATCCCATTGCATGATTTGAGGAGCTACGAAGCCAATGACACCGACCTTGACTGTTTGCTTGTTCCCTTTTTCATCGACTACTTCTTTATCCACAATTTTATATGGCTTTACAAGGTTTTCATCGTTTGACGGATCCTGATCATGGTCATCTTTATACACGTTACCAGACACATATGGGAAGTTAGCACCTTTGATACTATTTTCCAGGAATTCCAACCCATAGTTGAATTCATGGTTCCCAAGAGTTGCGGCATCATAATTCAATAAGTTCATCGCTTCATAGATCGGATGTGTTTCATTTTCGATTAATCCTTCAGATACGGCATTTTCTCCACCTAGAATGGATACGTACTTGCTGTCCACCAATTGCTTGGCAGCATCAGTCATGGCATTTTTCTCAACTAAAAGGACAGGAGCATCGTGCTTGGCTGCGAGAACTGATCCCGTTAATCCATCCACAAAATTTCTTCCTGTTGTGACAAACACTTTATCCGTTACTTTATCCAACTCAGTAGCAATTTTGAGTGACGTTTCAAATCGATTTTGACCGAAAATCCGTGATGGGTTTTTCAGTTGTTTTTCAACTTTTTCACTGATGACGCCAGGTCCACCTACAATGATGGTTTTATCTTTCCCTTTAAGAGATTCAGTTGTCGTACCTGGTACACTATCCTTCTTTGTCAGAAGAATCGGATACCCATTCTTTGCAGCATATGGTGCAATCGCAATGGCATCTGGATAGTTGGATCCGTCTGCAAGGATGGCAGTGTCTGTGTTTCCGCCAACTTCCTCAGCAATCATGGTGGCCGTCTCATAGCGATCAGAACCTTGGATTCTCTTAATATATAATTTCATCTTGCTTAATTCACTTTGTACATCTGCAGAAACGGCATTTACCCCGCCTAAAATAATCACTTTTTTCGCACCAAGACGTTTGATTTCTTCCTTCGTCTTTGCATTTAAGCTCTTCGTGCCCGTCAATAGGATCGGCGCATCCAAGTGATAAGCTAATGGCGCTCCCGTTAACGCATCGGCAAAATTATCAGAACGTGCGATGACTACTGTATCAGATTTCGCCCAGCCTTTTTTCGATACATCTACTGCCGTTTCATATCGATCATCACCTGATAAACGATTCACAAATGTTAAGGGATCAACCTTAGCGATAAAATCAGTAAATGGATTCCCTTGAAGCAGGTCACCATTATCCAGCAGTAAATTATTCGGGTTTTCTTCACGTTCTTTTTTGATCAGAGTTGAAAGGCGAACAAGTCCATTTTCAACAGGTTTATCAGAATAATAGTCATGATCCATTAAACTTCCATGCACATCGGTCGTTTCCATTATTTTTAATTTTACATAAGCATCATTCGATAAAACATTTGTAGGGGCTTTTTCTGCCGAAACGGTACCCCCTACCGGAGAAGCAATCATACCTAAAGCTAAAGTTGACAGAGCAATACTACTTAACTTCTTTTTTACTCCATTGTTCAAACCATTCAACCCTCTCAAAATTAATATGTAAGGAACAACCCAGATCTATTAAACAGTCGAATTGACTCATTTTTTATTCTAATCTGAATCATCTAAGACAATTATACTTCGAAAATTGTCATTTACTATCATTTTTTTACATAATTTAATAAATTTTAAACAAAAAAAGAAGACTATGAACCTATAAAAGGATCATAGTCTTCTTTATCAAATAGGAGTAAGTGTCCACTCGTCATCTTCGTACAGAACTTTGTAAACTCCTTCAGGGTTATCCACATCTATATATTTAAATAGCCATTCATTAATCGCTTTATCAGAGTCCAATACGACTAGAAAGTCTGAATTCTTGAGGCTTGTAAAGAACTTTTCTTTTTCTTCCTCAGAACTTAACCCGTTCGTGATCGAATAGTTCATGGACAGCTGTTCATATGAAACGATATATTTCAAATATCCTCTATCATCTTTACTCTTGGGGCTATAGTAAGTCACCTCTGGATCAATGGCTCCCGTTGAGGCAATCTTGCTAAATTTGTTTTTCACTTCCCATCTGATTGAGGAAATCGTTTCCGGTTTTTCCGCAATCACTTTAACATTCCCACTAAATGGATATATGAATAGACTCCCTAGGAGAATCAGAGTAATCATTTTCGAAATAGGCTTATTGTTTAAATAATGGCTCCACTCATAGATGACAGCACTCATTAATATACCAATCACATAGATAATAATCGTTGATTGATACCTGCCGAAACCTGCAATTCTTGCTGCCTCAAATTCCGGCATTAAATACACATACATGAAATAGAGAGAGAACATGTATAGAACGTAAAAACCATTCGAAATAAAAATGGAGAAAATCAAAAGCTTGGATAGCTTTCTTTGGACTACATACATCAATACCAGAAGGAGAACAGCCATTATATTTACAATAGCGACAGCTTTAAAGTTATTTGATTCTAAATTAGTCGAGGCCCTCCATAACTGTGGGCCGATATGATCCATGAACTCTGAGGACTTTTCATTATTCGCGACTTTATCCGGTGTAACAGCGAACTTGTTTGCACCGTAACCCGTTTGGTAAGCCTTGATGGTATATTTTATCCATAAGTAATTCAAGAACATAGGAATCCCGATCAACCACAATAAAGCATTATAGACAATCTTTCTTACATCTTTCGTCAAAGGTTTCTTATGTACGTAATAGAAATAAATAAAGCTCAGGATAAGAATGACATTGAATGCCAGAAAGATTTTCCCGCTATCTTTTAGCAGCATAAGAAAGATCAGGATGGGTGTATTCACGATCAGCTGCTTCTTCCAATCACCTCTATAATAATACGCTACAATAACCGAGGCGAAAGCAACCAATCCTAATAAGATGTCCACTAAAAGGTTATAAAAGCTTCCCCAATTGACAAGCAATAGAGAAATACCAGCCGCCATAGTTAAAAGAATAACTCCAGGTCTTTTCCATTCACTAAAGAAGTACATTGTCACGACACAAGAGATAGCTAAAAACGCCTGCGCCATTAAGGCATAACTTTCATGTTTCCCTAATACTTCCAATATGAAATAAATAAACACTGCACTGCCGGGAGGATAGTTTTGAAATGTCACAATCGTCGAACTGTCCGGTAAACCATTGATCAGTGACATTTCCCTGACAATTAATCCCCAGTGGCTGAAATTATCATAGTGTGTCAAGATCAGCCCCTTCAAATAAATCATCATACCAAGTATTGACAGGGCAAATACAATGATACTTGGATGAAGCATCGGCATTAATGCTTGTTTCCTTCTAAAATAAAGAAAAAGGTAAATAACAAAAAGAATAAGCCCCAAGTAGTAAATGAGATTTACTGCTAGAGGCATAATATTAATTAAACCTGCACAAAACACAACTGTAGTAATGGATGAAAAGATAAAGATAGGAATAAAAGCGATATGCACTTTTATTCTATTGAAAGAGAGAAGTCCCCATCCGCTTAAGGAAGCGAATAATAATAAAAATGAAACAACGCTGTTACTCATTATTCAACAACTCGCGACGACCAACTTCATTTTTAAAAACCCATTCTCTTTGAATCACAAAACTCACCAGGAACAACAAAGAATCTACGATTATCTTAATGACTACCTCTCCAGAACTTACAGCCGAATAAATATAGTGTACCCCCAACGCTGAAACCCCCATCTGCACGATGCTCAGGGCATAATATTTTACCATCGTATTCGATGAACTGGACTTAAATACTACGTTTCTATTAATCATAAAATTAATGAACGAAGATAAAACCCTTGAAAGCACTGTCGAGACGATGATAAATGAATCGGGTAACACTTCTTTTAACATCAATGAGAAAATCATGAATAAAACGATGTCTATCCCAAATGATGCAAAAGAGGATGCAATAAACCTGAGGAACACCGAATAGATTTTGATAGAATCTTTAATGGGATTGAAGTGAGATGATTTATTTTCTTCTATATAAATGGTTTTGATCTTAACTTCTTCTATTTTAATATTCTTTTTCTTACATTCCAGCAACATGTTCATCTCGTATTCATAACGATCACCCTTCACCTCTAGCAAATCATCTACAAACATTGCAGGAACTGCCCGCAATCCAGTTTGTGTATCCGATACGTTGATACCGCTGGCAAATTTCACAACTACCTTTGTAAGGTTATTCCCGAATCTGCTTCTAAACGGAATATTTTCTTCTGAAAAATTCCTTGAGCCCAGTACTAGACTAGTCGGACTTTCCAATAACTTAGCTGCTACTTTTTTCATATCTTCCAATGTATGTTGACCATCGGAATCAATCGTAATGAGGCCCATTGAGTCGTTATAATTCTCATTAAAATATGTAAAAGCCGTTTTCAGTGCCCGACCTTTCCCTTGATTCACACTATGGTGCAGCACCACACATTCCTTTGTTTCTTCTAAACCTTCAAATATACCGGAACACTCTTTTTTACTTCCATCATTTACAATAATAACTCGTGAAAATTGAGCTGAAATGATTTCATTCACTAAAGTTGTCAACTTTTCATCTGGGTTATAGGCAGGAATGATGATGGCAATATCATGTATGGATTTCATTGTATCTCCTCCCAAAAATTTCAATCTATCTCACTATATCTAAACCAACTGCAAAATTCAATGAAATAGCAATATCTTTACAAAAACTATACGATTGAGCGGGACACGGGGACAGGCACCGTGTCCCACATATAGTAGAGCCCACGCTTGCCTGCCATCATTCGCTGATAAGTTTGAGATTCCGCTGATAAAATCCGAATTTCGCTGATATATTGAAAATATCGCTGATAAATCCATCTCTGTGGTCAAAATGAACCCCCACACCCCACCAAATTGACTCCCAACACCCTAAACTATAACCAAAGCGGCAAAAAAAGCAGCAAACCGATAAAGATTCCTGCTTCCCCCCTCTATTTTTCACATATCCTTCACTACTTTGATCCAAAAAAAGAGAGCTCCCAAAATGAGAAGCCCTCCAATTACTATTTCCCGCCTGTGAATGAAATTCCTTTAATAAAGTAGCGATTAAAGAATGCATACAGAAGGAGTACCGGCAGAGTAAAGACCATGGATGCAGCCATGATATAGTTCCAGTAGCTGACGTATTGGCCTTTAAAGGTGTTCAATCCTAATGGCAGTGTGTACATTTCTGTATCGGTCATGACAATCAATGGGGTCATGAAGTTGTTCCAGAATCCCATGAACACAAAGATTGCTTGTGCCGCCAAGGCCGGTTTGGCTAACGGCAATA
This sequence comes from uncultured Rossellomorea sp., assembly GCF_947488365.1. Taxonomy (NCBI): domain Bacteria; kingdom Bacillati; phylum Bacillota; class Bacilli; order Caryophanales; family Bacillaceae; genus Rossellomorea; species uncultured Rossellomorea sp. The sequence continues at coordinate 8,511 of NZ_CANKZT010000006.1, read as the reverse complement.
CCACCTTGAAGAAGATTCCGAAACGGCTTAGACCATCGATTTGAGCAGCCTCTTCCAGTTCCTTCGGGAAGTTGATGAAGAACTGTCTCATCATGAAGATGAAGGTTGCATTGATCATGGCCGGTACGATCATCCCTTGATACGAGTTAAGCCAGCCGATTTCCTTTAAAATTAAATAGTTTGGGATCATCGTGACTTGTGCCGGTATCATCAGGACTGCGAGAATCATGATGAATAATGCCTTCTTCCCTGGAAAGCTTAAGCGCGCCAAGGCGTATCCAGACATGGAATTAAAGATGATATTCAATGCTGTCCCGATTACTGCGATGAATAAACTATTGAATAACCATCTAGGAAATAGCTCCTGCTCGATAAAGATCTGTTTGTAATTATCCAAAGTGAAATTCTTCGGTATGAAATTCATCGTTCCGCTAATGATTTCTTCTAATGTTTTAAAAGAAGAGGAGAGTGCCCATAAGAATGGAATCAGAGTTGTGATCGCATAGCCTATCAGGACAATGTATAGAAGACGCTTACTGAACGTCTTTTTCTTCGAATTCATGCTTCCATCCTCCTTAATAGAGTGATTCTTCTTTAGAGAATTTACGTTGAATCAGTGTCGCCACCAGGATGATTATGGCGAGCGCGAAGGCAAGTGCGGCTGCATACCCCATGGTGCCCAATGATTTAAAGGCATATTGATAGATTAGGAGGACAACCGTTAACGTCGAGTTATTCGGTCCACCGGATCCACCTGAGAAAATATACGATTGATCAAACAGCTGGAACGTTCCGATAACCCCCATGATCACGACGAAGGATGTAACCGGCCTGAGAAACGGTACGGTCACATAGAAGAACTTCTGAATCGCATTCGCTCCGTCCAGTTCAGCCGCTTCATATAACGAGTCTGGAATATCCTGAAGCGCTGCAAGATAGATGACCATGAAAAATGGTGCCGTTGCCCAGATGTTCATGAACATAATCGCATTCAAGGCGATGTCAGGATCACCTAAGAAATTATACGTCGGCAAGCCTACTTTTTCTAAAAGATTATTGATCAGCCCTTCTTTGTTATACATCCACATAAAGATCAGCGTCAGCACGGCTGAAGACGTTAAGGTCGGTAAGAAATAGACAATCCTGAAAAGCTTCTCACCTTTTAATCCCGCATTTAACGTCGCTGCCAGCACCAAAGCCAGAAAGGTTTGTGTTGGCACCACAATCAGTACGTACTTCGCCGTGTTTTTCAAAGCGATAATGGCCCGATTGTCTTCCATGATCCTCGCAAAATTCTCAAATGCAACAAATTCAAAACTCATATCCCCCAGGAGTTGAACCTTATGAAAGGATAAAAAGATGGCATAAAGAATCGGTCCAATAATAAACACCGCTAATACAAATAGCGTGGGAGACATAAATAAGTATCCTTGTCCTGCATCCTGTAATCTCTTCTTAGAAGATTGTTTGTTCATTCTTATCCCTACCTTCTATCTGTCTAAAATCTGCCCTATTCCCTGTATTCTTTCCGCCCAGGTCTGTCTAGCCAAGACCTCAAAAGAAAGAATACAGTCAATGGTAAAGCTGTACCTGACACCATCATCAGTGCCAGGTACCTTTAAAAAGATTATTGAATTTCGCTATTCGCTTGTTCTTCTGCTTCTTTCAGTGCTTCATCCAGAGGTCTGTCTCCCAGGAAGGCAGCGATAAATTGGTTGTTAAAGTTGTTCATGATGATCGGCAGGTTCTTTCCTTCTGCCCAAACCGTTGCATATGGTGCTCCGGCTACAAGTGCTCCGCGTAATTCATCCTTGTCATACCCTAATTTTTCAGCTACTGACTTACGTGTCGGAAGGGCAAACCCTTTAGAAGTCCACGTTTCCATTCCTTCTTTACCAGTTAGATACGAAATCAGCTTCCATGAAGCTTCCTTCTTTTCCGATGCCGCATTCATCACATATCCAACCGTGTAGGCCATTGTTCCTTTTTCTCCATTGATTGTCGGTAATTCAGCCGTTCCGTATTCAACATCCGGGAACGTATCCGCTAGGAATGGAATCGCCCAGTTTCCTTCGATGACCATGGCTGCTTTCCCTTGACCGAACATTTCTCCTCCCCAGTTCGCTCCTACTTCTGAAGCCTGTGCAGAGGTTTTGTCTTCGTTATGCTGGTCGATGATCGGCTGAAGGGCATTGACCACTTTATCTGAAGCAAAGTTCGCTTGATCATCCTTCACGACTTCCCCACCGGTTGCCTGAGCAATGTGATAAAGGCGGGCTAGTTCCGGAGCTACTCCAAATCCATAAACGCCATCTTTCGTCAGAGCCTTTGAAACTTCACGAAGCTCATCCCATGTTTTCGGAACTTCCACACCTGCTTCTTCAAACATCTTTTTATTGTAAAAGAGAGCTAGAGTCGAATAGTCTTTCGGGAAACCATATGTCTTTCCATCCACCTGGAACGCTTCAAGCATCGGTTTCTCGAAATCTTTCACATCGAAATCTTCTGTTACGTAATCATCCAGCGGCTCAACAACCCCTGTTTCAATCAGGGCAGGAGCTTCCAGAGCATCCAAATAGAAAACGTCGGGACCTTCTCCACCAATCAAACGTGTTTTCAATACATCCATATACTGCTCAGAAATGACTTCGTGTTTTACGTCAATATTCGGATGTTTTTCTTCAAAATCAGAAATCGTTTGAGTTAAAAGCTTCTGTTCAGAAGGATTTCCTCCCCAGCCTGCAAGAGTGATTTCGACCTTTTCGCTTGCTCCATTTGAACTCGTCTTCTCATCTGATCCACTGCATCCTGCCAATACCGATCCCACTAACATCGTCGTAATTCCTAGACTCGCGATCCACTTCTTCTTCGCCATTTTCATAACCCCTTTATTGATTTATTTAAAATAGGATTGTTATTCCTGGATGTGATTACACTGTCTGTTTTTCTTTCACAATGTCGTAGCCTGTTGTGTTTTCTATAATGGTGGTTTCTACTTTGTCTCCTTTTCGCATTAAGGAAAGAGATAGCACTCCATCACCAATCGTTATATCGTGAACCGTCAACATATTCATTTCATCGAGTAAAATCGGATTGAGATGGATTTCTTTTGTAAGACTGTTCGGGAATAACCCTAGCAGTGATTGTATAAACACAAGTGGTGTCCCCGCTGCCCACGCTTGTGGTGAACATGCGACCGGATACTTTACAGCCTTCCCAATTGCAGACTCATACCCGCAGAACAATTCCGGCAGTCGATCATATTCGAAGTGGCGGGATGCATCAATCAGTCCGCTCATCACCTTCTTTGATTCCTCGGTAAATCCTAGTTTACTTAATCCCAGCAGAGTCATGCTGTTATCATGTGGCCAAATGCTTCCATCGTGATAGCTCATCGGGTTATAGCCTGCTTCGCCTTTCCCCATGGTACGAATTCCGTATCCTGAAAACATTTTGTCATTCGTTAACGTTTGACTTACTTTTTCAGCACGGTTCCCTGACATCATTTCCGAATATAAAACATGCCCTGGATTGGAAGTGATCGTACCTACCTTTTCTTTGTTTTGATCAAGGGCGATGGCGTAGAATTCCTGGTCGTCCATCCAAAACTCCTGTTCAAATCGTTCTTGCAGGTTTTTCGCTTCTGCTTTTAATCTAGAAGCCGTTTCAATATTCTCAAGTGCTTCATAAACAGCAGCCAATCCACGTTTCGCCTGATACACATATCCTTGGACCTCTACTAAGGCAATCGGCGTATCAGCGTAGTCCCCGTTTCGATGAACGATGGAGTCCCCGGAATCCTTCCAGCCCTGGTTGGCAATTCCCTTGGATGATTCCTGATGGTACTCAACGAATAGATCTCCGTCACGATCTCCGTACTGGTCAATCCATTCAAGAGCTCTCTTCACATTATCTTCAAGCTTATGGAACGTATCCAAATCACCGGTCCATTTCACATACTCTGTTAAAAGAACAAGGAATAACGGTGTTGCATCAATCGTTCCGTAATAAGGCGTGAACGGAATCTGGTTCGTATTGGCAAGCTCCCCGTAGCGTATTTCATGCATGATCTTGCCCGGCTGTTCGTCTCTCCAAGGATCCACCTTCGTCCCTTGCTCACTGGCCATGGTGAACAGGGTGCCTCTTGCAACCTGTGGTTCGAAGGCAATCATTTGCAGGGCCGCAATCAGACTGTCTCTTCCGAATGGAACCCCGAACCAAGGCAGACCAGCTACAGGAAACTTTCCGTATCCAGTGTCGGTCAGTAACACTCTAAGATCTGACAATCCTCTGTCCACCAGGCGTTGAAGTGGCTGGTAATCCGTTTCTACTTTCGTTAACTGAGCGGACCATTCTTTATAAGAGACTTTTAATTTTTGAAGAGCCTCTTCGACAGGTAAAATGTCATCTCTGGTTTCTACATTTTCCAGTGGCACAATCATAAACGTAATGGACTGTTCTTCCTCATGCTGAAGATCAACCTGGAAAGTAATCTCTCCATTTTCCTTCACGTTTTTCGCTTTGGCATCCCACTGAATCTTTGTCGCACGATTGATATCGTCTGCTCCTTCATATTGGAAGGTGAGGGATTGATCCTCAACGTTCTGACCTGTTCTCTTTCCTACGTTCCCAGTTTGGAACCCGCGTACGATGAACATATCGTTAAAGTCCACATCGACTTCTATATTCAACTCAAACGAGACCGGCTTTGGGTAATAGTTTTTCGTCGTAATCGTTTCATATAACACATCATCATAAATAAAGCGCTTACGTTCAATTTCTACTGATTCCCTCCAGAGAATAAGATTTCCCTCCTCCTCTTGGTGGGGGTTCGTCGATAGAATCGTAGACATATAGTTTTCGGATCCATCCGAATGTAATAGAATCGGTTTTTCATTATTTATTTTTACATTCAACTTGCTAAGGTACCTCGTGTCATTCTTGTATAAACCAAGTCCATAACTGTGATCTGAAACGATATCTCCCTGCTCATCTGTAAGAAGAAATAAGTTGTTTTCTTTAATCACTCTGTAGTTCATATTGGTTCCTCCTACTTTCATAACGCTTCGTTTTTGTTAGTGAGTCATATCGGTGTTTTCCTGTTTTCCGAAACGTTTTGGAAATCCGGCAAAAAAAATATATCCATTTCCAAAACGTTTCGGATTACCCCCTAAATAAAAGTTGGCTTTTACTCCTCTTCCTTTTGAAGACTTTCACCAACGTTTATTCATTTCTATGATTCGTACTTTCTCTTTTGATTAACTTTGTCTCCAACACCATTCGATGGGTCTTGGATTGATTTGATAATAAGTCGAGCAATAATCTTGCCCCTTCATACCCCAGCTGAAACTTATTTTGTTGGATGGTTGTCAGCTTGGGACTAACATAGGAAGCAAGCAGTATATCATCATACCCGACAATGGAAAGTTTTTCTGGCACCTGTATCTTCAACTCTTTCGCTGCACTCATCGCTCCAATGGCCATTAAATCGCTTGCGCAAAATATAGCTGTTATTTCAGGATGTGAGGTCAATAATGTGTTAGCTGCTTTCTTTCCGCTTTCTTCTGTGAACTTACCATTCACGATGTAGTTGGTATTGAGTTCTACCCTTGCTTTTTGCAAAGCGTTTTTATACCCTTCCAATCGCTGCTGACTAACAAACGCAAACTCATGTCCATTAATCATCCCGATGTTCTTGTGACCATTTTCGAGTAAATGTTGAACGGCTTTCTCAGCTCCTAATACATTATCCGTTGTCACATGACTCACATTCCCGGACTCAAGGGGAATATCAATTAATACGCAAGGAATATCACTTTCGACGACTTCATGTAAATAAGGATCATCGGTGCGAATCCCCTGGATTATGACCCCGTCCACTCTTCTTTCCCTGCAAAGTTGAGTATACGTCTTTTCACGCTGCTTCGAAGAATTGGTGTTGAATAGGACAAGATCGTAGTCAGAACCGGAAACAAATTCATTAATGCCCGCCAGCACTTCCACGATGAAATTATCCTTCACACTTTCCTTTGTAAATCCGGAAACGAGTAATCCAATCGTTTTCGACTTTTTCATAACTAAACTTCGGGCAATCGAATTTGGACTATAATTTAACTCTTTGGCAACTTCTGCAATCTTCTTTCTCGTGTCTTCATTGACATCTGAATATCCATTTAACGCCCTTGACACCGTCGTAACGGATACCCCGGCTACTCTGGCAATATCTTTAATCGTAGTCACTTACACATCTCCCAAAACGTTTCGGATTTCCTTTAACTGAATAATACAACAGATTGAAAACGATTACAACATTATTTTTCAATAACGTTTTTTTGTTGGGACAGGGGGACAGGCACCGTGTCCCACTTATACCGTTGTGGCAGTTTCGCCGCTATTTTTGAAATTTCGCCGTTAACATCAGAATTCCGCCGTTAAATGGATCTCAGATTATATCGGGACGCAGCGATAGATAACTGGACGCTGGTTGGGCCTATCTTTTAATGCTTTGAATGTCTGAGTTCGCTGATAAATTTGAGATTTCGCTGATATATTGAAAATATCGCTGATAAAATCATGATTTCGCTGATATATCAAGAACCCTTAAAGAATGTCCCCCTCTTTTATCACCCAAAGGACTATCACCTCACCTTTTTTCTCTAATTCACTCATCATTTATGTCCCAAAACATAAAAAAACAGCGAATTTTCATAAATTCGCTGCATGATATGATCTCTTTTATAGATTATTTATTTCCTCGCTTCATGAACCTTCAGCATCTTACCCTTGACTGTGGTTTTCTTCATCGCTTGTAAGACCAACGGCCCTTTGCCATTCAATATCTCCACATACGAAAGGTTTTCCTGGATCGTGATGATCCCGATGTCGTCAGCAGTCACGCCATCAAGTTTCGCAATTGTTCCGACGAAATCGACTGCCCTGATTTTCTTTTTCTTCCCACCATTGAAGTAGAGCTTCATGATACCTCTGTTCAATTGCTCACTCTTGTCTGATTTAAAATCAGGTTCCGTGTCTAATTTCCGATCAAAATCCGCTTTGGCTTTTGACACTGCTTCTTCCGACGGCGACTGCAGCTTTGGAATCGTAAATCCGATATAGTCTTCAATCTCGGCAAGGAATTTATCTTCATACGGTGTGCAGAAGGTGATCGCCTTCCCTTCAGAACCTGCGCGGCCCGTTCTTCCCGTGCGGTGAACATAACTTTCTTTTTCCATGGGGATATCATAATTGATGACATGTGTAATGTTTTCAATATCGATTCCACGGGCTGCCACATCCGTTGCCACCAGGTACCGGAATTCCCCTCTTTTAAAATCGTCCATCACTTCAAAGCGCGCTTCCTGAATCATACCGCCATGAATTTTATCAACGGGATACCCTGATCGATCCAACTCATCACATAATGTATCAACATTTTCTTTTGTTCGGCAAAAGATGATGCAGCTATCGGGATTTTCAACAGTTGTGACGTTTTTCAGCAGAGTCAGCTTATTCTCCTCTCTCACTTCGATCAAAGAGTGATCGATTTTATCTGTCGTAATACCCGTTGCTTTGATTTCAATGTGAACTGGTTTCTTCATATATTTATGGCAAAGTGTTTCCACATCCTCTGGTAATGTAGCTGAGAATGTCAGCGTTACCCGCTCAGTCGGCAGCTCCTGAATAATCGCTTCCACCTGTTCGATAAACCCCATGTTAAGCATCTCATCGGCTTCGTCGATTACAAGGTACGAAAGCTTATCCAGTGGGAATGTTCCTTTTTCAATATGATCGAGAACACGACCGGGAGTGCCTACTACGACATGATTTTTCTGCTTAAGCTCAAGTTTTTGTCGTTGAAAAGGAGATTTCCCGTACACGGCAGCCGCTTTGATACGCTTATATCTACCGATGTTTGTGATGTCTTCTTTTACTTGAACCGCGAGTTCACGTGTTGGCGTCAGCACAAGGGCTTGAGGCTTATTCTCTTCCCACTGTACCATCTCGCAAATCGGAATCCCGAAAGAGGCTGTCTTACCGCTTCCTGTTTGGGAACGCACAACAAGATCCTTCTTCTCCAGAGCCAATGGAAGCACCTTGGATTGAACCTCGGTTGGAGCTTGATACCCTAAACCGGATAGAGCCCTTACAATTTCATTACTAAGCTTATAATCCGTAAATTGTTTTATACTCATTTCACTACCTCATTTATTCCTTCTTTAGTTTTATTCTCATAGGAAAGTGTCGATTCTATTCAATGGAATTATACCCCCAGCAAATTCTTTTCAAATATCTTTAGGTATTCCACCGATAGTGTGTTATGCTTTACCTAACCATTTTTAACTTGTAACATGTTGTCTCCGGGACCGACGAACGCTGTCGGTCCCTTTTTATATCTAAAGCGCAGGCGGCTCGCCCAGAGGCGACAAGCATAAGGCGAACATGCCGGAAAGGCGTTCTTTGCCTTTTTGGCATGTTTGACTTATGACCTCGAGCCTCTAGCCGCCGGAGCTG
>NZ_CANKZT010000005.1:0-208324 GCF_947488365.1 uncultured Rossellomorea sp. | reverse complement strand
TGGTGGAGGATGACGGGATCGAACCGCCGACCCTCTGCTTGTAAGGCAGATGCTCTCCCAGCTGAGCTAATCCTCCAAATTGGTGACCCATACGGGATTCGAACCCGTGTTACCGCCGTGAAAGGGCGGTGTCTTAACCGCTTGACCAATGGGCCATATTTTCTTAACGTCCCGCTTAAGGACATGTATAACTATATCAGCTAATTTCGTAGAAGTCAACTTCTAGTTAACAAAAAACGAGAACTTTTTTTGCCATACTAAGCTTACCATTTTTGTAAGCCGAAAAAGAATATACCACATTTTTAAATCTTATATCAATAGGAAATTCATTAATCCTTCCAAAATGGTGTTTTTTTAATTCTTTTAATAACTACAAGGCCCTCCTGCTCTCCCATATTGAAGAATTCAGTAAAGTATCACTACATCGTCATATTTAAACTATTAGCAACTAAGATTCCCCTTCAATTCTTCTTCCTCATTAAATTGTAGTATCAATTCCGGTTTTCAAATTTAATTTTGCACGCACCCAATAATTTCATAAAAGAGGTCCGTCCCTCATCGCTTTAAAGCGATGTGGGACGGACCTCTTTTTCAGGCTTAAGCTTGTTTACACACTATCTTTATGAGTTGAATACGATAGTAGTAGATTATGAATGAGGTGATGGATTCATGGAGCTTCCAACGATTTTGTGCGGTCCGATTGTTCGTCGGGTAGAACCTGAACAAGCTTTTATTTGGATTGCATTGAGCAAACCATATGGTATTAAAGCGGAGTTATTTAAGATAAAACAGGGTAACGAATCTCAATGTTTCGACTATACGAGCATAGCCTGTGAAACTGAGACGAAAACGGTACAAGCCGGAAAGAACTTATATATAAGTTTAATAAACGTTTTTCCACAAACCGGATCTTTTCCTACAAATAAGTTATTAGGATACAATTTATTGTTTGATAATAGTAATGGAACACTGGACCTGGGCAGCTTCGACTTACTCTCCCCTACTCATCCACACTCGATTGTCTACGAAAATCTCGCTTACCCTACCTTTTATATTAACGAAGGAACTCCATCGAATATTCTATACGGTTCATGTCGAAAGCTCCACGGGGAGGGTGCGGATGTGTTGTCAGCAGCAGATCATGTCATTGCATCGTCTTATATTCGTACTGACAGACCTTCCTCTCTATTTTTAATGGGAGATCAAATATATGCTGATGATGTGGCAGATCCCATTTTTAAAATCATAACAAGGTTCGGAAAAGAGCTGGTGGGACAAGAGGAAGACCTATGTGCCGTCGACCCTCGCTTAGAAGAAGAGCCTTTTAGACAGGGACTTCAACAAATCAATGGCAGGCAATATATGACGGAACACTTTTGCAAATTCACTTCCAGAAAAGCGGCAAATCATCTGTTAAGCTTGAGTGACTATGCAGCCATGTATATTTTGTCGTGGAGTCCCTCATTATGGGGGCTCGCACATAAGGAAGAGATGTTCGATACCTTTCAAGAAGCAGTTGATAAGAATGAAGTCTATTTCGCTTTTAAGGATTGTCAAAGCAAAGAGCATAAAACGGAATATCGGCGGCTTCAAGACCGCTACCAAAAGCAGATGAAAGAACTGGCTCATCTGGAGGAAGCCTTGTATTCTGTCAGAAGAGTACTGGCCAATACCCCGACCTATATGATGTTTGATGACCACGATATGACAGATGATTGGAACCTGACACAGGATTGGAAAACGAGCGTTTGGAACGCTCCTTTAGGAAGACATGTCATTAGTAACGGCTTGGCATCCTATTGGCTTTTTCAAGGCTGGGGAAATGAGCCCGATACGTTTACCCATTTCGGTCAAACCATGCAAACCTACTTTGACTCTTTTCATCCCGGTTCACTCCCCCACTCCAACTGGGTACAGGCTCTATGGAACTATGAATCTTGGCATTTCACCGCCCCCACTGCACCAAAGGCTGTATTTCTTGATACAAGGACCCAGCGCGGTTATGTGAATAAACCAAAGCCTGTGAAGGTAGGAAGACGAATAGATGAAGAAAGATATAGTCCAAACCTTATTAATCAGGAGGGATGGTACAGGATTTCCACTAAACTGACCGCGTCTGGTTGGAATGAAGGTGAGCCCTTAATCCTTGTATCCCCTGCTCCCCTTTACGGAATCGGATTAATTGAAAACTTTCTACATGACTATATGCTTCCACTGAGGACGTTTGGTTTACCTGTCCAAAGCGACTTTGATTTAGAAGCATGGAAATACAACGGGAAAGGCTTTAGCGACTTCCTTCATCAGGTATTAGCCTGGAACCCAAGTGACTGCATCATCTTATCAGGCGATGTGCATTCGGCTTCGTCCGTTACATCTGATATTACCTTTCGTGATGGCCGGACCCTTACGATTCATCAGTTCACAAGCAGCCCGATCAAGAATATGAGCTATACAGGGATTTGGGGTGCCATCATGAAATTCATCATTGCCTTAAATGCCAGAAAAAGGACCGACCGGACGATCTACCGGTACTGTGATCATCAGTTTGATCTATTTCAGGAGGAACAGGAAAGTAGCACTCCTTCTGACTATGTATGGAAGGAAAGCATTCGTTACAGGCATATAAACGATTCTTCGATTATTGAAACCAATAATAACATTGGGTTGTTAAGGGACGGAGGGACAGGTCCGGTGTCCCGGATCATTGTTTAGGGACAACAAGCCTCTCCTATTGTCCGGAAAACTAATTCGCTCTCTTCTTTTTGGCTATCAAGCGACTCCAAATAGAAGAGAAAGTACATAGTCATTCGCCCCTATGTGAATGAGACGTTATAGCTGTCCCGGGTCTCGTCTCCGCCCTTCAGTTCAGATAACCTCCATTAGCCAATAACCATGCATCATACAGGTAAAACTATAAGAGGCTGCCGCAATGACTGAGACACTGAGTAAGACATTAGAAAACTTTTTATCCGGATGGAGTTTGTAAAGAAGAATAAATAAGGAGAGAGAAAGCCCACCTTTCAATAGGAGAAATAACCAGGGACTGGCGGAGTAAAGATTATTCATTAAAGGATTGGCTTCTGTCATGTAATCGAAATGTAGCCCATACATGGTCAGAAATGCATCTAAGAGGTTTATAATTGCGATGTAAAGAAGAAGTTGCCTCATGGAATGGACCTCCCTGTTCATTATACAAGATATTTCTTGTTCTTTTTAAAGAACATATAAGTCTATTATATTACAGATGACCGATTTATACGAGATAATAAATCCGTTAAAAAGAACTTCAAAGGTTTGGTTTTTAAAATAACCATCGTGTCGATGTTTCCTTCCGTTGCTAAGATGTTTTCAATATTAAACAAACGTTTATTAAGTTGATTTTGTGCCATTACTTATAGAGATTCAGCAATCAATCATACGTTTGTTTAAAAATGACACTGGCTGGATTCTTCTTTCTGCAACACTTTTTTAAATAGTCTCAATCCTAAACAAAACCCCAACCCTTTCTCTCAGGGTTGAGGTTGTTTGTTTTTATCCATTTCTATCATACTATTGCTTCTTTTTCTTCCCCTTCTCATCCACCTTGATCACAACAGTGGTCAAAGGATCCAAAGTCAAAGTATCTTTGGTCAATGTAAAGCCAGACTTCTTAGAAACCGGCTTAGTTCCCGCTTCGTCGTTGTCTACTACAACCTTACCTTTAGAGAAGTCATAGTCACCCACCGATAGGGTACGCGCTTCGCTATCCGCATTGACGAATACGTAGTACTCACCCGTACCATCTGTAGATGCATTCTTGTAAGCTAGCAACAAGTCTGTATCCTGGATTTCAGGCAAGTCAAGCAGTGATACATTCTGATCAACCAGCTCTTTCTCACCCAATCGGAAAGCATTGGTCGATCTTCTTAGCTTGATCAAACCTTCTGTATACTCTCTGGTTGTTGTATTGATTTCGTATTTCTTTTTATTCGTTGCTTTTTCCCAGTCAAACTTATTGATGGCGTCCGATGAATCATATGAGTCGTGGATGAAGTAACCGAATGGGTTGCCCTCTTCGTCTTCCAACTCATGATATTTCTGTTCCGGTACGCCTTCCCCTAGCCATTGCTTGGTTCTTCCGTATTCCTGGCCAGCGTGGATAAAGGCCGTTCCTTGTGATGTTAAAATCATGGAGTTACCAAGGCGGATTCGCTTGTGGATCTCCAGATTGTTTTCCGCGATTGCCGGGTCCTTTTTGATCGATTGGGCAATGACATCGTATAGAGGCAAATTGTCATGTGCAGCAATGTATTGGACCATGTCGCCCGGGTCGTCGTCTGCCGTATTTCCAGGCTGTCCTTTGATGTTGTTAAAAATCGTGTTAATGTCGCGTGCCCCACCTGTCAGGAATCGCGGCTCCCCTTCTGAACCAAATCCGGATTTCAGTTCATTACGGATTTCGTCTGAGAAGACTCCTACGTCGTCGGTTTTGTCCATCCAATCTTGATCCGCTCCCATTCCTTCTAATGAAGGATCGGATAAGTGACCGGCGAATGTTCTCCAGCCTTCACCGATGAACAATGCATCCGGGTTGATTTCAGCCGCTGCGTCATAGGCTTTTTGAATGGATGGGTAGGTTGCGTCGCCCATCATATCGAATCGCATACCATCGATTTTGTATTCGTCAAACCAGTATTTCACTGAGTCGACCATCAGCTTTTCAGCCATGGTATGGTTGGTTGCCAGGTTGTTTCCGAAACCTCCAAGGAAGTTTCCTTTGTCGTCCTGGAACGCATAGTAGTTTGGAACGATATCGTTCAGTGTGCTTGTTTTAGCCATATGCGTGTAGACCACGTCGAGGACGACACCCATACCCTTGTCATGAATCGCGTCGATCAATCGCTTCGTTTCTTCGATTCGTAATTGTGGATCAGTGGCATCCTGTGAATACGCACCATCCGGGGAAAAATAACTGTGAGGGTCATAGCCCCAGTTGTATTCATTTCCTCCCGCTGAATACTCAAGCTCCCGTTCGCCCATATTCGTTTCATCGCCGTAGTACCAGGCCATGATGGGAAGCAGTTGAACGTGTGTCACACCCATTGACTTGATATAATCAAGCTTTTTGATGAAGGCGTCATAGGTGCCCCATCTTTCCTTCTTCAAATCTTTTTCAATTGAAGGGTCGGACGTAAAGTCACGGACGTGGACTTCGTAAATGACCGCATCTTCACGTTTTTCATAGCCATCAATGGAAGCATGACTGAATTTCTTAGGATCGGTTCCTGTTAAATCGACGATCGCTGCCTTCCCGACATTATCGCCGTCAGGCCCAGCTTTACCCTCTGTATTTACTGTAAAAGCAGCCATTGATTTCGCGTAAGGATCCAATACTTTTTTCGTTATGCCGTCATTGGTTACTTCATATTGATAGTAGTAACCTTTCAAATCTTTCACCTTTAAGTCATTCGCTTTTACGTCTGTTGACCAGACACCTTTTTCACCAAGGGTCAGTTCCACACTGCCGATTGGTTTTGCGGCATCTTTATTATCAAAGAAGTTCGCGACTACCTTGCTTGCTTTCGGTGCCCATAGTTTTAAGGTCGCGTTTCCTTTATTATATGTGGCACCGAAGTCGTCACCATCATAGGCATACTTGTTATCGATCAGTCTCCAGCCAGCTGCCGCTTTAACGGTTCTGCCTGAGTAGGTGATGGATAACGGCAGTTTTTCCAGGTCAAAATCAGCTTTTACTTCCACTGTTTTGTCTCCGGTGATTTCAGCACTTTCCACTGTCACATCGGATCCGGCACTGTCTTTCATGGCTAAACCGGACAATAACGCTTCCTCTGTCAAACCATCTGTCATCGTGAAGTTCAGACGGATCGTATCGTCAGAAATGACCTCGGAAGAAATCAGTCCCGTTGCTACGTCGCCATGTGGGGAAATGTAGACATTGTCTTCACCCTGCTTCACCCACAGATGATCATATTTATCCAGTAAGTTGAAGGACTTGTCTCCGCCATCTTTCTCTCCCGTAGCTTCATTCACTACCAGGAATCCAAGGCTTTTAGCACCTTCATTAAGTTCAACATCTACGTAAGCACCATAACGGTCCTTTTTCGTAAAATCAATGGCATCTGCCGGCCACGTGGCAGGGGCATTCTTCACGTCTCCCCACGTCCATAAACCGAAGTTTTCATAATTCCCGTCTTCACGCTCATAATGAATACGCACCGTGTTTTCCGGCAGATCAACCGGCTCATACGTATACACTTTATCCGATCCTTGTTGGATCCAAATCTCGTTTACCTCAGGTGAAGGGATCGTAAATCCTTTATCTCCACCATCTTTACCGGCATCGCCTTTTGTAATATCCATTACAAGGAAGCCGATGTTTTTCGCACCCTCAGCAAGTGGTACGTCAATGTACGCGCCGTAGCTGTCGGTCTTTTCAAACATGGTAGCACCTGTCGGCCAGTTTGCCGATGGTGATTCCACGTCATTCCATAGCCATGCACCGTAGTTTTCGTAATTTCCATCGGTACGGTTATAGTGGATGCGGATGTTGTTTTCCGGAACCGGCTCTACTTCAGGATCTTCTCCCCCTGAACCTGATCCAGCTTCAGCACCTGTAATCTTACCGCCTTCAACGGTCAGCAATGCGGTACCGCCGTCTGCTTTGGAAGGTAGAGTCATCGTAATCTCATTTCCTCCGTCAGCATTGAATGTCTCACCGGAATACGCATTCGTCACGACTGCATCCGGAGAATCCACTGTCAACGTGATCTCTTTCGCTTCGTCCGCCACGTTCAACCCAACGTAGACAGAGTCCTCTTTATAGTCACGGGAGAATACGAGGAATTTATCGCTATTCGAACCACCGACAGTCTTTCTCTCCCCTTTAGCAAACACATCGGAATGTGCCCCTCTAAAGTTTAAAATCTTCGTATAGTGCTCTAACACGTCATTATTTTCTACATCATCCCAGGCAAAATCATAACGGTTATCATACTGAGGATAATTGTTTGCACCGCTTTGCCCTAGTTCTTCACCATAATAAATGACCGGCTGCCCCTTCGACGTTGCCTGAAGTGAAGCGGCCACTTTCAGCTTGCCTTCATCTCCGCCTAACGAATACAAGAAGCCGTCTTCGTCATGACTTCCTAAAAATTGACCGAGTGTTGCCGTGTTATCAATCTTTCCGTTTCGTGCCGTCAGCTTATCATTGGCTGCTTTCAGGTCGCCGTTTACAAAATCTTTAGCTATACCTTTGAAACCGAAGTCCAGAAGGGAGTCCATCATTCCGGTATCAAGATATCCCAGCTGATTGTCTGAACTTGCTCCCCAAGCTTCACCAATCATCTTGTGCTGAGGCATTTTTTCCGTGATGGCGTTTTTAAAGGCCATCCACGTAGCATCTTCCACGTGTTTCACAGTGTCGACGCGGAAATAATCGATCGTATTCCCTTTTGCCGTTGTCGCTTTCTCGATCCAATCCGTTTGCCAATCGATGATTTGCTGGCGGACTTCTGGATTTTCCGTGATGACGTCTGGTAATCCTGCTAGTTCTCCGACAACTTCATCCGTGCCAACATTGCCTTGGCGTACGATGTCGCTGTACTTGTTGCGTTCTGCATCCGTCGGGTAACCTGGTGGACGCTGATCGGTGGCTAAGTCACCATCGATCTCTTTTAACCCATACCCCGTATGATTCAAGACCACATCGACCATGATTTTAATGCCGCGGTCATGTGCCTCATCGATTAAGGTATGGAACTCCTCCATTGATCCAAAGTGAGGATTCAGCTCACCGAAGTTACTCGCCCAGTAGCCGTGGTAACCAAAATAAGGCTGATCCGATTCCCCGTTTGTTTCAACGGAACGGACATCATACTTAATATTTTCAACGACCGGACTGATCCAGATCGTATTCACGCCAAGGTTATCAAGGTAATCAAGTTTCTCCGTGATTCCCTTGAAATCTCCACCCTGGTACGTACCGCGTTTGCTTTGATCATAATTCAAATTGTAAGGATCATCATTCGACGTATCCCCATTGAAGAATCGATCTGTCAGCATAAAATAAATAATAGATTCATCCCAATCAAGATCCGAATCGCCGACAGACTGTCTTGCATTTACTTCGATTTCAGTCGTTCCCTCATAATAGTTCCCGTATGAATCCACTACGGTCAGAGGAATCGTTTTCGTCCCTGCCGTAATGTCATCATCGACGGCTAATGTCACTTCTTTTAATGAAGGATCGATTTCAAGTTTCTCTGATCCGCCAAGTGAAGAAACATCTGCCGTGATCTTTTGGATTTTCACATCCTCTGTCAGTCCAGCTACATCAACCGTCAAGACAGCGTTCTCATTATAGTCCACAGCAGTTGGAGCCACTGAACCAGTAACCGTCAGATCAGCTTTTTGGAAATCAAGAAATGATTGCCCGTCCATTGAATTGTAAGGGTCACTTACTTCTGTCGTTTCACCGTCTTTTGTGACCAGGAATGAGTACGGGTTCTTTCCATTCGGAATGTTCTCGTATGATAGAACGAATCTCTCATTCTCTGGTTCATACGTCATTTCCTTTGTTTCCCCGTTGTACTTCAACTCTACCTTTTCGATTGAATCCATCGTATCGTTTGCGAACAATTCTTTATCACGATAATAGAACGTCGCATTCCCCTGATCGATGACCGGGGCCGATCCATCAGGCACAATGCGGATTTCCTCGACACCGCTTGTTATGTACGCCTTGGTGAGGGTGTCGTTTTTGTTCACTTTTATAAAACGATCGCCAAACTCCTTCTCCGCCGTATTCCAGTCCTCGGTACTGCGAAGAACGAAACCGAATTGCTCTGTTTCAGGTGCAACGGCAATGTTCGCTACCGCCACTCCGTTTTCATAGGAGTCAAAGTTGATTTGATCATTCTTTACTCCTGTGTTCCAGGCCCATATATTCCAGCCGTCATACGTTTGGTCTTCACGCTCATATGTGAAGCGTACTGTGCGTTCACCCGTATCAGCTGCGTCAGTCGTGGTATTTCCATCCGCGACAGCAGAAGCTGCCGGTGCAAACGGTGACCACAGACTGATGAGTATCATCAAAGTCATAAAAATCGAGAATCGACGCTTTGTCTTATTTCCCATTCATGTTTTCCCCCTCTTAAATTGGATTAATAGAATAATAGAAGTGCTCTTGATGATTGTGGAAACGTTTGCACAAAGAGTTAAAAAAATGTGAGATCAATATTAATGTAGTTATTTCGAACTAGTGCAAACGCTTGCAATTTTCTGTCTTTTTTATTTTACAATAAATTCAAAGGAGTGGCTATATGACAAAAGGGGGATTTTTTACCTATTATTAACGTAAACATAGCGACCGCTTTATCGTAGTAGATAATTTCACTGCAGGTTCACTCTCTTGGTTGAGACTTTGCTCAATTGAAGGTCCAACGGCTATATTTTATATGCTTATGGACGGAAAATGACTTAAGATTGTCTTTTTTTCAGCTGGAGGGGGAAGCTGAACGGATTGGCGGGGGCCGGTATGGCTTTTTGCCCCTGATACGGAACCCTCTCGCAGATAAATCGATCCGGATTGGGCAATTTTCAATCCTGTTTTGAGATTATTAATCCTGATTTTGATTTATTGATCCTCATTACGATTAATTGATCCTTCGTGTCAAATTTTCTTTGTCGGGGCGCCCGGAAGCAGCAATCATTCAAGTCGACGTTTCTCATCTACCGATTGCAAAAGAGCCAAAAAAAAATAGGAACAAGCGGATGCCTTGTTCCTACAATGTCACACGATCCACTTGTTGACGAAGTTGGATCATGTTATCTTTCACTCGTTGTGAAATTTCACATAATGCTTCAATCGAATTTCCTTTATGTTGACTGAGCTGGTGGACGATGTCGTCAAAGAGCATTTCCATTTCTTCATGGATGGCCATGGCCGATACATTGTAAATATGGATATTGGAGTAGCTCGTCAAATCAAAAATCGCCGAGTCGATATAAGGTCTGAAGCTGTCCAGTAACGCCGGGAATCCAATCGTCAATCGGGTCAATCCGTCTCGGAGTCCTTCAATGGTCGCAGCCAACTCATCGATCGGCTCCAGTGCGGAAGAAACGTACGAGCGGATTTTGTCATCGAAATCAGAGAAGATGCTGATGAGCTTTCCAGGAACCGTCCCACTTAGGGCAATATTCATGGCACCATTGATTTGAGCGGAGATGACCTCCAATGTGTTTTCGATGGCAAAAGCAAGCCCAGTCAAACCTCCCAATAGCGGCAATAGAAAACGGTGTGAAACTCCCTTGAAAGCTTCAAAGGATCCATCCAGGTAGATCTCTTTCACCTTCATACCGATAAGCATGTGATGAGACGTTTCCAGCACGTAGTCGTTCTTCTTCGGCATCACTACTTCATGTTGAACCGAGGCCCCCCCTGAAATGCTTGCACTTAAAGAAGAATCACGTTCTCCAAAGTTTTTTGCAAGGTCCCCAACCTGACTCTGAAATTCCGCTATGTGACTATTCATCTGCGCACTATTGAAGTTGATAATCTTATAGTGTGCCAGCATCTCGTTCACAAGAAGATCCTCCAAGGTTTCTTTCCCCCCGCTAAATAGCTCAGGAATTTCTTTATGAAGGATGTTCTGCAGGAATCCTGTCAAACTGGTAATCTCCTGTTTGAATTCAAGCAGCTGATTCCGGGCCTGACCGAAAATACTTTCGACACTGACGCTTCGGTTGAATAAGTGCTCCACGAGTTCGACAGGTGGGGAATTCAAAACACCATTGAGAGATTTACTGGCGTTTTCAGCCATATTCAAAAGAGAAATAAGATGGTCGATCTCCGAGGTCAAACGATGTCCCGTCGTCGTGATGCCTATGAATAAAGGGTTCCCGATCAAATTTTCGAAGGAATCCTCAAAGATCATCTGCAGGCGGCTCAACCGCTCGGAGTACCGGTCTCCCTCATGCTGGGCGATTTCCTGTGAATGGATCAAGTAATCCCTGGCATACCCCAACCTTGTGGTGACATCACCTGCCAGGGCCTCAGCCAACAGGTTAAGATTCTCACGATTGATTTCGATCCTTTCCGAATGACCGCCATAGAGGGGTTCCCCCGTCCAGATGCTAGTCATGATGTGGGCATCGGCTTCAACATGGATTTCACCGTAACCAGGTTCCCCATCTAGACCAATTACGTATTTCCCACCATCGGTATACCCCGTATGATTGTTTGTCAGGATACTGAACTTCTCGCCGATCACCGGTATCCCTGTCGAAATATCGTATCTCTTTCCTGGAATTCGCGAATCAAGATTCAGGGCAATGAGAGTTCCGGTTAAGACGTCATAGTTGGTGAAGTAATTGGTGATGTTGTCGTAGCTTTTGTTAGGATCGATCACCCCTTTTGGAAGAAGTGCCGGGTTTAGGGTAACTGCTTTAATATCTGGGCGATTTCTGACGGCGTAGGTTGCTAATGGACCACCAAGAGAGTTTCCCGTGGCGTATTTCACTCCGCCTTTATTTTTACTTTCCTTATCTACTTTTGCGAGATAACTTTCCGCTGCCTCCAGTTGGGGGAGTGTCAAATCGCTTAAAAGTTGGACATCTGTTAATAAATCTTGATTCCCGTTTACAGCACCTGCATCTGTACCAACATAAATTACTGAAATTTCTTTTGTCTTAAAGTTCTCGACTGTTAGAGCATCAAGTCCTGATGGGTGTTCATACATTGTGTCTATGACCTTATAGTCATGACCATTAACGGTTACTTTGTCAGTAACTTTTGGATGCTCATAAGCAACTAACCCAGCTAATTCAACTAAATCTTTATCCATATTAATTTTATTTACTTCTTGTATAAGTGGTTTTTGTAATTTAGTCATATCCCAAATCACCTTTATTTAGATTTAATTAATTCAGTTTTTATTGAATTATCCTTATATCCCTCAGATGATTCTTTGTGTACACCATTATCATTGATTATGATTTGATAAGTCCCATTAGGAATTGAATTCAGTTTTTCTAAATCATTTGATACTTTATCTAGAATACTTTTACTCGGAGATACTTTATCCTCTTTCATAAATAGAATAATATTAATGTTTATATATTGTTCATCAAATGATTTTTTATCGAATGCATTTTTCAGGTCTTCTATGTTGGTATTCGAATTTTCCATATATAAATCATACACTGGCTGTATTGCCTCATCACCATTAAATGAAGTAATCGAATAATAGGGAGTCATGAAACCTGATCCGCCAACATTCTGAAGTGATTCAACAGTTCTACCCACTACCTCTTTTTCGGATACAACTCCATCAAGATAATTATCCAGATTAATAAACTCATCTTCGAAAATCAGTCTATACAAACCTTCTCGAATTCCTTCTTCAACAACATCTTCCTGGGACCTTACTTCTTCGGAAATGATTTCTTTAGTTTTCTGGTTGATTGGAACAATGGCATAAGAATAAAAATGGACAGGTCCTGTCGACTCTACAAATACCGTCACTCCATCTACATTTCCTACTAGATTATGAACTTTTACCTCAGTCTTATATTTTTCTAAGAAAAATTCCTTGACCGCTTTTTCTACTTCTTCTCTTTTAGCTTCAGCAATTTTACCGTTTTCTTCACCATTATTTAATGTGTACCCTTCACCTTTATAATCTTGCACTCTTTCATACTGAGCTGCCACTTCATTTTGTGCACTTTCCTTTTCATCCACACCATTACCATTCGCATTATCCATATTCATACATCCTCCAAGTAATAATGAAAGTCCGATTCCATATATAATCCACTTATTTTTTCTGTTCATGAATGTCTGATCCTCCTAATTGGATGGGTTCATTAAAGAATTACCTTTATATTGTATAAAAGTCTGTAAAGTATTAACAGTTCAATCGGGTAATACTTAGAGCAATCCAGTAAAACAGGAAAAAAGTAGGGGAGCAGACTTCTTCGTTACGTTTCTTTCATCCTATTCATTTCACATATTCAACTTATGTCTTCAGACTCATATATTTGTATAATTACCCCAATTATTCAAATGATAACCTATAAGTTCTGAAAATAAATCTCCTGAAATTTAAGCTTATCACCAGGTCGGGAGTAGCTAGATAATCATAGTGGGTCACACAGCTCACCACTTTAACATTACTTCTTTACAATGGAATCCGGAAACGTTAATTGCAAAGAATTATCTTTAATCCCATCGTCTACTTTTTCGTTAATTAAATTATCATTAATGATTACACTGTAATTTCCTTTAGGTATCAAGCTCATAGACCTAATATCCTGCTGAACTTTATTAAATATTTCTTTATTAGGTTCTACATTTTCACTCTCCATATATAACTGAATGGTAATATTATAATCTTCTGCTACGAAATCAGCTTTCGAAAATAGCGATTTAAGTTCACTGATGGGTATGCCAGGATTTTTCAGATATGCCTCATACACAGGTTGGATGGCTTTATCGTCCGGTGGAGTGGATAGATAATAATAGGGGGTCATATAACCTGCCCCTCCGACATTTTCCAGTGATTCTTTCCTTTTCCCAACCACTTCATTTTCGGACACTATCTTACTTAGATACTGGTCCAGGTTATTAAATTCATCTTCAAATATAAGGTGATATAGACCTCCTTGAATGGCGCTCTCGCTTTCACCGTCCAAAGACGTAACGTCATCCTCTAATACCCTTTTGCGACTCAAATCGATTGGCACTATAGCGGTTGTAAAAAAGTGCACGGGTCCTTTCGACTCAACAAATACTGTCGCACCATCCACATTTCCGACTATGTTATGGACTTTGACATCTGTTTTATACTTTTCCATAAAGAAATCCTTAGCTGCTTTTTTTACTTCATCACTTTTTCCCTCTGCAATCTCATCTGCTTCTTCTCCATTTCTGAGGACATATCCATCACCTTTGTAATCTTGCACTCTCACAAAAGTATCTTTATATACTCCGTTAGCCTCTTTTGAATCAACATTGTTTTTTTCATTATCCTGATACATACATCCACCAAGGAATAATAAAAGTCCGATTCCGCATATAACCCATTTATGTTTAGCATTCATATTTGTCTTATCCCTCTCTCTTCATAACCTCTATGTATGAGTACCTACTCCTTAAAAATCTCATCCGGAGTCGTCTTTTCGAGGGAATTTTCTTTCACCCCTTCAAACGACTGTTTGAGGACTGTATTGTCATTGACGAAAATACTGTATGTTCCTTTTGGTATATCATCCATACTTTCAATATCGTTTACAACTCTATTAAATACCTTCTCATCAGGGTCAGTTTCTTTATCTTTCATAAATAAATTAATGACTACCTCAAAATAAGTAGGAATAAACGCTTGTTCATTGTAAGCAGCCCTTAATTTTTCTCTACTAACCCGGGGATCTTCCATATATAGCTCATAAACTGGTTTAATTGCTTCATCATTTGAAACGGAGGAAGATAAAAAGTAATAAGGTGTCATATATCCTGATCCACCAACATTCTGAAGGGATTCAATCGTTCTTCCAGTAACGGGTTCTTCCTTTACAATTTTCTCTAAATACTCCTCCAAACGATCAAACTCGTCTTTAAATATTTTTCTGTATAAACCTTCTGTTATGGCACCCTCCACCTGTCCTTCTTGAGAAAACACATCGTCTGACAGAATTTTTTTATTTGATTGATCGATTGGAACAACTGCATACGTGTAAAAATGAAGAGGATTAGTTGATTCCACAAATACTGTAGCTCCGTCTATATTGCCTACAATATTATGGACATGTACCTCTGTCTTATATTCTTTCAAGAAAAAATCTTTTACCGCTTTCTCTACTTCTTCACGTTTGCCTTCGGCAATCTTGTCTGTTTCTTCCCCATTTTTCAGGGTGTATCCTTCTCCAATATACTCCTGGACACTTACAAATTGATTCTTCACCTGTTTTTTAGGATATTCTTTTTCATTCACACCATTCCCATTCGCACATCCGCCTAGCAACAATGGAAAGGCGATTCCGCATATAAACCATTTATTTTTAGTGACCATGAACGTATACACCTCCACTATTGAACTTAAAACATTCTTAATCCATCAGAAAAACATCCTCTTCTATCGAATTATCTTTAAACCCCTCAAAGGATTCTTTATGGACTCCATTATCATTTACCGCTACCCTGTAGGTCCCCCGGGGAATCGATCCAGCTTATTAAATTCATTTTCAAAAATGAGACGATATGATCCCCCCTTGATCCTGTCCTCTACTTGTCCCTCTTCCGTAAACACGCGATCCGTCAGCACCTTTTCCTACTTCCCCACGATTGGATTCTGCAATTTTGTCGGTTTCTTTTCTATTTGGGAGGGTGTATCCTTGTCCATTATAGTCCTGGACGCTTACATATCCACCTTCCTCTACCCCTTCCTGAGAAGAAATGCCACCTCCGAGCAGCAAGAAAATAAAAGAAATACAAATGATCCATGCTCCGGTTTTGTTAATACCTATGTAACTCGCCCTGAATAACTTTTGTAGTACTTCTTTATTGTAAAAGATAGTGTAAAATATTAACAGTTTGAGGATTTTAAGTTATTGTTCCAAAGAGGTTTTAAATAGCAGAGAAATAAGGAATATCACTAACGTGGGAATGAGAGGAATAGTGAAGTGTTACCGAAAAGGGTCCCGTAATCTATTAAGGATTGATGAAACTCTATTGAATCAGAAGTTCTTTCAGATCATCTTCCTTCACCATGGTCAATATTTCAAGTGGCAAGAAAACAGGAAAAAGCTGATTACATTACATAATCAGCCTTTACACGAGCTTCTTAAGTACAGAGATAATTCCTTTGGACTGAGGTTCATTTTGAGTGGCTTTAACTGCGGAACGATAGCTTTTTTCAAGTGAATCTTGTTATAAACAAATGAAAAAAGAGAAGCAAAAGGTCCGTCCCTCGCTTCTCTTAAAACAAATTAAGATACATTCTTCTCTATCGCATCTTCCTTTTTTGCTGAAAGATCGATGGTCGAGATGGCTTTCCAGATCGTAAAACCTGAATATAAAAGGAGTAAAACTCCCGGGATGATGAACATCAATGCACCGTTTTTCGAATTCATGAAATTCATGAAGTATCCTATATAGGGAATCGTGAACCCATTGTATTCTGCCACTACATTTTCAGATAGCACAGGTTCAAGGTCCGGAGCGTCGTTATTGTCCCCTTTTGTTTTATACATTACATGTTCTCCGCTCTTTATCACTTCCAAAACCCGGTGAGTGATGAGAATGTTCTCTTTCTCTTTAAATGTAATAACATCGCCTTCTTTAAAACGGGTCATATCTCCCCCGGGCTTCACCGCAATGATTGATCCCGTTTGGATATCAGGTTCCATCGACCCTGATAATACTGTCTTTATTTGATAGCCCATGAATTGGGGTTCCCCACCGGCTGCCTTGGATGAAACGACAACAAATATCATTATGAACAATACAGCATACAGAACGACCGTAATACTCGTACTTAGTATTCTTTTTGCTAGCTTCATTTTTTATCAACCTTACCTTTCTTTTACTCTTGATTACTAGTTTTATCAGGTGAAGCTGGAGATGGTTCTACCTGTTCTTCTTCCTTGGATGGGGGCGCTTCTGAATTTTGGACACTTGCTCCTGTAACTTCGGGTTGTTCTTCCACTTCTGGTTCTGTTTCTGGCTCAGCAGGGGCTGAAGGTTGTTCAGGTTCTTGCTTTTCCTCTACCCGTGGTGGAGCTTCTTCCTTATTGTTCTCTTTCTTTTGATCATTAGCTGTGTCAGGTTCGGTTACTTCCTGCTCTTCTTTTTTATCTATTTTCTCTGGTGGCTCAGGTATACTTTCATCTCCGCCCTTATCAGGGGCATTTGGTTTTGCTTGTTCGCACTTTATAGTAATCGTTTCACTCCATAATTCATGTCTGGTACCTTCTTTATTTCCGTGCCCTGGGCGTTGGAGGGCTTTGAATTTATATGCTCCTGGCTGAGTTGTGTTAAAGATGATCTTGTCAGTTCCACCTTCAGGTATAGGTTGAATCATCCCACTCCTTATCTTTTCACCGGCTTTCATAGGATTTTTTCCACCACGTTCATAGAATACTTCATATTCCGTTGTACCTTGCATTTCACTTCCTGTATTTATTATTTGGGCAGAAATGTCTAACGGAGCACATGCTTCAACTGTTCTATCTTGGTTAGCAGGAAATTTCAATGAACTCTTATCCCAAATACTCCAAGACCCTGCAGTGATTACACCTGTTACTTGGTCTTGATCGTTAAAGTAGGCACCTGTACTGCCGTCCACAAAAGAAGTCGTAATGGTAGTGGCATACCAGATGGCCATTAGCTGACATAGAAGCCTCCACTTCTTTGTTTGGGTTTTGTGTTTTCTTGTTCTTGAGTATCTTATGGAGATCACATCCTTTGGATATGTGATAGTTTAATTTCTTGAAGAAGCCAGAAGCTAGATTTTCCTGGCTTCTTCAGAAAATTAAATTGATAATTAATAGAAGAAAGGTGGGTGGGGACCCACCTTTCCATTATTCTATCTTAACGTTCTACACCTGCGCCTTGCTTACCTTCGAATGTCCATTTAAGTTGTAACTTATCGCCTTGGAATTTGTTTTGATCTGCACCGCTTTCAACAAATTCATATTGTACATAAAGAGTATCTGTTGTTCCAGCTGCTAATTTACCCCCTCTTTCTTCTAACCAAGGAATAAAGATATTATTTTCGATTGCATCTGGAGTCATGTTTTTAAGTTGATCTAGAGTGGTATAGAAGATAACTCCATCCCCCTTATCAGCATTGAGCAAGAAGTTTACGCGGATATGTTTTCCAAAATCCTCTCCTGCATTGTTACCATTCGCATCAGTAACTGTATAATCCGTTTTCAATAAAACTTTAGCAATATCAAGGGATCCATCATTCTTTAATTGGAATGAGCGATTCATCCAATCTCCTGGCTTAATATTTTTTACATCAATAATTGTAGTTGGAGCTGCATTAATATCCAATGTCCCTGCTGCAAATGTAGAATTTGTTTCTACACTGTCACTAAAGTACGCATATGTACCTCCCCCAACCAATGCCAATCCTAGTGCCGCCGACGCTACGCCTAAACCTAATTTTTGCTTAATACTCATTTCTAAATTCCTCCTCGTTTTCATCCTATTATTTGGTTCGTTCAAAAGTTTGTTTTGTTCTTTTTAACGAACCCTACACTTGAAGTATAAGACAATTGTCATAGATTGAAAAACTTCAAATCCGTTCGTTTATTCGTTAAAAAGAACAAAAATCGTTGTTTTTCTCTATTTATCTCTACATATCTTATCTTTTTATTTATTATTGAGAACAATTTGTTCTTTATAGTGTACTTACGATTCACACGAGAGCCTAATGAGACTAGGAGACAGGTTCCTATACTCACTATAATCAACCTCTTTGAATCACCTTCCTGGATACTCACGTCACCCTTGATATTTGTTTTTCCGATACACCTTTTAACGTATTCAACTTTGCTAAGACTTCATTTCTCTGTTCCTTATTCATTATCTGAAACATTCTGTTGTTAGAAACCCCCAGCTTTCTCATATATAGTCGTACTTAAACTTAACTTGGTTAAGGGCAAGTTAAGTTTAAGTACGACTATAAAATAAATTTTTTACGAATCCTGCTTTTAGGACGGATATGATTAGGTGTCCTTAATAATCATTTATAAGGAAAAAAAAAGGAGCCACGGGACCTATCCCCTTTGGCTCCTTTACTATTCCACATCAATCCATATACTTCAATACCTCTCCAACCACTGCTTCATTAATCCCCCCACCAATCTGATGAACTTCTGAAGAAGTCTTACCTTCAATAGTATCAATCTGAGATCTTTCCAGTCCTTTTTGTGAAACGAGCAGAACCGGAACCCCAAGTTTAGACGCAAGCGGACCCGCTGATAAAGCGTCAACCAGTTTGGCTGTTTCGGATTTGGCGATTAAAATGGTTGGATAGTGATTTTCTGTGTAGAATTTTTCTATCACTTTCGCATTGGTATCATGTCGGGAAAGGCCGCTGATACGGTTGCCCTCCACATTCTTCGTTGTGATGCTATTCATTTCTTTCAAGATGGCTGAATCAAGTACCGCCACTCCCCCGATAAAGTGAGCGTTCGATAAACCCTCTGATTTCAACCAGTCATACGTGGCTTTCGGAACAGACTTTTTCTCTGAAAGAATGATCGGTTGTTTCACCTTTCCAGATTGGGCCGCAATCGACAGTGCATCCGGTTCCCCTCTTCCATAAGCAAGATACGCTTCCGTCACATCGACTGATTTATCGAGCTGTTTTGCAATGAGTAAAGAGGTTTCATAACGATCGCTACCTCCAATACGAGACACACTGTAACCCAGCTTCACAAGAGCTCCTTTTACCTCATCGGAGATAACCCCGCTACCACCGATTAATACAATTTCCTTCGTGCCAAGTCGTTTTAATTCTGCTTCTGTTTCTGCTGGTAACGTCCCCTTTGTTGTCAGTAGAATAGGTGCGTCGTGTGCAGAAGCTAATGGCGTAGCGGTTAAACCATCTGCAATCGCACCTCCGTTAACTAAAAATACTGTTGAGGATGTTTCCCACCCTTGCTTCGATACTTCACCAGCTGTTGAATACCTCGTTGTGCCGATCAGGGTTTTCAGTTGAGGTTTTCCTTTCTCAACTTGTACTTTAGCAATGGCACTCTTGTTACCTGCTTGGTCTTCTGCATGCACACTGAGTTCGGTGCCTGCTTTTTGTTTACTGATTGCAATCGTGAATTCACCATTATTATTCGCAGATGTTTTCCCGATTTCCGTTGAATCTATACTCGCATAGACTGTGGAATTCGCTTCTGCTTTTCCTGTAATCGACGTTGACTGGTCTCCTACAGGATTTACAGTCGGCTTTGATGGTGCCGTTTTATCTTTGACAGTAACTTTTACTGTTTCACTGTGATTTCCTGATGCATCCACTGAATATACACTTACTTCTGTACCCGCTTTTTGCTTACTGATTGTAATGGTAAAATCACCATTACTGTTCGCAGTGGCTCTGCCAAGCTCAGTTGAACCAACTTTAGCAAGCACATTAGTGTTCGCTTCTGCTTTTCCAGTGATAGAAAGCGAATTATCTCCTACTGGATTTACGGTTGGTTTTGCTGGAGCTGTCTTATCTTCAACCTTTACAGTTGTCGCTTCACCTTTGTTACCGCCAGCATCTACTGCATACACACTAATCTCCGTGCCTGCTTTTTGCTTGCTGATCGCCAAAGTAAAATCACCGGTGCTGTTTGCAGATGTCTTTCCAATCTCTGCTGATCCTACTTTCGCATACACAGTTGCATTTGCTTCCGCTTTTCCCTTAATCGAAGTGGACTGGTCCCCTACTGGGTTAACAGTCGGCTTCGCTGGTGACGTTTTGTCTTCGACTGTAACTTTCACAGTTTCACTCTGATTCCCAGCATAATCTACTGCATACACACTTATTTCGGTACCTGCTTTTTGTTTACTGATTGTAATACTGTAAACATCATTACTGTTTGTCGTGGCTTTTCCCAACTCTGTTGAACCAATTCTTGCAACCACAGTAGAGTTCGCTTCTGCTTTTCCAGTGATAGCAGTCAAGTTGTCTCCTATCGGGTTCACAATTGGTTTCGCCGGAGCTGTTTTGTCTTCAACGGTCACCTTTATTCCTTCACCTTGGTTACCAGCTGCATCTACTGCATACACACTGATCTCCGTGCCTGCTTTTTGCTTGCTGATCGCCAAAGTAAAATCACCTGTGCCGTTTGCAGATGTCTTTCCAATCTCTGTTGATCCGACTTTTGCATACACAGTTGCGTTTGCTTCCGTTTTTCCTGTAATCGAAGTGGACTGATCTCCTACTGGATTTACAGTCGGATTCGCTGGTGCTGTTTTGTCTTCGACAGTAACTTTTACTGTTTCACTCTGATTTCCTGCAGCATCTGCTGCATATACACTTATTTCGGTACCTACTTTTTGTTTACTGATTGTAATGGTATAAGCACCACTACTGTTAGTCGTTGCTCGACCCAGCTCTGTTGAACCCACTTTTGCATACACAGTTGAGTTCGCTTCTGCTTTTCCAGTGATGGTAGTCGAGTTGTTTCCTACTGGATTCACGGTTGGTTTCACTGGCGCTGTTTTGTCCTTTACCGTCACCACTGCTGATCCACTTTGGTTTCCAGCTCCGTCGATGGCATAAACGCTTAATTCCGTTCCCGCTTTTTGTTTAGCGATTCCGACTGTGAATGATCCATCACTCGTCGAAGATCCGATAATTTGCGATCCGGCTTTAACCTCTACCGTTGCCCCTGCTTCCGCTTTCCCAATCACGGAGGTGTGGCGGTCGGTTACTTCGTTCACGGTTGGAACATCAGGGCTTGTTCCGTCCATTACCGTAATGGCCGTTGCTTCACTTGTGGTATCACCGTCTGTCACGGTTACCCATAGAGTCGTCCCTGCCGGTTGTTTTGGAATATCGATATCAAAACTTCCCCAATAGGGATATCCGTTCCCAATGACTTCTTGTCCATTGCTCACTTCAATGTAACTGTCATCATCTGTTTCTACGGTTCCACTTACATATGTAGAGTAGTCATATACTTGTGAAACTTGAGCCGGAGCTACATACCTTGCCACTCCGACTGCTTTTCTCGCATTCACCCTGCCATGTCCGTAGAAATAATCCTTCCCGGATGCTCCAAGGTCATCAGCCGAAGTATACAATCGGTCTGCTACCTGATCATTTGTCAAATCAGGTTCATTGGCTAAAATAAGTGCGGCCACTCCTGCCACTACCGGAGAAGCCATGGAAGTTCCGTCCATCCATCCGTATTCAGAATCCGGCAATGTCGATAAGATGGAAGACCCTGGTGCCGCGATATCTATGTCATATCCATAGTTAGAAAAACCCGATTTAGTATCATACTCAGTAGTCGACGCGACTGAGATGACATTAGGATAAGAAGAAGGATAATGTGAAGCACTTGTATTGTCATTGCCTGCCGCTGCAATGACAACTACTCCATTATCATAAGCATATTGAATCGCATCATTATAGACATTGCTATAATAATAATTTCCTAAACTCATATTAATGATGTCAGCACCGTTATTCACGGCATAATAAATACCCTCGATGACATCGGAAGAATAGGCAGATTCTTCATTAAAAAAAGCATCGATAGGCATAATGCTCGTCTCTGGTGCAACACCAGCCAATCCCATCCAGTTATCCATGGAACTTCCTATTATGCCTGCTACATGGGTACCATGATCACCTTTAGTCATGGTTGTTGTGTTGTAAACGGTATCATATGGAGCGACAATCCGCCCCGCAAATTCCGGATGATCCACATCCACACCATTATCAATTACAGCTACCACTACATCAGAAGAACCCTTTGTTCGATCCCACGTTCTCTCTGATTCGATGTTTTGGTGATGCCATTGAAGACTGTAATAAGAGTCATTCGGTACGTGGTTCAATTTAATCAAGTGATCAGGTTCCGCATACTCTACATCACTATCATTCTCTAAATCCTTTATAAAAGATTCCACATCCTGCCCGTCAGGGACATCTACTGTCACAATCGGAGCGGCATCATTTTCTTGATTTGCCAACACCTCATACCCCTCAATAGCTGCTTTCTCCACTGGCTTTTTCAACTTCACAATCACTCGTTCTGCTAATTTATCACCTGAAGCAGCAGCAGTATCTCCATTTGCCTTTGCTACTTCAGTAGAATAAAAAGGCATACAAAATAAACCTAAAACCACCATCAAAATCAAAACTTTTTTCATACATAATCCCCTTTTAAAATAGTGTATAGTCAACCCAATGTCACAAAGAAAAAAGTACAGTACCGCAACTGTAACCTTTTATAAAAATAGGAATTTTTTGGTCGTGAATATATAATACTTTTATCCTATAAAATTAGCAATACGTGATTGTGATGATAACTTCATAATCATCCTCTAATACATAAAACGGGACCAATAATAGTTAAAGGTGTTAACACCTGACCACGAAAAGGCTGGTTCTGCTAGAAAGTCATTATGGTTTTAACCAATTTTTATTAGATGGAACTTTGACCAGTTTCTTGCTTTCTTTAAGCAATACCAATAGATTTTCCAAAATATAAATAAATTAATATTTTTTCTTGTAATATTTTGAAATACTTACAAAATTTTATTGTATAATCTAAAAGAACTATTACAAAAGGGGGATTTATTTATGAAAGCAAAATTACGAAACGAAGCAGGTGTCACAAAGGAGGTTAAAATTGGATTCAGCTGGACTACATTCTTTTTTGGATTTTTCCCAGCACTTATTAGAGGAGATTTAAAATGGGCAGCGATTATGTTTATCACTGCTGCAATAGTTGGAGCGTTTACTTTTGGGTTTGGAGCTTGGATTCCTGGAATAATATTTTCTTTTGTATATAATAAGATTTTCATTAAAGATCTACTTGAAAAAGGCTACCGCCCTGCAGATGAACAAACCCAAACAGAACTCCAATCCAGAGGAATTATTTCACCACTTTCTAAAGCCGTATAAAAGATTAAAAGCTGATTATTTTGTAATCAGCTTTTTTATTTTAAATATAATTGAATAAATTTACGCGGCTTTGTAAAAAGTTGAAAATGATTTAATAGGCTAAGGAATCTGCAATTGAAGCACTTACCCCTAGCAAGAAATCAGAAGGTCTTTTTTCAAAATCTTATTACTATAGGAGAAGATGTCGTACAACAAAGAATCATTTATCTCTCATTTCTTATATTAATTATATTGAGCGCTTGTTCTAATTACGAAGAAGTTTCTACAAATAAAGTACAAGAAAAACCACAACTAGAGGAACGCCCAAAACAAATAGTCAAAGAAGTAAAAATAATTAATTCAGAAGAGAAAGAAGAAGAAACAACTAAACTATGCAACTAACTATAACATAAAATGGTAATTCATTTTAAGAGCACTTATTCCCCCACACATATGCCAACTCCATTAAATATTGTAAATTGTCCAAGAAGCTGTTTTCTTATTATTCCCTCCCCGTCCCATATGCCTATATTATCTTTCTCTCTCATATAGTAGAGTAATCAACTGAAAAAGGGGTGAACCATATGAAAAAAGTGATTTCACTGACGTATTTATTCGGGGTTGTGTTTTTATTGGCAAGTGCACTTTATTTTTTCGCTTCTAACTGGCAGGTGTTTTCACGGCTTGAGAAAGTGGCTTTGGCAGGGTCTTTGATTGTATTGTTCTATGGGGCGGCTTTTCTGTTGGACCGTGTTTTGAAGGGTGCCTATTTCCTTTCAAACTGGCTGATGGTCAGCGGGGTAATTTCCTTTGGCTTGTCCGTTGCTTTACTCGGTCAGCTGTACAATTCCCATGCTGACAGTTACTTGCTGTTTCTTGTTTGGTCCATTCCAGCCATACTATTCAGCTTGCACACAAGGTACAGCGGTTTTTACGTATTAACCCATATCCTCATCCATTTTACTATTTACTTTTATCTTTTCCCTGCGTCTCCATTCGGGCACTGGACACTCGCCCATACATGGATCGCGTTTGGAGTCGGAATTCTGAACACTCTCTTATTTTTGATCATAAAAAGAGGCTACCTTGCATCAAAGCCGCTTCTATATCTGAGCCTGATCTCAGCAAACCTCCTTTTCATGGTCACTGCATTCGCTAACGAGTTCTCCGTTTTCTTTACCCTGTTTTATATTTTCATCCTGGCCGTTGGCGTGTACAGGTACTTTCATAAAGAAACATCCATCTTCATCATCCTTTCGATGTTTGGAACAGGCTTTATCATCATCAAAATGTTCGAGTTGATGGCAAGGTATGTATCCAGCCTTTTCTTTGTCGGTCTCTTATTTGCCGCCGTTCTGTTACTAACGGGAAGTGTTTTCCTTGTGAACTATTTACGGAAGCATTCCTCTTCCCGTCATTGGACAAAGACAATCTTCATTGCAAGTGTCACGACCATCGCCTCTGTTTTCATCGTGGCGTCTGTTTTCGGACTGCTTTCATTGCTCATGGTGGATGTCTCAATGGTTACTCTATTTGTATTCGCGACGGTATTTCTCGTCATCCCAAGCACGTTGACCAGCTGGCCGTCTCCTGTAAAGTATTCACTCATGATGACCGGTATCCTTATCGGGATGACAGCAAGTGTGTTTGATGAATTTACGTTTGTGATGTTTCTCGTTCTGGCCTATGTATTTTATGTTGAGAAACGGTCCGCTGCGAGGTTTGCATTCTATCTCCTCTTTCAATTGAACACAGCGATCTTCTTAGGACAAACGCTCGACCTGGGCACTCATCCCCTCCTTGTCGTGATGATGCTCTTGAATGTTGCCGTGTACCTTGCCACTTATAAAAAATATATCCTACAATATGGAGCGTTTCTCATTGGATTCTTTACCTTTTTCTCGTTAACTACAATCGATCTTTCATTGACGCTTCACATTATCTATACCGCTCTGTTTTTTCTGACCGCAACAGGCTGCGTCTATTTGTTCAAAAAACAGGATCGAACCTTCTATTGGGTTTCTTCCCTTGTATTCTGGTTCATGCTCATCGTCCAGCTATATTACGACCTGGCCTGGAAGCTCATTCATAAATCCCTGCTCTTAGCCGCATTGGGAATCCTCTTCTTACTGATGGCTGTTTACCTGGATAGGAAGGTTGGATCAGATCAGCAATCATACTCAATGCTTGTCGGTAAAAGACTCGGAATCATTCTGATCATATTCCTTCAAGCTGGATGGATCGGGTACCAAGTTTATTCCAACGAAACCCTTTTACAAAACGGAGAAACGATCATACTGGAGCTTCAACCTGTCGATCCGAGATCTCTCCTGCAGGGTGACTATATGGAATTGAACTACACGATTTCTCAGCTTGAAGACACCTCCATTCATGACAACGGACCCGTCACTATCGTGTTACGCAAAAATGCACAAGGCATCCATGAATATACAGGTGTTTATAGCTTTAACGAAAAATGGAATGCTCCTTACGAAAAGAAACCCGGCGATGTCCTACTCAACGGAAAGGTTACAAGCTCATGGGACAACAACGCCCAGATCACGTATGGAATCGAACACTTCTTCATCCCGGAAGGAACCGGGCTTGAGGTGGAAGGGAAAGTGAAGGCTGCAGTGGTGAAGGTAAGTGATAAGGGGAATGGGATTTTGGTGCGGTTAAGGGACTAGGCTGCGGTGGGACTAAGGGGCCTGTCCCTTGTCTCTTCCATGAATCAAAAAGGTGGACTAATAAGGAGAATGCTGCTTATTAGCCCACCTTTATTTCATTAAGCTCGGTTGCGGGGACCGAGGGACAAGGTGCCTGTCCCCCCGTCCCACCATCACCCAA
Source organism: uncultured Rossellomorea sp. (assembly GCF_947488365.1). Classification (NCBI taxonomy): domain Bacteria; kingdom Bacillati; phylum Bacillota; class Bacilli; order Caryophanales; family Bacillaceae; genus Rossellomorea; species uncultured Rossellomorea sp. The sequence goes on along the minus strand of NZ_CANKZT010000005.1, from coordinate 181,850 downwards.
ACGGCGTATCCGATAGTTTAATAGATTCCGTCGGACAGTCTTCATATGCTTCTTCCACGTCTTCCATGAATTCTTCTGGAATGGGTGTTGTCCCTTTGTTATCATCCAACAAGACAAATGCCAGTCCTTCTTCGTCGTAGTCGTATACTTCAGGGGAGGATACTCCGCATGATCCGCAGGCAATACAGGTTTCCTGGTCTATGATCGTGTATTTACCCATATTCAATCTCCTTTACGCTTTGATGGTTTCTTTCTTATCCGTTTGCCCCATCACGCTTGTACTATGTAATGGCTGCACGCGTGCACTGGGATCGACATATTGTTTGGCATGGCTTACGGCTACAGGTGCCTCGCCGAACCCGGTGGCGATCAGTTTGATTTTCCCTTGATAGGTGGCGATATCGCCGACGGCAAAGATCCCTTTTATATCCGTCTCCATTTTATAATCGACGACAATTGAATTCTTCTCGATTTGAAGCTCCCAGTCTTTTATGGGACCAAGTGAAGAAATGAAACCGTAATTGACAAGAACATCATCCACATCAACAATTTCAGTCCGCTCCTCCTTCGCGTGGTGAAGGATGACGCTGCGAATCGTGGAGCTCTCTGTATTCATTTCAGCTACATTGTAGGGGGTCATGATTCTGACACTTGAATTCATTAGCTGCTGAACGCTGTGTTCATGGGCTCTGAACTTATCCCGTCTATGAACGAGTGTTACCTCGCTGGCAATCGGCTCAAGCATATTCGCCCAATCGACCGCTGAATCCCCGCCTCCGCAGACCATCACTTTCCTGTCTTTGAAGCGTTGTAGATCATTAACGAAATAATGAAGGTTCTGATATTCCTCGTCTAACCCTTCGATTCCCAGCGGGCGTGGCTTGAATGCCCCCGCACCTGCTGTGACGATGATGGTTTTGGTCTGGTGGACTTCCCCATTATTCGCCGTTAATAAAAAAGACCCATCAGGAAGCCTTTCCACTTTTTCCACAGTCTGACCCAGACTTACAGAAGGATTGAACTGAAAGGCTTGCTCCTTTAAGCCGTCAACTAAATCCTTCGCAAGCACTTTAGGGAACCCCGCTACATCATAAATATATTTTTCCGGGTACAGAGCCGACAGCTGGCCTCCTAATTGAGGCATACTTTCTATGATCTTCACGCTCATCTGACGCATCCCTGCGTAAAAAGCCGTAAATAATCCTGTCGGTCCTCCCCCGATGATTGTGACATCAAAAACTGGACCTTTTTCCATACACTCAAACCCCTTTTCTTCAATGTTGTTTGACCTATAACTTCTTTAACAAAAGAAGCAAGTCCGTCTCTACCGCTGCATTGCCTGGCAGGGAACTGACTCCCACTGCACATCTGGCATGCTTCCCATTTTCCCCGAACAATTCAACCAGCAGATCGGATGAACCATTGATCACCTTCGGAACATCTGGAAAACCTGCTTCACAACTGACATATCCTGTGACTTTCACGACACGTTCGATAAGGCTGAAGCATCCCAATACATCCTTCACGATTGCGAGCTGATTAAGTGTCGTCAACCGCGCGGCCTCATATCCTTCCTCTATCGATACATCCACTCCAACCCTTCCTTTGTAGGGGAGATCTCCATTCCACTTACAGGTCACCCCGCTGACGAATAAAAATGGATCCGCTCGTACCGACCCTAAGTAATGCCCCGACGGTTTAGGCTTTTCGGGCAGGATCAGTCCCATTTCTTCAAGCCTGTCTTCAACCTTTATCAATTGTTTCTCCACATCGATCTTCCTTCCTGGCGAGTGCCATTAAATCAAGAAGCAGCAGATTATGATGTTTGCAAAAGCGTTTCCCTTCTATTTTTGAATGTACTTGGTTGATGGGAATAGAACACATTGAGGTTTGCCTGTTTATCGCAAAAAGAACATTTCACACCCTCCGGAGCCTTGCGGATATGAGGGACATCCAATATTTCAATTGCCTTCGTCACATGTTTTTTACACGTCCACATTTGCTACACCTCTTTCATTTAATGTGTTTCGTCTTATTTATTGACTACTTGTTTTTGGATTTTATCCGGTTTTCTTTTCTTCACAACCTTTGTTGTTTCTTCATCCCAGGAAATCGTGACATCCCCATCCGTGACAAATGTTTGGCACCCTAAGCGATATCCTTTTTCAAGCCATTCTTCGCCGAGCTTTCTCCGTTCCTGAACCTTCACGTTGTCCAGGTTCTCAGCTCCCTCTTCGATCTTGCAAAGGCAGCTTCCGCAAATCCCCCCACCGCATTTGTTAGGAAGATCGCCATCGTATCGTAAGGACATTCGTAATATATTTGAGTTTTCAGGTACATCCAGAACTTTTCCACTTGTAGAATAATTGATTTTAGGCATCGAGTATTCCTCCCTTGATCCTTCTTGGTATACAATATACCACAAACGAAATATTCTGACAATATATTTTTAGTCATTTCTCACTTTTCTGAATTTTAATTTGAATAACGAATGCTCTACTGCTATACTTCTTGGTATACAAAATTCCATCAAAACGAAAGGAAGGATTCCATCATGTTAAAAGTAGGATTAATCGGGTACGGCGCGATCGGGAAAGATGTTGTCTCCTATATAAAGGAAGATAAGGTAGAGGGGACAGAGGTGCACGCGATTCTCGTAAGGAACTCAGAGCAATATGAAGAATTAAAGACTGAGAGTTTCATGGTGATGGACAGCGAGGAAACCTTCTTCTCTTCCGGACTGGACGTAATCATCGAATGTGCGGGCCATGATGCTGTCTATCAATATGCAGTGAAATCCCTATCAACGGGCAGTCACTTTATAACGGTATCTGTAGGAGCGTTCTCTGATGTGGAGCTATATGAGGAAGTCGTCGAAGCAGCAAGGAAGTATGGCCGTAAATTGATTCTTCCTTCCGCTGCCATAGGGGGGTTGGACCGCATCGCTGCGTCCTCCATCAACGAGCTGGAGGAAGTGAAACTCATTACCCGAAAGCCCCCTGCGGCATGGAGGGGGACCGTCGCTGAAGAAAAAGTAGATTTAGATACTATAGAAGAAGAGTTTACAATCTATGAAGGTACGGCCCGTGAATCTGCTAAACTCTTTCCGCAGAGTACGAATGTTTCTGCTGCCCTCAGCATTGCCGGGGTCGGGTTTGATCAAACGAAGGTACAGGTACTGGTAGACCCGGGAGTGAAGAATAATACCCATCAGATCGTAGCAAAGGGATACTTCGGCGAGGTGGAACTGACCATCCAGAATACCCCGTCGGCAGACAATCCTAAATCGGGCTACATTGTAGCCATGAGCATTTGCAAAGCCTTGAATAACCTTACTTCCCCTGTTGTCATTGGGATTTGAGTCCACTTCCACAAAAAAAGACTGTGTCTCATCATTCAGACACAGTCCCTCTTTATTTTTTCTTTACTTTTTCTTTTTGCTTTTCGATGAAATGGATATAAGCTTTTTTGGAATTTTCGATGTGGATCTTCGTTAAGAATTCGGCCATATCCGCTTCTTTATCCCTTACCGCTTTCATGATTTGGATATGCTCCTTTAAGGATTCCTTCCTGCGTCCCGGGGTTTCGTATCCCATACTGGCAGACATCTGAATATAATCGGTCAACCCGGAAAGGATTTGGAAAAGCTTCGGGCTTTTGGCGGCTTTATAGAGGAGGAGGTTCATCTCGATATGTTCCGTATCGATCCCTTCTCCCTCACCTTTTTCCAACGCTTCCAGCTTTTCGATCTTCTCATTGAACTCTTGTTGTATGTCATCATCCATTTTCTGCGCGGCAAGCTTTGCAGCCAAGACCTCGAGTGAAGAAAGAATCGTAAACACTTCGATGACTTCCTCTTCAGAGATATTGGAAACAATGACGCCTTTTCTAGGGACTGTCTTGACGAAGCCTTGAGATTCAAGCCGGAACAGTGCTTCACGAATCGGGGTCCGGCTGATATTCAGTTTACTTGCCACTTCCCTCTCGATCAGGCGGTCACCTGGCTTGTATTCTCCGCCCAGAATCAAATCTTTTAAATAAATATATGCACGCTCACGGATTGAAAGTAATTCCTCTTCTTCCCACTTCATTTCATTATCCCCTTCTCCGATATAAAATCACTTGTTTATCTATTTTATCAAAGACTCTGTCATTTTTATATTATTAAGATACTTTTTGGGTTACTTAAGACGGGGTGGACGTTTGTAACGTAAAACTAAGATCCATAGAGAAGAAAATTTTAGCTTTTATCCATCTCAAACTTCTTTTCTTGAATTTTCCCTGCCAAGTTTGCACATTTTCCTTAAAAACCTTCACTTCCTGCTGATTATCCTATGAAATGTAGACCATTTTAGTTGTTGTTGTGCCTCTTTCCACTAAACTCGTGCCAAAATGTGAACGACAATAATCATAATCGTTTACAAGCACCATCCCCAACCAGCCACATCAAAAAATGTAAAAATCACTTTCTACAAATGCAAAAACGATCAAGCTGAACTTGATCGCCCTTCCATTAATTCGATAAAAAGATTCCTCCATAAAATAGTGCACACACGATCACAAGTGCCGGATGGATCTTCAGCTTTTTCATGACTAGAAACCCTGCAGCAGTCAGGATCACGAGATGCAATACTCCGCTTTTTTCAAAGGCAGAGAGGAAGAATTGATAAGCCAGTACCCCGAGTAAAATGGCAATGACAGGCTGTACGGATAGTGTCATCAGCTTTACCTGCGGGGAATCCTTGAAAAGGTTCACGAATTTGAAAAGGATGATGACGGCGATCGCTGATGGAAGAATGGTTGCTGCAAGGGCAATCACCATCCCTAATACGCCTCCCATTTCATAGCCGATGAACCCTGCCATCTTGGTTGCGATCGGCCCGGGCAGGACGTTTGCAATCGCGAACAGATCCCCGAACTCGCCCAGGGTCATCCATTCATAGCGGTTGACCACTTCGTTCTGAATCAATGGAATCGTTGATGGCCCGCCGCCATACCCAAGGAGATTCGAGATGAAAAACGCCCAGAAAATATCCCAATAGATCATACGCTCTTTTCCTTTCTTGGCTCATACATGTCTTCAGACACTTCTTTCCTCCGGTTCTTATATGCGGCCACGATAAAGGCTCCAAGTAGGCAAGCCCCGATCATGATTCCCGGATGTAGATTCAGGAACTGGATCAGTACAAGGGAAACGCCACCCAGCCCAAATGCGATGGGCAGCCCGAGACCTTTACGTGCCTTGTCTGCGAACTTGTACGCCATCTCAAGCAGCATGATCCCGATGATCGGCGTCACTCCCTGCACCATTCCCCCTACAATCGGGGACGTCCGGTACTTGTAAAGGAGGCCGAGCATGAATAACATTCCAAACAAAGAAGGAAGGATATGGGCCAGGATCGCTACTGCCGCTCCCAGGTTACCATTCACTTTGTATCCGATATACGCAGCCATCTTCGTAGCGATCGGACCCGGCAGCGTGTTGGCAAGTGCCAGGGTCTGGCCGAACTCATCCTCTGTCATCCATTCGTATTTCTTCACTGCTTCATATTCGATCAATGGTATGGTGGAGGGTCCTCCCCCATATCCGGTCACTCCCGTTCTGGCAAAACCAACCGTAAGGTCCAAATAAGATTTCATGCCTACTCCTTCTTTCATTATTTTATCGTCAGGACCTCGGCTGCAATGACTTATTTCTTAATATCTGCATCTGTTACGACGTCATGATCCTTTAAGTGGGACTGCAATGCTTTCAGCGCAGCTGTTCCGACAGCCGTATCCTGTTCACCGTTACCGCCGCTGACCCCGATGCCGCCGATGACTTCACCATCCACTACGATCGGAAATCCTCCGACAAATACCGCAAACTTCCCTGGGAGCATCTGCTGGATACCAAATGCTTCATTCCCCGGCAATACAGGCCCGTTCGGTTCCTTGTTAAATAAATGAGTGGAACGCTTATGCCCCGCTGCCGTAAACGCTTTGGCAATCGCGATGTCGGGACCGGTGATCCGGGCGCCGTTCATACGTTCAAGGGCAATCACATGTCCTCCGTCATCGACAACTGCGATGGTTTCAAGTACATTGATTTCTTCTGATTTTCTTTTTGCCTCTTCTATGATTACTTTTGCTTCTTCGAGTTGGAGTCTTAGTACAGTTTTCATATCGTCGTTACCCCCAGAGAATTTTAGTATCCTATATATACGGTCTTGATTTGAGTGAAGAAATCGAGTCCTGCTCTTCCAGATTCACGGAAGGTGGACGTACTTGACCTCTTGATGCCGCCAAATGGAGCGTTCATCAGGTTACCGGTCGTTGGCCGATTCACTTTCACGGTGCCGGCTTTGATATCTTTCGTGAACTGTTGGGCCGTTTTTAAGTTATTGGTCACAATCGATGCGGACAGACCGTATTCAACGTCGTTGGCCACTTTGATCGCTTCAGCATAATCAGAAACCTCGATCACCGCGATGACAGGACCGAAGATTTCTTCTTTCGCAATCCTCATGGAAGGATCGACCTCCGTAAAGATCGCCGGACGAACGTAATAGCCCTTTGCATAATCGCCTTCCGTTACATGCTCTCCCCCGTACAGTAAGTCGGCTCCCTCTTCTTTACCGATTTCAATGTATTTCAACACATTCGTCAATTGCTTCTCACTCGCCAACGGACAAACCGTGATCCCTTCTTCAAATCCGTTACCGATCTTTAGGTTCTTTGTTTTTTCCACCAAAGCACTGAGGAATTTCTCTTTGACCTCTTTCATCACGATGACACGACTGGTTCCCGTACAGGCCTGACCACTTAGATTGTAGCCGCCATTCACTGTCAATTTAGCTGCAAGCTCGATATCGGCATCTTCCATCACAATCAATGGATTCTTCCCGCCAAGCTCCATCTGTGTTCTCGTATCGAAGGAAACATTACGATGAATGCGTTCCCCGGCGCCAGTAGATCCTGTAAACGTCACAGCCTTCACTGCTGGATGGTCGACCAGGCTGTCACCTATTTCACGGGAGTTCCCCGTTACAAAATTAAGTACCCCATCCGGAAGTCCGGCGTGTACCAAAGCTTCCACTAATCGATAAGCAACCAATGGCGTTTCAGAGGATGGCTTGAATACAACCGTATTTCCTGTGATCAATGCAGGCGCTATTTTACGGGCAGGTATCGATAATGGAAAGTTCCAAGGAGTGATGACGGTGATGACACCAAGCGGCTCAAGCTTCGATGATACATCCATGTTGGGATCATCCTGGGGAAAGGTCTCTCCGCTTTGGCTTTGACCTTCGACCGCATAATATTTCAGGGTTTCAGCAGATCTCAGCACTTCCCCACGGGCAGCCCCGATCGGCTTCCCTTCTTCCTGAGTCAATTCCTTTGCAAATTGATCTACATGGTCGATCAAATATTGAGCTGCCTTGTTAAGGATCGCTGCCCTCTTGGAAGGCGCCGTATCAGACCAGGAAGGAAAAGCGGCATCCGCAGATTCAATGGCCCTTTTCACGTCCTCTTGTGTCGACGCCTGGAAGACACCGACCACTTCTTCTTTATTGGCCGGGTTAAGGCTGACAAACGTTTTTTCACTGGAGGAATCCTCCCATTGACCATTAATGTAGTTTTTGTATAATTCGGCTTTTGCTACTAGCACTCGAAACATCCTTTCCTATTCATTTCTCGGATATGATGAACAAATGGCAGTTCCCATACCAGGAAACTGCCACTTATGCATTTTTTACAATGTTCTAAGTATCTTAAGCCTGTACAAGAGCACCTAAATCTTTTTCAAGATACTCTTTCCATAATCCGTCCATGTACATGCGGCGCATTTTCGCTCCTACGCGCACAATCTCCAGGCATTCCTGCTGAAGTTCCGGCGTATCAGCATGCTCCAACACGATTTTGTATCCACGCTCTCCATGGATTTCATCCGATACGATGTGCAGGTCGAAGAATTCGATTTCTTCATCTGTGAATCCGTATTTTTCACGAAGGACCGGCGTTTGTTTACGATAAATATCAGGTACTTGTGATTCCAAACCTACTACTAATGCTGCCGTTGCCACTACGAAGTTTTCACGTGCCGCCACTGAATAGCACCAGCTTTGCAGTCCAAGAGTCGTTGCAGCCATATTCTTCGGATCTCTTACTCGATCGCCTGTCGTTCCACACGCTTCAGCAAAACGGATCAACAAGTCGGTATGGCGATCTGCGGCGATTTCTTCTTCATACATATTTTGAAGGGTGAAATCTTTCGCGTCTTCGAATTTTGGATGATCAGGCGTATTGTGATAGATATAAGAAAGATAGTTCGCGAAAGGCCCAACATAGTGGTAATGGTTTTCAGCCCATTTTGCAAAGTGCTTTCTCTCGAGCTTTCCTTCTGCCCAAGCAGTTGTAAAAGGAGCCTTTTGACTATGATTTCCCTTGATTGCCTCTTCCAGCTCTTTACGGAATTCATCTTTAGATAATAGTTTTGTCATGATCATTCTCCTCCTAAAAGTATGCTGCAGTTGATCTGCACATTGTATTGTGTATTTTGTATACCAAATAGTGTTGAAAAAACAACCATATCTTCCTTTTCGACTGAAGTGACAGCATCTAAAGAGATACAGTTCGTGAAAACAACTACTTAGCTTGTTCATTTGGTATACCATTGACTTTATACTAACCTATGAATCGTACTTTGTAAATATACTTTTCTGATTTTTTTAAAAATTATAATTTTAATACTGGCTACATGAACAATATGGCCGCAAGGGTTGCCACCACAAGCCCTGTCATGACGGGAATGAAGTTCTTTCTGGCGAGCTCCAGTACGGATACCCCGCAAAAGCCTGCCACCGCCACTAGGGATGACCATGCGATCAGTGTCCCGCCGCCTGTCCAAACAGATCCCATCTGACCGATCGCCGCCAGTGTACCAGGGTCAATCCCGGCTGAACCTGACATGGCACCTGATAATGCTCCCACTAAAGGTAGTCCTGAGAAGCCTGAACCATCCAAACCAGTGATGATACCAACTAAAAGGATACCAAAGGCACTAAAGAAAGCGTTTTCAGGAATAGATGCTTGTGCAGACTGAACGAGATCGAATAGAAAGGCAGGCTTGGCCGCTTCTTCCCCAAGTGATAGAATCGACCCGGTAAAATCCGAGCTCCCCAGGAAGAAGAATCCGGCTATCGGGATAACAGGACCCATGGCACGAAACGCGAAAACAAAACCGTCTGTGATGTGATCCCCGATTTTATCCAGGGCATGGATTCTTCCAAATGCAATGGAAGCCAAAATCAGCAGTACGGCTGCGACTCCACCGATAAAGGCAGCACCGTCCCCACCTGCAAATCTCCCCGCCTCTGCATCACTAAACTTGGTAGAAAACATAAAAATCATGACGGCAAGCATGGACAATGGAACGAGAACAGCAAATACTTTCCCCCATATTTCTTTTCTGCCTCTGTAAACCTCAAGCTCAGACGCCGCGGATACTTCAGCTTCCACAACACTTTTGTCCGCAGTCATGGCATTCAATAGGTTGACCGCATTCTCTGCTTCTTCGCTATTCGGCTTGGCAATCGACTTATACATCATTGCATAAGCAACCCCGACAGCTGTCACTCCTGTTATAATCGATAAAATCATCGCTTTATCCGCAACCTGCACCGTTTCCATCCCCCCGGATGTTGCCGTCAGCATCGGCGCGATCTGCATGATATAGTCAGACGATAACGCCATCCCCTGTCCGGCAATCGCCACGATCATCGCGGCCCCCATCGCCGGCAGGCCGGCACGCATGGCAGCAGGAACGAGCAGAGCACAAATAAGTGGAACAGCCGGTGTCGGCCAGAAGAACAATGAAATGACATACGTCACTACCATTAATACGAAAAAAGCAATATGACCGTTGACCATGACTTTCTGTATGGGCACGATCATCCGTTGATCGGCTCCGATATCTTTCAGTGAGTTTAATAGAGCGACCATCAGGGTAATGATTAAAAAGATACTGAATAATTCTCTGGCTGCAACCAGATTGGCGTTGAAGACCGCCATAAAACCGCCGACGAGGGACCCTTTATATAACCAGGCTACCAAAAAGGTCCCGACGATCGTCGGCAGTACAACCCCTTTCCGAAACAACATCGTAACGATGACAAGTGCAGTAACCAATGCATACAACCAATGAGCAGCAGATAAATCCAAAGCATTCACCCTTCCCACTTTTTTGTAGCGATTTAATTAAGCATTTCGACTTCGACTTTCAATAATTCCCTTAATGCTTGTGCGATATTCTCTGTTGCTTCAGTAACAATCCGTTCCCCTATCTCTCTCGTTGCCTTCGTTGCGTCCCCAATACATCCATTTTTCGTCATTTCTTCATACTGATAAAATCCTTGAATCGCTTTTCCCGGTCTTAATTGTTTATATCTCCCCCCTTCACAGAAATCTCCCGACGTCAATTTGTCCGGTCTAATCAAGTAAGGTGCTAAATAAAGCGCTTCTGATACTTCGCGTTCACAGCTGTGCCCAAAAATGGGAGAGTCAATGAAATGCCCGATGGACTCTTTGGCTGATGCCGTTGTTTTGGCATAATAGATCTCTACCTTTTCCTCCTCTGACAACACAGTGCTTGCCACACTTAAGGTCGATTGATTCCCCCCATGGGCATTCAGAAACAAAAACTTGTTGATCCCGTGATGCTTTAAAGATCGAACCATATCCCTTAAGATCGCAATCAATGTATCCGGCTTCAAGGAGATGGTCCCTGGGAAGTTCATGTGATGGGGAGACACGCCCATATTGACCGTCGGCGTAACGATCAGGTGCGGGTGCATCCGCTCGGCGATTTTTTTCGCCATCTCGGTTGCAAGTACCGCATCACAGCTTTCGATCATGTGAGGACCGTGCTGTTCATGGGCCCCAATCGGTATGACCGCCATCTTGACGGTTTTTAATGCATCCTCTACCTCTTCCCAGGTCATATTTGTCAGTACATACGAATTCAATGCAACCACCCTTTACACTTTTACGGTATTTTGTATACCTAATTTAACTACAAAAAAAATTAACCCTTTGCCTCTGCTGCCGCCTTTCTCTTCTTGACGTCCACCCCTTCCTGAGTCAGTTCGATATCTGCTTTAATATATAACTGACACGTAAGACGGTAGTTTTCATTTACCAATTCCCCCAGCATTTTATCCTCTTTCCAATTTGGTGGATCAAGGTTTTCACCGCCGCTCAGCACTTTACATGTACACTTCGTACATTTCCCCATCCCGCATCCATATTTCAGTTTCGGAAACTGCTTAATTCCTGCCAGTACAACCAAATTAGCGCCATCTTTCACTTCCTGTTCAACGATTCCACCTTCAACATACAGCCTGACATTTGGCATACAAAACACTCCTTCACTGTGACATTTATCACAATTTTTAGAATTTTCTTAAGTATACATATGAATCTATAAAAATGTAAACCCTTTCGTAAGGTTTTCTTACAAAAACGAGATTGGAAATGACTGTAAGTTTTGAAAATGAAAAAGGATAAATTAGCGACGAATCAACAAATAAATAAAAATTCTGAAAACTATATTGATTTCATCCGGCTCTTCCTTTACACTGTAGACAAGAAGATTTGGTATACAAAATACAAAGTGTACTGAATCCATCATGAAGGAGTGGGTTTTATTATGGAAAAGTATATTGTACTGACCAACAAGGATACCTTTCAGACGATACTAGAAAATGACGGATTCCAGCCTGTAGAAACGTATCACTTTTATTTCTTCGATAAATTGAAATCTTCCTATACCATTGCCAGAGTCCTGGATGACGATGCGAAGATTCAATTGTATGAGAAGTATGAGGGGAAAGAGTATGTCAATCATATCCGGGTGAAGTTCTTCGAATCCTTCGAGACGATCGAAGGCGCACGCGAGGAGTTATATGAAATTGTGAAGGCGAATGGAAACAGCGAGGACTCGAAACATTCCAAGCTGGTTAAGTCTGATGAATTAGCTATCTAGTAAAGTAATAACCTCAATCTGTTATTATACAGGCTTACTCGATCCTTTGGAATGTGGAGGGTTAGGTAAGTCTGCTTTTTTGTGGGAGTGATGGTTGATTTCCGTTCCGAATGACCTTTTTCCGCGGGGCTTGCGGTGAGACTCCTCTAAGTTAAGTACCTATGTTGTCTTAGCCCCTGGCTTTATATAACTTCCAGAATTGATGAATGATAGTTTGAAAACAGGGACCGTCCCTTTCCGCTCCAGGCACTTGCCTTCCGCTGCAATCCACTCTTTTCTGCTACATTTTGACGGACAAATTACGTGTTAAAAAAATATAAAAAACAGACCTTATTTTAGATTGAGGATTCTCCAAGACAAACTATCTAAATCTCCGCACCAATCAGCTCTTTTTGTATTCTATTTATATTTAAAAGAGATCCCAACCAAAAACACCTTTGATTCTAGTATCTACAAACATACAAAAATCGAAGGTGTTTTTTTCCTATATAAGAATCTGCAAAATGATGAGGTACGTCACGGTCAATGCCAGAAAAGAAATCGTAAATGTAAAATTCCAATTCGATACTTTGAAGGAGCTTGTCTTTACAATGGTAGACATTAGACCGATCGTTGCGTTATAGGGTCCCATGAGAAACGCAGATACTGCCCCTGCGAGCATGGAAACCGTCAGGATATAGGGTGAAACATCCAAGCTGTGAGGGTCAAGTGTTCCTGCCAGTAAGGCAAGTGCCACCGCTGGATGAAGTCCGATAAACGCCAGGGTCAAAGGTATCAGAGGGATTAATAGGACAAAGATTTCAATCCCGATTGTATCCTTGAAAGCGGTAATCCATTCATTCACCAGATGATCCGTATGGGAGAATTCAATCGCCGATATAAAGAATCCTGCAGACAGAAAGATGAAGAACTGATCTTTCATTTTTAGTAAATGGTGCTGATAGTGATCCACCAGCCCATTTTTAAAACCACCTGCTCTTCCCAATAATAGACACCATATGAAAGCGAAGGGAATGACGAGCAGTGAGACGACGATTAAGAACGAAAGGGACAACCAATGCTCCAGGAATGAGATGACGATATTGAAGGCAAGTATCGCCAGCAAAATGTGTGACAGTTTTCCTGCCCCCGCCTTTCCGTCCATCCCCTCAATGGCTGCAGCCGTTTCATTAGCGGCAGGGCTTGTACGATATGAAGGACGCTTTCTCCTCTTTCTAAATCCACCTGTATACCAATCAAGCAGCAGCCCCATCACACTTAAAGGAAGGACATAAGGAAGCAGCCCGCCCCACTTTACCCCCGTCATATCAATCACAATCCCGACAATCGGGGTCACTGGAGCCCACATCAAAGGCATGGAGAATCCATGAGTGATGGCTCTGCTCATGAACCTTTCTTTATCTTGGAGCGGAAAAGCATCCGCCGCCGGCCTGACAGAGAAATACGTCATCGGCAGCGTGGCCAGATTCATGAAAATACTAAAGAAATATGAAATCCCTGATGTGAGACTATATAAGCTTGTTGAGGATTTCACCCTCCTGGATATGAAGCCTTGAATATTCTCAGAGTAGTTTCCGAGCTTGATAGGAAGCGCTAACAAAGGGACCAAAGCAAACAACGTCAGAAGATTGAGCATCGGGCCGAATGAAAACAGAATATCTTTCAAACCGGCGTCACCCTTCAACAACATGATGAATCCCAATACAAGAAACGTCCCCCCTATCACCCTTACAAACTTGTTTACTCTGAATAAAGTGATCATGACAATCAGGAAACAAATCACAGAAATGATGGGAGAAATATCGATACCACTGAAAAGTTCGTTGATCAAATAAAACAGGATGGAAACACCGGATAAGAGTTTTATCATCTAATCACCAATTCTTTTTTCTGATTATTCTATATATTAAACCTCTTGAGAATGAAAATCAATTGTATGGTATACATTATTTCAGAAAAAACAAGGTTTTTTGATTGTATTTACTCTTTCCTATTACAACATAAGTATCGGTTCCTTGCTGATAATTGGCTTATAACAGGGATTTAATGCGGTTTTAGGAAATCCTCCTCTTCATTATGGTATACCATAATGCTTTTTTAATCTACTTTTTACGTTAATTACATTTAAAATAAGGCATTTGGTATACAATAATTATTGACTTCGTTTCATATCCCTCTTATACTAAAGATATTAAGAAAAATATAAAAATCTTCGGGAGGGGTCCATATGTTCCAACTATTATTTGGATCTAGACACGCTTTAGAAAAAGCAAACCGCAAATTTGCCAGACTAAAACGAACGTTAAAGTTTTAATGATATAACATTTTATCCTATGTATTTCTCAATTGGAAGGCAGTTCAGTTCCAGATCCAAGAGGTGGTCCAAGCAATAGGACTACCTCTTTTTTGGGGACATGGGGACAGGTACCGCGTCCCTGCACTTCTTTATAGCGGGACAGGGTGCCTGTCCCCTTGTCCCAAAGATCCATTCTGCAAAAAAATATCCTCTAAAGACGGTTCATCAACATTAATCCTGTATAAATCAATATTATGTCCGGTGAATGCCCGGACGATTTGCGGGATTTTCTTTTCTGATTCGATTACAAGAGATGTGACATTTCCTCTTGTCTCGATCTCTTTTCCCACGGTTTCAAGGTACTGGTTGATGAGATGAGGGTTTCCGTTTTCCAGGGAAGAATGCTTGATCTCCACCTGGATGGAGGAAGAATAATGGGCCCTTAATTCCTCTAATGTTCCTTCATTGATAATTATGCCATCTTTCATGATAGCCATGCGGGTACAGATTTTTTCGACCTCATTTAAGTTGTGGGAGGTCATGAAAATGGTTTTTCCTTCTCTTTTCAAATCCAGGATCAGCTGCTGGATGCTAAGTCCTGATTCAGCATCGACACCTGAAGTAGGTTCATCCAAAAAGACCAGATCGGGATCATGGACGATCGCCTGGGCAATCCCTAATTTTTTCTTCATACCGAAAGAAAATTTTCCTGCCTTTACATTTGCATGTTCTAAAATCCCCACTCGATCCAGAACTTCTTTTCCTTGTGCCGTTGATATTTTTTTGCCGTTAATGCTGGCAAAATATTTTATATGACCAAGGGCGGTTAAGGAATCATAAAAGGTTGAATAATCGGGTAAAACCCCGATTCGGCTGTATACGTTCTCAAGCTTTGTTTCACCCAGCAGTTTGAATTCTCCTGAAGTGGGTTTTATCACCCCGGTAATCATATTGATGAAGGTGGATTTTCCGGCGCCATTCCTTCCCAGGAACCCGTATATCTCCCCTTTTTCCACATGTAAACTTACATCACTGACGACCTTTTTGGAACCAAATTGTTTCGTGAGTCCGTTTGCCTCTATCACATTCATTATAAATCTCTCCTCTTGAAGATCTCTCTTGCAACGATGAATAGTAATACCGCATAAATGAGATTGATTAAGATATAGTAACTTCCAAGCGTTGAATAATAATAGGGGGTTAAATACTTAAACCAGTTCGTATAAATGCTATCGGCATAGATCGCCCAAAAACTGAGCGCAGGGAACACAAGAGCGAATACGATGCCGAAAAACATCGAGACGGCAGGCTTCGGCATCACAATGGAAAAGATAAGATTCAATGCCAGGGCGACCGAAAGAAACAACATGCAATCCACAACACCAAGCCATAGGAATTCTTTCGAAACAAATGTTACCAACAGATAAGAAACCGTTATGCAAAAGAACCAGAAAAACCAAACCCCCAGATATTTTCCTAATAAAATCTTCGTTCGGGTGGTCTTCGTCACTAAAAATCTCATCGTGCGGCTGCTGATTTCCCGGTTCATTAAATCATGAGACAGGCCTGCTATAAATAAAAACCCTAATCCAAATACGATCATCAGGGTTCCAATCGCAAATCCATCCTTACTCCCACCTAAATCCAACTGATCTGCAACCGTAGTCATGAAATCTGCCAATACATAACTTATCCCAAAGATGATTGCGATGACGATGATCGATTTAACACTTTTAAAATGTCCTTTAAATTCATTCATGCATATTGCCCACATTCATTACCACTCCTTTCTAAAAATAGTATACTATTGGTAAATTAAGATAAATTTAACTCATCCTTAACATTACCTTAAAAAGGAGCCGAGAAATGGAAAAAGGAAAAATACTGATTGTAGACGATGAAGTGGAAATTCTAAAAATGATAAAGCTGGTGTTAAACAAAGAAGGATTCCAGTCGGTGGAAACATGCACAACCGGGGAGGAGGCAATCAAATTAATGGAAGGCAATCGATATGATTTGATCCTTCTGGATGTGATGCTCCCCGATATGCATGGATATGAGATTTGTTCAACGATCAGGAAGAAATCCAACGCTCCGATCTTCTTTATTTCGGCCCGGAATTCTGATCTGGATAAATTGACCGGGTTCACCCATGGCGGTGATGACTATATCACCAAACCGTTCAATCCTCTTGAAGTGGCCGCAAGAGTAAAGGTCCAAATGAAGCGGTATCTTGCCTCTCAAGGAGAGAAGGAAGAAGGAGAAATCCTGGACTTCGGTCATTTTAAGCTGAATACGAAATCGGCAGAGTTATGGGTTGAGGATCGCCTGGTCCCTTGTTCCGCTCAAGTATACAATCTCCTGCTTTTTTTCTGTAAAAATTCTGACAGGATCTTTTCAAAAGAACAACTCTATCATCAAGTATGGAAAGAGCATGTACTGATGGACGATAACACCGTCATGGTCCATATAAGAAAAATCCGCGAAAAAATCGAGAAAAACCCCAGTAAGCCAACTTTTTTACAAACTGTCAGGGGGCTGGGATATAAGCTGGTAAGCGGAAAGAGCCGGACACTATGAATCTACGAAAAAAACTGACTATGCACTTTTTATCGCACTTTATTTTCTTGTTAGTTGTCATCATTGGGCTGATCATCATAGCTCTTGTCTCACTGTCTTTCATTATCTCTCAATCTGAGATGAAATCAGACTTCTCAAGAACGTCCAAAGAGTATATTGAACACGCCATAGAGATTAAAGGACAAGAGGTGAACATCAATCAAGACGTGAAAGAATCTGTCAAAAAGAATGAAGGATGGCTGCAAGTCGTTAATCGGGATGGCCGCGTAATCGGTCAATACAATACTCCATCAGAATTGCCCGCTTCCTATACCTTCATGGATATACTCTCCTTAGAGAACCGAATGTACAGAATGAACTATTGGAAAATCCCAGACGGCCACACCGTCATCTATGGGGAAAAAGTAAGAAGCATTAAAATCAAAAATGAACTGACCACATTGGACGACTTTCCCGAAATCAGCAAGGAAGTTCAAGATTATTTAGTTCAAAACGATGCCTGGATACAGATCTATAACTCTGAGGGAGATATGATCAAGGATTACGGAGCACCTAAGACGTTACACTACTCGTTTAACGAACTATTGGGAGTCAAGGAAGAACCGTGGAATTCAAAGTATGACCTTTCGTTATACCGTCCTGACAACAGCACTCTTTTATATGTAATTGGTACGGAGAATACATACTACAGCCCCGATGCGATCACGGATGGCATGATCGACCGTTCGTTTATCAAAGGCTTCTTGATCGTTTCTACCATTCTTGGCCTAATGATCATATTACTGGGGCTATGGTACGGAAAGAAATTCGGGGTTCCTTTGTTGTATATGATGAAGTGGATCAACGATATGTCTGAAGGAAAATATGTCATCCCTCTAAATAAAAAAGGAGTAAGCCCTTTACTAAATAAAGCAGGAATGCTGCATAAACGATACGCTTTCTTTAAGGATGTCGTTCATTCTTTGGAAAAGCTCACATCCACCTTGAAGAAAAATGAACAAATCCAGAAAAAAATGGACAAAACAAGAGAAGAATGGATTACGGGTCTTTCCCATGATTTAAAGACTCCCATCAGCTCAATCTATGGATACTCCACCCTCCTCGTTTCTGATTCTTATACGTGGAGTCAAAACGAGATGAATGAATTCGGGCAAATCATACAAGACAAATCCCATTATATGAGTGAATTAATTGAAGATCTGAACCTGACGTATCGACTGAAGAATGATGCCCTCCCCCTCCATAAAGAGAGAATCGACGTCATTTCATTCTTGCAAAAATGGATGACCCAGCATCAATCCTCTGATAAACCGATTCTTCTCGAGACAGCCCATCAGGTGGTGTTCCTCGATGTGGATCCAAAATGGTTTACGAGAATTATGAATAATTTAGTGGTCAATGCCATCAAACACAACCCTATCGGGACCATCATTAACATTAGGGTACTGAAGTCAGAGGACTCCATCATCATAAGTGTGGAAGACAACGGGACAGGGATCGATTCTGAAAGCATACAAAACCTATTTAATCAATATTACCGCGGCGGAAATACCAAAGACAGTGATAACGGCTCAGGATTAGGGATGGCCATTGCTCATCAGCTGGTGTCAGCACATGACGGAAAAGTCGAAGTAACGAGTAAGCTGAACACCGGAACAACCATCCGATTGATCTTTCCTCATAAGGGACGGAGGGACAGGTCCCTTGTCCCGAAATCTAAGTAGAGACTGGGGTTATACTCCCCTCCTCTTTTTCACTCTTGGGACAGAGTGCCTGTCCCCCCAACATACATAGATAAGGGAATATCAGAGAAAATGATTCTTTCGTCTGGTATTCTCTTTCTTGTTGAAAGAGAATGTACAATGCTATGATTAACTTCAAATACTAATATATTACATTTTTACATATAAAAGGGTATCGTGAATGTAACAGCTATAATTATTATGAAGAATTCTAACAATCGTGATCATTATTCGAATGTTATACAAAAGCAATAAAACAACAATCAAACAAGAGGTGAACAAGTTATGGCAAGCGTAGAAAAGAAAGAAAACAAATCATTTTTCCAACGATTAAGTTTCGGATTCACCATTTTTTGCGTTATATTTCTCATCATGAGATTCACGGGGTTATTGGATCCTGTTATTGAGTTTTTTAAAGGATAAAGGGACGGGTCACTTGTTCCAGAGTCTAAATAAAGACGAGGGGATTAGTCCCTTCGTCTTTTTCAGTTGTGGGACGGGGTGCCTGTCCCCACGTCCCTGCCAAAGAATCTTTAGGAGGAATTCTGATGAGAACTTATAAGTTCCGACCACCAATGATGAACCGATCAACAAAGACTTTCGCTATTACTGATGATTCGGGCAAAAAGGTTGGAGAAATCGAGAGATATTTCAATTTTAAAGGACAAAATGTACTTAGTACATTTATCAATATGTCAAATGTGAAGGTCAGAAGCGTGTTGGGGGAAACTTCCCTGGACTTTAAAGAAAAAAGTCTTCTTAAAAATTTATTGTTTAATAAATGGGACGTGAACTATAAGAAGGATGGGAGACTTCATCACTTTGAAATTAGAGATAAAACTAAAATTAAGACACACCAATTATTTTTATATACTTTTCTGGGGAGAAATATGCAAGTGAAATCAAAGGTAATGGATCGTACAACTCGTTTTTACAAAGAGCAAAGCGGACACTTAAAAATTGTAGCTGAAGTATCTTATGATACCTTAATACCTCCCTATACTTACACCATCAATCTACACGACGATTCCATCCATTATTGTGAAATTGCCGGAGTCTATTACTTAATGCATATCAACAGTAGTGACTAGTTTAAGAAATGTTTGGACAAAAGTTTTTTGAGCTGATAAATAGCAGTTACTACGTCAGCGGGGGAATCGGGACGAAGGGACAGGTCCCTCGTCCCAAAACCAAAATAAAGACGAGGGAATAAATCCCCTCGTCTCTATTAATTTCGGCGGGACACGGTGCCTGTCCCCCCCCGTCCCACATTCTATCGCTTAACCGTGAATTTTCTCGGAACAGATGATAGCGTCAATCCACTCTCATCCTTCACCGTTACCTTCACATAGTAGTCCCCATCCGGATAATCACTGTCAGGAGCCCATGGCAGGTTATAGATGGAATGTTCGTCATGGATGTCTGCTTCTTCAAGTGTGTTCCCCTGTGCATCGGTAATTTCCAAATGCCAATCAAGGCGTTTGTATCCGAAGAGCGTCAGGCGCAGTGGCTTGGTTTCACTTACGCTTGAAGCGTTGTTGATGCCTAAATAGTTAATAAGGGGTTCGGCGTTTAAATGCGTTTCATTCCCCTGGTACGCAACTCCCACATTTCGGGCATTGTCGATGGCAGAGATGGTGACCAGTTCCGGTTTCACTTTTGAGATGTACTCTGATCCCCCGTTTTGAATCCGTTGGGACTTTCCGTTCACCCAAAGCAGGCTGCCAAGAGGACCGGTACCCGTGTCTGTTATATCCCAGCTGATATGATAGTTTCCATCCGGCATTTCTTCTACCTTGATGTCTTCCACTTTAGGAGCTTCGGAATCTACTTTTATCGGAATCTTGGTCTCTTGAGGTTCAGCACCCTCATAGTTTAACGTGCTCGTATAGACGTAATAATACTGTCCATCCTTTATCGTTTTCCCATCGTCGTCAGTAGAATTCCAGAATAATCCTTCCATGTTATATGAGTAATTTCTGTAGCTCATGATGTTCTTTCTGAATTTAAACGGACTTCCATCCTCTGTGAATTCACTAAAGTTGCTTATCTCTTTAATGGTATTCCCTTCCTCATCCTGAATGCTCAGGGACAGTTCTTTCAGGTTGCGCAGCGCGGTAAAAGAAGGATAAGCCCCCTCACTTATGGATCGTGGTGACACGCCTATCTTTTCTTTATTGAAGGTTCCAGTGGCCGGATCATATCCGATTGGCAACGAATCAATTTCATTGAATAGGACCGTATACCCCAAGAATGCATCCCCTGTCACCGGGCTTTCATCCACATTCGCCATGGAGTTCCAGTCTCCGTAGTACCCCATAAGCGGTACGGAAAGTGTCGTCAGTTCTTTTACGGAGCTTCCTTTTGGTACAAAACGGACAAACCCTTCAATGAAGCGCCCTTCACTCAGCTCTTCAGGCAATTCAACTGAAATCTTTACTTCGCCGCCATGGTGTGGTTTGTATTGGATAGGTTCTTCCGGATCGTACGTCTTGCCGTTGATCTTGATGTCTGCACCTTTAACCGGTACAGAATGAAGCGTTAAGTACTCTCTTTCCACTCCATCATGTGTTTGTTTGGTTGTTTCGTCTGTGATCAGATCGATCATAATCTCATATTGGTGCTGAGGCTTCACAAGATTTTTCTTTAAAGGCTCCACATTCAAAGTGAAGTCAAAGCTGCGTCCCACTTCTTTCAGGGCAACAGAAGCAGCCTGCTCTAATGGAACACCCGAACGTTCAAGGAGATATGGCGTCTCCATCGCACGGTCGATCTTCATGATCCCGGAACCTTGTCTTCTTGGTGAATAAACCGAGTGATCATTGGTTGGATTCTTCAGTGTTTCAGACGTATTCATCAATGCGTTTTTCGCTTTTAATACCGTTTCCTTATCTTTCGGAAGACCCAGCTCCTGATAATAGTGCTGTAAAAGCAGTGCGGCTCCGCCTGCTACCTGCGGGCTGGCCATGGACGTTCCGCTCATGGTTTCATACTCGTTATTGATCACCGTCGAGAAAATCTTCCCGCCTGGTGCCGTGATCTCCGGTTTGAAGCTTAAGTCCGTTGGAGATCCAAAGGATGAGAACGTGGACATCGGCTCGGTTGCCGTATTTTGAACCTTCAGTACTTCGTCAGTCAGTTGAACCGTTACTTGTTCACCCGACTTCAATCGCTCTGCGAGTTCATTTCCGTTCACTTGATCCGTTGTGACCGCCGGAATGAAGTACGGGCTGAAGTAAAGACTCGCATACGATGTCACCTGGGGAGGTGGGATCACCATCACGGCTACCGCACCTTTCCCCGCGGCGGCAGTCTGCATATACGTAGACGGGGCATAATATTGGGACGGTTGTGCGACCGCGATCTTCCCTTTTAAGTCAAGGTCCTTAACCGCTCCCGAATTCCCCTCACCAACATAAACCAGTTCGTATTCCTTGGATGGATCCAGCGTCCCGATCAATTTCTTGATCCCCGGCTGAATTTGATAGCCGAATAGAGTTCCATCTGACAAACGCAGCCCGTCCACTGTCATCATGTCGTTCTCTGAAGAAGCGACCTGTAGGGCATACGGTGTCACACCAGGGTCTCCCACGAGCCCGATGTCAGGGTTTTTCGCTAAAGGCAATTGAGACCTTTCCAGCAAATTGTTCTTGGTGCTATAAGCCGCATTCCCTGCCGCCGCAACAACCAGGACGCCTTGTTCTGTGGCATATTGAATCGAGCGCTGGACGGGATCGTTCGGATCGACGTTCCCTGCTTCCGAACCGAGGCTTAGGTTGATGACATCCGCCCCCATTTCAACGGCATGATAGATCCCTGCTGCGATATCATCGTCATAAGCGCCGCCACCCTTATCGGAGAAAACTTTTTCCGCTAATAGCTGTACATCGGGAGCGACACCCTCTGCTTTTTTCTTGGTTTCTTCATAAGCTCCTACGATCCCCGCTACGTGGGTCCCGTGAGAATTGGAGGATGGAATGACGTTGGTATCATTGTCTGCCCAGTCGTAGCCTGTAGGGACTTTATCTGTGTACCAGGTGTCGTCTACTTCGGTTTGTTGAAACTCATCTTGAAGGTTTTGTTCCGTTAACTTCGCCGCTTTCTTTCCTTCTTCCGAAAGCTGCATCGCTTCGTGACGGTGGTCCACACCTGAATCAACGACCGCTACGACCATACCTTCCCCGCGCGTGTTATACTTCGTCCATGTATCCATCGCCTCAACGAGCTCTTTGCTGTCTACAACGGTATGCTCATATTGTTTGGAAATGCGAACATCCTTTACGCCATCCAGCTTAGCGATTTTTTGAACCTCACCAAGTGTTGTATCCACGCTGAAGCCACTGAAACCTTTTGAAAATGTGTGTCTCACTTTTGACTTTGAGTTCTTTTTACCCGAAATGATATTCTTCACTTTTTCAACTTGAGCGTGCGGAGACGACTTCGCATGCTTATTCACCTCAACCTCAACGACAATCCTTACATTCTCGTTCGGATCGAAGGAAGACTGATCCACTCCGTACAATGGGTCACTGTTCTGTTCAAGTGCTTCCGCAAACGGATTCGATTTCTCCGCCAGAACAGAATGGGGGACCTTTTCCTGTTTGGAAAACTGAAACTCCGCACCTGCTGATGCCCCGAACGCACTTGCCGTCATCACACATGCCAATAAAGATGGTACGACCTTTTTCTTCATGCCTCTACTTCCCCTCTACTATCTAGTTTTCTAACTATTCTTATTTTTAATAGTAGATAGAGAGATCGCTTGCGTAAATGGGGGTTTTCAAGCACTTTTCTTTTTAATTTTAAAGGTATTTAATACCGGTATGGTGAAGAGAGAATTCCATTTAATAGTCTATTAGTCTGATTATTTAAACATAAAATCCCTTATTTGTATAAATATATATTTAAAAAAACCCCAAGTGGATAAAACATAGGGAAAGTACCCTAACCTACGCCTTGATTGGGACGGGGGGACAGGTCCCTTGTCCCAGAACCAAATAGAGACAAGGGGTTGAAACCCCTTGTCTCTATAATTCTTGGGACAGGGTGCCTGTCCCCATGTCCCACACCACTTCCCCATTGACGAATGTGGCTTGGACGTTCCAGTTTTGGTCTATGAATGCGATATTGGCTTTTTTGCCGATTTCCAGGGTCCCGATTTCGTGATCGATGTTTAGTAGCTTTGCCTGGTTCAGACCAACCATTGGCAAAATGTCCTCAAGGGGGAGTTCCAGCACCTCTGTCATATTCTTAAGGCAGTCCAATAGATTCGTTGTACTACCCGCCAAGGAGTTGGTTTCTACGGTCCTGGCAATCCGGTCCTTGACTTTCACGTTCATTGTTCCCAGAGTGTAATCACCGTCAGGTAAATCGGCGGCCGCCATGGAATCGCTAATCAATAGGATGTTGTCGCTTCCTTTTGCTTTATGTAAGAGTTTGACCGCCCCCGGATGGACATGATGGAGGTCTGAGATGCATTCACACAGGCAGTCATCATTGGTCAGGACCGCGCCGAGGCATCCCGGGTCACGGTGCTTGAAGCCCCGCATTCCGTTGAATGTATGGACTGCGATTTTTGCTCCATGGGAGACAGCAAGATTCGTGGTTTCATAGTCTGCATTGGTATGACCAATTGAAACATGGATCCCCTTACCCGCTAGGTGACGAATGACCTCCATGGCATGAGCTTTTTCCGGAGCAATTGTGAGGACTTTTATGGTATTATGCGAAACATCAATCAGTTCTTCTATCTCTTCAATGGAAAGCTCCCGCATGTACTCCACAGGGTGTGCCCCTTTATGTTCGGGTGTGATATATGGACCTTCCACATAGGAGCCGAGGATTTCAGCTCCGGTCGTTTGACCGATGGCACTGCTTACTGCTCCAACCGCCTTGCGGATACTTTCGGGATCGTGGGTGAGTGTGGTTGGCAGGAACCCTGTTACGCCGTATTTCGCAAGGGATTTAGACATCTCGTTTAGGGAAGAGACGCTTCCATCCATCGTATCGTGCCCCGCGATTCCATGAATATGGAGATCAATCATTCCCGGTATGGCAGAACAACCGGGTAAAGCGATGATGGGACATGGTGGAGGTTCCGTTGTTATCCCTGAAATCCGTCCATCTTCAATGAGGAGGTACCCGTATTCAACTATTCCTTCCGGTGTATATATGTGGTCCGCCTTCACGGCTTTCATATTCTTCATCCCCTTTAATATAAATAAACAGAACAAGCAACACCATCAGAGGTGCTGCTTTCTAGACTGATTCTTTCATGTTCAACCGGTTTAAGGCAAGGTAACATGCTCCGAATAATCCAGCATCATTTCCCAAGGCGGAAGCAATAACCTTGTCCTCACACGAGTATACATCCATCACTTCATTTCGTACTTGCTTATTGATATCTCGAAAAAAAGGGCTGGTACCCTCTGTGATCCCCCCGCCAATGATGATCTTCTCCGGGTTGAGAAGATGAATCACGTTGGATACTCCTATACTAATATAATGGATGAACCGTTGATAGACGCCAATGGCTACTGGATTCCCCGCCATGACAAGCTCCATGATCGTTTCACCTGAAACGTTTTCTACTCCCATGCCATTTCGTATGGCTTCATCCTTATAGTCCTGGACAAAAGCGGAGGTGGATGCATACCGTTCAAAGCAGCCTTTTCTACCGCAACTGCACGGTTTCCCCCCTGCAACAATGACGGTATGGCCAAGCTCCCCCGCAAGTCCCCCAGAGCCATGCATGACTTGACCATCCACCACGATGCTGCTGCCGATTCCAGTACCGAGGGTCAGAAACACAGCGTCACGCTCCCCTTTGACGGCACCTTGCCACATCTCTCCAAGACATGCACTTTTCACATCGTTTTCAACGGATACAGGCAAGTGGGTCAAATAAGACAACTTTTCTCCAAGCTGCGTCCCACTATAACCTTCTATATTATTTGAAAATAATATCATCCCCCTTTTATGATCAACCAATCCACAAGATGATATCCCGATGGCAGAAATGGGGTGTTCAAGCTGAAACGTTTTGACTTTTTCATGTAGAACATCAACGATTTCATTGCTTATGGGAGTCGTAGTTTTTCCTTTCGAAAGCAGGTGTCCATTCCCATCAAAAACACCATATTTAATAAAGGTTCCCCCGATGTCAAAACATGCGATATGACTCATCTTCCATCCCCCCAATCATTTCAATGACGTCAATCCGTTTCACAAATCGTCTGACATGGACCGGATTTATGGAACCTGTCTTTTCCAACATCGCATTTGACATCCCACATGCGCAAGCCCATTTTAGCACTTCCTCTATGGGGTAACCATGGGAATAAGCGTGGGTGAACCCCGCCAGCATGCTGTCGCCGGATCCGACAGGATTGACCACGTTCACGTTCGGTATCCTTGCAAATAGGACCCTGTTCTCACTCACCAGGAAGGCTCCCTCCGCCCCGAGGGAAAGCAGCACGTATGGAACTCCTTTCTGACATATGGATTGTGCCTGCTGAAGCATATCACTTTTGGAGTTTGTCTTTCTCCCTATCAAGGCATTGAATTCTTCCTTATTCGGTTTAATCAAGAAAGGTTTCCCGTCCATACTTTCAAAGAGGGCCGGTCCGCTTGTGTCCAATAGCATTCGGACTCCGCTTTGATTGGCTATATTTGAAAGCCCTTTGTAAAAGTCGTTCGGTATTCCTTCCGGCAAGCTTCCGGACACCACGACATAATCCACGGTACCCATGAGGTAAGCGAACACTCGATGAAAACGCTCGATTTCATCTGTGCCAATGACCGGTCCCGGTTCAAGGATCTCGGTCTGGCCCTCCTTTGAGAGAACAGCGAGGCAAGACCTTGTTTCCCCTTTTATTGAGATAAAATGCTCATGAAGATCCATATGCGATAACTGGTTCTGGATCCACGCCCCGCTATTGCCACCAAGGAACCCCGTACATGTGACCCGGTTTCCTAAACCTGATAGCACCCTGGTGACATTAAGACCTTTACCTCCTGGTGTTTTTTCAATAGAAGAAACTCGATTGACCCCTCCGATTTGAAACTGTGACAGAGTATAACGGACATCTATCGCGGGGTTTAACGTGACGGTTGCTATCACGGATCTACCCACGATTGAAACTGCCGCAAAGCTTTATTTTCTCCGCTACCACCTGTTTCATTTGAACAACCGCATCTTTAAAGTAATAGCGTGGATCATTGGCTTCAGGGTTCTCCTGAAGATAACTGCGAAGCCCTTTGACAAACGCCATCTTCAATTCCGTTGCCACATTCACTTTGCATATGCCCCGCTCAATGGTCTCGCGGACAAGCTCATCAGGAAGCCCCGATGCACCGTGAAGGACAAGAGGGACATCCACTTCCTGCTGGATGGCCGCCAGCCGGTCTATATCAAGCTTGGGCTCTCCCTTATATAAACCATGTGCTGTACCGATCGCAACGGCCAGCGAATCGATGCCGGTCCTCCTGACAAACTCCTCGGCTTGTTTTGGGTTGGTATAAATCTGATCCTTCTCGTCTACTTCTATGTCATCCTCCATGCCGCTTAATCGACCCAGCTCAGCCTCGACCGCCACGCCAAATGGCGCGGCATATTCCACGATCTCCCTGACGATCCGTATGTTCTCTTCAAAGGAATGGTGGGAGGCATCGATCATGACGGATGGAACGCCCATATGGACCAAATTTTTGATGTCATCCAGGTTTTCGTGGTGATCAAGGTGGAAGCAGACAGGAATATCATAGCTTTTCACCGCCGCTTCCATCATCTTGATCAGAAAGTTCTTCCCCATATATCGGACGGTACTGGGTGTCGCGGCGATCATGACAGGAGAACGAAGATCTTGGGCGGTTTCAAGGACTGCCTTGAGCGTTTCCAAATTATGAACATTAAAAGCAGGGACTGCATATCCTTTTGACTGAGCATCGGCCAGAATCAACCGCTTTGAACGAATCATACGTTGCCTCCCCCATTCTCATAAGGATAAATCTTGACACCTTTCACGACTCGATTCACGAGCCCCGATGGAGAGGGATTATCAGGGGAGAATCCCAGATGCATTGATTTATACATGGCAAACAATTGGGCATACATTACATAAGGGAACGCCAGCAAGATATCCTCTCTGAGATTGTTTAACCCTGAATGAAGAAAAACATCGCAATGACTCACGGCATCATCATCCTTAATGGAGGAGACCGCCACGACTTTCCCCCGACTCCGTTCTCCGTAAAGTTCTTTCAGGATATCCAGGTCATACTTCCTTGTGTGAGGGTCGCTCGACAGGTATACAAACACCATTGTCCCCTGGTCCAATATCGACTTGGGACCATGCCGGAAGCCCAGTGAAGAATCAAAGAAAGATGAAATGGTTCCCCCTGTCAGTTCCAGTAGTTTAAGAGAGGACTCCCTCGCCAGTCCCTGAAATACGCCGGATCCTAAATAAACGACTTTTGAAAAGGAGGTAGCAGCCAATTTTTCTACCTCTTGTGCCGCACCTTTGATAATCTCTTCACCAGACTGACTGATTTTCTCTATAAGATCCTTCATGGCAAGAATACGTTCATTTTCAAATAGAAGCAACGAGGAAAGTAGCATTGTCGTAAAGCTGCTGGTCATGGCAAATCCCTGATCATTCGCTTCCTCCGGCATATAGATGACGAGGTGATTGGATTTCTCCTTTGTTTTCTTCGCCAATAATCCATTTTTATTGCAAGTAAAAGCGACCCCGTAAAAATCATCGACAAGTTGTTCGCCTAATTGAACGGCAGCCAGGCTCTCTGGACTATTTCCCGATCGGGCAAACGAAATCATCATGGTCGGCACATCCCTATCTAAATATAGATGGGGGTTGGAAACCACATCCGTCGTGGCAATACACTCCAGGGCCATGTCTTGGCTTTTCGCAAGCTTTCTCATATGGGGGAGTAAAGTTTCCCCCACAAAAGCGGATGTGCCCGCACCTGTCAATATGACTCGGATGTGAGGATGCTTCTCTTTGATTCTCTTAAAAAATGGATTCAGTTCGTCTTGATTTTTCAGCATGATTTCGATGGTTTGTTTCCAAAGTCTTGGCTGTTGGGTGATTTCTCTTGATGTATGGACTGCACCGGAATGCTGATGTTCCCACTTGTTTGAATGTAAAAGTTCCATACGTTTTCCTCCTGTACTGATAATGTTGTCATTACCAGTTAGAATGAATAGATACCTTTAAGTACCTATTTTAGTTCCACCGTATACGTAAACTTATCCCCTCTTGCGATAGAGATGGTATATTCAATGACGTCATTTTCTTCAAAGGTTATACGCTCAAGCCTCAGGCAGGGGGAATACTCCTCAATCGTCAGCATGTCTGCCTCGACTGCCTGGGCACTGACGGCATTAAAGCTTTCCAGTGCTCGTGTGATATTCACATCATACTTCGACCGGAAAACTTCATACATTGGGGTGATCTCCAACTCTTCCTTGGTGAGGTGTTGAAAACGCCCCACTGGTACGAAGGATGTTTCATAAATCATTGGATCTCTGTCGGCGAGTCTTAATCGGGTGATCTTGTAGACCTCATCTTCCGCTGTCAGATTCATCTTTTTTCCTATGGTACTTTCACAAGGTACTTTTTCGAAGGAAACGACCTTCGTCGATGGCTGCTTTCCGATTTTTTTCATTTCTTCTGTAAAGCTGTAGAATTCCACAAGACTCTGCTTATACGTTTTCGGGGACACATAGGATCCCTTACCGTGAACCTTGTAGATGTATCCTCCCTTTTCGAGCTCCTGCATGGTCTGCCTAACGGTGGTCCGACTTACTTTATATGATTCACATAGCTCCCGTTCAGAGGGTAACTGCTCCTGCTCAGCAAGCTCCCCGCTTTCAATTTTACCCAACAGCTCATCCATAAGTTGGTAATACAAGGGTAGGCGATTATCTTTTTCTATCATGTTAAACTCCTTTTAGTGGTATCTTTGTCATAACCATTTGTATACCCATTATACATAAAATTGCGACAATTATCACTCGATGGCATGATAGATATTTCCATTAGGCATTTTCTTTTGCTTTCTCCAATTCATCCTGAAACTTTTTTAATTCGATGGTCGCACCTTTCAGTCTTGATTCTTCCGCTGCGAAAGCGATCAAGTGACTTTGGGAAGACGTTCTGGCTGAGGTCAGTGTCCCTTTATCCTTCGTGCGAACCCGGTTGATGAAATCCTGCATGATGCTCGTATCGGCACCCATATGTCCGCCATCTACCGTTGGAGGATGAATCACTTCCTTCTTCCCGGCAAAATGCTTGATGATTATTTCATTGTCAGCGTCATGGCCGCTGATTTCCCCATTTGTACCCATGATTTTGAAATGGCGGTACGTTTCCTTCGTAAAGGCCGTCATCGTGAACGAAACCGTGACATCCCCATCAAACAGTAAATTAACAACTTGATGGTCCACCACATTATTATCACAGCGGTACACACAACGTCCATAGGGGCCTTCCTGGATCGCCTTCAAACGGCTTTCGATGCTCGGATTCGGGGACACCACATTCGCAGGCCACACATCCCGGTCATGAAGATACCATTTCGCTGCGGAATACGGACATTCTTTCTCCACTTTACACCCATCGAGACATCGATGGGTGGATCCCTCGGGAGCATTCTCTTCTTTAAAATAGGAAAGACTCCCATAGGAAGAAACACTTCTGCAGTCCGTGCCTATCAGCCAGGCAAGCATATCCATGTCATGGCAGCTCTTCTGTAGAATCATCGGACTCGATTCCTTGGAATTGCGCCAGTTCCCACGGACGAAGCTGTGGGCTTGATGGAAATAGCCGACATTTTCATTCCATTGAATGGAAACGATATCCCCTATTACCTTCCGATCAATCACGTCTTTAAGAGACTGATAGAATGGGGCATACCTCATCACGTGGCATACGCTCAGCAGTGTATCATGCTTTTCAGCTGCTTCAGCAATCTCCAATGTTTCAAGGGGACTTGGTGACATCGGTTTCTCCAATAAAATACTATAACCCTTTTCAATGGCTCGCATGGCAGGTTTATAGTGGTCCCGGTCCGGACTGCAGATCAACAGTGCTTCACAAAGCCTATCTTGATCCAACAGATCGGGCCAGTCTTCGAATCTCATATTCTCAGGGATGCCATGTGCTTCCGCAAATTTCTCCCGCTTCTCTTGATCTGGTTCCGCCACAGCGATAAACTCGATTTCATGAGGATACTGGAGTGCATAGGATCCGTATGCGTAGAAACCTCTGCTCCCGGCCCCGATTAATGCTGCTTTCATTGTCATTCCTCCCTTAGTTGCCTATCAACTTATTTTCCACCCGTAATCGCAATTCCTTCTATAAATTGCTTCTGTAATATGATAAACAAAATCAACATCGGTAAAACAGCCAAGAATGAGCCTGCCATCAAGATTGGATAGTTGGTGCCATACTGCCCCTGTAAAGAGGATAATCCTACGGCCAATGTCATGGCATCCGGTGAACTATTCACGATCATCGGCCACATCAGTTCATTCCACGACCATAGAATCGTGAAGATACCAAGGGCGATCAAACCCGGCTTGGCGAGTGGCAGCATGATGCGCCAATAGATTTGAAAATGATTGCACCCGTCAAGTCTGGCCGCCTCCTCCAGCTCCTTCGGTAATCCCATGAAGAATTGTCTTAAGAGAAATGTTCCAAAGGCACTAAATAACCCAGGCACCACAACGGCTTGAAGCGTATTGAGCCAGCCAAGCTTCACCATGATCATATATTGGGGAAGCAGGAACACCTGACCCGGCACCATCAATACGGATAACGCCAGGACAAACAGGAGATTCCTTCCTGGAAACACAATCCGTGCAAAGGCATAGGCAGCAAGGGAGCATAGAAATAACTGCCCCGCCGTCCGAAGCACCGTAATGATAAAGGTATTTAACATAAACTTAAAGAATGGAAGCAGCGTGAAAACCTCTTCATAATTCTTCCACTGAAAGTCTTCCGGTATCATCACAGGGGGAACCTGAATGGACTCTGCATAGGTTTTCAATGACGTGAGAATCATCCACACAAAGGGAAACAACATCACAATCGAGCCCATGATAAGGATGAAATGGATGAGAAAAGACTTACTCCTAATAAACTGTATCGACTTCTGCATATGCCATCCCCTCCTCAATCATAATGAACCCACTTCTTCTGCAGTGCCATCTGGATAACGGTAATGATGAGAATCATCGCTAATAGCAGGACTGCAATCGCAGCTGCATATCCTTTGTCGTTCAATACAAAGGCATGCTGATAAAAGAGATAGACGATGGACTGCGTGTTCTCCAATGCCGTACTGCTTTTACTGATCATCATAAAGATCAGGTCGAAGAATTGAAAGGCTCCGATCAACGACATGATCGACACGAAGAAAATGACCGGAGACAGTAATGGCAAAGTGATTTTGAAAAACATCGTCACGGGCCCTGCCCCATCGATTTCAGCCGCTTCGTAATAGGTTTTCGGGATCCCCTGCAGTCCCGATAAGAAAATGACCATGTTGTAGCCGATCCCGCTCCAAATCGCCACCGCGATAATCGAATACAGGGCGATATCCGGATTCGTCAACCACTGAGGTCCATCTATTCCTATAAAGGACAACAAGTAATTCAACAATCCAAAATCGGAATTATAAAGCCACTTCCACACCATAGCGATCGCTGCAGGCATAGTAATGACAGGCAGAAAGTACAAAGTCCGATAAACCGTTGTCCCCTTAATCTTTTGATTGAGCAAAACAGCGACAAGAATCGAAAGAAATATCCCCAATGGTACGGTACAAAGGATATAGATCCCTGTATTCTTGAATGATTGCAGAAGATTCACATCCGAAAGCATCCGTGAGTAATTCTTTAACCCGATCCATTTGTATGTGCCAAATGCCCCCCACTCGGTAAAACTGAAGTAAAACGTTTGAAGCATCGGCCATAAATAGAAGACAAAGAGTCCGAGCATCGTTGGAGCGATCATGATATAAGCCCAAAGATAATCTGAGCGTTTCTTGGTACTGGCATACGAAAGCACGTGAAGCTTTCGCTTCGTTTCAACCTGGAGAGGAAGCGGTTCCATTTTATTCTCCTCCTTTGTTAGAAAATGAAGAGAAGATCCCTCTTCCCTTCATCGCATCCCTACTCTTCCAGTTCTTTATTTGCTTTCTCAGTCAGCTCTTTTACCACTTTCTCTACACTCTCTTCACCCGCCCAGGCCTTCTTGAGGATATCTGTTTCATACTGCCAGATTGCCCCTGTGTTCTTCACACTTGGAAGTGGATTCGAATACTCAGCTCCATCGATATACGCTTGAAGATTCAACTCCGGAACAGAATTCAACCAGGCATCCTGAGTACCGTTAAAGGCAGGTATGACCGTACCTGTTTCTGCAAACACTTCGGCTGCCTCTTTGGAACCCAGGAACTTCACAAACTCCCACGAAGCTTCTTTATGCTTGGTATTGGCTGCGATGACATTGGACAATCCATGAATCGAAACAGCCCTTTGCTTTCCTTTAGGCAGAACCGCTACGTCCAAATCAGGATTCTTCTTATATTCCGGTACCATCCAAGGACCATCGAACATCATGGCAATCTTCCCGGATGAAAACAGATCCGAAGCTGCCGTTTCATTCATCTGGGCCTGAGTCGGAGATAATCCCTCTTCTATGAAACTAATATTGTATTTTAATGCCTCGATCGCCTCTGGCTGATCAAATCCAACCGACTTTCCACTCTCTGAAATCACGTGGCCTCCGTTTTGCCAAATCAGATCATAATAACCACCTTGATTCCCCATCACAGCAGCGAAGCCCCATACCCCTTTATCCTTGTTCGTCAGTTTCTTTGCCGCTTCCTTTAACATATCCCAATCCCATGTATCATCAGGATAAGAGACACCGGCCTCGTCGAAAATTTTCTTGTTATACCATAACCCTGTCGTATCATAATCCTTAGGAATTCCATATACCTCATCATTTACGGTATACAGATCAATGAGCGACTCGGGATAATTATCCAGACTGTAATCATCTTTTTCGGCAAGATCGCTCAGTGGCAGAAGTACCTTCCCTTCCGCATATTGAACAATATGAGGACCGTTCATCCATAACACGTCCGGCAATGCGCCCCCGGTTGCGGCAGTCTCAAGCTTCTGAAAATACTGCCCGTAGGGAATCAGCTCCGTCTTCACTTTAATGTCCGGATGCTCTTCATTAAATTGCTTAATGATTTCTTCAATCGCTGGTACTTGCTTCTTATCCCAGAACCCATAACTGATCTCGACCTTTCCGTCCTTCGATTCCCCTGAAGAACTGTCACTGCATCCTGCCAGTAATCCAAACACTCCAAGCACTAACGATAGTAAAACCATAAGACCCTTTCTCACCATGTTTCCCCCTCTTTCTTCGAGTGATATTCACAAACAAGTACTACCCTACGTGTTGTCATGATGTTATTACCAGTTAAAGTATAAGGGTTGTATTACCTGGCATAAAACTCAGGATGCTCAGATTCGTAATGATGTCATTACCAGTTAAACAAAGTATAACACCTCCATTCCGGAAGATGAACACTTTAATTTAAATTTTCTAAAAATTATATCGACAGAATTCTACATCGGGACGGGGGGACAAGTTCCTTGTCCCAAATGCCCCTATATTTAGGAACCTGCCCGAATATAAAGGAAATGAGAAAGATCGTCGAGATCACACAAGGGGAACTTGCTGAGTAGATCTGCACCCAGCCACTCATCAGCCGGATCGAAAAAGGAGACATCTATACCAGTGCCACGGTTTTGTATCAGATCGCTGTCAAACTTGGCGTCGACGTTAACTTTCTTTGAAATCGGAACCACCCCGCGGCTGGATTATGTTGAGGAAGTAGAGAAACAGTTAAGATATCTGAGGGTCAACCGACACTACGAGGAAATGATGGATTTGGTCAAGACAGAGGAAAAGAATCCACTTTTCTATAGAGATAACGAAAACCTCCAGCTTCTTTACTGGCATAAAGGGATCTATCAATATGAAGTAGAAAAAGATCCAGTGACCTCCTTTGAACTATTAGATCACGCTTTTCAGATGAGCGCCA
Organism: uncultured Rossellomorea sp.; assembly: GCF_947488365.1. Taxonomy (NCBI): domain Bacteria; kingdom Bacillati; phylum Bacillota; class Bacilli; order Caryophanales; family Bacillaceae; genus Rossellomorea; species uncultured Rossellomorea sp. The sequence goes on along the minus strand of NZ_CANKZT010000005.1, from coordinate 147,058 downwards.
ATGGCAAAAAAGCGATGTCCGAAAGAGAAATGCAGATCCTTTCCAGCGTCGGCACCATCCACTTTTCACTGTGCCTCTACGAAGAAGCACTCTATTATTTCAAGCAAGTTGAAACGGCCATACAAACAACTGATCTATTACAGGATAAATCCATTAAAAGCCGATTATTTTATAACATGGCCAGAGTACTGACCGGCATAGGACAACTCGAGGATTCGACGGCCTATTGTCTCGACGCCATCAAATGGTGTTTCGAAGAAGAGCTTCTATGGGGATTAGACCAATTGCATTATCAGGTAGGCTACAACTATGAGCTGTTGGGTGACTATGAAAAAGCCCTACCGTAATAAACAGGCATTGCATATGTTTGAAATACGGAAGGATAAGGTGTATATAAAGTTCCTTACACCTAAAATTGAGGAGACTTCAGATCGATTGCAGATGGGATGAAATAACCAAAGGCAGAGATATAAAAGAAGCACAGGATATCCCTATGCTTCCTTTATCACTTATTTGATTTGTATCAAATTAGCATCCAATTCCTTCACAACGTTATCGGTAACCGCACCCGGTCCACCCCATACCATGTAATAAGAATAACCCATCAAGAGGGATTTGGTCGGACTTGGTATAGAGTTATCGCTGACCAACAAAATAGGCGAGTTATTTTTTGCTGCCAATACAGATCCTGCAAGGGCATCAGGGAAGTTCTTTCCTGTCGCAACATATCCCGTGTTTTTCCCCAGTGCCAGGTTTTCAACAATCAACTTAGCTGTTTCATAGCGATTTATTCCACCGTAGCGAACCGGGCTTGGGAGTTGATTCTCTATTGACTCACTGACTGCACCTGCCGCACCTACAATAATGGTATTTGCCTTCCCTGCAAGTGCTTTTTTTGTCGCATCCGGTAACGAAGCTTTTTCAGTCAATAGAATCGGGATGCTATTCTTTGAAGCGTATGGTGCTACAGCCAGGGCATCAGGAAAGTTTTTACCGTTTGCGACCACAGCTTTTGTGGATGGAATTTCTTTCGCGACATACGCAGCTGTCTCGTAACGGTTATCCCCACCGATTCGTTTCACAGAAATATCAAGGTACTCCAATTCATCCACAACCTGATTGGAAACGGCTCCCTCACCACCGAGGATGATCACGTTCTTCGCTTTGAGTCGTTGAACCTCTCTCCAGGTAGCAATCGGAAGTTTTTCCTTATCCGTCAACAGAATCGGGGCATTGTGATAATAAGCCAGTGGTCCACCTGCAAGGGCATCTGGGAAGTCATTCCCTGAGACCAACACAACCGTGTCAGAGGTTTTGAAGCCCTGCTTTGAAATCTCCACTGCTGTGTCGTAGCGCTTCGCTCCCTGTATCCTGTCTGTTAACTCCTGTACTTTAAACGCATACGGCATATTCGGGGTACCCCAATTGTTTTCCAACCTCACATAGTACGTCCCAGCAGGCAGCTCCAGCCGTTCTACATCAGGACCATACTCGGCAAAATGGACGTCTGTGTCCAGATTGACATATTCCTTCCCATTTTCATCCACAAGGAGGGCATTCCATGATCCTTCATTATCTCTTTCTATACTGAAAGCAATCCTCTCGGTACGATCTAAGGTAAATGTAAAATAATCTTTGTCATCATATGTTTGTATGTGACCTTTGTAGGTTTTGTTCAATTGCATAGAAGATGCTGCTTCCATTTTGTCATTGAATTCTTTTTCATAATAATCGTTTTGGGTTTGTTGGACCATGAACGTATATGGGACCCCTGGGGATTTGTGATAGTCAGTGCTCACCTTGATAAAATATTCTCCCGCAGGCAAGCCGATATTCACCTCTTCAGCACCCGTGACCCCTGAATGATATCTAGTACTAAAATGCGTATAAGGGTCACCATTTTCATCGGTGATTTCCACATCCCATGTAGCGCCTTCCACTCGATTAAATTGAATAACCGTATTTCCGGTCTTATCGAGTGTAAAACGGTAAAAGTCTACATCTTCAGTCGATTCCAGTGTTCCTTCATACTCATGGTCAAGATTGATTGGTTCCGCATTCTCCAAAGTATCTCCCTGTACAGTAGAAGCTTTCACCGTTCCCCCTGTACATACAGATACTAACAACATCGTAATCATACCTAGAATGCTTAGAATTTTCCTCACATTTTGCCTCCTTAGAATTTGGGTTATTTTTACAACAAGTCTATTATACTATGTATTTGGGTTAATATTACTTTTTATCTATAAACATAACTTTTGACCCACTCTATTGGGTGCCAGGGGGCAGGACCCCACGAAAAATCTATTTTTAATAAGAAGCTTATGGATGGAATCTTTGCTATTTTTATTGTTAGGATCATGGTGAACCCTTTCCTTTAGCTTACTATTTGCCACTCCTTCATGATATAAGTGGTCTCGATCCAGCCCTTCTCGACCCAAAATAAAGACGAGGGGATGAATCCCCTCGTCTCTATCCATTTTTAGGACAGGGTGCCTGTCCCCATGTCCCATTAATTATTATCCGGGTCTGTGTCGTCGTGGTAGGTTGAACTTCCTGTCTTGGCGTCAAATGTCCAGTCAACTTTTAGTGTGTCACCTTGGAATTGGTTTTGATCTTCGCCATTATCTACAAACTCGAATAGTACAAAGATTTTTTCTTCTTCTCCTGCAGGAATTCCATCTGGTACTGGCAGGGCACCAGTCTCGTTGTTACTTCCAAGAAACGAACCGATTGCCGTTACATCCGGTGTTTCTCCTACTAATTCAGCTAATGTTGTTTCAACCGCAATGTTGGTCGCACTGCTTGTATTGTACATGATCGTTACTTTAATATGTTCTGCCATGTCCCCTGTATTATCACCTTTTACATCTTCCACTTGATACTTTGTGTCTAATAAAACTTGGTAAATATCAAGTGTTCCATTGTTTTTCAGAGTGAATTCCCTGTAAATTTCGTCACCCGGCTTGATGTTATCGATGTTAACAACGGTGCTTGGATTCATCGCTAAATCCAGTGTACCTGCAGCAAAGGTGTTCTGTGTTGCCTCTGCATCACTAAAGTATGAAAATGTTCCTCCCCCAATCAATGATAAACCTAACGCTGCACTCATGATTCCTTTACTTACATTCTTTGTAAAACTCATCAATAAATCCTCCTCTATGAATAGAAAAATATAGTAAACTCTTATGTATTTTTGTTGATACATAGGAGATGAAACCAAGACATCATGCTTTGCTTCCTTCAAGCTCGTTCTTCGCAACGATAATGGAACGGAATGCAGAAATCAGCAATAAGATCCCTGGAACAATTAACAATAGAGCTGAGCCGGCTTTTGAATTGGCATAATTAAGTGCATATCCTATATATGGAATCGTAAAGTTTGTGTACTTTCCGATGATATTTTGTGCGGGAACCGTCCATAGATCAGGCCCGTTGTTGTTATCCCCTTGGGTTTTATACACTGCTTGTCCATTCTCTTGTATGACATCGGTGATTCTGTGTGTAATGAGCTTATCTTCCATGCGAAAGGTAATGATATCGCCTGTTTTATAAGAAGTACGCTGATCCCCCAGCTTGATGGAAATAATGGACCCTGTTTTGAATGTCGGTTCCATGGATCCTGATAATACTGCTTTTACCTGGTATCCCATAAAGGTCGGTTCCCCTCCTGATAGTCTAGAAGAAAGAACAATAAATGCTGCCAAACATATCATCACAAGGAGGATTGTTCCTATTACACTACTGACTATACTCCACAGTTTCTTCTTCATGTGCTGTCACCTGCTTATCATTCGTTATTTCCGTAGATGTTTCTTCATTAATTTCCGTTTTTTCACCATCAGTTATTTCCGTTGGTGCTTCATCAGTTATCTCCGTTGGTGCTTCATCCTGAGATTCAGAGCTCTCTGGATCTGGATTCGTCTGAGGTTGTTCTATAGAAGGGGTTTCTGGGTCTGGATTAGTCTGGGTTGATTCTATAGAAGGTTTCTCTTGATCTTCCAGGTTCTGTATCTGCAATAGGATAGAAGTACGAATGGCCTCTATATGTGAAAAATCGACTGTTGCTTGTACCACTTCCAGCATTCCAGCAACATGCTGAAAACCCTCACGTACATAATCATATGTATGGACGTTCGTTACTCCCTGGTTTTGAATGTCCATATGATACGCGGACACTTCATCATACAGATTTTGCAGAGTGCCAAGTTGGCGAGTCAGCTCCTCTTTCATGGCTGTCACCTCATCCAGTTGCCTATGTAATTCTTCCATTGATGCCTCGGGTGAAGGAGCAACGACGGTATGAAAAGTGTGCTCCATGCTTTTTGACACCTTCTGTGCTCGTTCCTCAAGCTCGTGAATGGTTGCCGGAAAAACAAACGCCGCACTCATGGTGATCGGATCTGTTGAAACCCGGCTTGAAAATGCCGCTTCTGTTTCTCCTACCAGCTGAGTCCCGGCATAAAAGGCCATACAACATAAAGAAGACAGTAGAATGGTTTTATGGATTCGGCCCCTCAAATGATCACTCCCCTTTGCTGAACCACTCATTTGACTCTAAGTATACAGAATGTTTAAACAAATGAAATTGGGTTATTCTCATTGAAAAACAGGATGAGATTTTGTCGAATTCAGCCGTGAATCGAAAAAACCGCATGAAATCAGACAAGAAATAACCCAATTGATTTAACGGTTCATTTTCTCAATAATTTAAATTGTTAGTTATCTTAATCTCGACGAGAGGGTGAAAGTGTTTGAAAAAGAAAAAGCAGAAGAAAATGAGTAAAAAAGCAGCCATTCCTGCAGTACTGGCATTATCAGTAACATTAGGAGGACTAGTACCATCTGTACCTGGATTTGCAGGATCATCAAGCGTCGTTTCAGTACAAGCTGAGGGACTGAGTAAACAAGAGGTTGTGAAGGCGTTCCTTCAATCAAAAGTACTCGAGAAAACAAAATCCCTGACTGCAGGAGAGCAATTCAAAATTATCAGCGAGGAAGCGGATAGCGAAACAGGTACATACCATGTGCGTACTGTCGAGCAGTATAAAGGGATTCCGATTTACGGTTCCGGCCAAACCGTTGCGTTAGATAAAAATAACAATGTATACGCATCGTTTGGTAACGTTACACAAAAGCTTGCCCGTACCATCATCCCAACGGAAGCAGAACTTGATAAGGAAGAAGCAGAGAACATCGCTAAAGCAGCTGTAGCATCCGAAATAGGACTAAATGAACTAAAAACGTACGATGGCATCGACACAGAGTTAACGATTTATCCGTATGAAGGGAAATACTACTTAACCTATTTAGTGAAAGTATCTACTTCCACCCCGACTCCAGGCTATTTCCATTACTTCGTGGATGCAACAAACGGAGAGGTAGTAAACAACTTCAACGCTATGCATGAAGTGGACCCAACAAGTCTTTCTGTAGCGGTAGGAAGAGGATTAAACGTATTTGGAAAAATGCAGTCATTCCCTGTAGGAAAGGATATGGCAACTGGAACCAGCTATTTATATGGCGGTTCTATCGCGGGGGGATCATTTGGTCAGCCTAATATTGTCCCTATTGCGACGTTTGATGCCCGCCGTATGCCTGAAACACCATTCATCCTGCTTTCAGCACTTCTGGGATTCACTGGATTTGAAATCAATACAAAAAGTTCTACTAATTTCTTCTATGACCCGGCAGCTGTTTCAGCCCATACAAATGCTGATAAAATAAACAAATACTTTCAAGGCGCCCACAAGCGTAACGGTATAGACAATAAGGGTATGCCATACATCAGTACGGTTCATATCGGTTCTAAGTGGAATAACGCTGCCTGGAACGGAAAGCAAATGCTGTACGGAGATGGTGATGGGATCCGTCTAGGTTCATTAGCCGGTGGATTGGACGTGGCAGGTCACGAAATTACACACGGTGTCATTCAAAATACAGCAAACTTGACGTATGAAAATGAATCAGGTGCCATCAATGAATCGTTAGCGGATATCTTTGGAGAAATATCTGAAATGTACTCTTCCGGTTCTTATACAAATCCTTCAGAGTGGGAAATGGGTGAGGATATTTATACCCCAAATACAGCAGGAGATGGTGGTCTTCGTTCAATGAAAGATCCGCGTTCCAAAACACTCCCTGCAGCATACGAAATGAGGGATAACCGCTATCCGGATCACTATGAAGACCGCTATGTAGGAGAACTAGATAAAGGCGGCGTGCATATTAACAGCAGTATCAACAATAAAGCTGCCTACCTGATTTCCGAAGGTGGTACACACAACGGCGTAACCGTCACTGGACTTGGTGCCAGTCAAACAGGCGCTATCTACTACAGCGCATTAACAAAGTATCTGACACCTTCTTCTGGATTTAAAGAAATGCGCGAAGCTGCCATCCAGGCTACTCGCGATAAGTTTCCGGATAAGAATGGACAACCGTCAGCGCAGACACAAACAGTCATCGATGCTTATGATGCTGTTGGGGTGCCGGCAGAATAATTAGACTGAAGGCTGATGGTGGGACATAGGGACAGGTTCCTTGTCCCAGAAACCATATAGAAACGAGGGGGTTAAACCCCCTCGTTTTTTTCATTTTAGATTCTTTACTATAGATAGAAGTCTTTTTCCTTAGATGGTCGTTTTAGAGCACAGGCTCCTTATAGACTCTTCCATTATTCTAGACAGATAACATCTAAGTTTCAGAGGAATCACGTTTACCTAACCAACTAAAGAAAATTCGAGAAGTAGGATTAATTATTTAAAAAGAGGATTAATAAATCGAATACAGGATCAATAAATTCAAGAAAGGATCAATTATGCGAATACAGGATTGAATATAGTCCAATCAGGATCAATTATTCAGCAAAGAGGCCCTCCATCATCATTTCCGGCCCCAATATGTACCCCTTAGAACTCTCAAAATCCCATCTCAGCTAAAAAATCCGCAACTTACCGTCAGTTTTCGGACAAAAAAAGACAGAATAGAATCCTATGAGCATTAATTCAATCACAAAACCCCGTCCCGTCCCATCCCATCCAAAAACCTAGCTCTTCCGATATTTATCCTCAATGATTTTGTAGTTTTCATGGTTAATCTTTTCCCACTCAGTCTTCTTATAATTAAGCCCTTTGAGTATCTGATTGATCCACTCAAGATCAAACTCCCTGAAATATACTGATTTAGCCCATGCCTTCATGCCCTCATGCTCAGGATGCTTCTCATCACGGTAAGCTTTAAGAAATTCATAGAACCCAGGTATACCGCCAACATCTTCAGGTGGTGCTGTCTCTTCTCCATCCAGGAGGGTTGGATAGCCAAAATAGTAATCGTCAACCACTTGCTCAAGCTTTATAGTGAACTGCCAACCATCACCAAAATCATAGGCATACAGGATTTCTTTATGCTTTTCCAGATACTCATCGATCTTTAGACCAGTGGGTTTACGCACTTCAATCTTTAGTCTTTCCTGGTAATTCTTTTCGAACTCCCGCATTTCAGATGGTACCGATTTCAAACGTTCTTCATACGCGGCCTTGTTTTTCTTATAATGCTGATGCTCAAGATAAGCTTCCTCATGATCCGTGACAATCCTTTGATCCTTCATCAGGTCGAATTCATAAAGGTGATAACCTTCATGAGGATAACCACTCCGGAAATTGGTCACGGTCTGGATGATGGCATGAAGCCTTCTTTATGTCGCTCCTGCCGGCAGAACGACTCTTCTCCATATTAGCGGATAAGACTCTTCTAATTTGATGTTGACAATGTAGGATTTCAATTTGAATTCACCACTATTTACTAGTTGAAAAGAACGATAACAGATTCCTTGTCCCATGACAATCTAGAAACGAAACGCCCTCCCTTTTTCAGGGAAAGGTAAGAACGGTTCCCCGACCTGCGCAGGAAATGGAATAACTATCCCCCCATTTCCATAGATTTAGAGTAAACGAAGGGAGCTGGTCTCAATGCTTGAATGGAGTGCTGTCATTGCAGCCGTCGCCTTTACCATTCTCGTCATCTACTTAATTATGACATTAAGAAAAGTAATGACTACACTTGCTGAAACGGAGAAGACACTGTCTGACGCACGGAAAGCCGCGAACGGAGTGACAGAGGAAGCAGAAGAACTGATTCACACGGCCAATCAGATTTCGGATGATGTAAAAGGAAAAATGAAAGCCGTCGACCCTTTACTAGAGTCCGTTCACGATGTGGGTGACATGTTACAAAATGTGACCAGCTCGGTGAAAAGGACCGCTTTGCAAAAGAGGACTCCCAAAACCATTCAGGCGCAGGAGAGGAATTCGGTACAGATTAAATTGAAGTGAGAAGTGGGACACAGGGACAGGTCCCTTGTCCCAGAATCTAACCAAAATAAAGACGAGGGGATCAACTCCCCTCGTCTTTTTTACTTTCCGGGACGAGGTTCCTGCCCCCCCGTCCCACTACTTACCTATTGTTGCTTCTCAAAGTGATAGTTCAACCATTTATGCACTTTGTTCATCTTCTCTACTACTCGTTCTTTTACTACTTCATTCAACGTTTCCATTGAATTCACCAATTCTATCGACTTCTCAAACTCTTCTTCTACTTTTTCCATCTCCAATGATTGATCAGGACGCTCCATCATCTTTTCCCATTTACGAAGGTTGTTTTCTAGTTCCTTACCTTCTTCTTTGTTTACGGCTCCCTTTGGAATATAGATGGAGGCTGTCTGTTCCTTCAGTTGCTTGACCGTAGCAAGGACGGCTTCTTTCGGTGTCTCTCCAGGATTGACGGCCTGGTGTCTCCATGGTCCTTTACCCAAAGCGTCCACGGAAGGAGCGCTTGCCTGCCCGAAAGCAAACATATTCACTCCTGAAGTTCCGTATGCTGCTGCCAATACATCATTGACGGCTGCTTTTTCTCCCAGATGATGATAGAACGAATAGATTCCTGTGTAGTACATCATCGATGGCGGCGTCAGTTTCTTACTCGCGATCACCGTGGACTGGATACTATTGAAATCATGCCCATATGCCTGCGGGATGACGCCGTCGATATCGTCCACCCAGTCACTGATCAATACAGCTTCAGGACCCGGCTCCGGAGTCGCGGTCATCATGAAGGATGGGTCGATTCCTTTACTCTGATCATGAAGCTTCTCCACGAACACATTCTCCTGTTCGCGCAACCAAAGCTCCCACTCTTCCCATATCTCATCGGATTCTTGCAGATTCAAAGGATCTACCCCGAACTCTTCTTCAAAGCGCTCCCGGTTCGATGCACTGAACCCATAGCTCTTATCAAAAGAATGATGTGGATAGCGCATATAGTCAATGTTGACCCCGGTGATTTCGTAGTCCTCCTGCTGTTCTTTATAGATTTCCAGCATAAAGTCCTGAACCTCAGGATTGGCTATGTCCAACCAATAATAATTGCTGCTTGAGTCACTACCTGGTGTTCCCGGCTCATCATTTCGCTGAACGGCACTCCACTCAGGATACTTCTTGAACTGTGATGGAAGTCCAAGGCTGCTGTGGCCGATCATGAAGCCATCCGTCCATGATTGAACCGTGATGCCGCGCTCTTTTCCTTCTTCGATGAAGGCTTTCAGAATGTCAGATCCGTACTTTCCGTAATCCTGATCGGCGAAGTTAGGGTGCTGCTTCGGTAATCCGTACGCTTCCATGATGTCACTTGGGAAGATGGTATATCCCCAGAAGGTGGTTTCAAGGTAAAGGGAATTGAATCCCGCTTCCTCCATGCGGTCCAATGTCGTGATGACATCGTCAAGGTCCTTCTCTTCAGGACGGTACCAGATCGCTCTCTGTTCACCCACTTCTGATGGAAGGGAATAATAATAGGCGTCATAAGCGGCCTGAGTGGCTTGCTCTGTATATTCCAATGCCTTTTGCGGATTTTCGTTTTGGATGTCGTCCGCTTTTTTCAGGAGTTCTTCCGCAAGCTTCACAGAAGCGTTCGCCTCTTCAAAGGCTGCATCGATGAAGTTTTCTTCAGCACGGGCGATGCTTTGCTTCGCTTCTTGTAAATTTTGCTGACTCTTAAATATATAGGTAGACGCATCCCGGATCAATTCGATATTCCCTTCGGCATCATACTCGACCTTCATGCCGATTTCAGCTTTTTTCAAGTATTCCGCTTCCGTCCCGTGACCACTCACGACAAACCCGTCATCAGGAATCGCACTGTCCCCTCCGCCGACTTTCGTGACCACTCCACCGGTTACCGTGATTTCATACCCGTAAGGATTGGTGCCGGTGCTTGCCCCGAATGCCGGAGTGTAGACAAGAAGTTGATTCGCTCCACGGTTACCCGGGAACGGAGCACCATCCGGATTAGATTCATCTGTTGGATCCACGTCATCGAGGACTGCGGAATACGTTCTTTCAACCGGTTCATTGATCCAAACCGTTTCCCCCTCATCCAAGCTCTTTAAGAACGTCATGATCTCATCTGTCGTCTGGGGACCCGTGGATAGGACGACACCATCTTCAGGAATGGCGCTGTCTCCTTTACCTGACTTCACCACCTGATAACTCGAGCCTTCTTCATGCTCCAAGATCACCTCATACGATGATCCATTGGTTTCCGTAAAATAACTGAACGTAGGATCAAATACCACCAGCTTGTTTGTATTGTTGCGATTGTTTTCGGCATCGACTGTGATGCTGATGCCATCTTCATCCACTACCTTCGTCGCTTCACTTTCATCTGCTTCCACTTCCAGTGCCGGGGCTTGAAATGCAGGGACGACCAATGCCATTGCCATAGCTGGCACCACCATTTTCTTTCCTACCAACCACTTCTTCATACAATACCTCCATATAGTCGTTTTTGTATGTATGCGCTATCATGATGTGGCAATTCAATACTATCATAATTTTCAGAATAAAAGGAATAATTCTTCACAAAATTTAGATAAGTTGGATTAATTCACCCAAAATAGATAAATGGTCACGAATGAATCTAGAACTTAATCATTACCATTGATGCTGAATCGGACTCCCCATTAGATACACCCAATCCATTCTAATGGGGCCTTCCAATCAAATCGGCCCTACCTCAGGCCAGCGCAATTCAATCCCTTCCTGCATAAGCATCTCTTGAAATTGTTGCAACAACCCTTCATCCTCGCTTACTTTGCGGGGAAGAACTCCCTTTTCAATGGCGAAGGCGGCAAGATAGCCCGCTGATTCCCCGATATTCCATTCCACCGGATGAACGCGGAAGCAGCCATTCGTAATATGAGTGGAGCCAATATTCTTACATGCAGGTAATACATTGTTCACCCTTACAGGCAGCAGCGCACCTAATGGAATTTCAAACGGATAGCTTTCGGCATAGAAGAAGGTATTGGTTTCCGTCGTAGGGTGAAGATCGATCCGGTAGCACCCGATCCCGACGGAGTCTTCAAAGTGCTGGATGCCTTGATCCCCTCTGACGTTGGCGTTGATATGATCTTCCACAACAGTGGTGACGGCCTTGATCCTCCTGGATTCCCGGATATAGGGATACTTGGCCAGGCCATCCTCTGTCCCTAAAATATCCCCCCGCAGACGCAGTCCCGGATACCCTTTTCCACCATGGGGTCTCGGTGCTTCGGTTTGCAGCCAGTAAAGCAGGGATAGACTCAATTGTTTGGATTCATGGATATGTTTTTCATATTCTTCTTCACTGACGTCGATGATCGATCCTGACCAGTAATCATTTTGGGGCCAGTTGATCAGCGAAATATCCCCTTCATACATCCCCTCTTGAAAGAAGGACGGGTCTATGATGCGGCGGTAATCCCACAGTCCCCAGAGGTTTTCATGATGGAACATGGCGAATTCCTTCGAACCTCCCGTATGGGCGTCGGGTGCAAACCAGCTTAGCTGCTTGTGCTGGAGGAATGGTGCCTGGTAGTCTTTCCAGAACTCATACTGCTCCGGTTTGTCGATGACGAAATTCCCACCCTCTACATAATCCACCGCGAACACATAGGTGAATGACTGCATATCCTGCGGTCTTGCTTCTTCGGGTGCATGGAGCTCCCCGGTATCCCGCTTGGATTCGGCACCTGTGACATACTCCACTCCAGCTAAGGGGAGGAGATCGCCTACTTCCGTGGCATCGAGATAATAGTGTGCCTGAAGCTCTATTTCCTTTCTGCTTCCAGTATGCTGAACGGTCACAGATTGAACATCATCCCCTTCAACTGCGGCCTTCACTACCCGATAATGTGTGTAGATCTGTAACTTCCCACTGCTCACATAAGGAACCAGCATCTCCTGAAGAACACTAAGAGCCACTTTCGGCTCATGACAGAGCCTGCTGACCCAGCCATTCCCGGGATTCAGCCTTTCATTTTGACGGGCTTCTTGTTTTAACGGGTAGTGTGTCCGGTAATACTCCCTTACACGATTGCGGAATTGACGGTACGTTTTGGTACAGCCGAATTGTTCAATCCATTGATGTTCGTCGGGCGGGACAGCCTGGCTGGTCAACTGGCCGCCGATCCAATCAGTTTCCTCTGTCAGGATGACTCGATGACCGCGTTTTGACGCAGCCAATGCCGCCGTGCAGCCACCGATTCCCCCACCAATGATGACAATATCTGTTTTTATATTCTCTGACATCATTTCACCTCTTTAGAAAAGGGAGCGATTCCCCTTGTTACAAGCATTAAACAAACGTTTGATTAAATGATGAACCCTGCACCGATCACGCCTGCATTCGATCCAAGCTGTGACGGAACGATGGTGACGCTTTCTTTCAAGCCGGGATAGACATATCCCTTTACTTTTTCCCTTAGGGGAAGCAGGACCTGTTCTTCTGAATTCATGACTCCACCACCCACGACGAATACTTCAGGATTGATTGCATGAGTCAGGTTGGCGATGGCCATGGCCAGATATTCAATGGCCGCATCAATGATCGTCTGGGCAGCCTGATTTCCGGCTTTGGCTTCCAGGAATACTTCCTCAGCCCCACCGTAAATCCCCTTCCCTGCACCCGCTAATCCAATGGCGGTGCCGCTTGCGAGGGTTTCGAGGGCCCCGGCGTTCAAAGAAGGGTGGCTGATCCCGTTTGGAACGACAATCATATTCCCCACCTCTCCCGCGTATCCATCCGCCCCTTGAAAGACCTTTCCATTAATGACGAGCCCCCCGCCGACGCCTGTGCTCACGGTCAAGTAATACACGCTTTCACACCCGGCACCTGCTCCGAGCAATGCTTCGGCCACTGCAGCCACATTCGCATCATTATCCACCTTCACGGGTAATTGAAAATGCTCTTCCACAATCGATGCCAGTGAAATCCTGTCCCATCCCGGTAGATTGGGAGGTGAGAGGATGGTGCCCATTTTTGCGTCCAGGGGTCCCGGGCACCCGATCCCGATCCCCTTCACCTGCTCTTCCCCTTTGACACGTTCCACTAGTGAAATCAATTTCGCAATGATCCTCACCGGTCCCACATGGGCTTCTGTTTTCTCCCTTACATCCCTTAGAATCGTCCCCTTTTCATCGAGGAGGGCCGCACGGATATTGGTCCCGCCCAAATCGACACCGATCCTGAGCGTCATGACTCATCCCTCCGCCTCAAGCCGATTTCAAAGGTCCGGTTCCAGGGCAGATAAACGTCTTCAAGGGGAAAGGAAAGACCGTGTTTTGCCAGAAACGCCCCAGACTCTTTCAAGAACGCTTCCTTCACTGTAATCAAAAGCTTTTCATGACCCACTGCTGCCTCATCGATCCCGGCACGCACCCCTTGACGGACAACCGACTGATAGACGTAGTCATCCAGTAATCGCAATGTCATTTCTTCCAGTACTCTCGCTTTTACCTCTTCTTGGGGGAGAGTGGCCTTCTTTTTCTGCAAATGGACCATGGCTGCCTGTGCAACGACTGTTCCCAATGTGTTTCCCGCTGTATTCCAGCCTCCGAATCCCGCTAATCGGGAAACCTCTATCTCTGCAAGAAGTCTGGGAAGCATCCTTGAGTCCACCCCATTGGCATAGGCGGTATCGGCTACCGCTACCAGCTTATCCTGACGGAGATAATGAGCGATGCGCTTGATCCACTCACCGATGTTGCGATGCGGTGTGTCGACTTCTCCAAGGAATTTCTGCAGGGCAAGGTCTCCCTGGCGTTTTCCGGGAACATTGACGGCGAACACGATATCCGCTTCTGCCCCTTGATCGACCGTATAGCCGCCAAAGGCATAAATCTGACCCTTCACGGATTCACATATCGGACGGTCCTCATACATCGCAGTCGACAATGCCCCGATTTCCCCACTGTAGATAGGGTAGAAGGTCGGAAACTCCACTTGTTCCAGCTGATAGATCATCTTTGCCACAAGCGTATTGGCGACCTCATCGGCTCCGGGATAGATAAAGACGTTTTGGAATAATTCCCGTTCCGCCACTTGATCTGAGAGCTCTTCCTGCTCCCCTATATTCAGCCCATATTCAGAAGTATCATCTTGTGGGAAGACAAGGACATCGATGATTTTGCCTTCTACCATTTCCAACAGGGATTCATTCACCTGAAAGTTTTTCAGTCTGGTTGATAAATAGTCTTCCAGAATGTCTGAAGGTATCCGATCCTTTAAGTCCCGGACCTTTTGATTGGAGTCGACATCCCCGGTTTTATCAAAGCGGTGAACGTGATACGAATATTCCCAAAGCTCGACTCCATAATCACTCCAATATTCCTTCTCTTCCTCGTTTACATAGTTATTGGAAATGCGCATAGTCGAGCTGAACGCCATCAATGCTTTGTCAGGGTACTTCTCTTTCAATGAGCGGAGGACGCCGATTCGCTGTATGATGGCTTCTTTCCCATCCAGGCATACACGTGACGGAACGAGGCCGCCATAGCCCAGCATATCAATGGACAGGACAAATCCGTTTACTTCAGGCGCCACTTTCCATATCCACTTTTCCAGTGCAGCCATATCCCCGGGCTCTTTCAAAAAGCCGAGTAAGCTTTTATCGGGAATCAACACCTCCCAATTTCCGATCGATGCGATTTGCTTCGGGAGCTCCCTTGTCACCGGTCTACCATCGACAGGCAGGAGGGCAATCTTTCTGTTCATGCATTCCTTCCTCCTTTTAATAGGAAAGTAGTAATTTCTTTCGGGTTGAGCTGATCCGCCGCGTTTTCTACCGTGTTCAATCGTTCATGCAGAAAATCCACACGCTCGATCCCCTCGGCATGGGATTTGAACGTCACAGGCTGCACCCGATCTGTCGGGTTCCATAGACGGAGCTCCACTCCATCCACAACCCGTCTGAGTGAGCTCCACTGCACTTCTTCATTATCAAATTCTACTAACCCCGTTAACTCATTTTCTTGTGTCTCCCCGGGATAAATCCTAGGCGGTACACGGTAGACATGAGCATCCGTCGCTACTCGCCCCAGACCTTTATCCGGTGTAAATTCAAATGCGGCATGAAACGTATAGCGGCCGATACATTGGGCTTCAGGCGTTTCCATACTCGGACCGGCCCCTCCGCCGCGGGTTCTGAGATCATCCCGGGACAGCCAGCCGACACTCCTGATCAACGTGATGTCCAACGCATCTTGTTCCCCTAAGCTTGTCACCTGGTATTCCTGTAAACCACGATGGTAGAACGTGAACCCGCTCTCTGACCGAACAAAAGAAAGGGAAGGCTCGACTACCACCGGAACTTCATTTTGCTTCGGAGCATGAAATTGTTCCTCTTTCCTTGCTGTTCGCTTCACTACATCAAATGCTGTATCGCTATATGTGTAACGGGTGGAACCCCCTAAAGGATATTGCACACGAAGACGTTGATCCTTCGAGTGATTGTCGATGGTGTAGGCCACATACATCTTTCGATCACCAGCCCGTAAGGTAATCTTGATTTGGATGGTGGTCATGACAGATCCATCAGATGGACCGGTCCTTGTCTCATCCAATCCTGCCGGGGTTTCAAGCTTCAGCTCATATGTCATTTCCTGAACGCCGGATGACTTCCTCACGGTCGGGGAAGAAAAACGCTCCGCATACGTCTTTACATCGTTCACCGGTGGGGAGTAGTTGTACTCATCCCCTGCGTCAAGCGAACTATAGAATCGTTGTAATCCAGCGTGCCTCCTCCTTGTCTCTTTATCTACTAACACAAGGGTTCCATCCCCACTCAATTCAACGGAGTAAAACTCGTTTTCTACTGCCTCGCCCTTCGCCTCCAGCAATTCCTCGTATTCCCCCGCTTCTACCCTGAAGCTTGAAAGGGAGGTGCCCGGAAGATGCTCAACATAAAACTCAACGTCGTAAAACGTTCCTTCTTTAAAATCGGGAAACGCATCGAGGGGCGAAGCAAAATGCCTTCCACTCCTCTTGTTCTTGATGACAGGGGTATAGAACTTTCCAGTATGATCTTTCAAATGAAACGTCCGATCTTCTTTCAACCAGATTTCTCCCGAAACCCAGCCCTTGAACGACCTTGGATGAGGATTGAAGACAGTGAACACACTGTTATCTTCAAATGGCTTCCTCGCTCCGTTTCCTGAGAACATCGGATCCTGAACGCCGGCATGAGATAGGGAACCCATCTGAATGGACTCCAGCCTCTGCTTCAACATCATCGTCCTCGTCTCCATTTCCCGATGGACTTCATCGATGCTGCAGCCACATATGCTGTCGTGGGGTTGATTCTGCATCAGCAGTTTCCACGATTCCTCCAGGTATCTGTGGGGATACTTCCCTTTGCTGCAAAGAACGGCAAGGGGTTCTGCATACCCTGTCAGCTCGTCTTCCATTTCTTGATTCTGCTGCTTTAAATAGCTTCTCGTCGAAAGGACATTCGGAAGGACGTAAATATGTTCATTGCTTCTCATCTCCCCTACATACAGGGGAAGGTCGGCTGATATCTCGGCTTGGACGCTTGCCAAGAATTCTTCATACGTACTCGATATATACTCCACTTCTCCTTGAAGATCTTCTATTCGTCCCATCAAATCCCCATGCTTCGGCATCAAGTGATCGCCGCCGTTGGTCAACAAAATATGGGAAGTCGTCGCATACGGTGTGACTTTTTCCACATAGGTCTTCATTTGCTCTTCTACATTGTCTTCATTCAGTAACGGCTGGTAGTACCCTTCCGGCAAAAAGGCCGTAAAGACACGGGATCCATCCGGTGATTCCCAGTTGAATTCGGACGTCCGGGCTTGAATGCCACGCCACAAAATCGCGTTACCAATCCCGAAGCCTTTTAAAAGCTGAGGCATCTGGCTCACGTGCCCGAACGTATCCGGTAAGTACCCGACCTTCTGGGATTCCCCGTACTGGCCGGCGAGCTTCATTCCCACTTCAAGGTTCCGGATCAGGGATTCCCCGCTCACCAGGAACTCATCAGCGAGTACATACCATGGTCCGATGATGATTTTCTTTTCTTCTATTAAATGAAGGACTTTTTCTTTCATTGCGCCTTCACACACATCAAAGTAATCTTCTAAAGCGGCCATCTGACCATCCAGGACGAATTGCTTCAGTTCACCGGTTTCAAGACCGGAAACGATCCGGTCCATCACCTGCGCCAATCGATGCCTGAACACTTCAAAGGGCAGATACCATTCCCGGTCCCAGTGGGTTTGAAAGACGATATGACAGGTCAACTTGTCAGCCATTATCCTTTCACCGCCCCTTTCATGGCGCCTGCGATGAAGTGACGCTGCAGGATGGAGAAGATGATGATGATCGGAAGAATCGAAATGATCGATCCTGCTGCGATATAACGCCAGTTCGCCGAGAAGGAACCGGCCAATGTATTCACTCCGAGCGGTAAGGTGTACATGCTTGTGTCATTTAAAATGATCAACGGCCAGAGGAAATCGCCCCATGCCATCATAAAGGTGAAGATTGCAAGGGTGACGAGGGACGGTTTGACTAACGGCATCAGGACCCTCCACCAAATTTGAAACGCATTGGCCCCATCCATCCGTGCCGATTCATCCAGCTCATAGGGAATCGTAAGGAATGCCTGACGCATGAGGAAAATCCCAAATGCCGTTGTAGCATGAGGCAGGATCAAACCTGCATACGTGTTTTGAAGACCTAAGTCCAGAGCCAATAGATAAATCGGGATCATCAGAAGCTGGAACGGCACCATCATCGTACTGAGGATCAGGACGAAGACGATGTTTTTCCCGCGGAAGTTCATCCGTGCCAACGGATAGGCAGCCAATGAACAGAACACGATATTCAATAGGACGGTGACAACCGACACGATGACACTGTTGAATAGGTAACGCCAGAACGGGAAGAATTCCATCACTTCCACATAGTTTCCGAACGTGATTTTTTCAGGTATGAATTGTGGCGGGTACGAGAAGATGTTCTCGCTGCCTGATTTCAGGGACGTCGCCAGGAGCCATAGGAATGGTCCGACCATGATGAGTGTGACGAATAGGAGGGTCGCGTATTGAAGAACGCGTTTCGCCACCTTTTTGACATTGATTGGCTTTTTGACAGAAAGTACGGTTGGATTTTCTTTACTGGTTCCAAGAGAAGGAGAACTCATGGAGAATCACCCCTTTATCGCAGATTCTTTTTTGCTCATGAATTTGATATTGATCACTGAGAAGATCAGTGTGATGATGAATAAGATCACCCCGGCTGCACTTGCATAGCCCATCTGCAGCTTATCGAAGGCTTCTTCGTAAATGTAGAATACGAGTGTTTTCGAACTGTTCAGCGGTCCCCCGCCCGTCATGACGTAAATCTCTTCGAAGACCTTCATGGCGGAGATGGATGACATAATGGTGACAATCATGATGGAAGGCATCAATAGGGGAATTGTAATGTGCCAGATTTGTTTCCATTTGCTTGCCCCGTCGATATCCGCTGCTTCATATAGATCATCAGAGATCGATTGCAGTCCCGCTAAGTAAATGACCATATAATAGCCAAGCCCTTTCCAAATGGTCACAACCATGACGGCGAAAATGGACGTAGACGTCGAGGTCAGCCAATTCACCGGTTCTGATATGAGACCGACCGATTCCAGTATGTAATTCAGGATCCCTTTATCGGCATACACCCATTTCCATGCGATCCCCACCACGACCATCGATGTGACAACCGGTACATAATAAGCGGAACGGAAAAATCCGATTCCTTTCACCTGCTGGTTGACTAAGATGGCGAGAAAGATCGGGAGGATAACAAGGGCCGGGACGACAATGAGTAAGTATAATAAGGTCTGGCCGAGCACTTTCCAAAATAGAGCATCGGAAAATAATTCTTTATAATTCTCAAGCCCGATGAATTCGGCTTCTGTCACGATATTATAGTTGGTGAAGCTCAACCAGATGGCATTGAGCATGGGATAGAAGATAAACGCACCCAGGATGATGACGCCGGGTATTAAAAATAGAAATGGTGTTAACGGATGATTTCTCAAACGGACTCCCCTCTTTTCTCCATCACTTGAAATAGTAGCTTCGCGGCTCCAAGCATTCCAGCTTTGTTACCCAGGACAGCAGGATAAATGCTGGATTTGACAAAATATTCCTTCAATTTATGTTGGAAGCCGGCCCACCAATGGCTCTTGGAATCGATGACTCCTCCACCAATGAACACGACTTCCGGATCGATGGCCACCGAAATGTTGTATACCGCAATGGCCAGATGATCCAGATATCGGTCAACCACCTGTTTGACCTGTTGATTTCCATTTGAATATTCCTCAAATATCTCCGAGCCATGCCGGAAAGAAAGATCCGTTTCGGTGAGAACGGCCTGAACCAGTGCTGTACCCGACAGGTATTGCTCCAGACATCCCCTCTTCCCGCAATTGCATGGCTTTCCATTGGGAACGAGCACAACATGTCCCCATTCCCCACTCTGATGATGATGGCCATTTAGGATCTGACCGTTTATGGCATTCGCTCCCCCGACTCCAGTACCGAGTGTCAGCATGACCGCCGTTTCGGGATTTCCTTCCCGTTTCCAAAGCTCTCCTATAAGAGCCGCGTTGGCATCATTCTCCACGACGCAGGGCAGCCCATATCTTGTTTCGATCTCCACTTTCACATTGGTCCCTTGCCAGGAAGGGAGATTGGCCGTCGCAAAGACGATTTCCCCCTTCTCCCGATCGACACGCCCTGCGGTGCCGATTCCAATTCCAATGACTGTTTGATCTTTGTGCAGTAGTAAGTCAATCACCTTATAGATTGATTGGAGGATTCCTTCTCTACCTTGTGAAATATCGGTGGGGACCATTTCATGATAGAGGATCGTCCCATCTTCACGGATAATCGATCCTTTGACTCCGGTACCCCCTACATCGATTCCGATGGCATTCATTGTGTCACCTACTTTTCCCCTGGCTCATTAATAGATTTTGTCCACGACAGCTCTTGCGGTTTTTTCCTTCATCCCGAGGGAGAACTCTTTATTGTTGAGGGCAAGGCCCGTACATAATAGATCAATGACAAACAGCTGTGAAATCTTCGCAATCATCGACCCGCCTTCAAGGGGGGATTCTTTCCCTCCGCTTAATAGAACCGCGTCGGCAAGCTTCGTAATCGGTGAACGGGCATAGTAGGTGATGGCGATCACACTCGCCCCATTTTCCTTCGCCAGTGACAGGGAATCAATCGTATCCTTCGTACTCCCTGAAATACTCAACCCGACCACCACATCCCCTTCCTTCACGGTTGCAGCCGTCATCGATTGAATATGGGGGTCAATGACGGCGTCGGAACGGTATCCGATTCTCAAGAAGCGATTTTTCGCATCCAGAGCCGTCAGACCTGATGTTCCGACTCCGAAGAAGTGGATGGACCCTGCTCCGGCCAGTAGTTGTATCGCCTTCTCCAAAGAAGGATCATCCAATTTATTGACGGTTTCATCAATGGCATTCTTCGTATAGGAAGCAATCGAATGAATGAACCCCGTCGGTTTACTTGGGTCTGATTCTTCTTCCTGGGAAAGGGAGGATAAATCCTTGGCGATCGCCAACTTGAATTCCTGATAGCCCTTCATGCCGATCTTCCGGCAGAACCGTAACACCGTCGTTTCCCCCACTTCTGCCACATCTGCAAGGTCGGTGACGGAATAGTAAAGGGCCTTTTCCATCTGGTCCAGCACGACTGCCGCTACTTTCTGTTCCGATTTCGTCAAGGAAGGAAAGTAACTATTAATCAATCCGCCTAATTTGCTCTTTGACGCCGTTTGTGCGTGCATCTTGTGTCCCTCCTCTATTCTGTATGGATTCCACGAACTTCTTCGTAATCTCCTGTGGCCTCGTAATCGCAGATCCTACCACAACCGTATGAGCACCTAAATCAAGTGCACGATTGACATCTTCCGGAGTCGATATCCGGCCTTCAGCAAACACCGGTACTTGGAGTGTTTCAACCAATCTTTTCAATAGAATGAAATCGGGTCCGCATTGCTGGGGTGAATAGGGTGTGTACCCTGACATGGTGGTGCTGACACAATCTGCCCCAAGTCTTGCCGCATTCACAGCCTCGTCATATGTAGAAACGTCTGCCATGATGGTTTGACCTTTCGCCTTCAGATACGTCATCAGACTTTCCAAGGATTCACCGTTCGCCCTCGGTCTGGTTGTCGCATCCATCGCGATCATGTCCACCCCTGCCTGGATGAGTTCATCCGCTTCCTTTCGGGTAGCTGTTATGTAGACCTCGCTTCCCGGATAGTCCCGTTTCACCAAACCGATGATCGGTAAGTCCACATATTGCTTGATCGCTTGAATGTCAGCTGCACTGTTCGCCCGGATCCCCGATGCCCCACCGACGTACGCTGCCTTTGCCATCTTCCCCATGACATCCGCTCCGTGCAGCGGTTCATTCTCCAGAGCCTGACAGGAAACCACCAGCTTTCCTTTCAGTTGTTCAAAAACGATTTCCTTGCTGATCATCTTGTCATCACCGTGCTTTCATTGAAATGCAGAAAGGGAGATAGACTCCCTTTCCGTCATTCCCTTATTTAGATAGTGTTTCGTTCCATTTCATTTCGGCTTGTTCCAATGCTTCATCCACTGTCATATCCCCAAGCATCGCAGCATGAAGGGCTTCGTTCATGGCTGTGCGCAGCTCTTCGAAATTACTCATCGGCGGGATCAGCACTTCACTGTCCTTCAATTGACCGGCTGACACGATACGCGCCTTATCAATCGGAGTCGCATCTGCAGGCTCTTCACTGAAGTATGGATCGTCTAACGCTGTTTCGATGGATGGAAGGATTGCCGTCTGTTTATCAAATTCCACCTGGTTTTCAGCATTTGTCAGGAAGATCGAGAAGTCCACTGCTGCTTGCTGATGCTCGGATTGCTTCGGTACAACGACGTTCATCGCCGCTACGTTCTTCTTATTTGTTTCACCCGTGATGATCGGAGCCGTTTTCGTTGCTTTTAAAATATCAGGAGCATTTTCTTCTACAATCGTCAGGAATTGTGGACCTGATGCCAAAATCGCAATTTCACCCGCTTGATATAAATCAACCGCTTTTGAATGGCCTTCCGTCAACACTTCACGAGGGATCAGATCATTCTTGTAAAGGTCCACGAAGAAGTTGAACGCTTCTTTCCCTTCAGCCGTGTTAAACGTCGCTTTCGTCATATCTTCATTGGTTAAGTCCACGCCCATCATCACCATTGTCTCTAGAAGGTGACTTCCATCAAGGGCCGGGAAGAATGCGTATTTACCCGTTTTATCTTTGATCGTTTTAGACACTTCTTTTAGCTCATCGAACGTTGCCGGCGCTTTCTCAGGATCCAATCCTGCTTCCTTGAAGATCTCTGAGTTGTACATCGTCACTTGAGAAGAAAGATACCAAGGAATACCGAACGTCTTCCCATCAAACGTGTTGGAAGTCCAGATGTTCTCGAAGTATTCACTCTTTACATCTTCCGGTACCATTTCATCCATATTCACCAGTGCATCAAGTTCTGCTAATTTAGCCGCGAATTGAGGATTCAAGTTCGCTACATCAGGAGCCGTCTTTGAAGCGACCGCTGAAAGAATCTTCGTTTCCATATCGCCCCAAGGAATGTCGACCCATTTCACTTTCACATTCGGGTTTTCCTTTTCAAAATCGGCGATGACACCGTTTAAATAATCATCGAATGTCGGAGATAACTGCATGGTCCAGAATTCGATTTCCACCGGATCATCTTTCGATCCCTCTTTTTGTCCTTCAGAAGAGCTTGAACTGCTGCTGTTGCAGGCAGCTGTAAATAGCATAGCAAACATCAACATGAGCGTTAATAGAAACTTTCCATTTTTAAACATATTGTTCATCCCTTTCCCCTTTTAGTTGCTGTTGTTACCCCTTTGTTAAAAATGAGTGCAGTGCCCTTGGAAGATCCCTTCTCCAGAAATCCCATAAATGGTCTTCATCTTCTTCGACATATGTATGGTTTTCTGTGATGAGTTGAAGCCTTTCATGAAGAGCGCGATTGGCCGAGAGGATGGAGAAGGCTTCGCCTGTGATCGGATAGATGACGGATATTTCCTGGATTCCGACGGTCTGATACACATGCCAAGGTACTTTTGTTTCAATATTCCGAATTTTACAAGCGTGAAAATCTGTGTACGCTCCGGATTGAAGGAGCAAATGGGTCCATTTCTGTGGTTGATCACATGCGATCGTGAGACAGATCGCAGCCCCGAGGGAATCTCCCAGCAGTCCTGTCTTCCGGCTTTCTTTTCCTGTAGATTCAACCCGTTTTTCAATGTGCGGCACAAGCTCTTGGTTGAAGAATTGAATATACTGATCATGGTGTTTGCCTGATGGATGATAATAATGATAGCGTTCTTCTGAGGTGGATGGTGGAACGAGTACGAGAAGGAGATGAAGACCCCTGCCGGTTTCCCCCTGTAAGACTTGATGCAGGGCCTGATGAAGGTGACCCAGTTCGATGTAATCCCTACCATCCTGGACAAACAAGATATCCACCGCATCACTGTGTCCCTGCTTAACTTCCAGGGTATAGTAGAGTAGTTTTTTGCCTAAGGTATGACTCATCATCTGGTGTTCTCTTAAACTTGAAATCAACGAAACCATTTTCCCCCTTCCATGGTTGAGATTTCCTAGCTTGTTTCTATCCTAGCATATGAAAGCGCTTTTGTGAATATGTTCTCCATTTTTTATTTTTTTGGTGGAATAATGCTCCACAAAAATCCATAGTGGTGCCTCGAACACTCATAAATGAGGGCCCTGTTCACTTTTTATACGTGGGATACAATGATCTCCATGTCGCCTTCAAGCTCAAAATGATCCATTCCAGAAGGTAAAATAAAATGATCGCCTTTGTTCAACGAGAGCTTTTCTCCACTTACATGGAGCATTCCCCCGCCTTCTATCACACTGGCAAGCTGAAAAGGTTGATCCTGTTGAAAAGAGGCCCGGCCATTGATGCGCCATTTATAAACGGTAAAATAATCGGCTTCTACATAGGTCGTCACCTCTACCCCATCACGCTTTTCTACCCTGTGCGTCACTTCAGGCGTCTGATGAGGAATCCTGGTGACATCAATGGATTGACGAATATGCAGCTCACGGGTCTTCCCGTCTTGATCCCGCCGGTCATAATCATAGACGCGATACGTCGTATCCGAGTTCTGCTGGGTCTCAAGAACCAACGTACCTTTACAGAGGGCATGGATGGTTCCACTCGGGACATAGAAGAAATCCCCTGGCTTGATCGGTACCCTCCGTAGAAGATCGTCCCACTTTCCGTCTTCGATCATCCTCACAAACTCTTCCTTCGTCCTTGCCTTATGCCCGAAGATCAGCTCCGCCCCTTCATCGCAATCGATGATATACCAGCACTCCGTCTTCCCGAGCTCTCCCTCTTCATACTCTCTGGCATACTCGTCATCCGGATGAACTTGAACAGAAAGATCGTCATTGGCATCCAGGATCTTGGTGAGTAACGGAAAGACCGGCGAAGGATGATCACCGAACCATTCCCTCTTCTCCTCCCAAAGCTCCCCGACCGTCTTTCCCGCATGCGTACCATTTTTCACGGTACTCTGGCCGTTCGGATGTCCCGATATCGCCCAGCACTCTCCCGTCAGCTCCGAGGAAATTTCATAATCGAACTTCGACTTCAATGACGTTCCGCCCCATATCCTCTCGTGAAATACAGGTTTAAGAAATAATGGTTGTTTCATAGCAGCCTCCTCATGATAGATTCGCCCCTCCATTCCAGGTGAAAAGAAGGGACACTTTGGTTACTATGATTCATGTTCCCGATGTATGAATGAAAACCCTTTAATTATTTTTATTTTTTTGGGGGACCGGGTTGTGGCCCTTTGTCCCAGGGTGGTGGGACGGGGGGGACAGGTCCCTTGTCCCAGAACCTTAATAAAGACGAGGGAATCCCCTCGTCTCTTTCATTTTTGGGACAGGGTGCCTGTCCCCATGTCCCTTTTAGCCAACAACAGCGAGCCGATCACTCCCTGATTGTCATTCAATTGGGGAGGCACAATATACTGTTCGAAGTCGTCTATTTGGACATAGTGGTTAAGAAGTTTTGCTGCTTTTTCTCGAATGAGTGTGTAAAGGATGGTTTGCTTCATGACCCCCCCGCCCAATATGATTTTTTCTGGGGCGAGGATCAAGCTGTAGTTTACGATGGCTTGGGCCAGGTAGTAGGCCTCAAGCTCCCAAACTGCCTTCACCTCTTCCAACTCGTATCCTTTCTTTCCATATCGGGTAAGGATAGCCGAACCAGAAGCCATGCCTTCTAAGCAATTTCCATGATCCTGACAACCGCCTTCAAAAGGATCTTCCGGATGCACAGGTACATAAATATGGCCCATTTCGGTATTGAAGAGTCCCTTAGACACTTTTCCATTTTGGACAAATCCCGCTCCGATACCCGTTCCGACGGTTATATATAAACAACTGTCAGAATCCTGTGCAGCTCCTGTATGAAATTCTCCCAATGCAGCTGCATTCACATCTGTATCCACAAAGACAGGGACAGAAAAGTGACAGGAGAGGGCTTGATAGATATTGAAATTCTTCCACAAAAGTTTAGGAGTATTTAAAATTCGCCCAAAATTTTCCTTGTTTTTATTTAATTCGATTGGACCAAAGCAGCCTACTCCAATCGAAGTTAACGTGTAGTCTGAAAAATATGAGTAGACGTTCCCTAATGTTGTTTCAGGATCTTGAGTCGGAAAGACCG
Source organism: uncultured Rossellomorea sp. (assembly GCF_947488365.1). Taxonomy (NCBI): domain Bacteria; kingdom Bacillati; phylum Bacillota; class Bacilli; order Caryophanales; family Bacillaceae; genus Rossellomorea; species uncultured Rossellomorea sp. Next base: position 120,867 of record NZ_CANKZT010000005.1, on the reverse strand, counting down.
TCCTGCTGATGATTTCCCCCTTCTCATTCCCGACGGCACAAACGAATTTCGTTCCACCGGCTTCTATTGCACCATATAACATGGTTCTCCCTCCAATTGAAAGAAGGGTTCCCATTGTCTGAACCCTTCATTTCACATTATTTTCGTTGTAGCGAATCACGAAACGACATGCTCCATGAAGAAAGGAGCTCTATACTTTCCCGCTTCTACTGTTCCTTCTTCCACTCATCATATTGCTTTTGAATTTCATCCAATACTTTTTGCATTCCGGCTTCATCCAGCTTTTTATTGAAAGCCGGTAAGTATTCTTCCGGATCTACAGCCCCTTTCAACAAGGCAGGAGAGAATTCACTAGTCACATTCGAGATCGCTGCAATTTCCGTTCGAACAGGATTGGAGTCAAAGTAGAAACCAAGTGCCGGAGACGCTTTTGCGCTTTCATTGAATTCTTCAAATGCGTCCCATTTGTCTGCCGGATCATCTTCGTAAAGCTTCAGGATCAGCTGATTCCCGATGGCAAAGCTCGGCATGTTATAGTTTTCAACTCGAGCAGGCAAGTCTTTAATCGTTCCATCTTCGTTCTCTTCGTAGTGAACCCCTTCGATCCCTTTATCAAGCAAGTTCCTTAAATATTCGTCGGAGTTTAATAGATTCAAGAACATCATGGCTCTTTCCGGGTGTTTAGAAGTGGCTGAAATGGCTTGCATGGAACCCGTGACCGAATTATTGAAGATATACGGTTCATGAAGTTCTCTCGTCACGATTTCATATCCTGCTGATCTGGACCAGATGGCCTCTGCGTATGGCTGATAAATTTCTTTACGGACGAACCAGTTAGCCGTTTCCAGTGGCCATGAGTCTGTACTTGTTGCTGCATCTTTTTGGATATAGCCCTTTTTATAATATTCATGCATCGTTTTTAACGTTTCCATCGTAATATCTTCTTCGTATTTGTTCACAACCTCATCCGTGTTCCCGTCTAAACGGAAGGCAAATGGTAACTCCTCTTGAAGGATGGAGTCGAAAGGAAGATACGCATCAAATGTGGCAATAGGTGTGACATTCTTTTCTTTTTCTTTAATAACAGCGAGCAGCGGCTCCAGATCTTCAATGGAGTTCACGTTTGAAATATCCAGTCCATGTTTTTTCACCAGTTCATTATTAAAGGAAAGGACGGCTTGCTGACCTACTTCTTTATTCGTCGGTACTGCATAAAGTTCCCCGTCGATCTTCGCTCCCTCAAGGAATGCCGGATCAATTAGTTTCTTCATGTCTTTCCCGTATTCATCCATTAACTCATTCAATCCAACAAAGGCTCCCCTTCTTGCATTCAACGCGTAATTGTTGGCCCATGAGCTTGTGAAGGCAATATCATACTCTTCTCCAGAAGTTGTGATCACCTGCATCCGGTCATTATACTCTCCCCAATCCAGGAGTTTCAGGTCGATCGACGTGTTGATCTTTTCCTTTGTGTACTTGTTCACTTCTTTCATGACATCGTCAACATCTTTTTGAGGAGTTCCGATTAAATACCAGGTCAGAGTAACATGATCCTCGGTGGAGTCACCTGATGTCTCCCCGGTTGAACTTTTTCCGCTACACGCTGCCAGCATCCCCATAAGCAGCACCAATACAAGTGAAAGTACCCCTACTTTTTTCATTTCCATCCCCCAGTTCGTTTAATATAGTTGCTCTATCAAAAAAGGAATTGTTCTCCTTCTATGAATACGATCAATCTTTTACTCCTCCAATAGTCAGTCCTTTTATAAAGTACTTCTGAAAGAACGGATACGATAAAGCAATCGGAAGAGTGGCAATCACCACCATGGCCATCCTGGCTGAATCTTGTGGAATTGATTCCAGGATTGAGCTGTTTTGGTTTGAAAGCATGGCATTCTGTTTAATAAAGTCCATATTGTTCTCAATCCGCATTAGAAGAGATTGCAATGGTATCAAGTTCGGATCGTCAATGAAAAGGAGAGCGTTGAACCAATCGTTCCAATACGCTAGGGTATTGAATAGTGCAATGGTTGCGATCCCTGGAACAGATAACGGCAGCACAATGGTTAAGAAAATTCTCCACTCTCCTGCTCCGTCGATGCGGGCCGATTCAAGAATGGCTTCCGGTACGGATCTTAGGAAGAACGTTCTCATGATAATGATGTAGAAAGCATTGACCGCCATTGGGAGAATCAAGGCCCACATCGAATTCTTCAGATCAAGGAATTGGGTCATCACGATGTAGAATGGAACCATTCCTCCGCTGAATAGCATCGTAAAAAAGGCGATAAACGTAAATTGCTTTCTGAATACAAACTGTTTTCTTGATATCGCATAGGCGTATAACGCAATGACCGTCACGCTGATGAACGTACCTAATACCGTAACTAAGATCGTTACACCATAAGCTCTTATAACCTGGGCCTTCATTTCCCATAAATATTTATAGGCCTCTAAACTCCACTGTTCCGGAATAAGCTGATAACCATTTTCCGCTAACGATTGTTCATTACTAAGGGAAATGATGATCACGTATAAAAACGGAAAGATACATAGAAAGGCGAAGGTACCAAGCAATAGATGCATGAAGATGCTCGTCTTACCTGAAAATCCATAAGGGTTATACGTTTTTTTCTTCGTTTTTTTCTTATCTGTTTCCTTCTGGTAACTCGTCGTGACATTAGTAGATGTCTCCATCTAGTACTCTCCTTTCTCTCTAAGATATTTTCTTAGAACAAGGCGTTATCTTCATCAATCTTTCTCACAATATAGTTCGTTAGTAGAATCAAGATAAATCCAACGGTTGCTTGGTATAAACCAGCCGCTGTACTCATTCCAATATCACCCATTGTCATCAATCCCCGGTAAACATATGTATCGATCACGTTGGTTACAGAGTAAAGCGGGCCTGAATCACGTGGAATTTGATAGAACAACCCGAAATCGGCACTGAAGATGCTGCCAATATTCAGTATCGTCAATATGACAATGAGCGGCATGATCATCGGGATGGTGACGTGACGAATCTGCTGCCACTTATTGGCACCGTCGATCATCGCAGCTTCATAATGCGTACGATCGATACCGACAATAGCGGCAAGATACACAATACTGCTGAATCCTACGCCTTTCCACTGGCTGATGACGGTGATGAAATAAGGCCAATATTTTGGTTCGTTATACCACGAAACGGGCTCAATATGAAAGAAAGCCAAAACACTATTAAATAATCCTTTGTCTACACTTAGAAAGGCAAATACAAAGTAACTCACTACCACCCACGATAAGAAATGAGGAAATAACATTCCAGTCTGATAGATTTTGGCTAATTTCTGCTTCGTGATTTCACTTAATATGATGGCTACGGCTACAGATAAGATCAGTCCGACTACGATAAAGAGGATGTTATAGAGTAAGGTATTTCTCGTTATGACAAATGCATCATTTGTACTGAACAAGAATTGAAAATTTTCGAATCCCACCCATTCACTGTGAAATACGCTGGCAAAGAAGCCATCCGGGTGAAACCGAAAGTTCTTAAATGCAATGATCTGCCCAAACATGGGAATATATTTCATGACAATGAGCCATATGAACCCTGGTAAAATCATGAATAGCCATATGCGGTTATCGTACACATTTTTAACAAATCGATTGACTCTGCTCATGTTTTTCCTCCTTTCTTAACTCTATACGTCAATTATATGAAAACCCTTACATGATAAAAAGTTGAGATATCTTAGATTTACTGGTCAAAATAAATACAATCCTGAAAATAAACTATATTTTCAGGAAACTATGAAAAAAAGCCTCTTAAAAAGAGACTTTTTCTCATGCCTGTGAATGTTGTTTCCTCCACTCGGAAGGGGTTGCACGTTCGTATTTTTTAAACTGTTTATAGAAATAAGTAGCATCTGTATAACCTACTTTTTTACCGATATGACCCGCTTTTTCATGTGAAGTCATCAAGAGTTTCTTGGCCCTGTCAATTCTCAGATGGTTCAGATATTTGGTGAACGAATCTTTGACTTCCTTCTGAAATAATTGTCCTAAATAGATAGGGTTGATGTGAAAACGATGACCGAGTGTTTTCAAGGACATGTCTTCAGAGTAGTTCTGATGGATATACGTAAGAACCGTTTGAATAATTGGACTTTTCCTCTCTTCTCCACTATCCTCCTGTTCAATGTACCTGATGCACTGATCCATGATGGCAAGGGCGTCTTCCTTGCCATGAAGGTAAAGGATCTGATGGATTAATTGAACGTATTGAGTATACTCCAAGGAAATCAGAAACTTGTTTTTCATCTGAAAGAAATATTCCAGCATCATGCTTTTAATAATGAATACCTCTTTATCCTGTTCAAGCTGAGTGAAGGTCCCACTTAAATATTTCCGAACAGCATCATATTCCTGATTCGCTAAGTGCTCCAGAATATCCGGTTTCAAATAGTTGATCGTCTGCTTGTCCGATGTTGACGTTTTCAGGTGCATTTCCTCTGCTATACGATGATCTTGATCCGGCAGCAGCATCTTCAATTCACACGCCATTTCTAACTCCCTGAACACCTTCTGGGCATCATCGATGACATCTACTCTTCTACTCATGACAACAACGTGTTCTTTCCCGTTACACTCATGTTCAACAATCAAGGAGACCTCCGCTTTCTCTGCTTCAAAAGACTCTTCAGACCATATAAGCAGAATATCCCCTGAAGGTGTCGTGACCGCCAATGTACTCGTTTCTTCCTCGATCGTTTTCTGGAGGTGTATCGCTTCTTCCAATTCAGTTTTTACCAAACCCAGACGAAGAGGTGTTTGAATATTGACCCTTGGGTAGAACGAGATTCTTTCTTTAAAATCATTGTCCGTCATTTTTCCCATCAGCCACCTCCAAATGGAGTGATCCCTGAGGATAAGGATAGACTCTTCTTCTAGCGATATCCGGTCTATTTTTTCTTTCAAATGAAGGATGGTAGACAAGAGCTCCTCTTCATTAATGGGCTTTAACAGGTAATTCTCAATACCAAGTTCCAGGCCTTTTTTCACTAAGTCGAACTCTTGAAAGCCTGAAAGAATAATGGACTTAATCGATTCTTTTCCCTTGTTTATCTTCTCGATCAACTCCAGGCCGGTTAGTTCGGGCATTTTGATATCAGTGATTAATACATCAAATTCCACTTCCCTGGATAGCTTGAGCGCTTCCAGGCCATCCTTTGCTGTCGCTACAATGGTAAATCCGAGGTCTTCCCAATCGAGTATATACTTCAATCCTTCAAGAATAAGCGGTTCATCGTCAACCAGCATAACTCTAATCACTTTCTACACCTCACTTATTAGCGGTAATTTAACCGTGACGGAAGTTTTGACATGAGGCAGACTACGGATTTCCACCCCATAACCGGAACCATACTTTAATTGAATGCGCCTGTGAACATTTCCCAATCCGATGGAATCGGAGTTTCCTTCTTCCTGCTTCAGCCTTGCTTTGATATCCTCCAACTTTTTCTGCTCAATGCCACTTCCATTGTCTTCTATGTTTATGAAAAGGGTACCTCTCTCCGCATAAATGGAGACCGTTAGTTGGTTGGTTTCAATATCCCTCCTGAATCCATGCAATAAGTAATTTTCAATCAAGGGCTGTAAGACAAATGGAGGCATATAATAATCCTTCACTTTATCTTCTACGTGGAAATCGTTGATGAGCTGATTCTGAAATCGTATTTTAAATAATTCAATATATTGGTGTGCATGGTTGATTTCGTTCTCAACCTTGACAAGGTCTTCTGTTTTCAATGAATAGCGAAATAACTGAGCCAGTTGGACAATCATTTTGGCCGATGTCCGCCCACCCTCGGCCAATGATTTCATCCGTATGGCTTCCAGTGTGTTGTATAAGAAGTGGGGATTAATCTGCGCCTGAAGGTTGGCCAATTCCGCTTCTCTTTGTTTCAACTTGGATAAGTAGACTCGATCAATGTAGTCATTTAGATCATCCAATGTTTCGTTAATGGTGTGAGATATATCTGTTAGGTCATCATCTACATTCGCGGTGATAATTCTTGCCGATAAATTCCCTTCTTGTACTTCCTTCATCTTACTAAGAATCTCATCCACTCGTTTAGAGTAGCCACGCAATGCGATGTAAGGAAGGGAAATAGACAAAACGGTCAACAAAACCATAATAGAAAGAATGGTTGATTTATAGGTAAGGAGCTGGGCCATTTCCTTTTCTGAAATGACAGCGGTGATCATGAGCTGACTCGTCGGCTCGATGGAGGATTGAATATAGTAACGCTCATCCAAGTCTATTTTCTTTTGAACCGCACGATAGGATAAATCCTTTAGAAGCTTTTCAGGAGCATTTCCATAAGAATAATAGAGTTCTTTTTTCATATTTGTAATAAAGAAAGATCCTTTGGAAGGGGTCTCTTTCAGTGATAATAACCGATCTATATTCTCATAACTGAAAAAGACCCGTACTTTTCCCAACCGGTCCATGGAAACGGGATCGTTTATTTGTTCTTCCACAACATACATATCTTTGGGCACGACATACGTTTCCTTGGAAAGGGGTTGGTTTTCTACCATCACGCCCGTGTCTTCTTGAGGTTGATTATGTTGATTCCACCTACTATGATCAAACAGGTACATATATTCTGTTCCTAAATTTTCATTTCGAACTTGCAAGGCGACGGACTCTGGATCTCTGGAAAAATAGTTCTTCACATAAATATCGAAATTATAAGGAACAAAGGAATCACTGCTTGAGAATTTATCTAAACGATAGCCGATGTATTCTTGGTAGTCATGCTGTAACGCGAAAGCCAAATCTTCAATCAACCGTTCTTCTTGATAAAGCTGACGGATACCCTGACTGACGAATTGATGCTTGGCATGTATGTCCGATTTGATCTCATCGATCACCGCTTCTTGTCTATCAATTTCCCGCTGAACGATAAAGTCAGAGTAGTATTCTGATAGAAAGACAAACAAGGTAGACATGGTAAGGAAAATGATGAGGGAATAGGTTAAAAACACCCGATAGAACATTCTCTTGCTTATTCGTTTGAAAAATAGGAACGCTTTCATTTATGTAACCCCTAACATAAGGCAAAAGGGGAACAGCAGCCTGAAAGCGCCTGTTCCCTGTTCTTTACCTGCGATTTGATCAAATGGGCAAATCCGGTGGTCCTGTCCGGATGATGGTGACTTCCCTGATGGGTGCCGGAACAACGATCTGCTTATAACCGTGGTTCACTCCAATTGGGACGCCCAGAGTTCTGCCCCTTTATCGCGATTTCAATCGTCTTGACTTCATAAGGACTGAACGTCAAACATAATGGGATTTCATTGAAATCCGAGATGCTTTCATCTTCCATAAGATTGATTTCCCGCCATGCACTTAACGGCAATGAGCTGGTGACGGTGACGGACGAGCGTGCACCCTCCATTTCATGAAGACGGACAATCAGGGATTCACGATCTTCCGCTTTTTTCACCGTGTCGATGATGACGCCATGGCCGGAAATTGACAGAAAGGGTTCCTGAAACCCTGATCGGACTTCTCCCTGGACGATCCGAAACGGTGTGTTCAGGTAAGTGGATTCCCGCTCTATATCATGCTTGGACGTTTGTCCAGCGAAAGGATACAGTGAATAGGTGAAATGGTGATGCCCTATATCCGCCTTGGGGTCTGGATATACAGGACCTTTTAGTAAAGAAAGGCCAAGGACATTATCTTTAATCGAGTAGCCATACTTACTATCGTTCATTAAACAGATCCCATAATAAGGTTCGCTGAGTGCCGCCCATTTATGACCAACCGACTCGAATCTCGCCATATCCCAAGAAGTGTTCCAATGGGCTGGGCGTTTGACGTTTCCGAACTGGATATCGTAAATCGCTTCGGTGGACCGGATGCTAACTGGAAACTCCACTTTGAGAAGCTGCTGTCTGGCCGTCCAATCGATATCTGTCTCGAAGTCGATGCGTTTTGTATGAGTATAACAGTGGATTTTCTGGAAAATCTCCATCTGCGGAGTTTTCCATGTGAATGCCACAGTTGTTTTTAATGGTCCATTTTCAAGTATAGTACACTCCTTTAGGAAATCAATAGGTGTCGATTTCTCCACATAGTACAGGTCGATGTCCCAGGCATCGTGGGCGAGCGGCTTGTCTTCGTAGAGTTTCAGCACATTGCCCGCTGCTCCCTCCTGAATCATCTCCCTCCCCTCTTCTTTATCGAAGAGACTTGTAATGTGACCATTTGAATTCCAGCGGATGTGATAAAACGGTGTTTCCCATCTTCTTTCATTCAAGTCAATGTTACTTAACATCCCCTTTTCCTTCTCCCCCTTCCCTGCCAAACTGAGTGTATGATAGGAGAAAGGCTTCGTTTCAGGTACCAGGACGAGGGTATCACCATTAGACAGAGTCTGGGTCTCGACCTTTTTCCCATCCAGCACATAAACACCATTGGATTCAGGCACGGTGACGAGGACCGATGATGTATATTGATGTGGATGGAGGAATGACCAATGTTTATCCCCATCGAAGATCTGGTTCTCTTGAGAGACCATAATCGTATCTTTGATGGCAGAAGCTTTTTCATAATCTTGATGGGCATCCTCATATACTTCCGTAATCGAAGAACCCGGGATGATGTCGTGAAATTGATTGAGCAGAATCATCTTCCATCCTTTTTCAAGGAGCGCCTGTGGATAGTGATCCCATCCATTCACAGCACTGTTCCAGGAAGAGAGAAGTTCCGCTTCACGGTACCCGTATTCCAGCTTGCGATTCATTTCTTTCATCTTCGCATGACTGGTATACGTACCCCGGTGATACTCCAAATATAATTCCCCATCCCACGTATGAGTGTACTGATCGGATTTCCCGACTGTATCATGAAGTTTCTCGAAATAGTCATGGGCATTGACAGACTTTACGGACGGCATGCTTGGAACGGTATCGAGGTGGCGTTTCATTTCAATCATCTCACGGTTGACGCCGCCGCCTCCATCTCCGTATCCATATGCCAGGAGCAGTTCTTTATTCAAGTCTTTATCACGGTACTTTTCCCAAATGCCCTTTACGGTTTCAGCCGTAATCAGCCCGTTATACGTATAGAACCATGAGTCCGCGGGTCTTCCCGGTTCAGGCGTCGTAATGAAATGGGTCAGGATTTCCGATCCGTCGATCCCTCTCCACTGGAAGGTATCGTGGGGCATCCGGTTGTATTGGTTCCAACTGATTTTCGTCGTCATGAACGTATCAATGCCGGATTTTCTTAATAGTTGCGGCAGGGACCAGCTGTAGCCGAATACATCAGGAAGCCATAATGTCCGCGTCTTCTTATTGAACTCTTTCTCAAAAAACCTCTTCCCATATAAAAGCTGCCGGACGAAGGATTCACCGGACGGAATGTTACAGTCGGCTTCCACCCACATGGAGCCCTCCACCTCCCACTGACCGTCGGCGACCTTCTCTTTGATCGCTTCGAACAATTCCGGGTCTTCCTCCTTGACCCATTCGTAAAGCTGAGGTTGACTTTGCAGGAAAGTGTAGTCAGGATAAAGTTCCATCAACCTTAGGACTGTGTAGAATGTCCTCCTTGCCTTTTCCTTCGTGTGCTTTGTACGCCACAGCCAGGCAAGGTCGATATGGGAGTGGCCGATGGCATGAATGGATACATCCGAATGCTTGGGAAGGTTATCCACTTCCTGTAACAGGACAGAACGGGCAGCATAAAGGGTTTGATAAAAGGCCTCACTATCCCTGTCCGACCAGTCGATCTCACGGAATGCCCGGTTAAGGATGGCCAAAAGGTTGGAACGAGCAGGGTCGTTCTCATCTTGCTGCTTAATAGAATCCAGTATCGCCTTGGACTTGAAATAGAGGTCATCCACTTGCTCATCAAGGTATCCCCACCAGGCTTCCTTTAACCGGTAATACTGGTCAGCAGGCTGACCGCCACCTTCCAGTCCTGACCAAAGCTGTATGGAGATATCGAGGGAGTCATATGCAGGCAGGATGACTTCTTTATGGTTGGAATCGACCCCTTGGAACGGCTTCCCGTTCACATAGAGGAGGGACTCGAATCCTGAGTTGTTCCCTCCCCCTGTCCTTCCCAGATCAAGGAAGAGGACAGCCTTGTTTCCTTCCCATTCTTCCGGGATAGACAGGGACGTATTCAGCCACAGATATTTGTCCCTTCCTGACCAGGTATCGTTTACGGTCATCGTTTGATCTGAATAGCCTTCAGGGAAAATGTTCTCTTTTCCTTTTGGGGGCTCATGAAGACGGAAAGAGTCGATGCCCCTTATACCCCGGTATCGCAGGCGATCCAACTCGTTCAATCTGTTTTCTAGCTTTTGGATAGGATAAAACATATGGAACCTCCATTCAAGAATTTTTACTTTTACGGATACGTGCCAATGGACTTTCCGGTACGAAAATCCCGATTTCGCTTAGAATGAATTCACTAAACATGGAATTGGCCCATGCAAACCAAGAACGAGTGAACTCTTCCGGACGATCGGCATCGAAGCCCTCATGCATATAGAGGGTGGATGCGTGTGTATTCTTGAACATCTCGAGGATCCTTCCTTTTTCCTCTTTAGAAGTCGCCGTCATTCCCTGAATGGCCAGACTGATATGCCAGATATAATGATCAGGTGTGTGGGGGCTTCCGATTCCTTCCGCCTTCTTCCCTTCATAGAAGTATGGGTTCTGGCGACTTAGAATGAACTTACGGGTATTTCCATACGTTTCATCAGAAGCATCTGTATATCCAAGATACGGGATGGCCAACAGGCTTGGTACGTTGGCGTCATCCATCAAGTTGTATCGTCCGTCCCCATCGGTTTCGTACGCATAGATTTCCCCGAAGACTGGATGGTCCACTTTAGCGAATGTTTCGATACCGTTCTTGATTTCAACCGAAAGCTGCTCCATTTGACGAGCGAGCTGATCTTCTTTCATTTCCTCAAGCATTTCCTTCGCATATCCCAGTACAACCACAGCGAACATATTGGCAGGCACAAGATATCCATATAAACAAGCGTCATCACTAGGTCTGAATCCCGACCAAGTCATACCGGTCTTCACGGAGTACCCGCCTTTTCCCTCCCTCAGGAGAGTGTCCGATACGCGGCAGTTCTCCCGTTCAAAGAGATACGGAGATTCTGCCTCGTGACTCTGTTCCACTTTCCATACATCATGGATGACCGTCAGCACTTCCTTGAGCTGATCATTCAGCACGCTCCCGTCTCCTGTTGCCTTCCAGTAAAGGTACGTCAATTGAATGGGATAACAGAGGGAGTCCACTTCATATTTACGTTCCCAGATCCAAGGAGTCATCTCCGTACGGTCGGCCTGGTGACCTTGATTGTCTGCCGCCCGGTTGAAGGCATTCGCATAAGGGTCCAGAAGAATATACTTCCATTGGCGCTCGATGACCCCTTTCAGCATAGCGGCAATCTCCGCATCTTCTTTCGCAAGAACCAAATAGGGACGTACCTGGGCCGATGAATCCCGGAGCCACATGGCCGGGATGTCACCCGTTATCACAAAGGTTCCATCCTCATCCTTCTTCAATGTCGTTTGGTACGTATTCAGAAAGCAGTTTTCGAATAATTCATAGACTTCCGGATCATGGCTATAGGCCGACTTTACTTTATTCATAATTGTTTGAAAGGACGCTGGTATCACTTTTTCACTCATGTTCAATCACTCCTCGTCAGTTTGAATTAAAACAGTGATAATTTCTTTAGGGCGGATGATCTTCACTGCGTTTCCGAGTCCAAGAAGGTCTTTCTTCTCTTCCAGAATCGTAGAAAGATAGACTTCATCTCCCTCCACTCTCAGTTCCTGCGGTTCATCCGTCGGGTTGAACCACCTTGCAATGGTCCCCTTTCCTTCTTCTGCAGGCTTACATGCAGTCAAGGTTAAAGCATCACCTGACCATTTAAGTAGATTGCCAGTCTGTTCATTTCTCCCTCGGCTTTGCTCAACTTGAACAACAGTCGGAGTCAATGGATAGTGATAGGCATCCTTGAAAGCACGTGACTCTATAACATTTCCTCGATGGGGGATCACCATAAATTCCGCTTTATGAAGACCAAGGCACTGTGCTTCCGGTGTTTCAAACACCCCCCAGTCCCCGAGCTCCCCAACGGAACGGAGCAGTGTGACCGCAATGGATTTCCCGTCGACGATTTCATATTCATGAAGACCCTTCCCTGCAATCGTCAACCCCTTCTCGTGGTCATTCAAGCTGACAAACCTTTGCATATGGTGATCGAAAGCGGGATTGATCCACTGACTTTCCGGTCGATTTGGACGCTTTACCACTTCAAACACACTATCGGCAAAGTGATACTGATTCCCTGTTCCAACGGGAAACAGTGCACGCAAACGATGGTCTTTTGCTTGATTGTCGATGGTCACTTCGACCTTCAGCCCTTTAGAACCCTTTTCAAGAATGAGCAATGTTTTAAAGGTCAGGACCACTTCTTCCTCATGTCGTCCCGCTTGACGATCTGGGTGCCAGACCAGGTCCTGCCGCTCAATGTCTAATTGTTCATCGGCTTGCTTCGGGACAGATATCCTGGACTCGATCTCAACGGATGCACGATACGGGTTATTTTCTACAATGTTCAAGGTAGAGATTTGCTGTTTGGTCGTGAAGGCGATACCGTCACTGCTTGCTTTGAACATATACTCGTTCCCGATATCCCCCATGTCTTCATACATACCAAGGTTTTCATAATGGAAGCCCGTTTGTTTGTCCAAGAGTGAATAGGTTCCGTTCTCATGAACGGTCACGCACATATGCTCATTTTCAAGCTTATGTTCTGATGCATGCCACATAAGATTCTCCTCATGAGGCGCATCCTCAACAGGTACTAAATAACACGTTTCATACCCAATATGAATCGAGGTTTCTAATGCAAAGGTTATGTCTATTTCCTTCGCATAATAAGGTTTTCTGAATCCATCTCCAGGGAGGTCGTAACCGAATGAGATACCCTTTTCTTTCACATGGACAGGGATCGTTGAACCATCCCCTCTCTCCATGACAAACGAAGGGAGTGGAATGCTTTTCAACTTATTCGGGATCTGACGAAAATCCAGTTCATCGAAATAGATTTTCTGAACCATCACTTTTTCCCGAATGACCCGTGTAGAAGGTTTTCCATCCGTGAAAAACAGAATAAGGGGAATCGCGTCGGGGTGATGATGTGTTGTGTAGATACCCGATGCAATCTCACGCGCCTGCTCCGTTACATATCTCATAACCCCTTTCTCAACCTTCTCGAAACGGGTCTCCATTTCCCGATGGACGCTATCTACACTGCATCCGCAAATACTGTCATGAGGATGATTCTCCATCAGCATCTTCCAATAAAATTCCGCAAAATCACGGTGAAGTTTTTTGTCTTCTACCATGAGCCCCATCGGCTCCAATACTCGCTCCAATAGAGTCTGACAGCGGTCATTCGCCTGCTTTAAATAGATCCTCGCAGAGGCCGTGTTCACAAGGGTCGACCATCCATCCGTTTTTTGGTTCCTGAGTTCCCCGTGAATGGTTTGAAGCTCATCCGGCAGCTCCTTCTTCACCTCGTCTATATACTCCTTGAAACTTGAATGCTTGAATGTGACGCCCGTTATGAGCTCATTGGCCGTCGCAATGGCTTCCACAATATCCTTTTGCAGAGGTTGATGGTCACAGCCATTCATAAATAACAATTGGGAAGTCGAAGCAAATTTCTCCGCGTCTGAAAGCTTCTTTTTCCAAAATTCTTCAGCCTCCCCTTGATCGGCAGGTATTTCATTTCCATTGGAATACCAATTGGCAAATAAGATCCCCAATACATTCGAGCCATCGGGAGCCTGCCACTTCATTTCTGAATATGGGGAAGAGAATTCATCATTGTGATGAACCTGATTATTGAACCCTGTCGGTGTCACCCCTCTACCGAAAGCAGCCACATCAATGTTTGCCTGCTGTAATAATTGCGGGGCCTGACCGTAAATCCCAAAGGTATCAGGGAAATATCCCAGCGTCCCCTCTTGCCCGAATTTCTTCGTATCTTTCATTCCATAAAGCAAATTCCGTACATTCGCTTCAGAGCTCGTAAGAAATGCATCCTGCAAGATATACCAAGGACCGATGATCAAACGTCCTTCACGGATATATCGTTTGACTTCTTCTCCTTTATCAGGACGCACCTGCAGGTAGTCATCGACCATAATCGTTTGGCCATCCAGGTGAAAACTGTGGAAACCCGGATCTTGTGCCAATTGCTCTAATAGATCATCAAACAGCTTGACTAAGTAATAACGGTGTTCCTCGAGTGACATATACCATTCCCGGTCCCAATGGGAATGAGAAATAATATGAGCGGTTTTGTTCTTCATCATGACTCTCCTCCAATCATTTCGACGTGCAATTGTTTATAGCGGTTCATCGATACTTTCATCACCCAATAGGCAGGCATGACACCCAGGGCAAAAGGAATCAACCCGGGCATTTGATAAATCAGGTATCCTACCATCGTTAAGCCGATGGAGAGGATGAGGTTCTGCTTGAAGCTAATGATCGTCATAATGAACGGCTGGTACAGGTAATGCTTAAACGACTGATCAAAATGAACGTAATAGGGAAAGAAATACAGAAATGAGAATACATACAGGATACATATGAATAAAATGAGCACCGTGCTGAATAAAGCCATGATGCCTTTTAACTGAGTAACAAGATAGAGATCCACTGATAAGAACAGACCTACACTAAAATAGATCCAGCCCAGACTGTTAACCTTCCAGAAATTCCGTTTGTAATAATGATGGTATTCATTGAAGAAAGGTTCATCCCGTCCACCTTGCAACCACTTTCTCGTAATGGCAAATAACGAAACGGTGGCAGGAAAGATCCCCAATACCACACCACCCATTACTATGTGTAAGAACCAAGTAAGATTGAGTTGAATCGTCTTCCAAATCCACAGGCTCGCATCTGTAAACAAATCTCCCAGTCGACTAAACACGAAGATCATCCTTTCTGTATTCTTTCAGCCACCCATATGCAGCTCCAACTAATTGAGCTTCATCCAGATAGTGACACAAAGAGATGGAGGGCCGTACCTTGGCAATAGGCTTCGCTTCCAATAACCGGTCCATTCGCTGCTCCAGCTCTTCTAAAAAATCAGGCTGTCTCGTGATGCCTCCACCTACCAAAATCTTCTCGGGATCCACTATGTACTGGATGTTGAAAATCCCGATAGCGAGGGTAGAAAAAAAGGAATCCAATGATTTCCGAGCTTCTACATGGTGCTTGCCAGCTTGTTCAAATACCCGCGGTCCCGTCCACCCTTCGAAATAAGGGGGTTGATGCTTCAGCCTTCTTGAAAGGGCAGAGGATGAACCCATCTCACTCCATGTCTCATACACATTTTCATGAGTGTCACTTGCTAAAATCGAGTAGCCGAATTCGCCGCCATGAAGATTGGCTCCCTTGACGAGTTTCTTGTTCATAACAAGAGCCCCGCCAACTCCCGTGCCACATACGATACAGGCAAACGTTTCACATTCTCTTGCCGCCCCTTTCCAAAGCTCTGAAAGGGCGGCACAATTGGCGTCATTCTCCATGAAAACCGGCAACTCATACCTCTTACTGAGCAAATGTTTGACATTATGTTCATGTATAAATGGCACAGCACTGTAGCCTAAGACATGTCCAGTGTCCGTCACACTCCCAGGACTGCTAATGCTTAAGCCAATAAAAGAATACTTCTTCATGCGCTTATAATATTGGTCGATCACGTCACAAAACTCTTCGATTGATTGAGGGGTTGATACTTCTTCTTTCTCAACCGGCTGACCCGTAATGGAAATCAGCGCAAGTTTGATAAAGGTCCCCCCGATATCAATGGTTAATAGAAACTCCATTTCTTCACCTCATTCCGGAAGCTGATTTGATTCGGCCAGTACCTTGAACCAGTCTGCACTTTTTTTCTTTTTCCTTCTTCCGGTCTCCAAATCCAGTTCAACGAGGCCATACCTATTTTTGTACTCATTCAGCCATGACCAGTTATCAATGAAGGTCCATACATGATACCCATAACAATTTGAGCCTTCTTCTATTCCTTTGTGAAGCCACTTTAGATGATTGCACATGAATTCAATCCGGTAGGAATCCTGAATCATCCCTGAAGAATCTCTAAACCTTGCTTCACCTTCCACTCCCATCCCATTCTCTGCGATATACCAGGGGATGTTCCCATATTGGTCTCTTACTGTCAGGGCAATATCATACATGCCTTTTTCGTATATTTCCCATCCGCGATGTGGATTCATTTTCGCTCCGTCCCATTGATAAGGTTCGAAATAGTGATCAAGTGTGCCGGCCGAAGCAGGTGAGCCTGCCTTTACCCTCCTTGGCTGATAATAATTAACACCTAGAAAGTCCACGGTATACTCTTTCAATAGTTGGAGGTCTCCAGGAAAGGAACGAACGTGAATGTGTTCTTGTTCTATGAAGGACAACAACTCCTCCGGGAACTCTCCCTTCACTACCGGATCTAAAAAGCTCCGATTAAACAGTACATCTGCCCACATAGCCGCTTCCACATCTTTAGGGCTATCAGAACGGGGATAGCTTGGCGTTAAGTTCAAAATGATCCCTATTTTGCCCGAGTTGTTCCTCTCCTTAAATGCCCTCACTGCTTTCACATGGGCCATCAACGTATGAAAGCCTGCCTGAAAGGCTCGATTGAGATTGAATACTCCCGGCAGATGCTTATCATTTAAATAACCCATCTCTATAGGTACAATGGGCTCATTGAACGTGACCCACTCCTCTACAAGGTCCCCGAATCGTTCAAATGTCACCTTAGCGTAAAACTCAAATTCATCCACCACTTCCCGATTGTCCCAACCGCCTTTCTCGTACAACCGAAAGGGCATATCGAAATGAAACAAATTGACAATGGGCTTAATCCCACTTTCGTTCAGCCGCTTAAATACATCCCTGTAAAAGGCAACCGCCTCTTCGTTCACTTGAATGCCATCAGGCAATAACCGGGACCATGATATCGAGGTTCGAAAGGAATTAAAGCCTATTTGCTTCATCGTGACGATGTCTTCTTTATAGTGTGCATAAAAGCCTGAAGTGTCTTCCGGCCCCATCTGCTGAAAGAAACGTTCGGGCTCCTTCTGAAACCAGTAATCCCAAACATTCTGAGCCTTTCCTTCACTACTCCCCGCTCCCTCCATCTGTGGTCCCGAAGAAGCCGCCCCCCATAAAAAACCATCAGGAAATCCCATTTATACCACCCTCTCTAGAAATCGCTTACATTTACTCTTAAAGCCATCATATAAAGAATAAAAAGGAGTTGGAATATGTTCACTCCAACTCCTTTAATAAACGCATGAAAACTTTAATAATGACACCTTTGTGGATGGGTGGATGAGGGTCATGTTCTGGAACGGTGTCGTTCTCACGAAACAATCAACCTACCATTCTCTGTTCCCCTGAGGTATGCCAAAATATAAAAAACGCAAAGCCTATAAGCTCTGCGCCATTCTTACAACCTATCAAACATGAGATACAATCAACTCGACCCGTCCTTCGATCTCGCACGTCTCGACATCCGCGGGTAAAATGAAATGATCTCCTTTTGTCAGACAATATTCTTCTCCATGGACTTTCAGCATTCCGTTTCCGTTCAATACACTTGCCAGCTGAAATGGCTGGTCCTGCAGAAATGCGGCATGCCCGTCTACTTGCCATTTGTATACGGTAAAGTATTCCGTTTCCACAAACTTAGTGGACTCGACTCCTTCACGCGTTTCCACAACTGGCTTAACAGCTTCAAACCTGTGCGGGATCGTCGTCACTTCAATGGATTTATCGATATGCAGTTCCCGGTTGTTCCCTCCCCCATCCTTTCGGTCATAGTCATACACACGATAGGTCGTATCTGAGCTTTGCTGTGTTTCGAGGACCAACGTTCCTTTGCACAGGGCATGGATCGTGCCACTTGGAACATAGAAGAAGTCACCAGGCTTCACAGGAATGCGTCGGAGAAGTTCACTCCACTTACCGTTTTCAATCATGGAAACGAATTCTTCCTTCGTTTGAGCTGTATGCCCGAAGATCATTTCAGCACCCTCTTCACAATCAATGATATACCAACATTCGGTTTTACCCAGTTCACCGTTTTCGTGTTCATTCGCGTAAGCATCATTCGGGTGAACCTGCACAGAAAGATCCGCATTCGCGTCTAATATCTTCTTTAATAATGGAAATACGGGGGAAGGATGCTTGCCGAATAGCTCGCGATGTTCTTCCCAAAGCTCACCAATGGTCTTCCCTGCGAACTCTCCGTTGATTACGGTACTCTGCCCATTGGGATGGCCGGATATAGCCCAGCACTCTCCTGTTTCATCAGATGGAATATTGTAGTTAAATCGCTCTTTTAAAGCCGTACCTCCCCAAATTCTCTCTTGAAATACGGGTTGTAGAAATAGTGGCTGGTTCATGATATCCTCCTTATTCAATTGATCTTATTCACTTAATCCAGTTGAAGTTATATCTTGATGCCTAGCATATTCGTACTCGTTACACTCCATTCCGACTGATTGCCTTACGGAACATGTTCTACCCTCAAGTAGACTTTCTATCAGATTGACATTTGATCATCGGTAGCGGCGTATTCTGTATGACCGCTTCCCTTCCAGCTTCTTGTCACTCCTTATCTCTATCGCTTGACTATCCCAAACGAGGGTCGACACCTATAAAAAGGCCAAAATCGACAGGCGATTTTGGCAGCATTCCATTCTACATCCCTACTACACTACTAATATCCATAAACCTCCAGTTCATAAATACGTGCAGCTTGGTCTCCTGTTTGGGTAGGTTCGTTTATCGATAAACGAACAAAGCGAGCTTCCGTTACAGCTATCGTATGCTCGGTTACAGCGGCCTGATTATCCTCCACGCTTACGTTCTCTTTCCACGTTTCTCCATCCATGCTTGTCTCTATGACAAAGGATTTCGTGTTGAACGCCAGGGATTCTCCTCCTGCTTCAGCATGTTTCACGATGAATTTGGATAGATGATGTGTATCCCCCAAGTCAACGACCATCCACTGATCCGTACCAAGCGCACACCATTTACTGTTATTCTCCACTTCCCCATCAACAGCCTTGTCTGCCCCTTCACTTGGAGCACAGGCACCACTTGATTCAGTCGATTTATTCAAGGCGACATTTCTAGTCGCATCCGCGTCTTCAGAGACATAAATATAAGCTTGTTTCGTCATGACATCTTCGCCCGAAGTATTCCGAGCCGTCAGGGTTACGGAAAATAACCCCTCTTCGGGATAGTGAACGACAGGGTTCTCCTCTGAACTAACCTCCGGCTGACCACCCTCGAACTGCCATTCCCACTCTTCCGTTACTTCTGAAGCTTCGCTAAAGAACTGGACCTTATCCCCCGGTCGCACAACCGTTTGATCGACCCGAAAGTCTGCTTCCGGTTTCGGGTAGGCTGGCCAATCCATTGTGACCACACTGCTATCCCCTCTTACAAGCTCCTCACTGACTGGTACCAACTCATAAGATGTAGCTGTTTCTTTTCCATTCCTTTTCAAGTCATTCAAGGCAAGGACATGGTTTGGAGTTGCCCCTACCCACTCCTTGGAGCCATCAGTATGAATTCTGTACACCTCATACTGTTTCACTTCGTCCATCTTATTCCATGACAACCGGACATCCGCATATAACCCATCAATGAAATGGATGTGAGAGACCTCAAGCCCCGTTGGCTTTTTCGGCTTCTCTTTTTCATCTTTGTCATTGTAGATCTTGATTTCTCCAATATGGATTTCATAGTCCCCAGGTTCTTTCACTTTATCGAAGTGAAGGGAAACGGCGGAAAGATGATGTCCCTTGAATTTCGTCAGGTTAAACGTTTGGGTGACCCAACCTCCACGACTCTTCTTTTTCACTTCCATCAATGAAGTCTTATCATCATCAAAGTCCAGTTGCACGTCCATCTCCGGTTTCTTTTCATCCGTTTTGTACGTAATCGAAAATTTCGTATCTTTGGTAATCTCCACATCTGTTTCATAAAGGGACAGGGTGGTCTTACTGGTCTCATCACGGTTTCCATGAACTTTCAATGAGCTTCCACCATAGTAAGACGTACTCCAATCAAAGGCTGGATTCAATAATTCACCTTCTCCGTCCACTTTCCAACGCCAAGTCGGTAAAATGTCTTGGAGACTTCGGTTATTCCACTCCTGTTCGGATGACTTCTCCCCGTCAATGGCGAAGAATTCTCCACTTCCCGTATTGAAATTCGTCGTGAATGGAAGCGACTGGATCGTTGTCTTTTTAGTAAAATGACTTGCAATCCCTGGCCAGTTCACTTCAGGGTCCCCTGTCCAAAACGCTTCTTCTTTTTGATAAAACTCGTTCATAGCATTTGATGATTTAAATGCCCAATCTGGGCGATAAATACCAAGGGATGTCCAAAGAGAGCCGTCTTCTTTGACTAAATTGTCCCACTTTACAGAGGTCTTAGTCCCATTGGCTTCCACATCAATTCCCGCATACAAATCATAAGGAGATCGTCCGATTTCCAACGCCTTTTCGTACGAGCGTTCCTGACTTCCACCTCTCCACCAGAAATTCAGGAACATACTATCGGACACACGTCGGTCCTCATCTTGCAGGAAGTACGTATTCTCATCCGTCAAATAGTTCTGCCAATCGATATCGCCTGATTTCACCATGGAGTCATACCACATAATCTCAAAGTCCGTTGGCTTATTTTCCTGAAGATAGAGAAGGAACTCTTGCATCTTCTCCGCTTGTTCCCCGTCTCCACCCTCGGTCTCCTGGTTAATAAACCATCCGTCAAATCCATAATAATCCGCCACTTCAAGCAATTTGTCGGCAGCCGGGAACGAACCATCCTCCCGCTGTGTCAGCATTTGGTCGACCCACTCTTCTTTTCCGCCATACACTTTCGGCGGGAAGAAGACATTCCCTAAGATCGGTACACCGTTACGGTGAGAAGCATCAATCACATCAGCACTCGGGGGCACGATGATACCTTCCCCGGAAGAGCCTGCCCAGTACACCATTACGTCCACATATTGCCAAAAGGCAAATGTATTCGCATAAAACTCTTTACCTCCTTGAGAAGGTACACCGCTCGTATGAGGATTTAAAGCAGATAAAGCTACAACGCGTGGAGCATTATTCCTGTCACTTGACTCCACCCGTTTTGCAAGAGGAACCATGGACCTGTTGTAGGCTGCGTCCGGATCCTGCTCAGGAGACCACTCCAGAAGCTCTTCCGGATACCAATGAGAAGAAGTGGGACCTTCCGCCGATACTGCCAAGGGAAAAAGAAACAAGACAAAAAACATGAGACTTCCAATAATCCTTTTTTTACCGTTCTTCATTCCTTCACTCACCCTCCATTTATGATTGATTCACAGACTTACTGCCTCGTTCTAACCCACCCCCTCTTCCAATTCGAAACCACCAATCCCAAATTTGTTAACGCTTACAATAATTGAGAAAAGCAGACTGATTAGATTTAATTTAGTCGAGACGGATATAGGAATCAATCGCTCTGGAGGATGTTGTAAAGTATGAACAGCTAATCTTTAAATTTTACAGTGGGACAGGGGGACAGGTTCCTTGTCCCAGAATTCAAATAGGACAGGGGAACATGTTCCTTGTCCCCCTGTCCTTCTCTCTTCTTTGGGACAGGGTGCCTGTCCCCATGTCCCATCTCGCTAAAACCCCAAGTGAAACTCTTATTTTGATTCTATGGAAATGTACAACAGCCAAAACTGTAAGCACCAGAAGGCTTATGACATACTTTGTAGATATTAAGTCGGTAAAAAATACCCCAATTGTAATAGAATTCATGTGAGTATACAATTCAATCAATTATAGAAAATGATCTATAAAACTAGTACGTCCACCTCAGCGAGTCTCCCTGCTTACCTCAATACTTACTACAACCATTCATCCATACTTGTTTTCCAGCAAAATACTTGAAGGGTGGTGATGACATTTTTAATAGCACCAATACAGTTCAGTTGATACCTATTTCTGGACTACTAATCGTTTCCCTGCTTTGAAGAATTTTCATTGCTTCTTTAGATCGATCATCTTCCTAATAGAACCAAAGTAGCCGGAACATGAAGAAGACATGATTTTAATTTAGTTGATGTGGGGGAAATTTGATGAAACCAAGATTATTTCAGTCAAGAAAGAAATCAAAGCTTAAAAAGAGTACATACCTTTTAGTTACAGCGACTCTCCTTTTATCCATTTACACACCTTTTACTAGTGTAATAGAGAATACCCAGGCGGCTTCAAAGGATTCCACTGTAGACCTATTATCTTCCTTGTCAGAAGAGCAACGAAAGGCTTTAAAAAAATTAGAGGCGACTCAAAATGAAGGGTTACTGGGATTTGAACCCAGGGACTTATTGATGGGAGCGGACACAACGGTCATCATTGAATTCCAATCGAAGCCTGAAGAAATCGCCAGACTTACCTCTGCATTACAGGGGGTGGATTTATCAGTGAAGGAAGCCAGGGAGAAGGTACAAGGTGAGCATCAAGAATTTAAAGCCTATGCTAAAAAGAACAACATCAAAATAGAAAAAACCTATCAGACAGCATTTAATGGAATGGCGGTAACATTGGCAGCCGACAAGATTGAGACATTATTAGAGCTCGATGAGATTAAAGCCATTTATAAAAACAATACGTTTTCGATTGAACCAGAACAAGAACAAGAAAACAATCAAGAGCCCTTTACACCACATATGGCAGACAGCATCCCGTTTTTAGGAATCGATCGACTCCATGAGGAAGGCATCACAGGAAAGGGAGTAAAAGTGGGCGTAATCGATACGGGGATTGATTACCATCACCCGGATCTAAAGGATGCGTTTGCAGGTGGTTATGACATCGTGGATAACGACGATGATCCCATGGAGACGACCTATGAGGATTGGAAAGCATCGGGACGTCCCCTTGTAGACAATTTTAATTTTTACTATACCTCTCATGGAACTCATGTATCAGGTACCATCGCAGCTCAAGGTAAAAACACCGGTGGAGTGACTGTGAAGGGTGTTGCCCCTGATGTTCAATTGTACGGCTACCGGGTATTGGGTCCTTATGGATCTGGGCAGTCGGAAGACATTATCGCCGGGATTGACAGAGCCGTTTCAGATGGGATGGATATCATCAACCTCTCCTTAGGGATGACCGCGAATGAACCCTTTGATCCAACGAGCATTGCCATTAACAATGCCGTATTGAGTGGAGTTGTGGCCGTCGTTTCAGCAGGAAACACCGGTTCAAAGGCGTACTCACTGGGTACACCCGGGGCAGCTGCCTATGCACTGACTGTAGGTGCCAGTTCCACTTCCCTGCCGATTGTAAACTTTACAGCATCAGACGGAAAAAATGTATCTATTAAGCTGCAAGAATACGCGAATGATTTTGTCACGGACTTAGGCTCATTTGAGGACCAGTCATTAGACATTGTAGACCTTGGGAATGGAAGAAGAAGTGACTACGATGGGAAGAATGTTGAAGGGAAAGTGGTACTGGTCAATCATGGAGTCATTGGCACACAAGATAAAATTGTCTACGCAAAGGAACACGGTGCGAAAGCAGTATTGGTTTATCACAGTGACCCTGAAATAGGAGAATTTTCATATTTCGCTGGAGAAGATCACCGCTTTATTCCTAGCTTTTACATGAACAATCAAGACGGACTGGAGTTAAAGGATCTTCTTCATTCTGGTGAGGCGAAACTCACATTTTCAAACTACACAGTGAGTTATACAAAAGAGGATGAACTGGCCGAATTCAGCTCACGTGGCCCTTCCAGGGAAAATATCGATATCAAACCAGAAGTGACGGCACCAGGAGTAAGCGTTTTATCTACGGTACCGGCCTATTCCGTGTATAACGCTGACTCATCCGATTACCAATTTGCCTATGACCGTTATTCAGGTACATCCATGGCCGCCCCACACGTAGCGGGAATGGCGGCTCTGATGCTTCAGAATGATCCTGACCTTCAGCCGGCGGACATCAAAACACTCTTAATGAATACATCGGTTCCTTTAAATGGGGAATATAGTGTGTTTGATATCGGGGCAGGAAGAATAAGCCCTTACGATGCCGTTCATTCAGAAATAGAATTGAAAGTCATGGATAAGACGCCCATGATCGATCAAGGGGAGAAAGTAGAGCTAGACGAAATAACCGGCGGTCTTAGCTTTGGCTCTTATTTTCCAGATGAAGGACATGTTCGTACACAAAGATCGATTACCATTGAAAATAAGGGAAAGAAGAAAAAACAATTCGATGTTTCGGTAGAATTCACTGAAACTTCTTTGGATGCTGACAAAAATGGCGTACAAGTGGTCGTCGACGATAAGGTGAAAGTAAAGGCGAATGCCAAACAAAAGACAAATGTTTTCTTAACCGTTCCAGAGACTGCTGAAATCGGCATGTATGAAGGCTATATTACGTTTGTAAATAAATTAGACCTGGAAGAAAGCTATCGAATTCCATTTGCCTTCAGGACCATGGAAAGCGGATTCCATTTCACCGAGCTTTCTTCGCCTGCCATTTCCCCCCCTTATGTTCATGTAAAGCGGAACTACTTTGCTAAATCATGGGTGGACCTCTTATTCAGCTTCAAGTCACCTATGAAAAAGATAGATTTCGTCTTAACAGAAGGGAACACCGGTGAAGACCTGGGCTACCTGGGGTCACTCAACCTAGAATCTGCTTACGACGGCATACATTATCTTGTCAGAGACGTATTTAATGGGGAGTACTTCCGCTTTACGAATGAAGAAGAACAACCGATCGCCTCAAAGGCTACGCAAGCACAGCCAGGCTTCTATAAAATAAAGGCAATCGGAACCAGTAAGCGGGATCTAGTGTTTACACAGGAAATGACTATTTTCATAGATCCTAAGAATCCGAGTTTACTTAGTCCATTAGACGAAAACGAGTCCCCTGTCATTGAATATCCAGCTGATCAAGAAGAGTATACGTTGGACGTGAACGTACACGACCATGAGATTGATCAAATGATGAATGCGGGGATGAACGTAGATCAAAGCTTGAATACAATCAATTATTCCATCAATAACAATTACAATCCTGTACTGCCGGTGGCAGCTGATGGATCCATTTCTCTGAAGGTACCGTTGGACGCGAACAAACCTTTTATGAGCTATGCTATCTTTGCAAATGACGCAGCTAATAATAGGAGTGAAAAGAAGACCTATTATTTTATTAAAGAAGGAATGCCATACGGATACATGGATTCTAACGCATCGACGGTAAACATGGGAGACACGTTCACGACCACTCTAGTCGTAGACAACGTAAAAGATCTGGTATCAGGAAAATGGACTATCCCGAATTTCGCGAAGTATTTTGACGTCGTGGACGTTCGACCGAATGTGCAGTTGAGTGATGACGCTAACCCCGTCGTGAATTCAGAACTTCAAGGAAACAATCTCAACGTTACATTGGATGTTGATCATCCCATGAGCGGAGAGCTAAAGGCAGTCGACCTCGAAATCAAAGTAAAAGATTCCAGTTTCCAAGTCATCGGAGAAATGAAGCCAACCTTTACGTACACGAACCATCTTGATGAGGGAAAAACGATTCCTTTTGCTTCAGAATCCATCAACATTGTTCCAACTTATTCGGAGCTTATCGGAAGGGTTAGTTCGCGTGGCGTAAGCTTCGGTTTAGACTGGACAACCGTGGGAGCCACCATCAACCTCCAGTATCCAGACGGGACCGAATATGACGGAACAGGCAGTGTGAATCGATATGGCGATTTTGTCCTATCTAAGTTGCCTATCACATCAGAACCATTCCGATTAGACATTTCCTTACCGGGACATTTTACCGTACATCAATCAGCGGGAGTCGGTGTACAAATGGGTGATGAGGTCCTTGGTCAACAAATAAACCTATTTACGTTCTATCCAACACCAGGCGATGTGAACCAAGATGATACCATTGACATTCTCGATGCCTTGCTCATCAAAGAGAACTGGCATTCAACGAATCGCAATGCGGACATCAATTTCGATAGAACAGTAGACAACAAAGACCTTAATTGGGTAGTCCAGAACTACTTACTGCAGAATCCGGATGTCCAAGATCCTCCTGAGCCACAAACAGAAAGTGAAGGAGTCACACTTGAGGACATCTTGGAAGAATTGGGTGTGAATTAGGGACACGGGGACAGGTTCCCTGTCCCAGAATTCAAAAAAAGACGAGGGAAATCATCCCCTCGTCTTTTTACTTTTGGAGCAGTTCCTCTGTCCCTATCTTAATCAAACGGTCGTTTAGATCTAAATCGCACAAGCGGAGGGCTTTGGACTTTCTAATCAAACGTTTGTTTAAACAAATCTATTGGGACACGGTGCCTGTCCCCCCGTCCCCCTTCCTCCGCCGATAAACCACCTTCGATAACACCACACTGCATTCATACAACAACAATAAAGGAACAATCACGAGAACATCTGATAAAAAATCAGGAGGCGTAATCAAAACAGACGTCACAATCAGAAAGAAATAAGCATACTTCCTCGTCTTTTGTAAGCGATAAGGGTTCAATACCCCGATGCTTGTGAGAAACATGATGACGACCGGCAGTTCAAACAAGAAACCAAATGGCAGCGTCATACTGATCATGAAGCGAAAGTATTTCTCCACGGTAAAGAACTCCATGAACATATCCCCGGATAAAGACAATAGAAAGTCAAGAACGATGGGAAAGATCAGAAAGTATCCCATGCAGATGCCCAGAATGAAAAGGATGAATAATGCCGGGATGTAGGCAAGGGTCACTTTCCGCTCATGTTCATGTAAGGCTGGCCGGACAAAGAGCCAAATCTGATAAGCGGCCACTGGAATGGTTCCGGCAAGGGCTACGACACTCGACAGCAGTAAATACACCCATAGGATGTCACTCGGTCCCAGAACGGCTAGCTTGATCGGGAAATCCTGGATGAACCATTCATATAGATCCCGGATATAATAGAAAGCAATCAGAAAAAACACCACAAATGTAGCAAGTGTGATGATCAGTCGTTTGCGCAATTCTTCCAAATGTCCAATTAAGTTCAAATCCATCTTTTCCATACATACACCTCTGGTTGGGAAAAAATCTTTAGTAAAGCTTAATGGTATAAACCCTTACTCCCTAAAATAATAGAAGGTGCAAGTAACGAATACCTGCACCTTACCATCGATCGATCATTCATTTACTTTTCATTGTTGGTTTTGGATTCGCGGCTTTCAGACTCGCCATCTGAAACCAATTCCCTCGTAGACTTTTTAAATTCCCTTAAGGTCGATCCGAAGGCTCTTCCGATTTCAGGGAGCTTGGATGGGCCGAAGATGATAAGCGCAATGACTAAAACCAATATCAAGCCCGGTATTCCGATATTTTGAATCATTCATGTCCCCTCCTCACCATGATATTTTCGTAGCGTGTAAAATTCAATCCATTATCCGTTCATTTTTGGGTTCTTTCCATTCGGCTTCACACCATGAAGAGAACCGGATGCCACATTCCCTTTATAGAGTACGGCATCACATTTAGGCAGGCGGGCCACCGTTTCAGCGGAACAGCTTGCAGGAACAAGGACGGCTGTTGCTTCATCCCCCACCTTCGGCCATACTTGTTTACCCGACTCATTCAATGGCGTGATCCCTCCGGTTGCAAGTGAAAGTGCACGAGACAGTTTGTACTCACTGGACCAGCCATACAGTTCGGCAGCCCGGTGTGCCTTATGAAGGATGTCCCCGATCCCAAATGGTGACCAATGATCGGTGATACTGTCATTCCCTAGCATGACGTTTACATTCTGTTCCTGAAGCATCGGAATCGGCATGACGCCTTTCCCATTTGGAACATGAGAGGCAATGGAAATCCCTAGTGAAGCCAGGCGGTTCGCCATATCCACGTCCGCACCAGGGGCCAAGTCTGCAAGGGCGAACGCGTGGCTGATGGTTACTTTTCCTTGAAGGCCCGCTTCCTCAGTCAAATCGGCTAATCTGCGTATTGCCTTTAGACCGGTTTCCCCTCCCTCATGAAGGTGAATATCGATCCCGGCCTGATAGTCAGCCGCAATTTGCACCATGGTCTGCAATGACTTTTCCATATCTCCATCGACTTTGGTTGGATCGAGTCCACCAACATGAGTCACGCCAAGCTGCATAGCCTCACGTATGAGTCCCTCAGAATCAGAAAGGAGTAAACCGTGCTGCGGGAATGCCACAATCTCATGCCCTAACTTATCTGAATAATTAGCTAAGGCCAGCTGCAATTTCTCCAGATTCTTAAGGCCCACTACCGGATCGATGTTACAATGACTTCTCGCAAAGGTGGAACCATACCCAAGGATCAACTCAATCAGTTTCTCTGCACGCTCCTGGGCAGTCGGAAGTAATTCCAATAGCAGCGACTGTTCCAATTCAATCATGGAGAAAATGCCATTTTTCCTGGTGGCTGCCGCTTTCCAAGGACCACCATAATAGGTTTTATCCAGATGGATATGCATTTCCTTAAAAGAAGGAAGAAGCAGCCTTCCATCAGCGTCATAGCAATCAAGGTGCTTTTCATATGGTACACCCGTATCTGTAATCTTCGTGATCTTGCCTTGATCGATGCGGATGTTTTTCAACACCGTGCTTGTAGCGACGACCTCTCCACCTTCATACTGATATCCGCTTTCTAAACGTACGTTCAACAGCATATAAGAACTGTTTTTTCCCGGTTGCTTCGTGTGGTGTTTATTCGTTTGATGTTCTTTGGCACCTGTCGGTTGGGGTCCAAACAATCCCATGGAACCGGTCACTCCGAGCACAGCAGAAGCGCCGCCGATCCTCCCTGCGTCCTTTAAGAACTTTCTTCTGGATAAACCATACCTTTCCTGATCCATTTACTCATTCTCCTTACATCGTGTTTTTTATAAGCTAGAACTAGCGTATCAAAATCGTTTCGACTTTTTTTATAATTGCTTTGGGTATTTTTAAAATATTATTACTATTCAGCTAAATGGAATCATGGTGGTTGTTCCTTCTATGTAATCGTGGGACAGGGTGCCTGTCCCCACGTCCCATCCACGATCGATTGCTATCCATGAAAAGACATCTTTTCTGTTAAACTATAAAAATAGAAATCTGAGCTGGGAGGTGGCACGGTGAATTACTCCGTAATCGGAAAGAAGATCAAGGAAATGAGAAAATCTGTCGGGATCACCCAAGGGGAGCTTGCTGAAGGAATCTGTACCCAGGCGCTCATCAGCCGGATCGAAAAAGGAGATATTTACCCAAGTGCAACGGCCCTATACCAAATCTCAGTCAAACTGGGCGTCGATGTGAACTATTTCTTTGAAATCGGGACCACCACGCGACTGGATTATATGAAGGAAGTAGAGAAACAATTACGATACATGCGGGTCAACAGACGCTTCGAAGAGATGATGGAGTTGGTCAAGACAGAGGAAAAGAACCCGTTGTTCTATAAGGATCAAGATAAGCTACAGCTTCTATACTGGCATAAAGGGATTTATCAATATGAGGTCCAGAAGGATCATGACACCTCCTTCGATCTATTGCATCACGCCTATCAGCTGACGGCCAATGATAAAAAAGCGATGTCCGAAAGAGAAATGCAGATTCTTTCAAGCATCGGCACCATTCACTTTTCCATCCAACGATATGCCGGGTCGAGAAGGCCCTCCATACCACTGAGCTACTACAGGATAAGTCGATTAAAGCGCGCCTGTATTACAATATATCCAGAGTGCTGACACGCATGGGGGAACTCGAAGATTCGACGGCTTATTGCCTCGATGCCATCAAATGGTGTCTGGAAGAAGAGCTTCTGTGGGGATTAGGCGAATTGCATTACCAGATAGGCTACAACTATGAGCTGGTTGGTGACGATGAAAAAGCCCTGCCTTATTTCAAACACGCCTTGCATATGTTTGAAATAAGACGGGATCAGGTGTATATAGACTTTCTTACGCCTAAGATTGAGGGGATTTCGGATCGATTGGGAATGGTCCGCTACCGGTGAAAAGCTACATATGAGCTTACCATTCTAGTTCAGTAATTTTCCGGGAGAAAGTAGATGCGTAGGGTTACCTATAAATCGTTTTATAAGGTGTCTCGCTTCCTTCTCTTCTAGAAATCATTTGGGACACGGTGCCTGTCCCCCCGTCCCAACAAGTTGTTTCATTTGTTAAAAGGCACTCAAAACGATCCAACCTTAAACTGCCGTTCCATCCAATTCACAACCACTTCCGCCATCTCCTGTTCATTTCCTTCATAATTGTGATTGGTTCCTTCCAAAACCAGATATTCGAACTTTTGGCACGCTGTCGCTTTTTCCTTCATCAACGCCAAATCTTCATTCGGTGTGTGAATGTTTACTTCGTTTACGTCTCCATGAACGCAAAAATAGGGATGCGTAAGGTAGATAGCGCGGCAAAGGTATCTGGATTTTCCAAGATAGGGAGATTATCCGCCTCACATCCTTCTAAGCAACGATCCAGGTACGTTTGTGAGCTGGTTTCAAGCCATCCATCGTGAAGATGTGAGAGAAGCTTCGTTGGTTCGCCGTTATTCACATTCGTTTTTGCTTCGTGAATCATGTCGTTTCGATGAGGGTCATAGCGCTTGGAGAGCCCCACCAGATCAGGAGGGGATGCGAGTATTAAACCAGTAATAGCCGGGGCACCTCTTCAGATAGATAATGGATGGCTTTATTCACACCTAAACTATGGCCCATGAGGATAATCGGTGTATAACCCAGTTCACGTACTTTCCTCACCCATAAGTCAATGTCGTAGAGGCACTCGCTGAAGATTTCATACCTAGCACCAATCGTGCGATGGTTTCCATCTTTCGTCACAATGTCATTCATGTGGTTGTATCCACGGGTGTGTCCGTAAAAGAAACCATACCCACTCTCCACTAAGTGTTGTGCTAAAACGTGAGCAAAGTAATTTTCGATAACATTCCCACTTGTACCGTGAATAAACAATACACATGTGTTGTGTCGAAGTTCCTGCCAATGAACCCCTTGCAGACGTAATCCATCTTTTGTCCAGTCATACTCAAATGATACGTTTGACATGCCCACCTTCCTCTCTCGTATGTGAATGGTGGCCTGAGCCCAAAATTAGCACTTTAATGAATACTTTTTTTAGTGAGGGTCAGCCCCCAATATTTTCGTTTCCACTCCTTGGTGTTCGTGTTCCTCTTCCCTCTCGGAATGTCGCGCAAATGGAAGCAGCTGCTGTCCCGACAGGACATCGAGCACATCCTGGACCGTTTCGATGTACACCAATTCCAAGCCTGGGATCTCGGTGGACGGGATGGAGGAATCACCCTTCTGATCTATTCATGTATCAAATAGGTTGGAAGAGTGAAAAAAGACACCCTAAAAGAAATATTTTAATGGGAAACCGGGACCGGTCCCTTATCCTAGAAAAAAATAAAGAAGAGGCAATACCCCCCTCTTCTTTTTCACTTTCGGGACAAGGTGGTGCCCATCCCCATGTCCCATCCCTCGTATTAACTCATTAATTGGTCTGTTCAGTTTCAACTAAATTAGGTTTTGTTCCATAGGCAGGAGGTAAGTCTTTGTCACCAGTTGGATTCACAATATGGCCGGTAAGTAAGGTTATAAATACTATAGCAAATAGTACGTTTTTCATTTTCTTCACTTAAACTCTCTCCCCTCAATTTCATAAGTACATTGTACTATATCTTTTAAAATAGTTTTTTACCTATTTTTAGCCAAATTTAGGTTTTTCTTCATAAAATTCTATTTCTTTTAGTCTAATTCATTCTATAATATAAATATCTTTATTAAGTCAGGAGGAAATTTGGATGGAGAGCATGATTATAACTATTGGCCAAAGCTTAAGAGACCTTAGAACCTACCAAAAGGTTTCACAAAAAAAGTTAGCAAAAGGCATATGCACTCAAGCGTATATTAGTATGATTGAAAAGGGAGTAATTGTCCCGTCAGCTCATATCCTATACTCTCTTGCACTTAGGTTGGGCGTATCGATAAATTATTTTTTGGACACACCGGATAGTACCGTCCATGAATACCAGATAGAGTTTATTAATCAGGCTAGGGCAGCTGCTAAGAGCAATGACTACAAGGTTCTTAGAAAGCTAATATATGAACAGCGGTCTAGTCCTTTATTTAAGACCACTAAAATGAAAAAATTCATGGAATATCATTTAGGAATTTGTCAATATCATCTTGACTCTGATTTACATGGAGCGATGAAAACCCTTAAAGACACATTAAGCGATAATAATGAACATTTCTTCCAAGAAGATGTGGAAACTCTTATTGCTATGGCAAATATACTCACTGAAGAAAATTTACTGGACGAGGCAGAGAGATATTACCACAAGGCATTATATCTACTAGAGAGCAGACCATCTTGTGATGATTACTCTTTAAGGCTTAAATTTTATTACAATTATCAACGATTTCTTAAGAACCAGAAGAAATATGCTCTAGTGGTTGAAATTGCGAATAAAGGAATTAAGATCTGTGTCCAGAATGATACACTTTACTTACGTGGGGAATTCTATTATTACAAAGGTATTTCTTTTATCCAGTTAAACCGCGTTACTGAAGGCATAGAAGCGTTAAAGAAAGCTATACTAATCTTTTCATTATCAGGGAAAGAGCATTTTATAGAGGCTGCTCAAAGTACCATAGACGATGCCCTGCTTAATCAAACCTAACTATAGAAAAAGGATTAAGAGAACCACTCTTAATCCTTTTTCTATTCACTTCTACAAGTTTGTAACGATTTTATAGTTCTTTGCCAATTCTTTAGGCATAGTTGGACTGCACGTTTTTTCACATTACGATGATTGTAAATAGATCAAATATTTCAACAGATCCAAGAATAATACATTGATAATAGTGAGTTTTGCACTTTTTTAATTAGGTCCCAGTTTATTCGGCTGGCAGGAGATTCATAGAGTAGTTTTACAGTATGCCGAAGAAATGGCTAAGGAAAGTAAATCGACACCTAACGAATATCTCCAAAATAAATTAATTATCCGGTAAAAGGTTCTTACATAAGTATCTTTATATTATTTGCTCAAAACCCATGAATATAGAATCTTTCATCGACTATAACGAATGAAATAACTGGAAATGGAGAAATATCCAGAAAATTTTGTATTGTACAATATTTTCAACTAGAGGAAAGGAGGATAGTTTTAAGAAACATCAAATAATATATAGAAAGAGGAGAATTAGGTGAAAAAAATACTTAAGATGTTAGGTACGGTTTCTTTGATCGCAATGCTATTTACAGGTAATGCCGCTTTTGCAAGTTCTGGATCAAGTGTAGAAACTGATGTAATTGATGGGCAATCAGTTGAACTGGGTGAACAAATAAAGGTTACAGCGACAGAAGCGCAGGAAAAGGTTTCAATTGATAAGGCAACAGGTCCAGATGCAGCTGTAGAGCCAGATTGTATCGCATGTGTAAATTACACAAGACATGCAACGAAGATTTCAAGTTATGGTGAAGTTTATAAATTCGTAAAATATCTAACCAGTACTTGGCAAGGTGCAGATAACTACAGATGGAGTTCAACGACAACTACTACTCTAACGGTATCAGGTAGTGCTGATGCTACAATAAAGGATACAATCAAGGTACAACTTGGCCTTTCTGGTTCATACTCAAAAAGTTATTCTGTAACAATTTCTATTCCAGCTGATCCTTCTAGAGACAACAGATTAGCTTTATACGGAGATTTCAATAAGTACTATGTTAAGTATCAAGAGAAAATGGGTGGTGCAGTAGTTCATACTAGCTATCATTACGCTTATGAACCAACTAGGGACCAGTACCTGCGTGTAGTATACAGATAAACAATTATTGGAGGCAGATAACTCATGAAATCAAGAACGAGATGGGTATTAATAACTTTAACCTTTGTCCTTATTGCTTCTTATGCAGCATATACCTTATTATCTGGAGAAAATTCTAAAGCTTCTACTGAAGATGAGGTTCTGCCTCCAAAAGCATCTGAAGTCCATTTTGGAAAATGGAGAGGAAATGTGGTTTTTACTGATGAAACACAAGTTAAGGTTTTCAATTTAGTTTATGTTGAAAAAGGAAAGAATTCAAAGCTAGACGATTTAGTGAGTGTCTCGTTTAATGGTAAAGGCTTATTCAAAGTAAAGGACTTTGAAGTTGCTAAAGGTGATCAAATTGGGAATCAGAAGCGCATTGGTAACTTGATAGTAAACATTAGTCCAGGTGCTACCGAAGGAATTGAAACAATTTCGGAAATTTCCTTGTTCTTTAAAGAAGGAGAACCAGAAGTACATAAAATTGGAGAATTTACGGTAATGGTAAAACCAAATGGCGATAATCAAGACATTATAGCAGAGGGAAGTTATAATGCGTCTTATCCTAACACCACTTTTAATGGTACTTTTAAAAATAACACCAATAAACCTATAACGATTAAGAAGCTTTATAATCCTAATGAAGAAATTACGTATAAGAATATCATGGTAAATGAGAAACCGCTGGATTCTGAGATAGTTGTAGATGCAGGAGATACATTTACAATTGAAGCTGACTTCGATTTATCATCTCAATCTAATCGTCATTTCTTCCAACTTGTTCCTGTGTTTCAATATCTAAAAGAAGGAAAGGAAAATGAACAATTCTTTATGGAAACCACGTATGGGTTAATGGGCATTAACGATGAAGTGGTTGAAAATATCATCAATAGTAAAAATTAAGGACCAAAATTTATATATGCAGTAGCTTCGGGTAGATGGGACGCTTCCCACTCTACCCCTCAATCTTATACAAAAACGAACCGCAATCCCCAGAATCCTTGCAGCCTGCTGCTGTGACACTCCTTCAATCCTCTTCACTCTCTTCAACAGCCTATCCCTTTCCGCCTTTTCGACAGGCTCTTAAATTGGGGAATTACGAATTTGCCCAGACACTCTCTGATTTTCACCCTCACTACATCATCAGATAACCTCCCGGTGGAATCCCTATAGTCCTCCAATCAAATGTCTAGATTGGTTCGTTCGTTAAATTCATTGAACCTCGCTTGTGCAATGATTGATGGGAAGAAAGCAAATCCTATAAATAAGGGAAATCATAGGAATGTGGGTCTGACCCCAAAATCAAGACACTTGCTTGGTATAACGACATTTCGGAAAGCTATTACACCCATAAAAAGATCCGTATTTCCCTTTTTTCATAGATAATTCTCCACTACATTTGGGGTGCTCAGGATCGACTGCTCAATGAAAATAAAAAACTGCAACAGCAAATCCTTTATATGGAAAAATCTTACTTCGCAGAATAAGAAACTCTGGAGGGAAAATAGTGGATTGAGGGATGAAATTGACAAGATTAGACCTTATTAACATTGGGGATCAAGGGACAGGTCCTCATTGTTGCTCCCTCACCCCATAAAAAAACACGGGAATAATCCCGTGCTTCTCTTCTCTAAAATCATGTGGGACAAGGTGCCTGTCCCCACGTCCCGTTAACGTATTCCCAGTTCATCTAATATGTCTTCCAATGTCTGACCCTCATGTTTAAGTTTTGGCATTGGAGGATTGGGCGCCCATGTGTTTCGTGCTTCGTAGTTGACGAAGACCGACCACATGTCCCGGTCGTCTACTATGCCGTCAAAGTTTATGTCTGCGTTGCGGTTTGTGGATGTTTTCCAGCTGTCCTTGATTTCGACTGCGTCCAGGACGTCGATGACATCGTCTCCATTGACATCCCCGCCTGTATAATAGATATTGCTTAATTGCTGCTGTGAGCCATATATGTGCTTACCGACTATATCGTTCATGTTAGGGATGGTCTGGATGCTCCGGAAATGTCCAGGAATCTTGAGTTCCACCATGTAGGACTCTTCTTGGGCCGGAAGATCATCAATGAAATAGTGTCCTGTTTCCGTCATGGTACCAGCGTATTCTTTTCCTTCTTCATCCGTTGCTTTTACGACGACGTCAAGTTTCTCCATATCTGCTTCTTGTACCTGACTCCAGCTGAAGTTTGCGATCCCATATCCTTTTATTTCAGAAGTGGAAGGGATGATATTCACCATTCCATTAACGGTCAATAATTCCGGACCCCTTGACAAGTCTGCATCGTTCAACTGGATTTCCAGAGGACCTTTATGAAATGAGCCTGCTTTCTGGGTAAAGGAAAGTGTTAAAATCTCCATTTCCTTTTCAATCTTTAATGGTTTTTCTGATGTGGTGGAAACTTGTACGGTAACGGTAGTCGACGCCTCATTCAATTGGGTTTCAAGCGTTTCGACTGTTACATCCATTCCCTTTTCTTGAGCTACCTTTTCTAATTCAGGATGGAGCGAAACCTCTTCCATTTCCAAATGATGAGGGTAGGTGAACGTATACTGAGATGTAGTCAGCTCTTTGACGTTTTTCAACGTCAAATCTATTGAAAGATTTTCTTGCTCATCAACGATCTTCTCTGAACCTAAATAGGCATATGGTGTACCTTTCTCAATCAAGGTGTATTGATAATCAGGATGCCACATATAGGCATTCTTCGTAACATTCACAGGCAGTAGATTCACCGTCTTCATCTTCTCGCTTCCTTCAAGACCCAAGTCGAGATTGATTCTATCCTTACCCTTCGTTTTCACCTTTTCATAAGGGGTATCCTCTTTCAGTGACTTAAATCCAACGTTTTCATATTTCCATACTTCATTCCCTTTCACTTTCCCATTGATCTTCATACTCTTGCCGGGATCGACCTCATAGATGCCTCCCTTTCGATTCAAATCAATGGAAGCAACGCTGTTATCAATCGTGATGACTTCCTGTTCGATGTATCGTTTTCCATCAAAGGATGCTCCCTGGATTTCGAGAATGTATTTCCCTTCTTTCGCGTTCACCTTTCCTGGTGCTATTTGTTGCCCAAAACTTGCAATGGGGTTGTAGCTCCCATCGAATTTCATGACATAATCCTTTCCTTCTTCGATATCAGAAGGGAGGTACCATCCGACAACTCCAAGTTCTTCTCCCGTTTCATAATCCTTTAGAAGGACCATAACACTGTAGATCGTAGGAGCAAAAAATTCTGTGATAATATCGGTTTTATTCTGAATGTATGGATGTGACTGCGTATCCTGTGTGATGACGGAATGGGACAGCTTCGGTTTAGCAAGACCTTCTCCCAATACCCTGGCACCGAATGGGATTTGATAGACCTCATCCCCATCCTGCTCATTGACCCATTGAATATAGCCATCATATGGACCTTTCTCAGCAGATGCCGGGACTTCCAGCTGTACTTCAATGGTCTTTGATTCACCCGGCTTGATCGTCACCTCATTCTCTGTCGTCAGTTTGACTCCGTTTGCCACAGGGTCCTTTGATTTTCCGGTGAAATTCACATTACCCTTTAACGTCTTCACTTCTTTTCCATTATTCACAATGGTGATCGTTTGTTTCTCCAGTTTGTCTTCATTCTCCAGCACGATCCCGCCAAAGTTCAGGCTTCCAGTAGGGTTCGGAATGTCAATGATCTCTCCATTCCCATCTACCGACTTCGCTACATGATGGACCGTCATCGTTAGATCGGAATGAGCGGCTTCATACGCATCCATCCTTCCCGCTCCCACTTCATACACGCTGTAATCGCCATCAAGTGGATCCGCTGTGTTCATCAGGATGGATTTGATTTGTACAGGAGTCAAGTCAGGGTTCTGATCGAGCAGCAAGGCGACGACCCCTGTCACATGTGGAGTCGCCATGGACGTACCAGAGTATCGTTCATACGCATAGGTGTAGTCTTCCCTCTGTTCCGTGTCTGCCGTATCAGCCGGGACCGTCGAATAGACATGGACACCGGGGGCTGTAATTTCCGGCTTGATGTCGTATGTAAACAAAGACGGACCTCTACTGCTGAATGGGGCAAGCTTATCCCCTTTTGTGATATACTCCCCCATTTCATTAAAGGTAACGGTCGTTCTCTCCTGACTGCGAATAAACTCCAATGCTGATTTTTTCATCGAAAAGGCCGGAATGAAATCAGCTCCTTCCCCCATGAAAAAACCTGTATGATTCTCTGAGTTGCTCGCGAACAATACCGCTTTGACTCCCTTTTCTTTAAAGGTTTTCATGAGACCTTTCGGGTGCAAGTAGCCGAACTCGACCAACGCTACCTTCCCGGCCAAATCCTTCCCTGCCAGGTCAAAAGGAAGACCCCTCTTCACATCAACAATCTCAAATTCTTTATTTTCTAAAAGTGTCAAGTCGTCGGTAAAGGACTTTGCCATCATTTCCAGCTCTGCATCCACCTCTGATTCACCTTTGAATAAAACCTGTGATACCGGGATTGTCATGGGTGAACTGCTTGCCCCCACGGTGATTGGAAGCGGTGCCGCCCCCGGAGTCCCAAGGGTATACATCTTATTCCCGTTGTTCCCTGCAGAAATGACCGTCACCGTCCCGGCAAGCATCGCATTGTTCACTGTGACGGATAACGGGTCAAACGGATCATTGGTGGCCGCTCCAAGGGACAGATTGATCACGTCCATTCCGTCCTCAACCGCTTTATCCACCCCGGCCATAATCCCTGACATCGGACCTGTCCCATAAGGACCCAGTACACGGTATCCATACAATTCAACATCCGGTGCTACCCCTTGAACACTATACGCTTTCTCTGTATTGGCCTCTTGTCCGGCGATGGTTCCCGAAACATGGGTACCATGGGACGTATAATACGTTTGGCCTCCCCTTGTCTCCGGGGCTCCGGACTTCTTCCAGTCCTCATACGTCGCTTCCATCGGATCATCGTCATTATCGACAAAGTCATAGCCGCCTCGATACACATCCTTTAAATCAGGATGATTGTAATCGATTCCCGTATCTAATACACCCACCTTAATGCCTTCACCCGTTATTCCTTCTTCCTGAAGCTTGTCCACTCCGATTTGAGGAAGTATTTCCACCCGTGCAGGGGAAGACTTCTCTTCATCACTTGCCGCTTCAACTGGTGGAGGAGGATCAATCGATATCTCTTCATCCACATATACCTTTTTCACAATCTCTGAATCTAGCAGCTCTTTTATCTGGTTTTGCGGAATTTCAATGGCAACCCCATTAAAGGCATGCTTAAATTCTTTATTTACTTTTATTGAAAGACCTTTACCTCGCTTCATAAGGAATTTAGATTTAAATGCTTGATGATTTTTCTCGACTGCTTCTTTCGCTTGATGGATGGTGGTGGACCGTTTTGACTTGGAGCTCTTTGAGGCTTTCACTTGAGGTGGTTCATGGAGAAATTCTATGATGACGTTCTTCTTTTCACTGCTCTCTAAATCAATTTCACTTGAAACACGCAGATCCTGAAATGGATACCCCATTTCCTTATTCAGCCGCTGCAGCTCTTCAATCGACAAAGGTGTATCCGGCTTGACTCCTTCCTCCGCACTGCCGACAGATGATAATGGGCTAACGAGCAACCCCGTCGAGAGTGACAGCACCAGTGCTGAGTTCCCTATTTTCTTCTTCATCAATATGTATCCCCCTTCTCAACTTCATTCAGAGACACTACCATGAATGTTTGGGCTCTTCACTTCAGCCCTCCAATCATTTCCAAGTCTCTCTGTTTAAATTATAAAGGGTCTACATTCGGTACAGTATCGGGACATAAAACAGGATAAATGGTGGGTGATATCGATATTTAGAGGCATTTTCTCCTTATGAATATAATGGAATCAGGACTTCTTTCTTAATAATATAGGGTTATTTCAAGTAATAGAGGTGGTTGGGGCCAGAACTCGAAAGTTGGAGCAAAATGAATACGGGACCGAGGGACAGATTCCCTACTATCCTGATGATCAATAATTTCTGATATGAAATATCACCATAACGAATATAATGTAGAAACCAATTTAAAGAATCAGGGGGATGCAGCCATGAACCCAAATGGCACGTATATTGAAGTGGAACCGGGCATCGAATTATTTGTTCAGGATATCGGCAGCGGAGAACCCATTGTCTTTATTCCGGGTTTTACATTTACGACTGAAGTCTTTTCCGAGCAGGTGAAGCATTTTTCAAAAACTCACCGTACGATTGTAATCGATCCGAGAAGCCACGGCCGATCAACCATGACGGTTCACGGGAATGACTATGTCACGCATGGAACGGATCTACAAAAGGTATTGAAGCAATTGAAGGTTGAGCATGTAACGCTTGTCGGCTGGTCATTCGGATGCTTAACGGTTTGGGAATATATCCGCCAATTCGGTACGGATGACATCAAATCCCTTGTCCTCATTGATATGCCGCCCAAATCTTTATCGGTTCAACAAGACGAGGAGTGGGTGGAAGGCAAGCTTGATGACATGGCTGCGGCGTACACAAACTATCTTCGCAATCCAAAAGGACAACGGGATTTCATTGCTGCTTATGCCAAGGGCGTCATGGTCCAACGGGAGCTGAAGGAAGAAGAATTGACGTGGATTGTCGAGCAATCACTGAAAACCCCTTACTATATTGCTGCCAACTTGTTTTCTTCGGGGCTTTTCTCTGATTATCGTGTGGAGGCGGCTGAGAGCAGTGAAGCCGTGCCGACTTTGTTTGTTGTTGCCGAGCACTGGGCGGAAGCGGCGAGTTCCAGTTTGAGAAAGCTGGCTCCTAAAGCGGAGGTAGAGGTGTTGGGTGGGCATCTTATGTTT
Organism: uncultured Rossellomorea sp.; assembly: GCF_947488365.1. Taxonomy (NCBI): domain Bacteria; kingdom Bacillati; phylum Bacillota; class Bacilli; order Caryophanales; family Bacillaceae; genus Rossellomorea; species uncultured Rossellomorea sp. The sequence continues at coordinate 79,977 of NZ_CANKZT010000005.1, read as the reverse complement.
TGGGAGTATGGTGGGAAGTTTAATGGGGTGGTTGAGGGTTTTTTGGTAGGGAATAAAATAACTTAGCATTCTTTTCTTTACGGATGGTTAGCTGGCCGGTACGTTTCTCATAACTAAAATGTGTGTCCCTCGCAATCTTATTTGTGTTCATCAAAGGAAGCATCGGGACGGTTCAACTTTTAGAGGTTAAGGTTCAAAATGGATAAAGAACGTCAAATAACCCGCCAAACCAATAGCTCGGCGGGTTAAATTTATTAATCCCTACTAAATAAATCCCTTGTATATACCTTATCTTTTACTTCGCGTAAATCATCCGATAATCGATTCGCTACGATTACATCTGATATTCTCTTAAATTCTTCAAAATCATTAACCACCCTGGAGTTATAGAATGTCTCTTCATGAAGTGCTGGCTCATACACAACAATTTCAATTCCCTTTGCTTTAATTCGTTTCATAACTCCTTGGATAGCAGATTGTCTAAAGTTATCTGAATCCATTTTCATTGTAAGTCTATAAATTCCAACAATCCTAGGATTTCTGTTAATTATCATATCTGCAATATGATCTTTTCTTGTTCGGTTAGCATCTACTATTGCTGTCATGATATTATTCGGTACGTCTTCATAATTAGCCAGTAGTTGCTTTGTATCTTTAGGAAGACAATAACCACCGTATCCAAATGAAGGATTATTGTAGTGTGTACCTATTCGAGGATCTAGTCCAACACCATCGATAATCTGTTTAGCATCTAATCCTCTTACTTCTGCATAGGAGTCAAGCTCATTAAAGAAAGCAACTCTCATTGCTAAGTAAGTATTTGCAAATAGTTTAATAGCTTCAGCTTCTGTTGAATTGGTAAATAAGACGTCAATATTTTCTTTAACTGCACCTTCCACTAACAAATCAGCAAAAACCTTTGCTCTTTCAGACTGTTCACCAACAACAATTCTAGAGGGATACAAATTATCATATAATGCTTTACCTTCTCTTAAAAACTCTGGTGAAAAAATAATATTTTCTGTCTCAAACTTTTCTCGTACTGCTTCTGTATAACCTACCGGAACTGTAGATTTAATAACCATCACTGCATCTGGATTAATAGATAAAACGTTAGCAATAATAGCTTCTACAGTTCGGGTATTAAAGTAATTCTTTTCCGGATCATAATTGGTAGGTGTAGATATGATCACATATTCAGAGTCCTTAAATGCCTTATAATTGTCCGTGGTTGCGGTTAAATTCAATTCTTTTGTTGCTAGGAATTCTTCAATCTCATAATCTATTATCGGAGACCTTTTATTATTGATCATTTCTACTTTTTCTTCAATAATATCTAATGCAATTACTTCATTGTGTTGAGCTAATAATATTGCATTAGATAAACCCACATAGCCTGTTCCAGCGATTGTAATCTTCATATAAACTCACCTCAGTGTATCTTTCACCTAATTAATTAAAAACAAGGAAAACCCAAAATAAATTGAAGATAGGTATAATTCAATTTTGTAAGTTCTTCCTGCCTAGTAAATGTAAAATGTCAGACAACCATGATTTTAAAGTTCTCCTAAGTAGAAAACCAATTATAAATAAATACAACCCATACCAAAGAAGCCCCCATGCCGGAGTAAAAATCCTAGATATTAATAAAAAACCAATAACTATAACTAAATCACCAAATCTATTTTTGTTTGCCCAATTACACTTTTTAATTAATTGCCACTCCGTATAATGGTTCCACAATGCATAACATACAACAGAAGTAACTACTATAGACTTTATATTATTAAAAATCATAAAACTAGAAAATGTAATAGTTATACCAAATACTAAACCTATAATGTTATTTAGAAGTAACCTCTTCTCCAATCTAAGAGCTTTATAAAAGGTTGAAACTACTATATTATTTTTGCATATATATATCATTAGAGGAAATAAACAAAATAAATACTCAAGTAAAGGGATGTATTTGGATAGATAGGAGTTTATAATAATATATATTGGAAAATAAGTACCTAGCATAACTGCACATAAGATTATTACTGACTTCTCCAACAATACATTTAATGTCTCATATTTAGTTATATCAATTCTTCTTAGCAAAGGATACAAAACAGTTGATATTGCAATAACAATCTGTATGGTCATTGACAAAATTGAGTTTGCAAATGAATATATTGCAAAGTCTTCTATACTTAAAAAAGCATCAATAAAAAACCTTGGATAACCGACCAAAAGCATATTTATCCCCAAGGCAGTTGTTAAAAAAATTCCCACCTTAAAATTAGCGGAAATTTCTGACAAGGACCGCCTTATTGGAAGTGATTTCCCAAAAACTATTTCTTTTGAATTCACTATATTATATAAAATCACTACACAACGTGAGAGTATATTAATAATAATAAATATTTTAAAGTCTTTAACTGGTAAAAAAAGTATTGGAGCTATAGAAAGAACAAATATTAACCTGTCCAATATAATTGCCCATGAATAATATTTAAACCTCAGAGAAATTTGGTTAACATGAAGAAAGAATCCATTTATATTAAAAAGAACTATATTTAAACTAATGAATATAAAGGCGAACAATCTTTCATTTTCTAAAAGTGAAAATGCCATAGTTAAGCTTAATAAAAACATTGTCACAGAAAGAAATAACACAAATCTAAAATAAGTTCTAAAAAGTTCCTTATTTAAATCCTTATATTTTATACCGGCATACCTTAGATTAACACCGTCTGAAAATCCAAACATTAATAAACCAACTAAACTACTGTAAAAATAATAAAGTTGCCAATAACCATAACCTTCAACTGATAATTTGATTGGTAATATTATGGTTATGGCTAAACTTAAAAACAACCCCATACCGTTAGAGAATATAACTCTAATAAAATCGTATAAACGCTTATTTTTCATTATTATCTACCACTTTGTCCATGATCCTTAACTTTCGTTTAGAATAAATCCAATAAATTATCAATCCCCAAAAAGCCGTAAAGGTCGTAGGATAACTCAAAACCTGGTTATTTGCACTTATGTATGCAAACATTATAGTAAATAATGCCATTAAAGTTATTGCCACAGGGTTCTCATTTATCACAACATCTTTCCAAACAGAAGCATATATATACCCTATTATAAACATAATAAAAATTACCCCGATAAAAGATACATCATTAGCAATCCAAGTGTAAAATGTATGCCATTTATTAAGTGCAGCCCATCCAAACGTTGCTTCTACTTTTGATTGATAAGTATTCTGAAAAACTTCCATTCCGGAAATTTGCTTAAAATTACTCATTAAAAACACTGAGTTACCTACTCCGAACATTGGGGTATATGGCATGGAAAGCGCCATTGACATTGCATAATAACCTTGAGTAACATATGATGTTAAAAAAATTAATCCCGTTTCAAAAGATTCAGGCATAATTTGCATAAAAAAACTTTCCTCATTTATACCAACATTGGGGTTAATGGTTGAGAAGTTTATCTTGTCTCCACCTAATCGCCCACTTATTGCGTCAACGAAGTAAATTAAAGGCCAAATTAAAATTATAGCAACTTTCCATGTCGCATATTTTTTTCTAACTATTGTTTTTTTAGGTTTTCTAAATATATTCTTGATAAGCAACATTGTAATAATAACGAACGCCATGTCAAATATTCCCTTATTTGTTCCTGTTGCGACCCACCTCGATGACTCTAACAATATTGCAAGAATAACTAACACTTTTTTATTAAATTTTAGTTCTTTGAAATAATATATTGACAATGGAATTACTGGCCATAGCAATGGTGAAAGTAGTACATTCGCATATGAAAGAAATGAACCCCCATATAAGCTACCTTGATCAAATTTTTCAAAGTATTGACCAGCTGGATTGTTAAGACCATTTATTACTTCATTATAATAAGACACAGGTGAAAAACCACTTAATCCTACTACTCTAATCGCATTTACAACTGCAAGAATCAGATAGACTATTATGGCAATATTTAAATACCTGATGATCATTTGAATTATTCTGTTTCTCTTTTCCTCATTTACAAAAAAATTATTATTTAATCTTATAAATGAAACATTTTGCATACTCATAAAGTAGCCCGATATAAATGCAATATGGTATAGAAATATTAATAAGTAGAATTTTAAAACATTATGAGTTGGCCAGTCCCATGGGCCAAAAATATATAGAATAATAGTAAAAACCAAGTAAGCTTCTACTATTAAAAGTGGCTTATACAGAGCTTTCCTTTTGTCTCTTATACTATTTTTTTTGATTTCAGAACTCATTAATTGCCAACCTTTGATATCAGACATCATTTTTCACCTTATTAAAAAAGTTTTCTTTTATTTTTTGAGAGACAAAACCATGTAATGATCTTTTATTTAATTAACTTATGAATACTTTCATCAAATAATTCATTTTCTCTTTTAATTTGTTTCAAGAAGCTATTACATTTCGTTTCAAAATCTTCTCTATCTAGATTATTATATTGATTATATATTTCATCTGCTAAATTTTGATCAGACCAGTCTATACTTATACCTAAGTTGTTTTCTTGTACGATTTTCTCCATATATGTACTTTTATTTACCAATATGGTTTTTTTATAGAAGACTCCATAATATAACCTTATAGACGTCAATGTTTTAACTGCCTCTGAATCATTTCCAAATAAATTATTAATAATATCAAATTCCATAAGAATTTTAGAGGTATCTTCTGGATTAAACCTCCCCATGAACTTACAATTTTTTATGTTATTTTCCTCAGCATACTTTTCCAAAACATCTGAATTTGTTCCACAAAACCACATTTCAAATCTTTTGTCATTTTTTAATGCATCCATGAGATTTTTCCCTTGATCAAAAAAGCGATTATTCCCCAAAAATCCTATTACAATTTTATCACCTTTACTCGTCGGAAGGGATTTTTCATTTTCTTCATTAAGTAGATTTGGGTTAAAACTATGAGTATATAAATATTCGCTTTTAGGCAAAAAATTCAAAAATCCCTTCGAGGAAATTGTAGTGGTATAAGAATTTTTTATTAGTTTTTCATGTATTTTATATACAAATAAGTTTTTTTCCAAAAAATAGTCACGAATGTTTAATATATATTTCTTTGGTTTTTTCAATAAATAATTTGAAAATAAAAAAGCAGTCATTGTATTCCATACAATAATTAAGTCATAGTCATTATTTTTTAATATTCGTAGTGCGTAATTTCTATACTTTATATATTCTTTAAGTTTCTTAAGTTTACTTCCGCTTCTATTATAAGCGCTTGTATAAACGTATAGATTTTTTGCAGACGAGTCCTCTTTGATACCGTACCTATCAAAATAGATGATATCATAATCAACCTTCTCATCTTCAAAAATCTTAGTATATAAACTTATTAATGTCATATGCTGTAAATTGGTAGTACTTAGAATACAAACTTTTTGTTTACCACCTATTTTAATCACATCCCCTACTACAATTTACTTGTTTAAACTATTAGTATTTAAATTTATAAAGTTTTAATATTTGTTCTGGTCTGTGAATATTAATCATTTTTTCAATATCTTCGTCATTTAAATGAATCTCTTCACGGTCGTTAATAACCTGATAGAGGAGTTCAATATTTTTTTGCATATTGATACTTGTTTCAATATTTAAGACCTTTTTATATTTCTTTAAAAAAGTCCTTGAAGTATCATTCTCATTTGAAACAATATTTAAGATTGTTTTACCTGTACTTATATATTCAATTAACTTACTAGGCAATTGATATTTACTATCATTCCCTATGTTCACTAAAACATCTGCTCTTCCTAGATACTTTTTGACTTCTTCCTTGGGTATCGGTGGTATTATTTCCATTTTATTTCCAAAAATTGTCTTATATTTACTTACAATGTCCGTACAATCACTTAAATTTCCTATAAAGGTAATCTTAAATTCTGTTTCCTTGTAATTATTTTCAACTAGATCAAATAGTTTTAATAGATATTCAGGGTTTCGTATTCTTTTATTTAAAGTTCCAATATAAAGAAATTCCTTCGTTTCATTTTCTTTACTCTTTCCTAACTTAGCACGACTATCGAAGAGCATAATGGGGATGTTAGTGCTTTTTTCCTTTATAAATGGAAATATTTCTTCGTAATCTCCTCTTACTTCTGGATAAAAGTATAAATTATCTGCTTTTTCAAATATGATTTTATCCAAATTGAAATTAAGTTTCCCATATATTTTTTGATTATTAAATGGATTTTTGTCCGCTAGATAGAATGGATCCCCTATTTCCACATGCCATTTAAAAGAATAATTTTTCTTTAACATCAACCCAATTAAATGTGGGGTAAAAGGAAACGATACAGTTATCACGTTGCTGTATCTTTTTTCTTCCATTAAATACTCAGCTTTTTTCTTCGCTGAAAGATACCAGAATATTGAAAAATCCGGGAAGTAAACCTTTTTCCAAGTCAAGTCATGTATCTTTTTTAAAGAACTAATTAAGAACTTCTTATTACTTTTACGCGAATTTTTTTCAGGTCCGCTTTCTATTTTCGATAGTTCCCTTGTCTGATTAATCGGATTTTTCACTCTATATATATTAATACCTTCAAATTTCTCAAATTCTGGAAGGTTTTGTCTTGCGGAACAAATAACATCTATTTGATATTTTTTTGCTAATAGCTTTAGTAAAACAGTCCATTTTTGAGAATGCGGGGTATTAATTGGATGAAAGTTGTATGATATTAATAATATTTTCGACAATTCTATACTCCTTTATAAAAGGTACGTTATTTATCAACAAGCTTTTATAATAAATTATCACTTATCAATACCAGTTTTATATTAAATAATGAACATAAATACCAAATTGTTTACATTTAAACCGAATTGATAGTATTCTTCTCTTAAAATCACTTTTATATCTAAAAACTTATATCTTATTTCCCACAATCTGGGGACATAATACCATACATTTACTAACTTTTAATTATTATTTCTCCCAAACAACTCTATTTACATAATCTGTATAAGATAAGATTATTCGGAGGACCTTTTCAGACACATTAGGCTTACTATAATCCTCAACAAGCTTTAATGTACCCCTTTCTTGCGATTCTAGTACCTCCAGCCCTTGTAATATTCTTTCTTTTCCTAAGCCAACCATCATTACTGCTGCTTCTTCCATAGCTTCTGGTCTTTCATGTGCTTGTCGTATATTAAGAGCCCTAAATCCAAGAATCGAGGATTCCTCACTAATTGTTCCACTATCACTTAGTACCGCCTTTGCCCTAATTTGCAACTTCACATAATCATTGAACCCTAAAGGTTTTATCGTTTTAACTAAAGGGTTGAATTCTATTCTTTTAGACTCAATCATTTTTCTAGTTCTAGGATGTGTACTCACAATCACGGGCATATTATATTTTTCAGCAATTCCATTTAAACTATCTACTAAATCTAAGAAATTGATTTCTGAGTTAATGTTTTCTTCTCTATGAGCCGATACTACAAAGTAGTTTTCTTCTTCTAGACCTAATTTTTCTAATACACTTGAACTCTCTATGTCATCTTTTCTAGAATTGAGAACTTCAAACATAGGACTTCCAGTTTTAATTATTCTATCAGAAGGGAATCCTTCTCTAAGAAGATATTCTCTTGCAATATCACTATAGGTCAAATTTATATCTGCTGTATGATCTACTATTTTTCTATTTGTTTCTTCTGGTACTCTTTGATCAAAACATCTATTTCCTGCTTCCATATGGAATATGGGAATATGACGTCTTTTTGCTGCAATAGCACATAAACAGCTATTTGTATCTCCTAGCACTAAAAATGCCTCTGGGCTCACTTCTTCCATAATTGGATCAATTTTAACAAGAATATTCCCTATTGTTTCAACTGCCGTACCGGTAGCTGCATTAAGGAAATAATCTGGTTTTTTTAAATTAAAGTCCTTAAAAAATACTTCGTTCAATTCATAATCATAATTTTGTCCCGTATGCACAAGTGTATGTTCAATTGCATCAGACTCTTCTAGTCTATTAATAACTGCTGCTAATCTTATAATTTCTGGTCTAGTACCAACGACTGTCATGACTTTTAATTTCTTCATTAGTTATACCTCCACAAAATAAGTGTCTGGTCTTTCTGGATCAAAGCATTCATTTGCCCACATTACTGTTACGAGATCACTTTCCCCTACATTTACAATTGAATGTGTATATCCAGTTGGAATATCAACGACCCGTAATCTTTCCCCACTTACTCTATATTCAATAATTTCTTCAGAGTCTATTTTTCTGAAGCGGATTAAGCCTTCTCCACTTACAACTAAAAATTTCTCGTTTTTAGTATGGTGCCAATGGTTGCCTTTAGTAATCCCAGGTGTTGATACATTTACGGAAACTTGTCCTCTTTCAGGTGTTCTCATAAACTCTGTAAAAGAGCCTCTATTATCAGAATTCATTCTAAGATCATAAGAAAACTGATCTTCTGGTAAAAAGCTTAAGTAAGTACTATAAAGCTTTTTAGTTAGAGCGTCCTCCATATTAGGGATACTTAAATTTGTTCTGCTTTCTTTAAAACTCCTTATAAGGTCCGCTAAATCTCCAAGTTTAATATTATGTGCTACAGGTACAACACATAAATCATCCTGAACAGTTGGCCTTCCCTCCAGAGCCTTAATAAACTCTTCTAATACATCATCTATATAACAAAGATTAATCTCTGCATCCGGGTTGTTTATCTTTATATCTAAGCCACTAGCTATATTATGACAAAATGTAGCTACAACTGTATTATAGTTTGGTTTACTCCACTTACCAAATAAATTTGGAAGTCGATATACATATACTTTAGCATCAGTCTCATAATAATAATTTAATAATAAATCCTCTCCAGCTTTCTTACTTCTCCCATACGGGTTATCCTTTTCTGCTTGAATAGAAGAAGTTAGAAGCACAGGGGCTTTATTATTATGTTTTCTTAATAATTCTAGTAATTGAGAAGTTAAATCAAAATTACCTTCCATAAATTCCCTTTCATTTTTTGGCCTATTAACTCCAGCCAAATGAAAGACAAAATCGCAATCTTTTGTATACTTCTCAAGTAGTGATGTATTACTTTCCCTAGTAAACTCAAATATATTATTATACCCGTTGTTCTTAAGCTCCGCGATAAGGTTTTTCCCTACAAAGCCTTTTGCTCCCGTAACAAGAATATTCATCACTCAAAACCACCCTTTAATTCATAACGTGAACTTCTTTATTCCACTCTTTTAATTCATTTTGTACATATTCTAACTCAAGTAGTTTTCCTTTAATTTGTTCAACAGTAAGGATTTGTGTATTATCAGAATTATACTCTTCTACACTAGTAAGTTTCTGATCTCCCTCTGCAAAATACTTATCATAGTTAAGGTCTCTTCGATCAGCTGGAACTTTATAAAAACCAGGTAAATTTTCTGCCTTTACATATTCCTCTTTGGTAAGAAGTGTTTCATAACGTTTTTCTCCATGGCGGGTACCAATAATTCTTATTTCATTATCCGCATTAAATAATTCTTTTACAGCTTGAGCAAGGTCTCCAATAGTGCTAGCTGGGGATTTTTGAACCATAATATCTCCTGCCTCAGCATTATGAAATGCAAATACTACTAATTCTACTGCTTCTTCTAAACTCATAAGAAATCTAGTCATACTAGGATCAGTTACTGTTAAAGACTGGCCACTCTTTATTTGTTCAATAAATAATGGTATAACCGATCCTCGTGAGGCCATAACATTGCCGTATCTAGTTCCACAAATTAGTGTCCTTTCAGGATCAACAGTTTTTGATTTAGCTACAAATACTTTTTCCATCATTGCTTTTGAGATTCCCATAGCATTAATTGGATAGGCTGCTTTATCAGTTGAAAGACAAATTACCTTTTTAACTCCATAATCAATAGCTGCTGTTAATACATTGTCTGTACCTACCACATTAGTTTTAACGGCTTCGAGAGGAAAGAACTCGCATGATGGAACCTGCTTTAAAGCTGCTGCATGAAAGATATAATCTACTCCATGCATAGCATTTTTCACACTGGCCAAATCTCTAACATCACCGATATAAAACTTCAACTTTTCATTTTTGTAATGTTTTCTCATATCATCTTGTTTTTTCTCATCTCTTGAAAAAATTCGAATTTCTTTTATATCAGTATCTAGGAACCTTTCCATCACCGCATTCCCAAAAGAACCTGTCCCACCTGTTATTAACAAAGTTTTATTTTTAAACATCATATTTCCTCCTAAAAAATTATCATCTAAAAAACCTATTATGACTTGTAAGAGGTTTCCCTTAACAAATTATTATATTTAGATGTTTGTAATTTCCTTTCCAGTTGTTGCTCAGCATATTTTCTTGCATTATCTGATATTAATTCTAATTCATGCTTATTGTGGTAGTAATGTTTAATGATTTTTACCAATGATTCTTTTTGAAAACTATCAACGACTGCTCCAAGTCCCTTATTTGTTATTTCATTAGAAATATAACTGTTTGAATCAAACATACCAAGTAGCGGGCTCCCTGCAGCAAGAATCTGTCCAATTTTTGATGGTAATGCAAGTTTTGTCATATCTTTTTCAAGTGAAACTAATTCTAAATCACCCAAACTGTACGCACTTGAAATTAATTCTATTGGTTGTAAAGGGAACAATAATGTGTTACTAAGCTTTCTTCTTTTAATACTTTTTTCCATGTTATCTTTATAAGACCCATTACCAATTATTACAAATTTTATATCATTGTACTCTTTCTCAAGTTCTTGAGCTGCGTCTAATATTATTTCCCAGTTCTGAAACAATCCAATGTCTCCTGCATAAGACACATAAAATGACTGTTTATCTAATTTAAACTTATTAAACAGATCATTATCTTTACGTTCAACTTTTTTTATTTTGTGTATATCAACCCAATTCTGTATAACTTCCACTTTTTCTTTTTTGGATCCCTGTTCAATAATCGTGTTTCTCATATCTTCTGAGATTGTTACAATTTTAGTGTTATGCTGATATACTTTTTTTTCAAGGTTTCTTAAAAATTTCACAAAAATATTCTTATCACTCAATTTCTTCATTTTTATGAGTGTATCTGGAAACAAATCTTGTGCATTATATAATGTTGGTGCAATTTTACTTAATTTGGATCCCAGTAAACCTAAAAACGGAGGTGTACTATAAATATAGAATGTATCAGTTTTATGTTTTTTGGCCTCTTTATAAATACTAAAAGTTAAAAATATATATTTGATCATGCGAATTAATAATCCTTGACCTTCACCGCTTTTTGAACCAACTCTAATTACTTTAACATTGTCGGAAACTTGCTCAACTGGATGGTCCAAATAAAATTGTCTAACTTCTTCAGTTATTCTTCTAGAAGGAAATCCAGTAATGACAGTAACATTATTATTATGTTCGCCTAAATCTAAAGCTAGTTCATACAACAAAGAATGTCTTTCCTTAGCTAAATGTCCAACAAGAAATGTAATATTCATACTTCTATCTCCCACTTAATTATTTTCAGGGATGAGTTTGTAGAAATAAACCTTACCCAAATTTGCGTCATCATTAACAAAATTCTTCCATCCAAACTTCTCATAGAACTTTATAGCCCTTATATTTGTTCTAGGCGTCTCTAATATAATACTTCTATAATTTTTTTCTTTTGCAGCTTTTTCATAACCTATAAGTAATTGTTCACCTATACCTAAGTGTGAGTATTCCTCTAATACAGCTATACCAGTTAGTCTTAAGGTTGGCTCTGGAGGTATATACACTGGATCGGCATTTTCCGAAGAAAATTCAGCATCTGTTTTCCTAGGTCTGAATTTTAATATTAATCTATTAATAGCAGATTTATACTTGTACATAAATTCACCGCTAAATAAAAGATATGGCTTCCCCAAAATTTTTAATGCAATTTTTTTTATAATGTTTTTGTTCATTTTGCTCTTGTAACCTTCTGGTCCACCGTAAACTAAACCTAACATTTCACCATGAATATCCTTGGCAGAAACCGTAACAGCTTTTTCATATTCAAGTAAATATTTAAACCTTTCAACAAGATACATCTTGGAAAATTCGCTATCAGAGAACAGATGTTCAAGGTGGATTTGAATAAAGGAATTAAGATCATCGGTATTAAAATTTGAAATAATAATATCCTCTTTTATACCTGACATTACTTGTTTATCATTCATTAAGTTAAATCTCCTTTTCAGAATGAAAATATTAGATCAATTTAAACATATATTGGCGTCAGCCATTTTCTATAATTCCCCAATTTACCTGTAACAGTTTTCATATAGGTTTCGTGAATTTTTTTTGTTATACTACCTATTTCACCATTTGAAACTACGATACCATCCACATTAGAAACTGCACCTATTTCCATTGCCGACCCACATAAAAATACTTCATCACATATATACAGCTCTGTTCTATCAATCTCTCTTTCTATAACTTCAATCTCCATCTCATTTTTTGCTAATTCAATGATAGTATCTCTAGTGATGCTTTCTAATATTGATGCTGTTACAGGTGGAGTTATCAGTTTGCCATCTCTCACTATAAAGAGGCATGACCCAGGTCCTTCAGAAATTTTACCTTGATTATTTAATAATATTGCTGAATCATACCCATTCTCTAGTGCTTCCATTTGAGCCATCCGACTATTTATATAATTAGCACCAACTTTAACTTTCGGAGATAGATTGCGATCACTGATTCTTTCCCATGAACTAATACAACATTTCATTCCAGTCTTCTTTTCTATATCACTTCTTGACTTAGCTATAGGAGCAATAAACATACTTATAGGTCCCTTAGACATCCACGATCCAAAACCATCAATGAAGACGGTTTGACGTACAGCAATATCCTCCCTGTAGTTATTGGCCAGCACAATATCTATTAGACCCTTTTTTAATTCATCAATAGTATACTTATCTTCCATACGGAACATTTTCATTGAGTTTTTTAAACGCTTATAATGTTCTTCTAATTTAAATGAATAAAGTTGTTGTTCTTCTTCGTCCCAATAACAACGAATGCCCTCGAATACATTAGCACCAAACTGGGATGTAGGTGATAGTACATTAATGGTAGCTTCATTCACTGGAACAATATTTCCGTTTAACCAAATAAGACGATTATCACTCATTTAAAATTCTCCCCTAATCAATGTTTTGCTTTCTCATTCTTATCAACATCATAACTACCTTCCATTTTTAGGACCTTGAAGATAGTTAATATAAATATTTTCAAATCAAACATGAAGCTTTTATTTTCAGTGTAGTATAAATCATATTTAAACTTTTGATCCCAAGATAATTCGTTTCTACCATTAATTTGTGCATAACCCGTTACACCAGGTTTCACTTCAAATCTTCTTTTAGCAGATGGCGGGTAATCATTATATTTGTAAGGGTGGTAAGTTACTGGAGGTCTAGGGCCTACAAAACTCATGTCTCCTCTTAAAATATTGAATAGTTGTGGCAACTCATCCAAACTTGAATTTCTAAGAACTTTTCCTACTTTGGTAACCCTAGTGTCGTTTGCATATGAGTCTAATCCAGTTCCTATTTTTTCAGCATTAACTACCATAGTTCGAAACTTAAAAATTGTAAAATCTTCACCATCTTTTCCAACACGCTTTTGCTTAAAAAGGATTGGGCCTGGCGAATCTAGTTTTACAATTATTGCTGTTATACCCATAATCGGTGATATGATAATCAACAAAATTAAACTCAATATTATATCAAAAATTCGTTTAGATATCTTGTACATATGTTCAATCTCCAATTCCTATTTTTTAACCAAATATTTTGATTGACTATTTTGTATTTCAGTCACTTTTCTAATCACAGCGATTTTATTTTCCATCAAATATTCCTTGTTCTTCAAAATATTGTCTTTTTCAAACTCTCTGATAGCTTTAACACCCTTATGGAATATATTATCGATAAACTCCAAATTATCGTGTAAATCTATATTACAGAAACTCCTTGAAAGAATTACCATACTTGAACCTAACCTATAGTGTTCAGTGATTATCTTTTCTGCAGGTAATTCTCCTTTTCCCAACTGAGCTATACCACCAAATCCATATGGAATTCCAACACTCTTAAACTTATTACATAATCTCTCCACCGTGCCATCAGCCAAAAGCTCAAACATAAATTTCATCCCATATCCAAGATGAAGATCATTCAACCCGATATGGATATAGTCAATCCCGTTAACATTTAAAATGTCGTCAATATTTTCTACTGCTTCAGGAGTTTCCAAAAGAAGCATAGTTTTTGCGCGCTTATCAACATATTTAACAAATGTATCTACTTCATCTTTGCACTTAAAATATGGAAGCATAATAATGTCTGCTCCATCATCAATAACTCTTTTAATTTCAGTTTGTGATCCCTCAAAAATTGGATTGACTCTTACAACCAGTTTTGATTTTGTCAGGGCCCCTTTAATTTTGTTGACATCGGATATTTTATGTCGTGATATGACAGTATCCAAATGCCCTTGCCTTTCTTCTTTACCATTAATCTCCAGGTCCAAAAATATCCAATCAACACCACTTTTTTCTGCAATTTTTGCGATAACCGGGTTGTTTGTGATGTACATCAAATTTAAGTTCATTTAAGAGTCTCCTTTTATTCGTATAATTCCTACATAATTCCAATGTGTAATCATTTATTTATAAATAATTCAAATTTACAGCTGATTAATTACCACTTGCTAATTTAAATGTCGTAACAAATATTTAGTTTGTTAGCACTTAATTGGAATATATACTTCCAACCAACTACTAACCAGCCAAATCTAATCTACTTCTGATACTCACCTCGTAATATCTAGTCAATCTACTTAACAAATACGAATTAGACATTTACTTTATAATCACCCTAAACCAAGTTTCTTCCTATTATATATACCAGTCAATCAATCTATAACTCTCACTAAAAACACCTCAAACCCTTACCCCACAAGGTTTCGAGCGTTTAAACTAACAACGATAGTCTGTTCCTCACCACCATCTAAATAAAAAGCAAGGTCCCTCACAAAAGAGGAACCCCACTAACATCCCGAGAACCCTCTTCCTCATCAACATCCGCACCATGAACACTACAATCAATAGCTCCTTCAGAGTAAGTAACCACACTACCAACCGAATAAACCTAAGAATCAAACTCATTCAAGAATGAAGTAAATCCCACATCGCTATGCTTAATATTCTCCAAAGCTATATGAGCCCTGTACTGATTCTCCAACTCCACTGTACCTGGTTAGCAACACAAACATCTGCCTCCGCCCTCTCCTTAGTACCACCCAAAGAAATCACGGCAATCGAGAAAACGATCTCCAAGATCACAACCACAGCTAATAACTCCACAAGAGTAAAACCTCTCAGGTCTCTGAAAAACCTTACATTCTGCATTACTCTCTACTCCAAACATTGATCTTACCACCAATGCTGCCTGAACAAAGAAGTAACTTAACTCAATAAGGGGCAACACACACAACATAAACCTGCACGCAAGGTGCAAAAGTAAAAGGTAGTCTCGTCTACTTCTTAACCTTCTCCCCAACAACCAACCTTTCTAAATAATCCAACACCTGAGATTTCAAATCAGATCGCTCAAGCGCAAAATCCAAAGTAGCTTTTATAAACCCAAACTTATCCCCAACATCATGTCGTACTCCTTGAAATTCGTATCCAACCACCATCTGCAATTCATTCAACTTCTTAATCGCATCCGTTAACTGAATCTCATTCCCTGCTCCAGGTGTAAGATTCTCCAAAATATCAAATATCTCAGGACGCAACACATAACGGCCCATGATAGCATAATTGGATGGCGCATCTTCTACCTTTGGCTTCTCAACTAAGTCATTGATATGGAAGACACCGTTATCCATCCCATCATTATTAATAGAGATGACACCATATTTTGACACTTCCTGCTTCGGCACTTCTTGAACACCAATAACAGAAGAATTATAGCGCTCATACACCTCAATCAACTGCTTCAGACAAGGTCTATCCGGAGAATGCACAATATCATCCCCAAGCAACACCGCAAACGGCTCATCCCCGATAAACCGGCTCGCACAAGAAATCGCATGTCCTAATCCAAGAGGTTCCTTTTGACGGATATAATGTATATTCGCAAGCTTCGAAATCCCCTGCACTTCCTCCAGCTGCTCATACTTTCCTTTCTTAGCAAGCGTCTCCTCAAGCTCATACGACTTATCAAAATGATCCTCAATCGCTCTCTTTCCGCGGCCCGTCACAATGATAATATCCTCAATACCTGAAGCAACCGCTTCTTCGATAATATATTGAATTGTAGGCTTGTCTACGATCGGTAACATCTCTTTCGGCTGAGCTTTCGTCGCTGGCAGGAACCTTGTACCTAGCCCGGCGGCCGGAATAATCGCTTTTCTCACTTTTTGCATTTCCTCCACCCCTTAGTTGGCATTTTTTACTAATAATCGATCTTTCTTATTTGCTAACTCTAATACGTAGTTAGATAAGTACTGGGGATCAAAATCAGAATGATTCACTATCAAGTTGGAAACTCTCTCATACTCAAAATCAACTGTTTTCCCAATAAATATCTTCGGAAACACAGCCTTCCCGTGTACTTCATTCTCCCCAAGCAGTTCCTCATACATTTTCTCACCAGGACGAATTCCAGCATATTTAATACCGATTTCTTCAACTGTATAACCAGATAACTTAATAACATTTTTTGCCAAGTCAACGATTTTGACGGGTTCACCCATATCCAGCACGAAGATTTCTCCACCACGTGCTAAAGCTCCAGCCTGCATGACTAAACGGGACGCTTCTGGAATTGTCATGAAGTATCTCGTCATATCAGGATGAGTTACCGTAACCGGTCCGCCAGCTTGAATTTGCTTCTTAAATAAAGGAATTACGCTACCTCTGCTGCCTAAAACGTTCCCGAAGCGAACCGCAACAAAGTTTGTTTGACTTTCTTTATTCAAGTTTTGAATGACCATCTCTGCAATGCGCTTCGTAGATCCCATTACATTTGTAGGGTTTACTGCTTTATCAGAAGAAACTAAAACGAACGTATTTACCCCGAATATATCTGCGGCCTCTGCCACATTCTTTGTACCAATTACATTGTTCTTAACAGCTTCTTTTGGGTTATATTCCATTAATGGTACATGTTTATGGGCTGCCGCATGATACACAACCTCAGGAGCATGTTCTTCAAATACTTCAAAAATACGATTTCGATCTTGTATATCCGCAATAATAGGGACGACTTTCAATTCCGTTCCATATCTATTTCTAAGTTCCATATCGATTGTGTAGATAGAATTTTCACCATGACCTAATAATAAAAGCTTTTTGGGTTTAAATTTACTTACTTGACGACAAATCTCAGAACCGATTGAACCCCCAGCACCAGTAACCAGTACTGTTTTCCCCGATATTTTCTTTGAAATACTTTCAGTATCAAGTTCTACGGGTTCACGACCAAGTAAGTCTTCTACCTGCACTTCCCGAAATTGATTGACGGATACTTTACCAGATACGATATCTTCAATCATCGGCATAATCTGTGTCTTGGCTGAAGTTTTACTGCATTGTTGATAGACTTCTTGTAGTTCACCCTTGCGAAGAGAAGGAATGGCAATGATGATATTATCCACTTTGTACTTTTCAACTAATGTCGGTATATCTTTGGTGCGGCCTAGTATCGTTACACCATATATTTGAAGCTTCATCTTTTTAGGGTCATCGTCAATAAATCCTACTGGAAGTAAATCAGTATCCTGACTCTTGATCAACTGACGGACAAGCATGGACCCAGCTGACCCTGCTCCGATGATTAACGCCCGTTTCTTTTCTTGTTTAGGCTTTATGTAATAGTGTCTGTACATTCTCCATGAGAATCGCGATCCACCTATAAGTATGATATGAAGCATCCAAGTGACCGCTAGTACCCGAACATATATATCCCCATTCACAAAAAACTGAAGAATACCGGTGGTCATGATTGAAAATGTAATCGCTCGAATGATTGCAACCAATTCCCCGACACTGGCGTATTCCCATGCTTTCTGATAAAGGCGATCAATAAATGCGAATACATGATGACTTGCCAGTAGTGCACATGAGCTAAAGACGAGTGTAGGTAACGTGTACAGGCTGAACGTTGGATGAAGGAGATAATACCCGAAATAAATGGCTGTTAACACAATTAATGAATCCAGCAGCATCAGCAATGATACCCGTTTTGTATAACTCACATAAATCCCTTCTTTTCTAAGTTATTTTGACAAATTAAATACCTAAGGAAAAGATACAACCGTATACCTTTTCCTTAGGTATCTAGATTTACTTTTGATCATTTAATCTTTTTTCAATGGCTTGGTTGATTAGCGCTCTTATTTCTTCCAGTCGCTCTATTGGTGCATCCTGGTAGATGTATCTTATGGTTTTTTTCATGCATTTAGACAAAGTATTAAAATCTTTCAATTCTATTTTATCCTTGATTTTACAATTATCCTTTTTCATTCCACTATTAGAATAAATTACATAAAGCGTTTTCATTTAAAAACTTTACTATCTTTTATTATAATGGTACTTGTGGGCATCTAACCCTTCCTCACATCCCACCAATGACGACGAGCGTCTAAGGCAAAGTTTCCTCTCCGCCCACGGTGTGATCGAGTGCCTCCAATGATAATGGTAAGGAGACATTCCCAAAATTCTACTGTTGTCTTTTTCGACTTTTTGTTTCTTATTTACCAACGACAATAGACCTTAGGGTTACCTGTATCTTGATCTGTTAGAAGATTCCGAGGAACTTCTTTTTCTTGATCAATTCAGGTATTTCTTTATAAATATTTTTTCCATCGATCAGTAATTCTGCATTTTCTGTAAAGTAATAGACCATGTCTATTCCGTACTTTTTTTCTATATAGTCCATCGCTTCTTCCATTTTGAAGGTGCGATTGCGTATGTTATGAGCGTCTGATGCGATGAAGTGTGTCAGGTTGGCTTGTATCATTTGCTGTGAGAACTTCTGGATGTTCTTGCCGAAGTAGCCTGTAAGGCTGGAAGCTGTTAGTTGAGTTGCTGCTCCTCCTTGTACAAGCTTGTATAGCTTTTCTGGTCGTTCAATCAACTCGGCATTTCGCTCGGGATGAACGATGACCGGGGTCAGACCTTCTACCTGAATATCGTAGAGAAGCTTTTCCGCATACCGCGGAACTGAACTCGATGGGAACTCAATGAAAAGATATTGGGATACTTGGTTTAAAGGCAAGATGTCACCCTTTTGGTAATCTTCTAAAATTTCACCATAAATGCGGCATTCCTGTCCGGGAAGCACTTGAAGGTTAATGTGTTCTTCCCTTAACCGATCATTCACTTCTTTCACAAGGGGAAGGATGTCCGACTTCACATTGTCGTATTTTCCATTACGGTGATGAGGAGTCGCAATGATTGTATGAATTCCTTCTGAGACAGCCTGCTTCGCCATATCGATACTGTCGTAAATCGTATTGGCACCATCATCTATCCCCGGAAGGATATGGCTATGTATGTCAATCATTACTAACTCCTCCTCTTTCTAGTTCTTTCGACTTAATTCTACACCGACTACCATTTTACACCACTAGGTATATTTGTAAAGGGGGGAATTTTGTCGAATGAACCTTAATTTCCATAATAGTAATAATAGTCTGTTTCTGAAGCTTTCTTATTATTAAGTACGCATCCAAGCAACTTTCCTTTTGTCGATTGCAATAGCTCTTTTGCTTTCTTCGCGGGTTCCATTTCTGTCTTTCCGCTTGAAACGACAAGGATGCTTCCATGACACTGGTTCGCCATAATCTGTGCATCTGTTACTACCAGTACGGGTGGCGTATCAAATATGATTAGATCATACTCGTTATAAGCATCGACAAAGAATTGCTCCATCGCCCTTGAGCTTAATAGCTCTGCTGGATTAGGTGGTATTGGACCGCTTGAAAGTATATGAAGCTTGTCCACTCCGCTGTCTTTAACAGCTTCCTTCAATGTTACTTGTCTCGATAGAATATTTGTCAATCCCGTCGTGTTAGGGAAGTTAAAGGTATAGTGGACGGTTGGCTTTCGCATATCTGCATCCACCAGCAGGACCGTCTTACCCTGCTGAGCAAATACCACAGCTAAGTTCGCAGCCGTTGTAGACTTCCCTTCCCCTGGACCTGCAGATGATACCATGATCGAACGGTATTCCTGATCGACGGATGAGAATTGAATATTCGTACGGATCGTACGGAATTGCTCCGATACGGGAGACTTTGGATTCGCTTTCGCGATTAGCTTACGTATATTTGCGTTCATTGATTTCTTCTGTTTTTTAAACACCGACACTTTCACCTCTGCGTCTTGACGTTCTTTCCTGGCGATGGGCTACCTTTTGAAATTCACTGTCGGTAATCGTTGGGATTACTCCTAGTACAGGCAGCTCAAGACCTTTCTCGATATCTTGCTCTGTTTTGACTGTGTTGTCTAAGAACTCTAATAAGAATGCAAGTCCGACTCCGGCCATAAATCCTACGACTAGCGCAGTGGCAATATTTAATAATGGTTGCGGTTTAATCGGTGATGGATTTTCTCCAAGTTCTGCCTTTGCAAGAATACTCACATTATCGACATTCATGATTTTCACGATTTCGGTTTGAAAGACTTCGGCAATCTTATTTGCGATAGCTGCTGCTTGTTTAGGATCTTCATCCTGCACGGAGATGTTTACGACTTGTGAATCCTTTTCACTTTGTACCGTAATTTTTTCGTTTAATTCTCTAGTCGTCATATCTAACTTAAGATCATCAATAACAATATCCAGAATAGCCGGGCTCTTCATGATGACATTATATGTATTGATCAATTGTAGGTTGGTTTGCACTTCCCCCACATTAAATGAATTCTGTTGATCTTGATTTGATTTATTCACAAGCAATTGAGTGGACGATTGATAGATTGGTGTGAGGACAAAATAGCTGATCGCCGCACTTACCAATACCGCCATTAGGGTCAGTATGATGATGAGACTCATGCGTTTCTTCAACGTCTGAATGAGCTCCTTTAAACTGATGGTTTCTTCCATGATAGCCTCCTATAATTCTTAAAAAATAAAAATCTCGTCATATTATATCATAAGTTCTTGTTATTTTTAGGGAATCTTGTCATAATTTTAATATAATTGAAATCTTTTGTTACTTATCTATTAAACAATAGATTGTTTATTATTGGAAGAGGCTATTCGAATTTGGTTCCATTTTCCAAGTTATTTACTCATAGGAGGTTCGTAATGAAAAAGATATTTATTTTTTTCCTACTTATATTATGTGGTGGGGTTATCGTGTATGGAAATCTTCACTGGAAGTCGATGACATCGGGTTCCACGTCTGCGGATTCGTCTTCAAGTCCGGAGAAGCAAGGTCAATCTGATAAGAGTGAGCCCACATCCCTTGAAACAGAGGAAGGGGATTATCTGCCTACTACGGTCAATTGGCCGGAAGATGCCCGTTCCCTTTATAAAGAGAAGCTAGAAGCTGGAGAACCCTTCAATATTGTTCTGATGGGATCAACCGAAATGGATTCCATTGAAGAAGGATGGAACGACAAAGTAGCGAACGCTTTAGAAGACGAGTACGGGGACACTGTTTCAATTCATAGTCTATCCTTTGAAACCAATACACTTGAGTTCGTGCGTGAGGAAAGATATGAAGAAGTAGGGGATTTACAGCCTGGGCTCGTCATTTTTGAGCCGTTCGTCTTTAAAGATAATGGAAACGTTACGATCGAGGACACTCTTCAAAGCATCAGCACGATCATAGATGAAGTAAAAGAGTTATCACCTGGGGCAGCCTTTGTCCTTACACCCCCACAGCCTATTTATCAGCCTAAAAATTACGCTGTACAGGTTTCTCAAATTCAGGAATACGCGAAAGAGAATGATATTCCGTTTATTGATCACTGGTCCAACTGGCCAGATGTAGAGGATGAAGAGATTAAAACGTACTTGGATGATGCCAGCAGCCCGAATGAGCAGGGACACACAGCCTGGGCCAAAGGAATCATAGACTTCCTGGTAGAAAAGGAATAATTTTTTACTATTTTAGGAATAATTTAGTTTTTTCCACCAAATTATGTGATAAAATGACGGTATTATCTATCAAACTATGACAATAAAGGAGAAGTGTACGTGAAAAAGACATTGGTTTCTGTAGCAGCTACGGCTGTACTCTCGTCTTCGTTTGTTAGCTATGCCTCGGCAAGCACTCACAAGGTGGAATCAGGCGACTCCCTTTGGCTGATCGCAAACAAATATGACACAAGCGTTGCCAACTTGAAGAATTGGAACAAGCTGCAGTCAGAAATGATTTTTCCTAATCAGGTATTGAAGGTTGCCGCGAGCGGCGCCCAATCGCCGCAAGCACCTGCGCCTCCAAAGCAAAACACAGGGCAAACGTCCGCTAAAACGTATACGATTAAGTCCGGGGATACATTAGGACAGATTGCCGGTAAGCATTCGATTTCCCTTTCTGATTTAATGAGCTGGAATGGTTTGAATAATCATCTGATCTATCCCGGTCAAGTGTTGAAAGTATCGAAAACAGGTTCCCAGCCTGCTCCAAGCAGTCCGGCACCCGCTCCGGCTCCACCTAAGCAAGACGGTTCGATGACAAGTTATTCAGTGAAATCTGGGGATACGTTGTCTCATATCGGGATGAAGTTTGGTGTGACGGTAGCCCAACTTAAAAGTTGGAATGGACTTTCGAGTGATTTCTTATCGATTGGACAAGTCCTGAAAGTGTCGAAATCAGCTGCTCCTGCCACTCCGGCACCGTCACAACCTGCTCCGCCTAAACCAGATAGCTCCATGACAAGCTATACTGTTAAGTCGGGAGATACCCTGTCTCATATTGGTGCAACATTTGGTGTGAGTGTAAGTGAGTTAAGAAGCTGGAATAATCTTTCGAGTGATTTCCTGCGCATCGGACAGGTCCTGAAGGTGAAGGGAACGGCTGAGGCAGTCAAGCCCCCAGCAGCTCCGGCACCAAGCCAATCTTCGTCCTTTTCCGTTGATAGATTATTAAGTGAGGCAACGTCTCATATGGGGACCCCTTATGTATGGGGAGGCTCATCGGCCGGCGGCTTTGATTGCAGCGGCTTCATCTATTATGTCTTTAAAGAAGCCGGTGCCAATGGTGTTAAGCGTCTATCCAGTGAAGGATACTACAGTCGCTCCTACTACGTGAATACACCTCAGCCGGGTGACCTTGTATTCTTCGAAAATACATATAAAAAAGGCATTTCTCACTTAGGCATTTATATCGGAAACAATGAATTCATTCATGCCGGGGACAACGGCGTCCAGGTTTCCAGCTTAAGTAACTCTTATTGGAAATCGAAGTTTGATGGATTTAAGAGATTTTATGATTTGTAGAAAGATAGACCCCGATGACATTTACGTCATTGGGGCCTATTTTTTTATGGAGTGAAGAAATCCTGAGTATAGTACACGCCATACTCCCCGCCGAAGTATACTCCTGTCCCCAGCTTTTTGAAGAGAGGACTCAGGATGTTTTTGCGATGGCCGGATGAGTTGACCCAGGCATCATGAACAGCGATGGCATTGAACTGTCCCCCCGCGATGTTTTCCCCTGCCGATGAATATGAGATTCCAGCCTGATCCATCCTTTGAAAGGATGATAGACCATCCGGGTTATCGTGACTGAAGAAGTTTCTTATGGCCATGTCTTTACTGTGGGCTCTCGCTGCCTCTTGAGCTTTAGCATCCGCCTGAAGGGGCGCCACAAGATGTCGTGCCCGTAATGCATTTGCCTGGTCGAGGATCTGCTTCTCCATGCTGTTTCTTAGTTCCGTTATATTCACGTCCGGATTTGTGATCGTGAAATCTTCTCTCATGAGTAAGAGCCCGGAAAGTGTATTCCCATCATTTTTATCATAATAAGTACGAATAAGCATTTCATCGTAATAATAGTCGTTGGTCTGATTGTGACTGGCTCCTATTTGATTTAATTTGGTTTCAACTTCTGTTTTGCCGAGACCAAGCTTAAGTCCGGATTGTGACACCCAGCTATTCGAGTTTGAATAGACCGCCACCACTATCCCTTTAAATACACCGTATTGGATGTACTTCTTGGGATCCAGATTATAGACATACCAGTTAAAGCTGAATCTACTTTCATCGATTCGCTGTGGATCACCTAAGGAAGATCGAAGGAATTCTTCAGTGGCATTGAGATGAACTCCTTGGAAACGAAACTCTTCCAAGCTTCCTGTTAATTTTTCCCCGACACCTGACGAGACGGCGTTGTTCCCTCCAAGAATGGAGAATGAGTCATAAGAGTTTACCAGGCTTTTTATTGGTGTAGGTATAGCTTCTTTCTTCACTAATAATATAGATGCGTTTTCTTTTGCTGCCAGTACAGACCCCGATAAGGCATCTGCGAAGTTTGTCCCCGTTGCTACATAAGCTCTTTTCTTTTCCATCGGAAGACCTTCTATTATGTTCCTTACGGTTTCATAGCGATTGATTCCACCATACCTGGTTGTATCAGGGAGCTCGGACTCGACTCCTGAAGAGATCACTCCGTTACCTCCAACTATGATGGTCTCTACTTTCTGGTCTGTTATCTTCTTGGTGGATGACGGTAGAGTGCTGGCTTCCGTCAGTACGATCGGAACCCCATTCTTTGCTGCATATGGAGCCACTGCCAGTGCATCCGGGAAGTTCCGTCCGTTGGCTACGATTGCTTTCTTGGAAGGTAAGTAACTGGCGATTTTGGCGGCTGTTTGGAAACGGTCGTCTCCTCCAATTCTTGTAATCTTCATTTTTTTCTTTTTCAATATACTTTCAATGGTTGCATCGATTGCGCCGGTTCCACCCAATATGTATATATGCTTCGCCTGTAAACGCTCGATTTCCTGCAACGTTTCAGAGGGTAGACGATTTTTGTAGGTTAATAGAATCGGTGCACTCATTTTATAAGCCAGCGGTCCCCCTGCAAGGGCATCGGGAAACGTTTGTCCGTTTGCAAGCACCACCGTGTCGGATTGATTCCATCCCCATAACGAAATCTGCACAGCTGTATCGAAGCGATTTTCTCCACTTATCCGGTTTACATTTGCCTTTGCTGTGTCCAGTCTTACCAGGCTGAATGCAAGGATGATTAATAAGATTGTTATGCCGGTTTTTTTGATCAAATGATCCCCTCCTAATTTTATTCTCCTCTTCTATAATACCAAATAAATCCAAATTTTTGAGTGTCAGTCGACAATTCATTTCGGTATTCTGATACTTCTGACAGAAAGAGACAAAATTTTACTAATGTATTCCCTTTTGCCGTCATTTCTAGTATATTTTTCTTATGTGTAAAATTTATTATTTATAGGTGGGAAACATTTTGAGAGCAGATAAACATAACAAAAAGCGTAAGTGGCCTAAAGTCGTCGGAATCGTCTTGATCCTTTTACTGGTAACTGGTGGAGGATATGCCTATTCCATTTACCATTCGCTGAATAAAACGGCTGAAACGATGAATGAGCAGATTGACCGTCCGAAGTCGGAGAAGCGGACAGAGGAAGTAAAGTTCGAGAAGCAACATCCGTTCTCCGTTTTACTGTTAGGGGTGGATGAAAGAGATGGCGATAAAGGCCGTTCAGATACGATGATTGTCGTGACGGTCAACCCACACGAGAAAACAACTAAAATGATTAGTATACCTCGTGATACACTCGTCGATATCGTAGGCAGAGGAACGGAAGATAAAATCAACCATGCTTACGCGTTCGGTGGCGTCGAGATGGCCATGGATACAGTCGAAGGATTCCTGGATATTCCGATTGATTATTATGCAAAGATCAATATGGAAGGATTCAAGGACATCGTAAATGCTGTCGGTGGAGTGACTGTTAACAATGATTTCAGTTTCTCTTCTGGTGGTTATACCTTTAATAAAGGCCAGCTTTCGTTAAGTGGCGACAAAGCTCTTGCTTATGCACGTATGCGCTATGAAGATCCTCGTGGAGATTTCGGCCGGCAGGCAAGACAACGCCAAGTCATCCAGGCGGTCATTAAAGAAGGAGCGAGCGTATCGTCCCTTTGGAACTACGGTGATATCTTCGGAGCAATCGGCGAAAATGTGAAAACAAACCTGACTCTTGATGAAATGGTCGACATACAGAAGAACTACAAATCGGCGACAAAAGATATTTCTCAAAGTCAAATTGCCGGTGAAGGTGCCAAACTTGGCGGAATCTACTACTACATCGTTCCTGAAGAAGAGAAACAAAAAGTACAGAGTGATTTGAAGGATCATTTGGATTTGAATTAATATGGATGGAACCGGCCTTTTTGGGGTCGGTTTTTTATTTTGGACGGGAAAGGTAAAAGGACAGATGCATTATGCAGCTGCCCCTTTTTCTTTGATTAATAGTGATTTTCCCAACCAGACACCGCCTGCAATAGAGAGCAGACCCAAAAGTGAGAGAAAGAGCAGCGAAGCTTTTGCCCCGTCTTGATAAGGTAAGTCCGTATAATACCCATGGGTTTCATCCGAGATTCCTTTTATCCACTGGGTCTCAAGCTTTGATTTCGTATCTTCGGTAAAGTCACTCTTCTTTACGATTCCATTTTCATTGATTGTATAGGTTCTGAAGCTGGTCGTTGAGTCGTCCTCTTTAGAAGGAGTTGTGTCCAGGCTGGCGATAAAAGCTTCTTTTCCTGTTTGGTTATCCTTCATTAGCTTGTAATGAATAAAGCCGGAGTAAGGTTTCATCCCTTCTTCTTCAGGATGTACCTTATGCCCTTTCAGCTTCGCCTCCACTTCATCGTTTATTTCAAAGATGATGGTGGCAGGATTGCTTTCACTTTCCACATACGTATTCAATTTCACACCATGAAAGACTTGGACTGCATCGACCATGCCGTCTTCTTGTAAGGAGACGAAATCATATCTTTTATCAAAGGCGTTCTGGTAGAAGGTTTCTCTAACGGATTGGATTAGGAAGTAAGCTACTAAGAGAATGATGATGATGCCTGTAATCACTAAGAAAGCACTTATGAATAAGAATTTTTTCCTTTTTTTATGATCCATTGTCTCTTCACTCAAATCTTAAATTAGATTTTTTGTATGCGGTTACTCTCTAATGGGTGTGAAGTTTTCAATTTTACTGCGGATAAATTGAATGAATTTGTCGTCACCTTGAAGTTCGAATACGATGAGTGCCTTCTGCATGTATTTCTGTGCGTCTTTAAGGATTCCTTGAAGCTCGTAGTTGTAGCCGATATGATAGTGAAGTTCTCCCAAAAGGTACATATTGTCTTTCAGTACACACCAATCGATCGCTTCATTACAATACTGGATGGACTCATCAAAATTCTTCAATCGTGTAAGGACTCTGGCGATATTGTAGTAAAGTCTTGTTCTAAGCGTGAAGTCATGCAGATTGGGAAGGGCAAGGATATGCGTTTTCACTTCCTGATAGATTTCGAGAGCCTTCTTCCAATCTCCTTCTTCAGAATACATGACCCCAATGGTAAGAAGGATCTCAATTTCACGTTCTGTCCAGATTTTATCCGTTGTATGGGACAAAGAGATGGCTTCTCTCAGGATCTCCTCTGCTTTCTCCACATTTTTATTAAGTTCGTATTGATAAATTCCTTTATGCCATTGAAGTAACTGAAGATTCCGATTATTATTAAAGAACAGAGGATTCTCTTCTTCTGCGGTTACGATTTCTTTCATTTCCTTATAGTTCATGCTTCTTCTTGCGATCTGAAGCTGCTTGCTGACTTCTTGTACATAGTCTAAACGGGGTGTCATTCCTATATCAAAGAAGTAGTTCACGTCTACACCCAACTTCCTTGAGATTAAGAATAGTGTTGAGGCGTAAGGGAACACATCACCTTTTTCAATCTTACTGATCTGAGCCTGGGTACATATTCCTTCCGCCAGCTCTTCTTGGGAAAGACCGATGTTCTTACGTAATTCTTTTATCTTTTGACCTACAACACTAAAGTCCATTTACATCTCTCCTAAAAAAATATTCCTATAATTATATTTTTCTTTCAAAAAAAGCGAATGAGCTATCTTTCGGTGCTAAAAATGATCCATAAGCCCCTAGAATGCCTCTCATCACATTTTTAATATATGGTTTAATATTATTATAACTCTATAATCAATGATACCTAAAATTACTCTATTTGAAAAAGGGAGGAAATACCCATGAAAAAACGTTTGTTAACATTCGCTACCGCTTCTGCCTTACTTTTAGGAGCTTTTGGAGCCGTTCAGGCCACTTCCATTCAATCAGCTGAGCTTCCACCTGTATATTCTCCATCAAGTACAGATGTGGCAGCAGAACTTCCACCTGTTTATTCTAAATCGAGCGTGGAAACAGCTGCAGAATTACCGCCTGTATACGCGAAGAAAGAACTACCACCTGTATATTAATACTATTCGTCTCCAGAGCCTGGAGGCTTTTTTATTTCTTTGAAGCCCGCGAAGTAAGGGTTTTCATTTCTTTCGGATCAACATTGCCGCTAAATGGAGAAACTCCCCTACACTAAGAGTAACACACAGGTCCGTCCCTCAAAATATTCTTTTAAGAATATGCCTCGAGTTATATTAATGGTGAAAACGAGACCTATCGCCGTGAATTCAAAACAAATATCCCCTGTATTGCTTTCTGGTGCCAAATACCTTATTCAATAAAATTTGATAGGATAAAAGTACAATAAAAGAAAGGGGGCTTCATGATGAATAACATAAGCATGAAAGTAAATCCTCTATACTCGGATTTGGATATGTCGATCCAATTCCAATTTGAATTTTCCAAAGGTGATTGTAAGGTCGGGCAAGCCATGGTATCCACCTATGCCATCAACAACAATGTGGAATACCGCAAATCTCAAAGCGTGACGATCGCTAAAGTTGAAAAGTGTGCCGTCATTGATCAGTTCGAGATTGCAGGTGACCTTGGAGAACCCTGTATGAACAAGCTCCGACACTTCCTGAAAGTGATCGGGATGAAAGAAATTCATTCGGGTTATGATATGGCGCGGGAGAGAGTTAATTCTTAAAGTTTTGTTTAGATTGAAGAGGCTGTCCTTGTGATAAGGTCAGTCTCTTTTTGCTCTTTCGACTTTAAAACTTTCTCACCATTCTTTTTAAAACGATATACTTTCTTCTATTCGTTTGTTTTAAACTGACTAAGACCGGCAGTGCCACTATTTTCATTCCACTGATAAGAAGGGCTGCATAGGCAAATGAGTTCAGTAAAAAGTAATTCAAGTTGAGTATTAATACTACTATCGAGCATAAGCTCCATAACGCGGCCTCCATTCCTACCCTACCCTCGAATGTCATTTTCTTTTTGCAGAGTAATGCAGGGAGCACTGCAACGATGACGGAGGCAAGTAGCAGGAACAGTATGGCATAGATCATTCCTATAATCGCTGTTATCATATGGGTTCCTCTTATTTCAATAAAGTGTTACTTCTGTTTCATTTCACCTTTTCCACAGTAAAATCCTTCTAATTTAAATATTTATATAGTACCTTCCCAAAAGTACGATAAAAGAGCTTTGGCATTGGCCAAAGCTCTTTATATAAGTGTTTCAATGGCGAGATGAGCCACTACCCTGCTTATCAAGCTCTGATCGCGAGTGTCGAATCGATTTCCACCTTTTCCGTGGAGATTATTTCGGTATGCAGCAGGGTTTGAACCGTTCCGTTTATATGTCCGGGTGTATGAGGGACGGACCTTACTCAATGGATTGTAAATCGCCCATCCAATTGATATCCGGATACCCCCCTTCATGAGTACTTTTCGAGTTGCTCAATCCCGTATCGTAATAACCGTCTATACTATTCTCAATATGAATCACATAAGTGTAATCATTCCATATTGTTCCTTCTTCGATCGCTTTGTTCGAAACATCCGTCAATCTCTTCAGGAATTGGTTTGCTATGGCTCTCATTTCGTCCTCCGGTGTTTCCTGTGGGACGACGATGTTGAATTCCAAAGGGCTCTGTTGAGAATGGAGGATGACTGCGTGGGATACTGTATTTTCCACGATATAGTCTCTCGCTTCATTGAACCATTCAGTACGGAATTCCGTCGGTTCTTCTCCGAGATACTTTATATCCTTACTCAGAGACTTTGAACCTCCGTCATTCTTAAAAAGAGCTACCGAAGTAATAACGGATTCACGATCAATGAATTGGATCTCTTCCATTGAATTTGGCTTAATTTTGTTATTACCTTGTATCTCCATTTCCACTATATAATCACCATATAGATAATTGGCTGATATTACACCTTCCAATGCATTAAGGAAATAATACGGTTCACCCAGGGTCGCAATGACCCGGTCCAATGTATAAGACGGGCTGATATTGGAACGGACCTCCAATAGTGTCTTTTCATCTTGGAAGTAAAGGAGATAATCCTCAACCCGATCATATCCTTTGTGACCCTTCTTGGTGTCGAGATTCTTGTACTTGTCCTTATATATCTCCTGTATACCTTCCATGGAATCTCCAATCGTAAAGGAAGTTCCGACGAACGTTCCATTGGCTGCTTTTTCCTTGAAAGTATTTGGATCGTTCAGGATCATAGAAAAATCAAAGGCAGGGAGTGGAGGTGGTGTATCCGCCGGCTTCGTCTTGTCTTCCTCTTCTTTTTTCTCTTGAGGTGCTTCTGATTCTTGCTTTGGTTCCTCCGATACTTCATCGACAGGTGTCGCCGATTTTCTGATGGCGACTTTTTCATCTATTATCTTTTCATCCCACTCGTCAGTCGGTACGTATGTGAGTTCTGCAGGTTCTTCTTGCTCTTGTTCATTTTCATTTTCTTTC
Organism: uncultured Rossellomorea sp.; assembly: GCF_947488365.1. Classification (NCBI taxonomy): domain Bacteria; kingdom Bacillati; phylum Bacillota; class Bacilli; order Caryophanales; family Bacillaceae; genus Rossellomorea; species uncultured Rossellomorea sp. The sequence goes on along the minus strand of NZ_CANKZT010000005.1, from coordinate 48,973 downwards.
ACCAGATCTTCATTAAACAAGTAACTGCTGCCCAGGATAGAAAGGATCAGGATGATGCATAAAGGGACGCCAAGATTGATGAAGATGGACTTGACCGATGATTTCTTTTGTTTTTCATTCCTTATTTTTGTCAAGATGGCCCTTTTTTGACTGACAGGCTCGGTGTTCTTGAATACTTTACGCTCTATTTCATCCTTTATATTGTGCAAAGGGTCCTTATTCATTGGGAATCCTCCCTCCCATTGTTTTCTTCAGCTTCTCTCTTCCCCGGTCCAGCCTCGTTCGAACCGTCGAAGGATTGATCCCGAGCATGTCTCCGATTTCCCCAGTCGTTAATTCTTCATAATAATATAATAAGATCACTTCTCTATATTTCAGGGGGAGTGAGTATACATGAGAGGCAACTGAGTCATTGTCTTCGTTCATTATGAGTTCTTGTTCCGGTGTAACGGACGTCTCTTTTTTAAGAATGGTATGAAATGTATGTACGATCGTATTTTTCCTGAAATAAGCCGAGCGCTTATAATCTTTACATAAGTTAATGGCAATTCTATAAATCCACGTTTTGTAAGAGGATTTATGATTGAACTGATGGAGGGCATGAAAGGCTTTAATGAAAACCTCCTGAGTAATATCCTGGGCAGCCGGCCAGTCTTTCACATAGAGATACACCAATTTCGTCACCTGTACTTCATACTCATCAATTAAACTCTCAATCAACCTTTCCTCACTTACCTCCATCTGCATCACTCCCCCCTTCTCATGTTGTATCACTTCATCCATTTGTTATCCTCCCCCGAGTGGACCGGATACCCGATTCTCTGTTTCCATACTGTAACCAGGTCCGTCCCTTCTCTTTGTAAGTTTAATGTATTTTTTTACATTTTTGTCAGTTATTCATTCATTAGACGCGACCGTCAGGAAGTGTGTCTCAATTTTAGATGATTTTTTTATATTTAGTTTAATAGAAAAAACGCATCCTTTATATTGGGATACGTTTTTACGTGTATTATTCTTAATCAGCACTGAAAATGAAGGTCCGTCCCTCAATGCGTTAAAGCGGTGAGGGACGGACCTTGGTTAGATTAATGAATTTATGATCAAGAGGCTTGCTATTCTGCTTGTCATGTCCCTGATGTCGAGTGTCGGATCGATTTCCACGATGTCCATGGTGGTTACTTTAGGATGCTGCAGGGCGGTTTGAACCGCTTCCGTTAACGTGTCCGGGTGCATGCCGCCTGGACCGATTGCCGGGCAGCCCGGTGCGTATGCCTGGTCGAGGACGTCCATGTCTACTGAGAGGTAGATGGTATCGACCTGGGATTCTAATTGGGCTATGGCGTCTTGGATGAGTTCTGCGATCGACGAGTTGTTTTGTCTGACGTCCTTCATGGTATAAACTGTAACACCCTGCTCAACGGCATAGTCATGATAGGCTTTAGCATTGGCGTAATTGCGGATACCTATCTGAATCAGGTGCTCACCCTTGATGTGCCCCTCTTCTAATAATCTTCTAAAAGGTGTCCCATTGGTAGGGCCTCCATCTTCCGTGTTCCGCAGGTCATGGTGGGCATCGAATTGGATGATACCTACTGTACCTTTGGTTTCCTTGATGGCTTTGACCGTTGATGTTGTGATGGAGTGGTCGCCTCCAAGGATGATGGTGAAGGGTGCTGCGTTTGTGTTCGTTGCGTCTTTGACTGACTCATAGATTCGTTGATGGCAGTCTTCTATCGAGGTTGGGTGCATGGTGATGTCCCCGAAGTCGACGATAGCTTTCTTGGCTTCGGCTAGGTCCGTCCCTCTTTCGATGTTGTACGTCGTAAACGAGTTCAGGCAGCGTCTGATTGCATCGGGTGCGAAGCTTGCCCCTGAGTGGGAGATGGAGGGTTTGGAGAGGGGGGCGCCAATGATGGCGATGTCCCCTTTCATTCCTTCTTCCCATGGTGTCAGAAGTTCAGCTGCCTTCGTTGTGTAGCGGTCTTTAAATTGTGCTCTACCCGACTGCTTAATGTGTTGAAATGTGCTCATGAAGCTTCTCCTTGCGGTAGATGATCCGGCCGTTTTTCATGACGGTGTGGGTGTGGTTGACCCCGTAATGGTATGGAACGTAATGATAGTTTGGTACATCCCACAGGACGATGTCGGCTTTACGTCCTTCGATCAGCTTTCCTGCCGAGTCTCCTCTGTTGATGGCATGTGCTGCGTTGACGGTGACGGCGTTCCAAATTTCTTCCGGCGTCATTTTCAGTTGCAAGGATGCAAGATTCATAATGAATTGCAGGTTCTCTGTTGGTGAACTCCCCGGGTTGAAGTCGGTTGACAGAGCCACCGCGGCCCCCGCTTCCATCATGCCTCTTGCGTTAGCAAACTTGCCTTTGTTCAGATAGAAGGATGTGCCTGGCAGTAGGACCGCGATCGTGTCGGTTTCACCCAGTGCCTGGATGCCTTTTTCAGATGTGCCAACTAAGTGGTCACCGCTAATGGCTCCGATCTCCGTTGCCATTTCCGTTCCGCCAAGTGGATCGATTTCGTCGGCGTGAATTTTTACTGAGAAGCCTTTTTCTTTTGCTTTTTTTAGGAACTCGCGGGATTGTTCTACTGTGAATACCCCTGTTTCACAGAAGATATCGACGAATTCAGCCAGCTGACCTTTTTCGATATCGTTCAGCAGGTCGAGCATTTCCGTTAAAAATTCATCGGAGCGACCTTTGAATTCCGGTGGGATCGCGTGTGCTCCAAGGAATGTGGAGACGATGTCTGCCGGGTGCGATTCGTTCAGCTGTTTGGCTACTCTCAGCTGTTTGAGTTCGGTTGGACGGTCAAGGCCGTAGCCGCTTTTCGCTTCGACAGTCGTGACTCCGTATGAAATCATCCTGTTTAAATGGAAGCGAGCTTTCGTGAGCAGCTCTTCTTCTGATGCTTCGCGGGTGGCACCTACTGTAGATAGGATGCCTCCCCCGCGTTTCAGGATCTCTAAGTATGGCACTCCCTGCTGCTTGAGGGCCATTTCGTGTTCACGTGAGCCGCCGAAGACCAGGTGAGTATGTGGGTCAACAAGACCTGGTGTGACGAGCTTTCCTTCTGCATCGATACGTTCCGTCGCTTTGAGGGATTGTGCTTCTTCATGCGTTCCGATCCATGCGACAAGTCCGTCCCTGATAGCCAGTGCCGCGTGCTCTGAAACCTTGAGTTTACTCATTTCCTCGCCTTTTAGAGGTCCGTCCCCATGATCCATCGTAAGGAGCTGTCCGATGTTGTCGATGATGGTATCGAAGTGTTTTTCAGTTGTCATGTTATTCTCCTCCTTTGTTCATCGGGATGTGGATGTTGTGTTTTTCGGCTGTTTTTTCTGCAATGTCGTAGCCTGCGTCAACGTGGCGGATGACGCCCATTCCCGGGTCTGTTGTCAGGACTCGCTCCAGACGTTCTTGAGCAAGGTCCGTCCCATCTGCAACGACGACCATACCAGCATGTAGAGAGTACCCCATTCCTACTCCGCCGCCGTGGTGGAAGGAAATCCATGAGCCGCCTGCCGCTGTGTTGATGAGGGCGTTCAGGATTGCCCAGTCTCCTACTGCGTCACTTCCGTCCTTCATGCTTTCGGTTTCACGGTTCGGTGAAGCAACAGATCCGCAATCCAGATGGTCACGGCCAATGACGATCGGCGCTTTCAGTTCTCCGTTTCGGACAAGTTCGTTGATGGCAAGACCCATTTTCACACGCTCGCCATACCCCAGCCAGCAAATACGGGAAGGCAGCCCTTGGAATGCCACTTGCTCCTGTGCCATATCGATCCAGCGATTCAGTGCTTCGTTTTCAGGGAAAAGCTCTTTGATCAAACGATCCGTTCTGTAGATATCCTCAGGGTCTCCTGACAGAGCTGCCCAGCGGAAAGGTCCTTTTCCTTCACAGAATAAAGGACGGATATAGGCTGGAACGAAGCCAGGGAAATCAAAGGCATTGTCGACTCCCTCATCCTTCGCTACCTGACGGATGTTGTTGCCGTAGTCGAATACGATCGATCCTCTATGTTGGAATTCAAGCATCGCTTCCACGTGTTTAGCCATGCTTTTTTGTGAAAGTGCAGTGTAGGTTTTCGGATCCTGTTTGCGAAGCTCTGTTGCTTCCGCCAGTGAATAGCCTTCAGGTACATATCCGTTCAATGGATCATGAGCTGATGTTTGATCGGTCACGATATCGATTTTGACATCACGTTTTAAAAGTTCATGATGAACTTCAGCCGCATTTCCTAGTAAGGCGATGGAAAGAGGCTTGCCCTGGTCACGTGCTTCATAAGCCATCATTAGTGCTTCATCGATGGAATCTGTTTTCACGTCACAGTATTTCGTGTCAAGACGCTTTTGGATGCGCTCTGCGTCAACGTCTACTGCAATCACGACTCCACCGTTCATCGTAACGGCCAGTGGCTGCGCACCACCCATTCCACCCAGTCCGGCTGTAAGTGTGATGGTTCCTTTAAGTGAGTTATTGAAATGTTTCTTCGCAAGTGCTGCGAACGTTTCATACGTCCCTTGCAGGATCCCTTGTGTCCCGATATAGATCCAGCTTCCCGCCGTCATTTGTCCATACATCATGAGGCCTTTTTGATCCAGCTCATGGAAGTGCTCCCAGTTTGCCCATTTCGGTACAAGGACCGAGTTAGAAAGAAGGACTCTTGGAGCCGCTTTATGGGTTTTGAACACACCCACCGGTTTACCGGATTGAACAAGCATGGTTTCGTCGTTTTCCAGGTTTCTGAGCGTGTGAACGATTGCGTCGAAGGACTCCCAGTTACGGGCCGCTTTTCCGATACCACCGTATACGACCAAATCTTCCGGAATTTCCGCTACCTCGGGATCCAGGTTATTGTAGAGCATGCGGAGTACCGCTTCCTGCTCCCATCCTTTACATTCAAGGTCCGTCCCTCTTTTTACGTGTACGATGCGTTTGTTTGCTTTAACCATTTGTCGTTTCCTCCTTTGTTTTGGTTGGTTTGATGAGCGTGCTCAATGTTGTTTGCTGCAGCCACTGGTTGGCTTTTTCTATATCTTTCGAGAAGATCCGGTCCTTTGTAATGGAAGGAATGACCTTTCTCGCTGCTTCATAAAATTGTCGTGTTTTGCTGGCCAGGAGGTCCGTCCCTCTATGTTCTGCTGCCTGCAGGTTGCAGATGAGTTCGACGGCCAGGACTCTTCTTGTGTTCTGTAGGATTTGGTAGGCATGTCGTGATCCGATTGTTCCCATGCTGACGTGGTCTTCCTGATTGGCGGATGACGGGATGGAATCGACACTGGCCGGATGGGCGAGTGTTTTGTTTTCGGATACGAGTGATGCGGCACAGTATTGCATGATCATGGCACCGGATTGGAGACCAGGTTGTGGACTCAGGAACGGCGGCAGATCATTCAGCTGCGGGTTCACTAATCGTTCGATACGTCTTTCTGAAATGTTTGCGAGCTCTGCTATGGCAATCTTCATAAAATCCATGGCGAAGGCGATCGGCTGTCCATGGAAATTCCCGCCTGAGATGATTTTTTCCCCATCATCAAAGATCAGCGGATTATCTGTCGCCGCGTTCATTTCGATTTCAAGCTTTTCTTTTACATAGTCAAGTGCCTGCCAGGATGCCCCGTGAACTTGCGGGATGCACCGTAACGAATAGGCGTCCTGGACTCTGAGTTCTCCTTGTTTCGTTGTCAGTTTACTGTCTTCCAGGTAATCCCGGATTCTTTCGGCCGTGGCGACCTGCTGAGGATAGCCTCTTACTAAATGAATATCTTCGTCGAAGGCATCCATGATTCCTCTAAGTCCCTCTAAGGTCAGACTTGCGATCATCTCGCTTTTGAAGGCAAGCTCCTCTGCTTCCAGGTATCCGATGACCCCCATTGCCGTCATCGCTTGCGTTCCGTTGATGAGTGCCAATCCTTCTTTTGCCTGAAGCTGGATAGGGAAGATATTTTCTTTTGAAAGGACAGGAAGGGTTTGATGGACCTCTCCTTTATAATGGACTTCTCCTTCTCCCATCAGAGCGAGTGCTAAATGGGAAAGTGGTGCTAAGTCGCCGCTTGCTCCCAGTGAACCCTGCTGTGGCACGACTGGATGGATCCCTTTATTGAGGAATTCTGCCAGGCGTTCGACGATGACCGGTCTCACACCTGAGTACCCTTTTAAAAGGGCGTTGCATCTCAGTAGAAGCATGGCACGGGAAACATTCTCCGGGAACGGATCACCCACACCGCATGCATGGGAATGGATCAGATTCAGCTGAAGCTCCTCCACATCATCCGCATCAATCAACACATCACTGAACTTCCCAAAGCCCGTGTTGATCCCGTACACCACACGCTTCTCCTTCACAATCCGCTCAACCGCCTCGCGACTCTTCCGCACCCGCTCCATACTAACCGGCGAAAGCTCCACCTGCTCCTTCCCATAAATAACCCTCTTCGCCTCATCCAAACTCAAACTACAACCCGTCAACTCCACCATTACAATCACCTCTCCATATTTTTAGGGACGGACCTTCGAAAGCTGTCTCTTCACAACCTCAGTGTCGCTATACCCCTCTAAATCGCTATCTTTGCTTTTTCGTTCTTTAACGCTTTAAACCACTCTGGGACGGACCTCCAACTCTTCCATGTCCACCCCCTAACGCATCATCTTGATCACAAAATCCCACACAAAAAGAGGCTCGACCAAAGACAGACTTCTGCCGTTGGTCGAGCCTCCTTTCAACTAATATCTCTAGGCTCTAGATTATTTAAATATGATTAATTCCAAGTCCGATTGTCTCGTGCTCCAATCCCTTAATGGGCGCACCAATCGTCCCGTATAAAGCAACCGCTATCCATTCGCCTTCCTCTTCACTCTCATATGGAGTGCCCCGTACAACCGAAAAGCGCAATCCCACGGTGCGCAGGATCTCACCCAATTGCGTATGGCCGCGGGTCACACCCGTTAATGCCTCCATGATGGCGTGATATAAGGCATGCATTTCCCGGTACAAATCTTCCCGGACGAGATCACTTCGTTTTGCTGCTGTTTCAATCGCAGCCACGATTTTTTGACTGTCCATGGATCCGATTTTCCCGGTGCAGTAACTCCAATTCAGTTCATTGAAATGACGATTCCACTCTTCTTCATCCCTTTCTACGAGAAGAAGTAGCATGGCATTCTTTCCGATACGAGTATGATCTGTCTTATCCAAGTGGCATTCGCACCTTACATGAAAATTCTAAAAATACTAATAACTACTTATATTGTATGGTCTGACCGGTAAGAGGTCAACGAAAAAAGTGCTGATTTTAGAAACTTAGAGAGGTAGTTTGGTAGCGTGGTAAAGGGTTTTGGAGGGCATATCAGGTAGGAACAGATGAAGTGTTCCCTAGTTTTAACATTGGAGGTCCGTCCCTCAAAATTAAAAAAGACGTACCTATTCAGTTTAGGTTCGCCTCATTCCTCCTTTACTCTTCTTGTTTTTTACCTTTCCCTTTGAACACTTGGGGATTGTTCATGAGATACGTGACCGTGCCTTCATCACTTTTCATGCTGAGATAGGATAATATGTCATGTTTATCCTCCTGTGAAATCGGATCATCCATCGTATACAAAGGCTTGATATTTAACTTCTCCACTCCATTCCGCTTCTCCAGCACAATCTTACAATCCCTTGGTTCCCTGTCATCTATGCGAACAAACTTAAACGGGATTGAATGATCCTTGTCAATCGGAACGGCAAACAAAGTCGAAAATCCATAGGTTTCAAGTATCTTATCAGAGTACATGATGCTTTCTAATGCATGGGAAAACCCTGGGGGACGATTCACGACAACGAGCTTGTTGTAATAAAGCTGACCTTGAAACACAACTAAGTGCTTTTTGGATTTCCTGATACTCCTCTGTGAAACGTGAAAATCCTCAAATACCAATATAAAGTCTTTTTTCATATTTTCTCCTCCTCAGTGTAGGAATTTGGTCCTATAAACATGAATTTCGACATAAACATCTAATTTCCTTTATATTTTTACAAAAATATTTTATTTTTTTACAATTTTAATTGTATTTTCGTCAAATTCCTTATTTAGGCCTTCCTTCTCTTCTTCTTTGTCTACATATTCTTTATAAAGCTTCACTTCTGAATCTGGAAAATAGGCCAGTGTCCTCTCCTTTGAAAGAAGCGGATTGTCGATGGAATGAACGTATGAGGGGTAGCTGCTCCAGGGGTAATACTCGGGGACGACAGTGAGTTTTGCTTTGACAGGATTTTGGTGAATATACCTGCTGACCTTAATGAAATAGGCAGGGGTATCAATCTTGGTTGACCCATATCTTCCTTGAAAAACATGTCCGACATAGTCATACTTTTTATTGAAATAAATGGCATAACGGGTATGAAGGATTCTGAAGATCTGTTCGAGTGGAACATCGTGGGTTTCGATCAGAAGATGAATGTGGTTGGACATTAAACAATAAGCGTGGATGGTAAAAGGAAACTTTTCTTTCGTATCCTGCAAATAGGATAAATACTTCTTTCGGTCTTCAATGTCATGAAACAAGTCTTGCTTCCGGTTCCCTCTTGCTGTCACATGATAAGTGGCTCCCGGACACCAATCCCGAGGCATTCGTACCATAACATCACTCCTTCTCTCAATTTCGTACACTAACCTATTCGACACAACTCCGCAAAATCCTCTTTTTTTTGAGGGACGGACCTCTGAAAATTCACAGTAGACGTTAAATCAGGCCGCTTGTCTTCAATTTCAGAATTAGAGGTACGTCCCTCATCTTTATTCTTCTATTAGTAGATAATCTCTTCTGCTCGTTTCCCCGCTGGTAAAGCTATTTTGAGAATAGTAGATCACACGCTGTTTACCGTTGTGTTTGGTACTGAAGACCAGGTTTGACTCTGCCTTCAAACGGATCCATTTGACCTTTCCTGTTAAACTGGGTGTCTTTCCTTCTATATATGTGGCGTGAATCTTTCTCCCTTTGTTCGAATCTCCCATTCTATCTTCCACCTTTACCCCAATTCGACAAAATTACAATTATATTTACATTTTAATACGTTTTAATGTAAATTTGTATACTTTTTCCAAATTTTTTATATTCGTAATCAATACTAGTATTTCAAATTGTGTAATTTACCATTGATGGCTTTTAAAACCTTTATCTTGAAGAAAAAAGGGATAGTCGGTGAAGAGAATGGACTTACAATTAGAGTTAAAGCATTATCGGAATGACGTATTGGAGCTTACTCAGAGAGAAGCAGCCATTCGTTTAAATATCAATCAGAGTACGTTATCGAACTATGAAAATGGCACAAGGGACACCCCGTATAAAATGATCCTTACCTTTAAAGAAGTCTATATGATTCCTACCCATGAAATGAACCGGATTATGTATGGCGAGGAAAGTGGCGGTCTTGGTAATAGTCACAATCCCATGATTCTAAGAGAAAACTTCGAAGATGAAGAAAACAGGGAAATCCTGAAGATTCTTCAGGATTTCCCCAAATTCAAACGTACCCTATCCTCCCTCACCTACTTCACAGAGAAACGCAAAGAAAAATTCATCACCCAGGTCAATCACCTGTATCAGACGATGAAGGATTGGTAAAGCATTTCTAGAGGGACGGACCTCGAGAAACCCCGACTAGAATAATAAATATGAAGAGAACGGCATTTTATCTAAATTGTTCTATTAATGAAGGTCCGTCCCCAATAAAGACAACAAAAAGCGCTGAGATTCCCATCAAGGATTCTACAGCGCTTTTTGGTTTAAAGTATATCCAGTTTGTAATTCCTGTTTCAGCCAATCGATCATTTTGTCTGTATCCATATCGCCTTGCTGACCTTTGTCATAAGCTTTCTGGATAACAGAGAGAACGTATTGTTCCTTGCTCACGTTTCCTTTCAAAAAAGACAACCTCCTACTATATAAAACAGTTTCTATCACTTTATTACACTATTAGACGGAAGTTCAAACATCAATTACTAGTTATATTACCATATATATACAAGATTCTACAAAATATTTTTCGACACAGTTCAAAATAAATAGGTTATAAGACCTATTAAAACTTAGCATATATTTCCGATAAAATGTTGGTATGGGGAAAAATTAGCGTTCGTCAAAAAAAATATACATACGTTCGTTATTGTTTAGCAGCTTCAAGTCGGGAAAAGGGGGAAATTTAGAATGGCATTTTTAACGCCGGAAGAGGCAATGAGAAAGAAGAAAACACAGAAAGTAGTTACATACGTAAGTTTCGTTATTATTACGATTCTACTAATTGCAGGGACTACCTACTTAACTTATCAAGCATAAGCATACCAAAAGCGTCCATTCGACGCTTTTTTATTTTATTTCTCAATTCGTTCTACAATTTATGGAAAAGTTCGATGATTTTCGATAGAATAAGAGGTGGAATCTATTCAAGCTGGAGGACAACATTTTATGCATAGAGAAGTCAGACTATTCAGGGGTTTGAAACAGCCATCAATCTTCTTTTATCAACTTAATGAGATGGAGGAATTAAAAGGGTATAAGAAACGCGTCTCATTTCTCTTCTTATTATCCATTGTTATATTCGGTTTGATCTCGTCTTTCGGAATAGGAATGGACCCTTTGTCTAAAGAATTGACAAAGCTATCCCCAACTGTATTCGAGTTGGAGAAATTTTTATTTTTCTTAGGCAGGCTTATAGCCGGAATGCTTTATGCAGCCATCATCCTCTTTTTTTCATCATTAATTTTCTGGACCATTTCCAATGAGGGAGAATACCGTAAACTGGTTATCACTCAAGGTCTGGTCTTAATCATTTTATTATTAGAAAAACTCACCTATATACCATTATCCCTATTCTTTTCACTTGAATGGTACTCTTCACCACTCTCCTTAGGGGTAATTACTCAATATTTAACGTCAAAATCGTATGTGATCTATTTAATGGGAAGTTTCTCCCTTTTTAAAGTTTGGGTTTTCTACATTCAATACAAAGGAATTAAACAGTTGACCAATCAAAAAAACTGGATCATCTGGTTAGTGATTCTCTTAACCAATTTACTCTTGTGGTCTCTTAACGCACTACTCGCTTTCTTAAACATATCAACCTTAATTTAACTATCTAAAGGCTGTGAACATGATGAATAGAAAAACCATTTTTTATAGCACTTTAACACTCTCCCTCTTATTTGTTGGTGCGAATACATATCTCATTGAAAAAGCGAACAGCAAGGTCGACCGCGAAGTCCGGGTAGCCAATTGGGAAATCAGCGGAAAAGACGATCTGGTTAAAGAGCTTCCGAAACCGGGTGTCGTGACAGCTGAAGAAGAAAATTACATCTATTTTAACGACGAATTTGGCTCCTTCAAGAAATTCCTGGTTAAAGAGGGTGACCAGGTGAAATCCGGAACGCCACTTTATGAATACGAAGTAACGGATCAAACTCAGCAAAAAAGCGTTCTCGAGTCAGAAGTGGAACAATTGGAAGATGAGATTGATAGTATTGAAGACAACATCGATGATTTGGAAAGTCTGGAATCGTCCCTCCCTTCCACTTCAACAGACGATAAAGAAATTCCGATTGATGCAAGTGCGCTTCAGTCGGAGTACGATATAAAAAAAGAAATTACGGCTAAAGAATTAGAAATTGACCGTTTAGAAAATCAAATCGATAATCTTGAGCGCCAAATTTCTGATATTGAATCGTATGAAACAACGTTAACGGTTCAAAGCAGTGTGGACGGTACGATCAAGGAACTTTCACATGCGATAGATAACCCATTGATTACGATTGCCTCACAGTCCACCATCGTAACGACTGATCTTACGGAAAAAGAAATCGTAACCGTGGAAGAAAATATGAGCGCGATTGTTCAATCCGACATTGAGAAAAAGACTCAAAAAGGAATCGTGACCAAAGTGGCCACCCTCCCAAAAAATAATCCACACTTGCAAACGGACAGCATGTATCCTGTAGAAGTGAAACTTCAAGACGCTGAAAATAAGCTTCTTCCAGGTCATCATGTTTTCCTGTCGATCATCACGGAGGAAGTAAAAGGTGCATTTGTCGTGCCTGTTACTGCGATTGAAAAAGAAGGCTCTTCTACATTCATCTGGATTCTTACTAAAAAAGGAACCGTTGAACAGCGAAAAGTTGAAACAGGGCTCCAAGTAAATGGACAGCAACAAATCAAGTCAGGCGTAAAGGCCGGGGAATACTACATTGTTTATCCCGGTGACATTCCTGCTTTAGAAAATGGTACTCCTTTCATAACGGGGATTGACTGGAATCGGATCAGGTTGCGTGATTTGAAGAAAGTAGACCGACCGACGGTTTTAGAAAATCTGCTGGTTGGAATATTGGAGAGAAAATAAAGGGATTAGTCGCATTTGAAGCCGGAATGGTTTCGATGCGACTTTTTTGATGAATTCATGTCCATGAGGAAGATTCATTTTTCTATACATACTCCTTCTCAACCAACAAATACTATTGGTTAATCACTAATGAAAAGGAGCGCTCACCATGAAAACACTCAAACGCCTCATCATCCTCACACTCCTTCTTTCCCTCCTGGCATTTTCCTTCCCATCCACCTGCCTATTCGCAGCCCCACACCCACCCAAGAAAAACGTCATCCTCATGATCATGGACGGCACCAACTCCGACATCGTCACGTTGTCGCGTTGGTACCGAGGGACGGACCTTCAATTAGATCGCATTTTAACGGGTGGTGTCCGGACCTATTCTGCTCAGTCGGCGATTACAGATTCCGCAGCTGCCGGATCGGCTATGGCCACAGGAGTGAAAACAAAGGCTGATTATATCGGTATGAACCCTGATGGGCGTCCTGTTCTGACAGTGCTTGAAGCGGCCAAGCTCTCCGGCTACGCGACTGGCATCGTCTCCACCTCCCCTGTTCAGCATGCCACTCCGGCTGCCTTCACCTCCCATACCCATAATCGGGATGAATTTGGAGATATCGGAGAACAGCAGGTGTACCAGGATCTCGACGTTATCTTAGGTGGGGGTGCCGCCTGGCTGAAGCCAAAATCCAAAGACCACGTCAAGAACGATGACGGCATGCTTAAAACGAAAGAAGTCAGTCGTGAAGACGGAGAAAACTTAGTAAAGATCATCGGCTCAGCCGGTTACGATTTGGTTCTGAAGAGGGACGGACTTCTAAACAGGGCAGGATCGTCCAAACTGTGGGGGGCGTTTGCCGAAGAAGATATCGCCTATGAACTGGACCGAAAGACGTTGAAGCCTGATGAACCTTCCCTTGCGGAGATGACGGGGGCGGCAATCGACAGACTTTCTCATAGTGAGAAAGGTTTCTTCTTGATGGTCGAAGGCAGCAAGGTGGATTGGGCCGCTCATAAAAATGATCCTGTAGGGATGATCAGCGAGGTCTTGAGCTTTGACGACGCCGCCAGAGAAGCTTTGTCATTCGCCCGCGAGGACGGTAATACGATGGTGGTAGCCGTGACCGATCACGGCAATAGCGGACTGACCCTTGGCAATCAGGGGACGAATAAGAATTATAAAAGCCAGCCTGTCGAGAAGTTTGTGGAGCCATTGAAGAAAGCTGATCTTACCGTTAAAGGCGCTGTTTCTCAACTTAAGGAGGATCGTTCAAATTTAAAAGAGGTCCTTTCAAACTATGGGTTGGGGAAATTGAGTAAAAAAGAATTCTGTGCGATGGAGGATGCCTCTAAAAAAGTGGAAAATTTAGAGGATGAAATGGTGAAGCTGCTGGCGAAGCGGGCTAATCTTGGTTTTACCACACATGGCCATACTGGTGAAGATGTCTTTTTATATTCTTATGGGCCAGGGAAGCCTGTCGGTCTTATTGAAAATACGGATATTCCCAGAGCAATTTCTACGTATCTGGGATTTTCATTAACTTCCGGCGAATTTGCCTCCTGGTACGTGGATGCTGCGGAATATTATCGTGAAAGAGGTTTTGACGTGACGATCGAGGGACGGACCTCGAAAAATCCCGAGATGGTGGTGAAGCATGGGGATGAAGAGCTTCGTTTTCCTGAAAATAAGGATTTTTATTGGAGAAATGGTGAAAAAGTGAGGCTGAAAAGCGTAAATGTGTATGATGGGGAGACTTTTTTTGTGCATGTGGAGGAGTAAGGAGGGGATTTGGAAGGTTTTGAGTTGAATCTGGGGTTTTATTTTCAAATTGTGCCGGTTTGTTTTCAATTTTGGCGTTTTATTTTCAAATTCGGGGGTTTTATTTTCAAATTTCCGGAGTTATTTTCAAAAACACACTTTTTATTTTCAAATCGGCCTCCAACGACTGGTGTCAGGCAACTTTTTGTAGTTTTTTACTCAGTTTCAAATTTTATTATCGAGTTGGGACCACTATATTATCGACTTCTAAATTAGATTATCGAGTTCGGACCATATATTATCGACTTATAAATTATATTATCGACTTTGGATTATTTATTATCGACTTTCACGATTTATTATCGACTCGCCCTCCCAAGTCCCAAGCGTCCCACCCCCACTCCTGTCATCAAACCACACATACCAGTCACCACCCCCGACTCACTACACAATTCGACAAACTCCTACTCCCTCACCTCACCCTCTTCCACTACTTCCCCCGCCCCATGTTCCTTTTCCCCCTCCTTTTGCGTTATAATAAAAGAATGCGATTTTATAGATTGGAGAGGTTGGTTGATGTCGATTCGTATTCAGGAGTTGAAGGATAAGTTACTTCCCATGAGTCAGTCGATACAGGGTCAGCTGGACCCGAATCAGGATGAGAGCAAGAATGTCGTTTCGAAGGGGCTTCTTTTGTTTCGTCAGAATCTGGTTTCGAACGTAAAGGTCCGGGATGAAGAAGTGTCGGCCGAGGTGCAGGATGTGACGCCTGTGACCCTCGAGCTGAATTTTTCGTTTCCCCTTTTAAGCAAGTGCTCGTGTCCTCAAGGTAGTTGGTGCCGGCATCAAATGGCGACCTTTTTTATGCTATATAACAAGGTTGGACGTGTCAGTGAGTGGATTCAGAATTGGCGGAGTCAGTCCCAGCCTGCCAGTCAGGAAACCCGGTCTTTGGATGACTTATTGAAGAAACACAGCAGTACGGGTGCTCTCCGGAAAGCAAGCGATCTATTAAACGAACGGAAAACGCGGGGAAACACGCCTGAGGAATGGTGGCAATTCTTTGACTCTCTTCTGAAGCAGGAAGACTTGGAGTTACTTGAAAGACAGCCCTATTTGATGGATGTCCTCGTTCAAAATATTACGAAGCGATTCATGAAGGAAGCACCATTCGAACGGGAGTGGAAGCCGCTATATCAGCTTTTCGCTACCTTTTATTTGTCCATACATATCGATCTGTATTTACAAAAAAGGAATGTCGAGCTGAGCCGCGAGCAATACAGTATGTATGATTTTCTACTAGGCGAAATGGAAGACGCGGTTGAAAAACTTTCGATTCATGCAATGCCATTCAGCTTTGACCCGTACATTGCCTTTTTGAAAAAGCAGGCGATCGAGATGAGTGACTCTACAGAAAATAGTACGATGATGAAAGCCGAAGTGTACCGCTTCTTATGGTACTACTTATTCAAACAGAAGTCGTGGCGCCGTGAAGAGGTTGCTCGTTTAGAAGAAAGCAGCTGGCAGGACTCCACTTTTTACACCATCGCCATCCTCCATCAATATTTACTCCTCGAAGATTTGAACAAGGCGAGTGAAGTGGTGGATGAACTCGGTACCGAACTGGTCGCGTTCAGTGAATTCTGGCTGCGTAAATTTTTTGTCGGGAAGCGTTACGAAGTCGGTTTCTTCCTGGTACGCAATATTTTATCCAGGATGCCAGATCACTTGGAAACCCTCGATTATTATGAAGCGACCCGATTCGTTCGCTGGTTTGTGCGGATCCTGCCGATGGATTGGCTGATGGAAAAGGACAGTTCCCTTGTGAATGAACTCCTTCTATCCATGCTTCCGTACAGCTTCTTCTCGTACAATGAGTACCTCATTAGCGCGAAGGCTTATCGTGAATGGGTCGAACTGCAAAAATACATGAGCTACAGCATTCAGGAAATGGAAGGCATGGGACTCCGCGATGTGACGAAGGAAGCACCTGAACTCGCACTGCCCATCTATTATTCAGGGGTCATGGATGCAATTGATCAGAAGAATCGAGACAGCTATAAGCAGGCGGTCCGCTATATGAAGAAGATCCGGACGATTTATAAAAAAACGAAGAAAACCGAAAAATGGGATGTGTATCTCACCTATGTTTTAGATAAATACAAGCGATTACGTGCGTTCCAAGAAGAGTGCAGAAAGGGTAAGTTAATCGATGCTTAAACTGTCTTCCGTAAAGATTAACGTCAACACAACTGAATATGAAGACCGTTTCTTCATCACAGCCGTAAACGAAGAAGGAGAGCTTCTGGCTCCAAAGGAATGGAAGAGTCAGCTGTTTCTTTGGCATGAAGAGAGTTTCTACGGGACTCTTCTCGAGGATTCCACAAATGGGGTTGCCGTGACTCAGTGGCAGCTTCTTACGTTGCTTGCCGGTGAGCATTTCAGCAGCATGATCCAATGGGACTGGGACGAAACCGGGCAGGCGTGTATTGCGATTGCTCCTGTGATTTACGAGGCAGTGGAAGCCGGTCGCTGGCTGCCCCGCTTCGAGGAATGGCAGGAAAAAGGACTGCAGTTTCATATCCCCGATGAGGTCTGGTCGAATTTTAATGATGAGTTCTGGAAGGAAGAGCTTCCTGATGGAGGTCCGTCCCTCAAAAATCTCACCGAAACTTGGTTTCAAGGTGCGTTGAACGAGGCGATGGCTTCTGGCGGGTCGAGTGCGATGAAGCGGATTCAGAAGCTGAAGGAAAGCACGCTTACGTCTGAAGAGCTGGATGCGTATTTTGATGAGAAACGTTGGAGTGAATGGATTGCCGGTGAGGATGAAGAACTTCCGTTTTCGATCGGTCTGAGGATCTCTGAGCCTCTTGATGAGGATGAGTCCTGGCAGCTTGAGACGATTTTAAGAGACCGCAAGAAAACGAATCGCGTCATTTCACTGGCTGAAGACACAGTCCCTCCTTCCTGGAAAAAGCATCTGCCTGATGTATCCGAAGAACAGGAACGGTGGATGAAGATGATGCCGATTCTCCGCGATACGGACGGTTCATTACGAACAGCTCTTGGTGAGCACGATGCTTGGGATTTCCTATCCGTGCTAAGTGAGAAGCTCATCGACCTGGACATTGAAATCCTCCTTCCGTCCTGGTGGGAAGCGATGAAGGATGCTCAGGTGCTGGTAAAAGCAAAGCTGAAGAACACAGACACAAGCTATCGTAAATCCTTCGTTGGCCTCAATGCCATGCTTGATTTCGACTGGCGATTATCCATGAACGGAGTCAATCTGTCAGAGGATGACTTTAATCAGCTTGTCGATAATCAGCGCCGCTTGGTGAAGATTCGCGGTCAGTGGATGAAGCTTGATCCCGCTATGATTAGAAGGATTCAGCAAATGATGACGAAAGCGAAGCAAGAAGGGATTTCGATCCAGGATATGCTGGAGCAGGAACTTGTTCCCCGCGATTCGGATGAATCGGACCTGGAGCCAGATGATGACGAGCATGATCCCTTTAAATACGCCAGAATTCAGCTTGAACTCAATCGGTCAATGAAAAAGATGGTTCACCAACTGACGAATGTGTCATCGATTCCTTTAACGGAAACACCTGACGCGTTTATCGGCGAGCTCCGTCCTTACCAGCAGCTTGGAATGAGCTGGATGCTCTTTTTACGAAAATTCGGCTTTGGCGCTTGTCTTGCTGATGACATGGGACTCGGAAAAACCGTACAGCTGATCACGTATTTGCAGCATGTAAAAGAAACCGAGAATCCGGATACCCCTTCCCTGATCGTTGCCCCTACCTCCGTTCTCGGAAACTGGCAGCGGGAGTTGGAGAAATTTGCTCCTGATTTGAAGGTCCACCTTCATTATGGACCGAACCGGGCGAAAGGCGAACAATTTGCAGCGGAGATTAAAGGAGTAGATGTGGTTCTTACTTCTTACGGCTTGTCCCACATCGACTTTGAAGAACTATCGGAAGTCGTCTGGACATCGATTTCTCTCGACGAAGCACAAAATATCAAGAATGCCAATACGAAACAATCCAGGGCGATCCGTAAACTCAGCGGTAAGCATCATATCGCGCTCACCGGGACCCCCATGGAAAACCGATTATCGGAGCTGTGGTCCATCTTTGATTTCCTTAACCACGGGTACCTCGGTGGTTTCACGCAGTATCAGAAAAACTATATTGCTCCCATTGAAAAGGATGAATCCGAAGAAAAAGTCAAAGAGCTTCAGGCAAAAATCAAGCCGTTCTTATTGCGTCGTACGAAGAAAGATCCTGAGGTGGAATTAAACCTGCCTGAAAAACTGGAACAGAAAGAATATTGTCACCTGACCGCTGAGCAGGCAGCACTCTATGAGCAGCTGGTAAAAGACACTCTTGCTAAAATTGAAACATTGAGTGGATTTGAGCGCAAAGGATTAATCCTGCAAATGCTTAACCAGCTGAAGCAGTTATGTAACCACCCTGCGCTCTACTTAAAGGAACCGGATCCTAAATCGATTCTCTCCCGCTCTGAAAAAATGCAGAAGCTGAAGGATATCGTGGAAACTGCACTGGAATCCGGTGAAGCATGCCTGATCTTCACGCAATATATTTCAATGGGCGAAATGATCCAGGAAGTGGTGAAAGAAGAATTCAACGTTGATGTCCCATTCCTGAACGGCAGCATGGCAAAAGGAAAACGGGATGAACTCGTGGAGAAATTCCAAAATGGTGAATTCCCAGTATTCCTGCTTTCATTGAAAGCCGGCGGAACCGGATTGAACCTGACCGCAGCCAACCACGTCGTCCACTACGACCGCTGGTGGAATCCGGCGGTAGAAAACCAGGCAACCGACCGTGCCTATCGAATCGGACAGCAACGATTCGTTCATGTTCATAAACTTGTCTCTTCAGGGACACTTGAAGAAAAAATCGATGCCATGCTAATGAAAAAACAGGCATTGAATGATGAAATTATCCGCAGTGATCAGTGGGTTACGGAATTGTCTAATCAGGATCTGGAGTCATTGTTGGTGTTGGAATAGTTGTAGGTGACCTCTTTCCTTTTGTGGGAAAGGGGTTTTTTGGTAGGTGTGGCATGTGAAATTGAGTGAGCTGGCGTTTTAATAGTAGCTAATGGAGTTATTTTAAAAGGGTTTTGACAAATTAGGGTTTGGTGTGATGTTTTTTTGGTCTTTTTTACAAATATAATTGTAAAAAATGCGTTTTTTGTATACAGATTCGTTTTGTTGTGCCGCTTCCGAGCAAACTTGTGCCGCTTTTGGACTTTGCTGTGCCACTTTCCACAAAACACGTGCCAAAATGTGAACAACTAGAATCATTATCGTCCACCACAAGCGAAGGTCTAATACAATCGCTCTTTACTAAAGAAAAAAACGCCGGCTCCCAATAGGAAACCGACTCAATATGAAGACATTAAGGGGAACGACTACTTTCTTACTCACTGCTACACATGTATATTTCTAATGAGGTAGGTTTGAGGTATGTTGCGATGACCATTGGCATTTGAGACAGCTGCTTATTAGGTTGGTTGGATTATTCGTATGGAAAGAATTCTCGATGAGGGTGTTTTACTTATGATGAGGTTTTCAAAACTGGATTCGGGTACTCGTATCCTTGTTCAAGGGCAGTCACCCGTTGAGATAGATAGAAATTTTCGACGTTCGCTCTTGCTACTTTTTTGATAAGGTCTTCTGTTAACTTTTCCATTCTATCGATTCTTTGTTCAAGATCTTGCGGTGTGGCCACAACTCCATCTCCCTTAAAAAAAATATTAGAACGGTAATTCGATTGGCTCTTTCTTGCTTGGCTCTGAAGCATTTACAGGCTCTCGCTTACTGTCCATAAATCTGACATTTTCAGCGACGACTTCCGTTACATACGTACGCTTTCCCTGATCATTCTCATAATGACGGGTCTGTATGCGACCGGTCACTCCAACGACAGATCCCTTTCGGCAGTATTTCTCCATATTGTCTGCAGCCCGGTTCCAAACGGTACAAAGCACAAAGTCTGTATCAATTTGACCTTTTTGATTCTTGTAGTTACGATTCACAGCTATTGTAGCGTTAAGTATCGATTTTCCTTCCAATGTCTTTCTTGCTTCAGGATCTTTGGTCAGCCTTCCAACGATGGTCACTTGGTTGATCAATAGGATTCTTTCCTCCTTTCTCTTAAGGTGTTTTCATCTTACAACCATCCCTCTAATCTTGTAAAATCGTGAATTTCCGAAATTCGAGGCGAAAATGGTTTGAATTTCCGAAATTCCCCTAGGGAGATTTTCTGTTTTTTACTCAAAAGCGGGGTCAAAATCACAAAATTGCATCTTTCGTTCTTTTTTTCATTGAGGAATTTATTAGGGAAACAATTCCTACTATGATATAATTTTATAAAACCTTTAAATGGGAGATGTTCGTTCATGAAAACCTTTAAAGTTATTTCACTTCAAGTAGTGGAAAACGATGAACTGCGTGACTTTGAAATTGTGGACGGTCTGATTATAAATAAAGAAGATGGACAGAGTACGTGGCTCGTCGAAACATATTTGTCGAATGAATATATTGAATTCTTTCAAGAGGCTCAACAAAGGAAGGAAGATTTGGAAATCCAAGTCGTCATTTCTCATAAAGCCAATGACCCGGCTGCTTTCATGACATCCATCCGTTGTATTAAAGAGATGGATGACCATATTAGCATTATGTTTGAGGGGAAATTGAAGAAACAGCGCAACGAATATGCTGAATTACTGTTAGACGACTTAGTTCAAAAAGGATACTCAGGAGAAGAACTTATTCGCGAATTCCGTGAGAAAATGGTATCGAAACCGCGTATTCCGGCCACTGCTAAACCTAGTGTTTAATTATACGAAATTATGTAATATCCATGTGAATTTATATGATATAATGAAATTAATTTTGTGACTTCAGTTATGAAGTTCTTAGGTAGGTGTCCCTTGTGATCGGAGAAAGAGTAAAGAAATACCGACAAGAAAAAAGAATGTCCATGACAGAGCTTGCTGAAAAAGCCGGTGTCGCTAAGTCATATTTAAGCTCAATAGAACGCAACCTTCAACAAAATCCATCTATCCAATTTCTTGAAAAAGTGTCAGCTGCTTTAGGAATTCCGATGGATGCTCTATTACATGATCAATCAGAAAATCAGAATATCGACCATGAGTGGCTCAAAATTGCGGAAGAAGCTATGGATTCCGGTATTACAAAAGAGCAGTTCCGTGAGTTCATTGAATTTAACAAATGGAAATTAGGTAATAAATAAAGTCTTGCGATCGGCTCGCAAGACTTTATTTATATTAAATCACTTTGTACTCGGCTTTCATTTCCTGGGATTGATTATGAAGAAATTCTCTGATTTCTTTTTTAGAAATTCCGGCGTCCAGTGCTTGTTTGATAAGTTCCATCCATTCAAGATCAAGTTCACGATTTGTCAATATAAATACCCTCCCAAAATACATGTATGTATTCCAGGCAATCCAGCCATCATAGTTCTCAAATAACCACACCTTCTACATTCATATATTCAACATGTTTGTGAAGATATGCCTACTCTATAACCTTAGATCTGTGACTTTGCGTCCTCATCTTTCAATAAGTTTGCCTTTATCTGACTCTTCCCTTCGAACTACTTCGATTATACTAATAAAAGTTCCTTTCATTTGTTGTTTTTTGTCAATTCCGTCAATTTAATTTACACTTTTTTCCTACACTTTAACCCATATTCTGACAATATCAAAATATTAAGCATCTTTTTATTAGAATATCTTGTTAGTATTTGTCGTAAAACTACGAATACATGCTATTTTTATAGCTTTCCAGCTTTTTTCTTAAAGGGAGGACTTTTTCATTAATACTTTGGTAATTACTAGGATTATAGAACGCATGGTTAGATAAGTCAAATCCGCATGTGGGGCAGATCCATTCGCCCGATTCAGTACTACTGTAGGATGGTCTGGTGCAGCGGTTGCAGGTTTTTTTGTACATAACATCACCTCTTATTAATATGTCTCTTTCTTTTTTCGTATAAATCTATTTAGAAATATTAAAAGTAACCCTGCAGTAATAAAGGAAATCCCTAAAAATAGTAATTTATACATATCGGTCGCAGTATTTGGTAAATTCAATCCCTGTGATGGTAGTGGTTTTGAAGGAAATGTGCTTTTATCTGATTCTGACCTATCAATAATTGGTGTGGTAGAATCAGTATCTTCTGAAGGCTGTGGGGCTAAATTGGATTCTGCCGATATAATGATCTCAAATAGTGCTGAAGTATTTTGATACTCGTTCCCCAGTTCATAGGGAATCATAATTGAAAACATTAAATCTTTCCTTTCACCTTTTTTCAATAATTTCGGTGAAAATCCGTTGAAATTTTTTAGTTTATCATCAAATAGTAAATTTGATGAACTATCCGTATAAACCATTAAATCTAATTCATTAAAAAGCTTCTTATCAGGTTGCTTACTGTTTACTTGAAAAGTATAGCTTATGTCTTCAGTTCCTCCATTTTTAATCGTTAACGTTTTTTCCGTCCAATCCCCAGGTTTCATATTATCTATTTTAAAAAGAAATACTTCATCAGGGATAACTATCAGATCTATTTGGTTCGCTGTAGCCTTTTGTATATTCACTAATCCTGAATAAATGAAAACTACAGTAAATAAAATGATTAGTTTTTTTGAATTCATATTTTCATCCCCTATAATATATGAATATATACTTAATTAATGTTGATTGTTACTGTTTTGTTCTTTTTAAAGAACTTATTAATTCATTATAAGATTCTAATTCTTAATTTGAAATCCTCAAATACATCCAATACACAACTCTAATGAGCAATTATCGGTCATTCTCTCAAAATTGCTTTGTTTTATTAACTTTTTTGTATTTTATAAAATACATTTTGTTCTATATAATGAATTAAACTGTTATAAAGGGAGTAATATTCATGGTAGGTGAGCGGATTAAGAATCTGCGTGAGCAGAAAGGTTTAACAATTAATGAATTAGCATTACATTCTAATGTTTCTAAGTCTTACATTAGCTCCATAGAAAGGGGGCTGCAGAAAAACCCCTCTATTAAGGTATTAAAAAAAATTGCACTTACTTTGGATACTTCTTTAGAAAATATAACCTCTGCGCATAATAAAGTAATTATTCTTGGTGAAGAGTGGATTGAACCTCTTGAACATGCTATTGAGCACGGTTTAACCAAGGAAGAATTTCATGACTTCCTTTCTTTTGTACAATATAAAAGGAGTAAGCATAACAATGAATAGACTACTATTAGTTACTGGATCCATTCTTCTATTAATAGGAATAGGTTGTTCCGTTCTCGCTATTTCGGAAATGAATAAGCAGGAAGAGGCTCAGATGGATTCTTTAAAAGAGGCGAAGAGTTTGGTTCTAAAAGATTCTGAGGAGAATTCCGGAAGTCTAGAATCAGTCAAAATGGAATATCACTTTGAAACCGGTGATGTGATAGGGCTTTTAAATATCCCAAAATTAGGGCGTGAAGTTCCAATCATCTCAGGTACCCATGAAGAGGACTTAGAAAGAGGAGTTGGTCACGTCTCAACAACTAAACTTCCTGGGCAACAAGACCGAATTTTTCTTGCTGGTCACCGGGATACCGTGTTCAAACAAATGGGGGAGCTAAGAAAAGGGGATACCTTATCTATTCAGTTGAAGACTGGTGTATATGAATATGAGATATATGAAACGTTCATTGTGGATGAGACTGATCTTTCCGTCCTTGAGCCAACCTCTCCAGAAGAAATCCTCACCCTTTCCACATGCTATCCATTCGAATACCTTTCAAGTACAGAAGAGCGTTACATCATCAATGCCCGAAAAGTAAATTAAAGCGCAGAAAGCTAATAGCCTCTGCGCCCCACTACTACTCGTCCTTATTATCCTGATCTTGCATATCTAGATCATCTTCTACAGCGTCTTCTTCAGGCGAGTTTTCATCCTTCGCTGCATCTTTGTCCCCTGGCTCGTTCTTATCTTGGGACTCATCCATTTCGTTATTGCCCATATCGTCATTCTCATTCATGCCGTCATCTTCCGGCATTTCTTCTTCCGTTGGTGCCTCATCTTCCGGAGGAGGCTCCTGGTCTGCGTTACATCCTACAAGAAGCATGGCAGCAAGTGCTGATCCACCAAGAATTGAAAGTAATTTTTTGCTCATGATGTATTACTCCTTTCTAACGTGTACGTTAGTTAATGTAAGACCGTTACTTTGGTCTTTCGTTAGCATTCCCTGAAAATGAATTAACTTGCATTTTGAGAGCAATTTTTTGGAGAAATTATATTTGAGAAGCGTGAAAGTGATTTAACAGAAAACTGGGCCTGAAGTGAACGAAATCACTCCAAACCCAGTTTACATATTGACTATTCTTGTTTATCTCCCAGAGCAAACATCATTTCCAATTCGCAGGCAACCTCACCATCAACAGTCGCCACGCCTTTTCCTTTACCGATCGGTCCTTTAAAACGGATCATTTCCACTTCAAGTCTCAGCTGGTCTCCCGGCTTTACTTGACGCTTGAAACGACATTTATCAATGCCTGTAAAGAAGGCTAAACGTCCACGGTTATCTTCCACTTTCAGCATGGCCACAGCACCAACCTGAGCCAGCGCCTCTACAATCAGCACGCCAGGCATAACAGGATAGTCAGGGAAATGTCCATTGAAGAACTCCTCATTCGCCGTCACATTTTTAATCCCAATCGCTTTCTTACCTTCTTCCACTTCAAGGATCCTATCCACCAACAAAAACGGATAACGATGGGGAATGATTTCTTTAATCTGATTAATATCAAGCATTCAAAATTCCTCCTACCAATATGTATGTACACCTTATTGTATCTAAATTGATTGTATAAAGGCAACTTGGAGAGGGACGGACCTCCCAAAACTGCACATCTGCTTTAAAAGCCTATGGAGTCGGGGTTCTTTCATGAAGGTTTCCCAATTCGAGGTCCGTCCCCAGATCCACTAAATCTAAACCCCGTAGAAAAGGATCGCATCCATATACAAAGAGTGCAATCCTTCGATAGTTTTAGTTATTTCGATGACACTGGCGATGATCTATTGGCGGTTTTCTGCTTTTTGAAAGGGACGGACCTCGAATACCAAGCTTCATCACAATGAAACCCCGAGATTTCAGGAATCTTTGCCATAAGCTAAATATTTCGAGGTCCGTCCCTCAAAAGGTTCTCAATGAGTTAATTTTTTTTGACGATGTCGATGATGTGCTGCCAGGTTTCTGCTTTGAATACGTCGGCTGCTTTGCCGTCTCCGATGCCTGCGAAGCCAATGACGGCACCCAGTACGAGACTTCCTGCAAGAAGAAGGATAAACAGAAGGATTCTGAGCCAAATCGGCAGCATGCGTACACGCACCCAGCGCGTCGGTTTGGTTTCGTCCTTTTGCTTCGCTTTTTTTTCTGTTTTTACTGATTCTCTTGTCGTTTTCTCTTCTTGTAGTAGCTCTTTTTCACTCATAGCATTTAACTCCTTTTAGCGTATCCCATTTACAAGACCCATCATTTGATCTGCAAGGGAGATCGAGCGGGCCTGAAATTGATATGATCGTTGGACATTCAGCATGTCCGTCATTTCTTTACTGATATCAACGTTCGATGCCTCTAATGAATTCTGGATCATTGAAATATCAGTTCGTGCTCCTCCAACGACGTTCGTTACCACTTCATCCTCCGTAACACCAAGCTCGGCCAGGTTCTCTGCGAAACCTAACAGATTACCTCCAAACTGCTGAAGGAATTGAGGCTTTTCAACCGTGACAATTCCCAGATTGAATTGCTGTTGACCGCCGCCAGAATCCGTAACCGTCAGGATGCCGTTATCCCCTAACTGAAAAGAAGACGCCTCTTCAGAAAATGTAATAAAGTCATCATTCTCATCCAGGATTGGCAAGCCGCTCCCGTTTACAAGCATCGCTTCGCCATTCCCGGTTGAACTGACAAAGAATGCCCCGTCTCTCGTAAAGCGCACTGCACCACCGTTGTCACCTTGAGCTAGGACTTTAAAAAACTGTCCCTCACTTGTTAAAGCAAAATCCAGTTGGCGACCCGTTGATTTCAACGATCCCTGGTTTAAGATCAGTTGAGATTGTGAAAGCATTGCACCACTGCCTTCCCTTACTCCTAGAGGGGTAAGCCTGCCCGTTTCAAACTTATCTACACGCTGATTCTTAACCTGCTGCACAAGAAGCTCAGAGAATGTCGCTTCACGTCGCTTGTATCCATTTGTATCTGCATTCGACAGATTATGACCAATCATGTCCATTTGTTTCTGCAATTGACCTAATGTGTTGGTTGCTGTAATCATCGTTCGATTCATGACATGTTTCCCCCCTATTATAAGGTATTCAGTGGCGAAATTCATTTACAATCTTTAACTATCAGTTGACACGTCCGATTTCATTGGCTGCTTTTTCCATACTCCGATCATACGCTTGAAGGACTTTTTGATTTGCTTCAAAGGCTCTGTACGCTGATAACATATCCGTCATCGTGCGGGAAGCATCCACATTAGAGCGCTCAAGGAAACCCTGCTTGGTGGTAAAAGATACATCGTTTTCTTCATAAGCATTTGGAAGAGGCACATTGCCTTCTGTCGCAAATAATCCATCTCCCTGTTTCACAAGTCGATTGGGATTGTCTGAATAGCCGACGCCTAAAGAAGCCACGATGTTTTCACCGGCTACAATCTGCCCTTTTTCCCCAATAGTGAACCGTTCACTGTCCAATCGAATACGCTCACCATTTTCATCCAGAATATAAAAACCACTGTTCGTCGTTAAAAAGCCGTTCCCATTCACAGTCAGATTGCCGTTTCGTGTATAGCGAGGATTCCCATCCGCACCTTCCACCGTGAGAAAAACGGATCCAACCGATCCTGTTTTCTCATTTGTCGGCATGGACACGTCCAGAAGAGCAATGTCCAGGTTTCTTCCTGTTTCCTGAAGGTCTCCCTGAAGAAAAGAAGGAATCGCCTCTTGCATATACACACCCGTATTGAGAGCTCCGACTTTTTGATTAAAAGGAAGGGAGAGTGCTTTCTCTGTCGGGATGGATGTGGAATCCATGCGTTCGAGGAGCATTTTGGGAAATGCCCGCATCGATGCCTGATCCGCTTTGTAGCCAGGGGTATTCGCATTCGACATATTGTTCGTTAACATTTCAGTCTTGCGTTGTTGAGAAAGCATTCCTGATGCTACTGTATAAAATCCGCGAAACATGTTTTTCACCTCATAACTGTTTACCGTTTTTATATCGGATGAATGGTGACATATTTTTATAAGAGAAAGTTATCCAATTCGTCTTCTTGAAATTTTATCGATATTTTCAAGCATTAATCCAGTTCCAACCGCTACACAATCCATAGGGTTTTCAGCTATCAGTACTGGTACTTTCAGTTCTTCTGCAAGAAGGGTATCCATTCCGTGAAGAAGTGCGCCCCCGCCTGTTAAAATGACTCCTCGGTCAATAATGTCCGCTGATAATTCTGGCGGAGTCTTCTCAAGAACATTTTTAGCAGCCTGTACAATGACTGCCACTGATTCACGAAGAGCCCCTTCAATTTCCGTGGATGTCACGGTAATGGTGCGTGGAAGACCTGATACCATATCACGACCGCGAATACTCATTTCCTTACGCTCTTCATCAAATGTTTCTGAGAATACCGTACCAATATTCACCTTGATATCTTCAGCAGTACGTTCTCCGATGAGAAGCTTGTACTCTTTTTTAATATAGTTCAGGATTTCGTGATCAAACTTATCTCCGGCCATTTTAATGGACTGACTCGTCACGATGTCCCCCATGGAAAGAACCGCTACGTCCGTTGTTCCTCCACCGATGTCAACGACCATGTTTCCGGTAGGATTGAAGATATCCATCCCTGCTCCAATGGCTGCCACTTTCGGTTCTTCTTCTAAGTAAATCTTCTTTCCACCGCTCTTTTCAGCCGCTTCCCTGATTGCCTTTTGCTCGACGCTCGTGATGTTCGTTGGGCAGCAAATCAAGATTCTTGGCTTAGAAAGAAACCCTTTTACATTCAATTTATTGATAAAATGCTTCAGCATCGCTTCTGTTACATCAAAGTCAGCAATAACCCCGTCTTTTAACGGACGAGTCGCCACAATGTTTCCAGGAGTACGCCCAACCATACGACGCGCTTCCTCTCCTACTGCTAATACTTTACCTGTATTCTTGTCCAAAGCCACAACCGATGGCTCATTCAAAACAATCCCTTTTCCTTTAACATGAATTAAAACATTAGCCGTACCAAGATCAATCCCAATATCTTTCGCGAACATCTTGTGTTTCTCCCTTCTTCTTCTACAAATTCATCATCATTTTCATCTATAGTTTCATCTTTATGTCATTACGTAAAAACGTTAAGGCAAAACTTTCACCTAATTAATTATTTTACCATAAATATGTCGAATGTAGGTATTGTATGTCAAAAAAATGTATTGATATTGTTATTTATTTGGAAAAGTATAGGGATTTAGGAGGGGGAATGTTACAGGGATGTTAAGGTTTGGTGAAGTTGGGATGGGATTGGGGTGGTTGCACCTGATACAATTGAGGAGTTTTGTGCCTGGTACAATCAGTTCTTTGTTTAACAGTTAAAATAATCCATAAATTTGTCTGTTAATTTTCACGGATTTTTAACAGGCATAATACAATAGAAATTCAACTGTTAAAAAAACTCGAAAATTCATCAGGCAAAGTCGCTAGAAATAACCGTGCCATTCCCTCCCTCAAAAAACAAAAACACACCAAGCGTGACCCATTTTTCTGGGGCTTGGCGTATTTTGGTTAGCTGTGGAGCTCTTCTTTTTTGTATTTTTGCTTCGTCGCTTCTCCACCTCGTAGATGCCGGATAGATTTATGATAATCAAGTATTGTTTTGACTTCATTTGCGAGTTCTGGATTAATTTCTGGCAGTCGTTCTGTTAGATCTTTATGGACAGTACTTTTGGACACGCCAAACTCCTTCGCAATTACACGAACAGTTTTTTTCGTCTCCACGATATACTTACCAATCTTGATTGTTCTCTCTTTGATGTAATCGTGCACACCACTCGACCTCCCTAAATTGGATGTGAGAAGTGTGAAATGAGACTCGCTTTCGCATCAATGAAATAGTATAGACCCCTTGCACATAGGCAAACGGCAGAAAGCCTTATTTATGACGGCAGCTTCCTGATGTTACAACGTATAATCAAATATTCAGCTGATGATCAATGGTATAATGACGATTCCTCACCTCAAACACTCTCTATTTTGATAGGTTTGTATCATTTTATTAGCTTGTGCCCACATATATGCACAAAAAACACAATAAGGACAAGGTTTGAGGTTAATTTTCTGAAAAATCACTCTTAGGGACGGACCTTCATATGGTTTTCGGAGGAAAACCGACCTCGTAAATGTGCCATCCTTCACCCATTACCCCGGCTGACCCGGACCAACTCCCCCCAGGTTTCCACCCTTCGATCTTTTAACAGCTCCAATAATTCCACAAATAAGTAAGCCGTCATAAGGGCATCGTTTAACGCCCGATGTCTTGGGTACAACCGAGTCCCGAACATCTGGGCATATCGCTCAAGATCTCTCATATCGTAAGAGGGCGAAAGATATCCGATTAGATTAAGTGTGTCCAGGCTCGGTGCCATCTGAAGATGAAGTCCGGCTCGCTTCAGTTCACTCTTCAGCACGAGTTCATCAAAGCTTACGTAGTGTCCAACCAGACTATTCACACTATTTCCTCCTATAAAGGTGAAGAAGTCACGGATGGCATCCGATGCTTCCGGCGCTTGTTCGACATCTTTAGACTGAATTCCCGTAAGCTGGATTATTTCCTGAGAAATGGGTCGATGAGGATTGGAAAATGTCTGAAATGTGATATTTTCCTTTACCTCATACCCTTTTACTTTAACCGCTCCGATTTCCAGCATCCGGTCCTCCGCTCCGACGCGGAATCCTGTCGTTTCCGTATCAAAGACAACAAACGTAAGATCTGCTATTTCACTGTTGAGCGGGATGGAATCATAGTGGAGCGGACACTCGATCTTTTTCTTTGAAAAAATGAAAATCTTCACTTCCCTTCTACGTTAAGGAGTAATGAGATAGCATCATTTGTTGAAATTCCCGTATCGTTTTCACACTTTTGTACAGGTTTTCTTTTTTACGGGTGGAGAGTGTGGAGAGGTGTACCGTATCTCCCTGATCATTCCTCTTTAACTCTATATAGAGCTTCATCAATTCCTGGAAAGCTTCTGATAATTCTTCTGCAAAATCCTCAGAAATAGATCGCTTTTTTGTTAAAAAATCGATTTTCTCCCTAGTCGATCCGGAGGTATTACCATGAGCAGCATTCAATATCTGCAGAGCATGATGAAAAGGGAACAGAATATTTTTCTTAATAGATACCGTTTTTCGATCCATGCCTAATATTGAGCGAATGGATGAGTGAAGAGCAGGCACTGGCTTGGATTTTTCGACTTGGGCCAGTCGTACCAATAATATTTTCGAACTGCGGAGCTGATCTTTTATAGCGTCTTCAAATGTCGAATGAAGCGTTTCATCCCCATCTAAAAATCGATATGAAAAGAAGTTTTGTACCTTCAATAAGGTATCCTCTGACGAATGGACAGACCATTCTCTCAACCTTTCCTGCCAGGAACCCACACTCCCTGTCCACGCTTTCTGATTCGCCATCATTCTCCCGTCACAAAGACGCAGTCCTGCCTTTTCCAATTCAACGACGACTTTTTCAGCAAAATCCCAGAAATAGTCCACCGCTTCTTTACTATGTTTTTCATAAACGAGGAAATGATCTTGGTCGGTCAACATAAACTGCTCTTTCCTACCTGCTGAACCCATGGCATAAAATGCATACGAGCAAGGTCTATCCCGTCCTTCCTGAAGCAATTCTTCCTCAACCTGCTTTAGGATCCGCTGATAAATACGATCGAATAGCCCTGACATGAAATCGAGAATGTGGAATACCGGAGCATGCGCATTCCAAAGACTCGATAACATGGACTCTGCCATCGGTTTAATCTTCTCCAGTGGAAAATCCTTGTTCTCCAGTTTCCTTGCACTCGTCAGGGCACCTATATGGTTCGCCTTCATTACATCGTGGAGGGTGATGATGCCGATAGGTCCGTCCCTCTCCTTATCCCCGACAACGGGCAGGTGTTTGATGGAGTGATCGATCATGGTGGCGAGGGCTTCGTACAGATAGGCGTCACGGGTGATGACGATTGGATTGGGGGTCATGGTCCCGTTTACTGGTTTGGTGAGAGGGACGGACCTTGCAAGGCATCTGGAGACGAGGTCTCTTTCTGTCAGTATTCCTGCAATGCGATTGTTTTCCAGTATGATGACAGAGCTGACCCGGTTTTCTCCCATGGCTCGAGCTGCATCCCCCAGGGAATCATCACTCCTGACAGTTACAACTGAATTTGTCATGACATCACTCACACGTTTCAGAATCGTTGTCCGCTCTTCAATCCCGTGCGCCACTCCCACTTGCTGAGACAAGGAATAATAAACATCCTGAAGTCGTTTTGATGTTTCTTCTAATAAAAAATTCTTCAAATAAGGTTCATTCCAATAGTTTTTTAAACTAGTATATGGAACGAGGCAGAGCTGACAGTCCTCTTTCGCCTTGACCTCAACCGAAGAATAAACACTCTCCTCTACCGTTGTATTCAGAACAGAGTACAGACTTGATAAGCCGACTATTCCGTCCTTAGAAATCATCTCAAGAATCTCTTCTTTTTCCTTAGGGACAACCACCTCTACCTCTCCATTAATCACAAGGTAGAGTCCTAATCGGTGTTCAAAGCTTTTCAGAATAGTAGAGTGCTTTCCCACCTCAAGCCACTTACACTCGGAAAAAAGGGAAAGAGCCGTACCCCGCTCCATCCCCTTGAAGAAGGGATGAAGGAGTACAGCTTCTTGAAATGATCCGTCAGGCTTTGAAGTCGACATCGTCGTTCACCCAAACTTCTCCGTCTTTAAAGGTCATTTGTTCCGGGTAACGGAGATCCATTACCTCTTCTTGAATCTTTTGAGACGGTGCTTTCGTCATCAGTGACACGACGATATTGGCAATCGTTGCGGCCGTTGCGCCAAACACTCCTGCCCCTGTATCAATGATGCCGAATAGGGTAACTCCTGATCTTGCCAGGAAGATATACGTAAGGGTTACCCCTAACCCCACAAGCATCCCTGCAATAACCCCTTGGGCATTGGAGCGTTTCCACCATACCCCGAGTAAAAGTGCCGGGAAGAACGTTCCGGACGCCAGTGCGAAGGCCCAGGCGACGATCTGGGTGATAACCCCTGGAGGATTGAGAGCCACAATCCCGGCGAGCACCGTTGCAATGACGATCGACCAACGGGCAACTGCCAGACGATTTTTCTCTGTCGCGTTTGGCTTGAATACACGATAGTAGATATCATGAGCAAAGGAAGAGGATATCGCGATCATCAATCCGCCTGCCGTCGATAACGCCGCTGCCATGGCACCAGCCGCTACGAGACCGATGACGAATACGCCTAAATTCGCAATTTCCGGTGTGGCCATGACCACGATATCATTCGAGATGATGATTTCCTTCCACTGTAGGATTCCATCTCCATTTGCGTCTGCGACCTGTAATTTCCCCGTATCCACCCAGGATTTCGTCCAGGAAGGCAAGTCACTGATTTGACTGCCCGCAACCTTTGTCATTAGAATGAAGCGTGAGAATGCTGCATATGCAGGTGCTGATAAATAGAGAAGTCCGATGAAAAGGAGTGCCCATGCTCCTGACCAGCGAGCCGCCTTCATCGTAGAAACCGTATAGAATCGAACGATTACGTGTGGAAGTCCCGCGGTCCCTGCCATCAACGTAAACATCAGAGCCATGAACTGCCACTTCGTACCGTTAGTAAAAGGAGCGAAGTATTCCGAGACCCCAAGCTCGCGATCGAGCTCCCCGATTTTCCCTACCAGTTCCCCATAGGAAATCCAGGGTGCAGGGTTTCCGGTAATTTGTAACGACATGAAAATAACAGGAATTAAATAAGCGATAATAAGAACAACATACTGAGCAACCTGCGTCCACGTGATCCCCTTCATCCCACCAAAAGCTGCGTAGAAGGCGATGAGCACCACTCCGATCATCGTACCGACTTTGGCATCGATTTCGAACAAACGACCGATTACGACCCCGGAACCTGACAGCTGACCAATGGAATACGTAAAACTGATAATGATTGTGCAGATGGCGGCAATGACGCGGGCCGTGTGGCTGTTATACCGGTCCCCGATAAATTCCGGTACCGTATAGCGACCATATTTCCTAAGCTGTGGGGCAAGTAAGAAGGTTAACAGTAAATATCCTCCCGTCCAGCCCATTATGTAGGCAAGTCCATCATAGCCGAGGATCATGACGGTACCAGCCAGTCCAATGAATGATGCTGCACTCATCCAGTCTGCCCCGATGGCCATCCCATTAAAGATCGGCGGCACTCCCCGACCGGCTACATAGAAGTCCGATGTCGCTTTCGCTTTGTTATAAACAGCAATTCCGATATATAACGCAAACGTCAACAGAATAATCGACGTTGATACTAAAAACTGAGTATCCATTTATCGTTTCCCCCTGCTCTATTCTATATATTTGGTTGAAGCCGTTTAATGGTCCAATGTCTTTCCGTAGCTGATCTGCTCATTTTTACTTTCATCAATTCCATACTTCTTATCGATTCCATCGCTTACCTTCGCATTTACGTAGAGTAATATGATGAAAATGACAATCGACCCTTGAGCACCCATAAAGTAGTGAAAAGGAAAACCATTGAGGGTGACCGTTGACAGGCTTTCGGCAAACAGGACGACTCCAAAGGAAGATACGAGCCAAATCACTAAATACAGCGCCATATAACGGTTCTTTTCTTTAAAATACTGATCCGCTTTTGCTCTATCAATCTTCTTCATTTATGTAACCCCTTTTCAAGCTCATTATTTTAAACTGAAAATAAATTTCACGGTCTCAAAAAACGGAACCGGGACCATGGCAATCTGAACAATAAAGTAAATGAATAAAGACAAGAATGGAATGGTTAAGAAGAAAGCCCGTTTCTTTCTCAGTGCAAGAAAAATACTTCCCCCTGTTATGAGTAAAATAGCGATGAAGTAAAGCAACGTTTCACCTCCTGTTTTTGTAAGCGCTCTCTAAACGTTCCTTGATCATACAACCTCCCATTAATAAAGATTAAATTTTCTGAAATTTTATTCATGCCCTCATTATCTTTTTTGGAAAAAGGCAGGTCAATAAAGAAAAAACGACAATTGTCCATTTAATTTTTTTATTTAAATAAAATCATTTTACTAAAATAAAGATATAGGGAACTGTGATTGCATTAGTAGATTGAAGTGGCATGGAAATGTTTTTCCAGTAAAGTATTTCCTTTGTCGAATTTCCGAGGAAATTTTTTATATTGATAAAGAGATAATTGGAATAGATCTGAAAACAAAAAAACTGACCGGAAATCACCAGTCAGTCTTTCTTCATCTATATGATTATTCTTCGTCTTTTACGTCAGAGCCATTATCGGCTGCGTCGTCTTTTTGATCAGCATTTTCTTGTTTCGGCTTTTGCTCAGCTTCCGGCTTTTCTTCTGCTGCATCGTCAGCACCGTTTTCTTCTGTTGCTTTATCTTCAGCAGCTTTATCTTCGCTAGCTTGATCTTCTACGGCATTTTCTTCCGATGCTTCAGCATCCGGCTGTTCACCTGAAACCTTCTTGTCTTCTAATTGTGCTTCTTGAAGAGTTGCAAGAGACTTATTGAAGTATTCAAGCGGATTCACTGCTACATTTGCTTTACGAATTTCAAAGTGTACGTGAACACCAGCTTCTTCATTGAATAAGCTCTTACCTGCTTTAGCGATAGCTTGTCCTTGATCTACTACATCTCCAACCGCGACTTCAAAGTCTTTGACTGATTGATAACGAGTAACGATTCCTTTGCTGTGCTCGATTTCAATCGTGTTTCCGAGTAGGGAATCTTCTTGAACCTTTGTGACTGTACCGCTCATGGCAGCCAGAACATCGAATTCTTTTCCATCTTTAGAGATGTCGACTCCTTGGTTCGGATAGTACATGTTACCATAAACAACTAAGGCTGCTTCCTGTTCTTCCGCTGAAGCTTCAGTATCGTAGAATTGTTTTTCGATCACTGTATCTTCCGGACTTGCAACAGGCATTACAAAGTTTTCCAATGAACGGTTGACTTCTTCTGCAGGTTGGTTAAACTCATTGTCAGTAGGAACTCCATCATAGCTGTAATCCTTGGCTTTCTCGTTTACATCATTTCCTGCTTGGTACCACAGAATCCCCGTGATAATGATTGCTGCACTTGCTAAATAGATTGCTGGGTATGCCCAACGTCTTTTCAAAAAGTTTTGAGAAGGTTGTTTCTTTTCTTCCTCTCTCATTTTCATCACCTCAGCAATCATTCTGAACAGAATTCAGAAAATATATACACATTCGGAAAAAAATTTTAAAATTCTTATCTTTCGACAAAGGGTTGGAAAATATGTATGATTTTAAAAATAAGATGAAATTTTTCTTTTATTATGCGTTTTTCGTATTTTAACAGAGACTGTAGTAGTTGATATCCGCTACAGGACGCTCGCTTTCCGCGGGGAGGGCAGTGAGCCTCCTCCTCAGGTTCGCCTGCAGGGTCTCACCTGTCTAGCTCCGGCGTCTAGCCCCTCGAGGTCATTAGCTAAATGGTCCAAGAAGGCAAAGAACGCCTTCTAATGGCCCATTCATCTTATGCTTGTCGGGGGTGAGCGAGCCGCCTACGCTTTTCGTACTTTCCCGCTATTCCCGCTGAGTCGGGCGCCTGCAGGGAGAATCAACTTACTGTTTTGCATAACTATTTAAAACAAACAAGAATAGTGCAGGTCCTGCAATTCTTGTTTGTTAACGAAATTACTATCCTGCATGATACAATATAAAAAACAGAAAGGACGAGCTGCATATGAAGAAGTTACTGAAATATGTGCTGACAGCTGCGCCTTTTCTCTATATGATTCTAATATGGATTTTGTCGAGTAATCCTGATGATGCCGTCATTCGATTTCCTGATAATCAGTTGGATCGTTTTATTAAGGAATCTCTCCATTTAATCGAATTCGGTATTTTGTATGGGTTATTTGTTATCGCTCTGTTGGCACATGGAAAGCTTCGGTTCACATTGAATTTCACCGTTGCGTTGATTAGCATCTTTTATGGATTCGTGGATGAGATACATCAGTCCTTTGTTCCGTATCGGTCTGCAACACTGATTGACGCTGCCAAGGATTTGATCGGAGTCACTGTCCTTTTTTGGATTGTGAACCGGACTTATTTTAAAAAGGCTGATCATCCATTGACGAAGAAGATGAAAAAGTTCGAAGCATATTTAAAAAAGGATTGAGTCTCTACTGGTCTACTTGACCTGAAGACTCAATCCTTTTTTTTATCTTTGTGCGGTTACTTTCTGCAGGAGTTTATCTGATTCCGTTATTTTGACATCTTTATAGTAATGACTGACGATGTCTTGATAATTCTTGCCTTCCTTCGCCATCCCGTTTGCTCCGTATTGGCTCATTCCGACCCCGTGTCCGAACCCTTTTGTGGCAATGACAATATGATCATCTTTCAGATACCAGGTAAAGTCTGAAGATCTGAGTTCTAATTTCTCTCGAATTTCCCGGCCGGAGAATCCTTTGCCGTTAATTTCAACACTCGCTACCCTTTTGCCTTCCGTTCTTGACGTGATCGTTCCGACCGATCCATCCTTTGGCAGTGTTACGCCCAATTTCTGTTCAAATTCTTTAATCGGTATAATCTTTTGATCCTCGAACCTTGGTGACGCCGAGTCCCAAGGGCTTTCTACACTTCGTAAATATGGATATTCATTCGGCCAATAAGCCTCAGAGTTTTCTGTGTAACCATTGCTCGTTGAGAAGAAGGCTGCCGTAATCGGCTTACCATCATAGGTCAGCACCTGTCCCATCGTTTCAAGGACCGCTTCGGAAATTTTTTTGACCTTCCAATCATAGTCAGCTCCCCAAAGACCTGCAAGCTCCTTCTGGTTCTTATACACCTGATGAGAGACCGTATCCGTCACATCGGCACCCTTCGGAACAGAGGAGTCCTCAAGTAGAAGCTGATTCACAATATACGTTCGTGCTGCAAGGGCTTGTGCTTTTAAGGCTTCCTTTTCAAAATCTGCAGGCATTTCACCAGCCACTACCCCTACTACATACTGCTCCAAAGGAAGTTTCTCGATCAGGTCCTGGTTGGAACGGTAGACAGCTACCTCGACTGAGTTCCCCAGCTCTTCAACGGATGGCGGATTTTTCAGCTTTTCGTCTAAGTTTGCCGTTTCCTTTTCTGATGAAAATGGGAGCACGAGAAGAGTAGGGACAATAAAGATGATACTGATAAAGATTGAGAAGATGATCATTACTGGTTTCAAATGCTTCATGTTCGCGGCCTCCAATGAAAGATTAAATAGGAGAATGTCTTAGCACACTTCTCCACTCTCTTTCATATGTATGGTAGTGGACAAGCAATTATGAATCTTTTAAGAGTGATTTTGATGAAGGAAGATGTTCGGCATTGATGAACTTGGAATAAGTAATGAAGTGTGTTGTGGAGCGAATGCATTTTTAAAAATAAAATCTCAAATTTGAAAATAAATGTGCCAGAATTGAAAATAAAAGTGAAATTTTGAAAATAAATACTGCATTATTGAAAATAAATGACTTTTTCATCTCATTTTCAACATCAGCATACTATTTTTCTACCTATTTTGACGATATTTCAAAATTGCCCGTCGCAAGTCCAGCGGTATTTGATGATAATCCAGCCGTTTTCAGCAAGAATCCAGCCGTTTTCGATTAAAATCCGGCCACTTTTACGAAGAATCCAGCCATTCCTGACAAGAATCCAGCCGAAATCAACCATAATTCAGCTAATTTACTTATTTTATCAAAACACAACTCGAGTTTCAGCTCCGACTCTCAGCCCAAACAAAAAAAGCAAGCTCTTCTATAAAAGAAAAGCTCGCCTCCCTATTACTTACGCATCTTTAATCATGTCTTGATTAGAAACAGGTGTTTCTTCCACTTCTTTCACACGCTCGATATCGGCACCCAGGCCTGCAAGCTTCTGATGGAAGTTTACATATCCACGATCTAAATGCTTCAGTTCTGTTACTCGAGTGTAACCATCTGCTACCAGACCAGCGATTGAAAGTGCTGCTGCTGCACGTAAGTCGGTTGCAGCCACTTCTGCCCCTTGAAGAGGTGTTGGTCCGTTCATGATCACAGAACGGCCTTCAATCTTAATGTCTGCTCCCATACGACGGAATTCTTCAGCATGCATGAAACGGTTTTCGAAAACTGTCTCAGTGATGACGCTAGTGCCGTCAGCTGCTAATAGTAATGCCATCATTTGAGATTGCATATCTGTTGGGAAACCAGGATGAGGCATTGTTTTGATATCGACAGATTTCAGTTTCTCCGGCCCGATGACACGAAGTCCTTCCTCTTCATCGATGATCGTTACGCCCATTTCTTCCATCTTCGCAACTAAAGAAGATAAGTGTTCTGGAATAGCGCCTTTTACAAGGACATCACCTTGAGTGATGGCTGCAGCCACCATGAAAGTTCCTGCTTCGATACGGTCTGGAATGATGCTGTGTTCGACACCGTATAAACGGTCTACACCTTCAATACGGATCGTTCCAGTACCTGCACCTACTACGTTTCCTCCCATTTTGTTCAGGAAGTTAGCCAAGTCGACGATTTCAGGCTCTTTTGCGACGTTTTCCAGGATTGTTGTTCCTTCTGCAAGAGCAGCAGCCATCATGATGTTTTCTGTTGCCCCCACGCTTGGGAAGTCCAGATAAACCTTGGCACCCTTCAATCTTCCGTTTACTTCAGCTTCGATAAAACCATTTCCTACCTTCACTTTTGCTCCCATTGCTTCGAAGCCTTTTAAGTGTTGGTCAATCGGTCTTGATCCAATGGCACATCCACCAGGAAGCGCAACACGTGCTTTACCTGTACGTCCGAGTAGTGATCCCATTACAAGGACGGATGCACGCATTTTTCGAACATATTCAAACGGTGCTTCTACAAACAACTCTCTTGATGCATTCACGATGACTTCACCATTGTTAAACTCTACATCTGTATTTAAATGACGTAATACTTCATTAATCGTATATACATCGGAGAGTGGTGGTACATTTTTAATTACACTTTTTCCTTCACTTGCTAATAATGTAGCAGCGATGACTGGTAAAACGGCATTCTTTGCTCCTTCAACTTGCACTGTACCGCTTAAACGCTGACCGCCGCGGACGATAATTTTTTCCAAGAGTATTCCCCTCCGCGTCCAATTTCTCTATATTAATATTCAATCGTTAGGATGGGTGTGCCAATCACAAAGGTTGTCTTAGCGCCCATTCCGCTTTTCCGTAGACCTAGTTGTATATTCATATCATCATTTTTTGTTGGTATTTTCCGTGACATTTGTTCCGAGTAAGCTGAAATGGAATAAAAGTCTTCTTCTCTAAGTGATTCCAGTTCTTTTGCGTCTAATTTCGACATTAATTCGACAGCCTGATTCGACAAAACTTTCTCAAGCTTATCATTGAATTCGCCTTTTATACAAGAGAAAATCATGGGTTTATTAGTAAAAATGATTTCCATATTTGGGATAAATTCAGTCTTGATGTAATGCCTCGTCTTTTCTCCCAACGCTTTCTGAGCACCGCGCATCTCATACATAACATACGAAACAGATTGCTTGTTTGTGAGGGTGTGCTGGAACTTAATGGTTTCTTCCCCGTGAGACGTCTGACGTTGTCCCACAACCATTACCTCTTCAGCTGACTTTTTCGTCACCCACTCAAAATCAGAAAATCTTTCTTGCATAGTAGTACTATATTTGGCAAATCCTTTATTCGTGAAGCTTTTTTTGTTTTCTCTTGCATATAGAGACCATTCAGTTATCTGACCTTGAGAATGAACAATGGCTTGATCAAGCTTTTCAATGTCTAATAATTGATTGGCTTCGATAGTGTTGTTCCCATTAATAACAGGAAGAAAACCTAATCCAACAAAAAAGATTAAAATAATGTAAAAATACCGACCCATTTTCCATTCCTCCCCTTACCTAAAAGTCTGTCCGAATAGGAGAAGAACATACTTGAAAATTGTCGTCATCTTTTTACAATTATTGAGTCTTTCATGCTGTTAATGAAAAGGGTTTCACTTTGAAACTTTTTCACAAAGAGGCACGAACACAAAATTAATCTTACTCAAAACAGGCTCTAATGAAAACATGCAGGAAGACCTATTTTTTGTCAAAGCTCTAATCATTCAAAGAAAACAGGCAATTGTTGAGACCACAGATAGTAATCCAGTAAAAATTGGCTGACGGCTGAGCCGATCGCGATCGTTAGTAGGATATACAGTAGTCTCCCTTGAGCGACTCGATTCTTCTTTAGGAGCTTGTCTAACTGGATGGATTGCAAAGACCAAAATGTGATCCCGAATACGAATAGATGCACGAGCATGCTGATCAGGGCCTGCTGGCCAAAGCTTTCTACCACTTTTCTCACTCCTAATAATCATTTCGACGCACATAGACTATTTTACCACACTAAGCTGTCACAACATATGCTATTTATATAAAAATATGTCCAATATGTTAATAAAAATTTTCCTTTTTACGTACTTGAAAGCTAGGTAACATATATAGGTCCGTCCGGCAAAATTGGTTGAAATTCCTGACTTGAGTTCCAGCAGCTCTCAAAGGTCCGTCCCTACAAAAAACCACCCTTCCTCAAGGAAAGGGTGGTTTTGCTGTTTTATTAGAAGTTACGTTCGGAAACGTTAATTCTGTTCATGGCACGTTTTAGAGCGAGTTCAGCACGACGGAAGTCTACATCATCACGTTGTGCCTGCATGCGGTCTTCCGCGCGGCCTTTTGCTTCTTTAGCGCGTTGTACATCGATAGCTTCTGCTGTTTCAGCAGACTGTGCTAGAATTGTCACTTGTTCAGGACGTACTTCTAAGAATCCGCCACTGACAGCTACAAGCTCAGTGTTGCCACCTTTTTTCAGGCGAACCGCACCGATTTGTAGTGGAGCAACCATCGGAATGTGTCCAGGTAAGATTCCAAGCTCACCGCTTTGAGCTTTCGTGCTCACCATTTCCACTTCTGAATCGTACACTGGGCCATCGGGAGTGACAATATTGACTTTTAATGTCTTCATTTTCTTCCCTCCTGGTCCCTAATTATACCTCTACGCCCATTTCTTTAGCTGCTGCTAATACATCCTCAATCGGACCTACTAGACGGAACGCATCTTCAGGAATGTGATCGTATTTACCGTCAAGGATATCTTTGAAACCTTTAACAGTGTCTTTCACTTCAACGTAAGAACCTTTTTGTCCAGTGAACTGTTCTGCAACGTGGAAGTTTTGAGATAAGAAGAATTGTACACGACGAGCGCGGTGTACCGTCAGCTTATCATCATCAGAAAGCTCATCCATACCAAGGATCGCGATGATATCTTGAAGTTCTTTATAACGCTGTAATGTTTGTTGAACATTACGAGCGATGCTGTAGTGTTCTTCTCCTACGATTTCTGGAGAAAGAGCACGTGAAGTCGATGCTAATGGA
This sequence comes from uncultured Rossellomorea sp., assembly GCF_947488365.1. Taxonomy (NCBI): domain Bacteria; kingdom Bacillati; phylum Bacillota; class Bacilli; order Caryophanales; family Bacillaceae; genus Rossellomorea; species uncultured Rossellomorea sp. The sequence goes on along the minus strand of NZ_CANKZT010000005.1, from coordinate 7,016 downwards.
TCTACCGCAGGATAGATACCCATCTCAGAAAGTTTACGCTCAAGGTTCGTTGTTGCATCCAAGTGAGCGAAAGTTGTAGCAGGAGCCGGATCCGTGTAGTCATCGGCAGGTACATAGATCGCTTGGATCGATGTTACAGAACCTACGTTCGTTGACGTGATACGCTCTTGCAATTGACCCATTTCAGTAGCAAGTGTCGGCTGGTAACCAACGGCAGATGGCATACGGCCTAGTAAGGCAGAAACCTCTGAACCTGCTTGCGTGAAACGGAAGATGTTATCGATGAACAGAAGTACGTCTTGACCTTGCTCATCACGGAAGTATTCAGCCATTGTAAGACCTGTCAGTGCTACACGCATACGCGCACCAGGCGGCTCGTTCATTTGTCCGAATACCATCGCTGTTTTCTTGATAACGCCAGAGTCGCTCATCTCGTGGTAAAGGTCATTTCCTTCACGAGTACGCTCTCCAACACCGGCAAATACAGAGATACCGCCGTGCTCTTGAGCGATGTTGTTGATAAGCTCCTGGATTAATACGGTTTTACCAACACCGGCACCACCGAATAGACCGATCTTACCACCCTTGATGTAAGGTGCAAGTAAGTCTACTACTTTAATACCTGTTTCCAGAATCTCAACTTCTGTAGAAAGCTGATCAAATGTAGGTGCTTGTCTATGAATTGGATCACGACGGATACCTGCTGCAAGAGGCTCGTCTAAATCGATTGATTCACCTAGAACGTTGAATACACGACCTAATGTGATATCCCCTACTGGTACAGAGATTGGTGCTCCTGTATCAAGCACGTCAGCTCCACGTTGTAAACCATCTGTGGAAGCCATCGCGATTGTACGTACAGAATCATCACCTAGGTGAAGGGCAACCTCTAATGTAAGTTCAGCTCTATCTGCAATTTGGACCTTTAATGAGTTGTAGATATCAGGAAGTTGGCCGTTAGCGAACTTGACATCGACAACTGGACCCATTACTTGAAGAACGTGTCCTTTGTTCATCTCTTTCCCTCCTAACTAGCTTTTGACGACAAAACTATGTTGTAATCCGGCACTCAACCGGAATGTCATTTCTATTCGAGTGCTGCTGCCCCGCCTACGATTTCCGTGATTTCTTGGGTAATCGCTGCTTGACGCGCACGGTTATAAGAAAGTGTAAGGCTGTTAATGATTTCTTTCGCATTGTCTGTTGCGCTTCTCATTGCTGTCATACGGGCCGCGTGCTCACTGGCTTTACCATCAAGTAACGCTCCGTAAATCAGGCTTTCAGCATATTGCGGAAGCAACACTTCCAAAATTTCTTCAGCATTAGGCTCAAACTCATAAGAAGTTAAGTTCGATGAAGAAGAATCAAGCTCCGTTAAAGGAAGAACCTTCTTCTCGGTAACATCTTGTTGAATGGCACTGACATAGTGGTTGTAGTACATGTAAAGTTCATCATAAGCACCATCAGAGAACATACTGACTGCCTTGTTGGCAATGTCTTTAATGTCTGCAAAGTTTGGTTGATCTGGTAGCCCTACAATACCTTCCACTACATTATCGCCTCGTTTTTGGAAGAAATCTCTTCCAATACGACCTAACGCAATAATGGCGTATTCATCTTGTGAGCTGTGACGCTCTTTAATCGCATTACTTACAGCACGAATGACGCTCGAGTTATAAGCCCCCGCCAAACCGCGGTCAGATGTAATGACCAAGTAGCCGGTTTTTTTTACGGGGCGGGAGACTAGCATCGGATGCGTTACATCTGTGCTACCAAGGGAAATGGAAGCAACGACTTCCTGAATTTTCTCCATGTATGGGACGAAGGCTTTCGCATTCGATTCAGCACGGTTCAATTTAGAGGCAGAGACCATTTCCATTGCTTTCGTAATTTGACTGGTTTTCTTCGTAGATGTAATACGAGTTTTTATGTCGCGTAACGATGCCACTGGTTCTCACCACCCTTTTAAAATGTTAGTCATATTCACTAGAACCAACTAAATAATGGAATAATCAGCCGGTGTCATCAGAATGAACACCGACATCTTATAAAATTACTCAGACTTTACAAATGTCTTCTTGAATTCGTTGATCGCTGCAACCATTGCATCGTCTTCAGGAAGACCTTTTGTTGTGCGGATATGGTCTAACAGTTCTGTATGGTTGTGATCTAACCAGCTTAGGAATTCACCTTCGAAACGACGAATATCTGTTACTGGAATATCATCTAAATGACCTTTTGTTAATGAATAGAAGATCATAACTTGTTTTTCAACATTAAGTGGTTTGTTAAGATCCTGCTTCAGTACTTCAACAGTACGGGCTCCACGGTTCAGTTTCGCTTGTGTCGCTTTATCAAGATCTGACCCGAACTGAGCAAATGCTTCAAGCTCACGGTATGCCGCTAAGTCAAGACGCAGTGTACCTGAAACCTTTTTCATCGCTTTGATTTGTGCGGATCCACCAACACGTGATACGGAAAGACCTGCATTGATCGCCGGACGAACACCGGAGAAGAATAGGTCAGATTGTAAGAAAATCTGTCCGTCAGTGATGGAGATAACGTTTGTTGGAATGTAAGCGGAGATATCTCCTGCCTGTGTTTCAACGAAAGGTAATGCTGTGATGGAACCTCCACCTTTTGCATCACTTAATTTCGCAGCACGCTCAAGTAAACGAGAGTGTAAGTAGAATACGTCACCAGGGAAAGCTTCACGGCCTGGAGGACGACGTAATAATAATGAAAGCTCACGGTAAGCAGATGCTTGCTTAGAAAGATCATCATATACAACAAGAACGTGCTTGCCGCTATGCATGAATTCTTCACCCATTGTGATACCAGCGTATGGTGCTAAGAATAGCATTGGAGCTGGTGAAGCAGCTGATGCCGTTACAACGATTGTGTAATCAAGGGCACCGTGCTTACGAAGCGTTTCAACCGCATTACGTACAGTTGATTCTTTTTGTCCGATCGCAACATAGATACAGATCATGTCTTGACCTTTTTGATTTAGGATTGAATCGATCGCAACAGATGTTTTACCTGTTTGACGGTCTCCGATGATTAACTCACGTTGACCACGACCGATTGGAACTAGAGCGTCGATCGCTTTGATACCAGTTTGAAGTGGCTCGTGTACGGATTTACGATCCATTACACCAGGTGCCCCGCCTTCAATTGGACGTGTTTTCGTTGTCGCAATTGGACCTAATCCATCAACTGGTTGTCCAAGTGAGTTTACAACACGACCTACTAATTCCTGTCCTACTGGAACTTCCATGATACGTCCAGTACGACGAACCTCATCGCCTTCACGAATGTCTGTAAATGGTCCGAGAATGATAATACCTACGTTGTTTTCCTCTAAGTTCTGCGCCATACCCATGACACCGTTAGAAAATTCAACAAGCTCTCCAGCCATGACATTGTCGAGGCCATGAGCACGAGCGATACCGTCACCGATTTGGATAACTGTACCTACATCGCTTACTTTCATCTCAGACTGATAGTTTTCAATTTGCTTTTTTATCAGCGCGCTGATTTCTTCCGCCTTGATGCTCATGAATTTCACCCCTCATTTATACGAAAGTTAACGAACAAGTTCACGCTCAAGACGATCCAACTTGCCAGCAAGAGTTCCGTCATAAATACGGTTGCCGATACGGACCTTAAGTCCGCCAAGTATGTTCTCGTCTATCACATTCTCAATTCTTAATGATTGTTTACCAATTCTCTTAGCAAAAGAAGCTGAGATTGCTGTCTTCTCATCTTCTGTTAAAGCACGTACGGAATACACCTTTGCTTCTGCGATTCCTCTAGCTTCATTAGAAAGCTCGATGAATGCATCGACAACACCCACTACCTGATCTTCACGATGACGATCAGTCATAAGAAGCAGTGTATTCAATACCGGTACAGAAACAGAAGAGAACGCTTCTTTCAACATGTCTTTCTTCTTATCCGTCGAAAACTTCGGATTTTCCAAAAGAATGCTTAATTCTTTATTTTGGATAAAAACGGATTTCACTGCACGAAGCTCTTGTTCAATCGCTTCTAATTGATTCTGTTCTTTGGCAATATCGAAAAGAGCTAACGCATAGCGTTTTGCGACTGTAGAGTAGCTCATCGCTCTTCTCCTGCCTCTTTAATATAATCGTTGATCAGCTTCTGTTGATCTTGAACAGAAAGTTCTTTTTCAATCACTTTCGATGCAATCAGAACAGATAGTGAAGCAACCTGCTCGCGTAATGCTGCCATCGCTTGTTCTTTCTGCGTCTCGATTTCACGTTTCGCAGATTCTTTCAAGCGCTCAGATTCCTGACGAGCCGCGATGATGATTTGTTCACGTTGCTCATCGCCCTGCTTTTTAGAGTTCTCGATCATCGCTTGCGCTTCTTGACGAGCCTCTTTTAAAAGTTGACGCTGTTCTTCCAAGCTCTTATTTGCTTCTAGACGGCTTTGTTCAGCCGCTTCTATTTCGCCTGCAATATGATTCTCACGCTCTTGCATGATGCCCATCAAAGGACCCCAAGCAAACTTCTTCAATAACGCAAGAAGGATAAGGAACATAGCAAGCTGGAATACGATATCTCCACCTGTAAAGCCGCCACCAGCTCCAAGGACAAATGCGTTTGTAAGCACGCGGTTTCACTCCCTTCAAGAGTCAATGCCTTCATAAGAAAGCTGTACAATAACGGCAAATGCCGTACCATTCATAATCAAATGTTCTTAAGTACCAAACATAAAGGAATGGCGAAGGTTCTTATCGAATGATCTTCGCCATCTTGAACTTTAAACTGCTATTATTGACCCATTACGATGAATGCGATAACTACTGCGATGATAGGAATCGCCTCTACTAACGCAACCCCGATGAACATTGTAGTTTGAAGCATTCCACGAGCTTCCGGTTGACGAGCCATACCTTCTACCGTACGTGAAACAATAAGACCGTTACCAATACCTGCACCTAGTGCTGCTAAACCGATTGCAATTGCTGCTGCTAAAAGACCCATTCTGAATTTCCTCCTTTAAATGTATGAAAAAATGTTTTGAGTAGTTTTGTTCAATTTTGAACAGGGTATATATTAATGGTCCAGGCTGACTTTGTGAGCCATATAAACCATCGTTAACATAACAAAAATAAATGATTGGATTGCGCCGACAAAGATTGAGAAACCTTGCCATACAATCGTTGGAATAATGGCACCCAGTAATCCGGCTGCTCCCATGTGTGCCAGGCTTCCTACCAGTAAAGTAAGCAGGATTTCCCCAGCGTAAATGTTACCGTAAAGACGAAGACCAAGCGTTAGTGTGTTGGCAAACTCTTCAATAATCTTCAGCGGGAATAAGAACGACATAGGTCTGAAGAAGTCTTTACCGTATTCACCGAAGCCCTTCATCTTGATTGCATAATAGTGTGTTAACACAACGACCATAACCGCCAGGGTCATAGTAATAACTGGATCCGCTGTTGGTGACTTCCACCATAATTCGTGGTCAATGACAACCGAGAACGGAAGCCCTAACATGTTTGATACGAAAATGTACATGAGTAAAGTAAGTCCAAGGAGATGGAAACGACCACCTGTTTTCCAATCCATATTACTTTTCACAATATTTTTGACAAAGTCCATGACCCATTCCATAAAGTTTTGCACTCCGGTCGGTTTCATGGCCAGTCTACGAGTTGACAGAACGGCGATGAGGAATACAACGGCACTTGCCACTGTGATCATCAGTACGTTCGCCAGGTTAAAAGTTAACCCTAGAAACTCGGCTGTAGGATTTTCATGATGCAATGAAATTCACCTCTCTTCCCCGCTATTTATGAGATTTAAGCTGCTGAATAAAATAATCTATCATAATGACAACATAAATTGTCATTAATCCAATAATGACGCTCAGGAGATGAAAGTGCTCAGGGTATTCCGTTGCAATGATCACTGCAAAGGCCGCACCTGCCATCCTTGAGAAGGTCCCTAAAGATCGAACCTTTTGACCAGCTTCTACTGCATCACCGAATCGCACGGTTCTCCTCATGATCAGCCAGTGACTAAACAGACTGATGCCTGTCCCCAAAATAAGCCCAAGGAAAATAGACTGATAGGAAGTGAAACCCCAACCGAGGACGTAAAGGGAAAGGAGGAAAAATATGTACTTACGATGCCTGTTAAACACTTGCTGAAGTTCTGGCATTTACATTAATCTCCCGAATTGAAATGTTGGACTGTACGGAGCATGGTGTAGATTCCTGTTGCGAGCCCAAGGAGTAGTCCAATAATTAAGAAAAGTGGTGTGGTGTTCCATATTCCATCTAACCATCTCCCGCCGAAGATCCCTATTAAAATAGAACCAACAAGCTGGGAAAGAATAGCAGAATACAAGACCATCGATTGATACGGGCGTCGATCATTTTGACGCATTTTTTTCATCTCCACACATGTGATTTAGTGGAAAATCATTAACACTGTACAAATGATGAAAAACCGTTTTCATACGGGTTCAACCCTTGTGAAAACCTTATCATTTTATACCCTTTGTAAGCATACAATAGGGCTTTATCTATGTCAATGCGTTCAAGTTAAAAAGTTCACAACCTATCCACGCGTTCCCAAATTGTTCACATTTTCAACACATTTACAGAAAAGCGGAGGCGGGTTGGTCAGAGGCGACAAGCATAAGGCGAACTTACCGGAAAGGCGCTTTTTGCCTTTTTGGTAAGTTTGGCTTATGACCTCGAGCCTCTACCCGCTGGAGCTGGACACGTCGAAAAGCGGAGGGGGCTCGCCCTGGGGCGACAAGCATAAGGCGAGTCGACCGGAAAGGCGTTCTCTGCCTTTTTGGTCGGCTTGACTTATGACCTCGAGCCCCAAGCCCCCGCAGCTGGACATCTCGAAAAGCGGAGGGGGCTTGCCCTGGGGCGACAAGCATAAGGCTAGTCGACCGGAAAGGCGTTCTTTGCCTTTTTGGTCGGCTTGACTTATGACCTCGAGCCCCAAGCCCCCGCAGCTGGA